>NZ_JBEYUN010000028.1:0-80852 GCF_040643545.1 Streptomyces sp. NPDC047117 | reverse complement strand
GCCTGAGTTCCACGATTAAGCACTTTAAATGCTGGGACCGGCCCGCGATACGGGTCGGACAAGCCTTCTGCGCGCAGGCCGTACGCGGCTGTGCGCAGAGGTGATCCGCGTCGACGACGGCCCGGCCACGGTCAGTGGGCGGCGGCGCCGTCGTTCTTGAGGAGTCAGGCGTAGTTGACTCCGTTCCGGCTCAGGACGAGGAGCTCGCCGATGTCGATGAGCGAGCCTTTGTCGTCCTCTTCGGAGTCGGACGACGAACCGGACGGCGAGCCGGAGGCGCCGGCCGTCTCGGGCGGAGGTGCCGCCGCGGCGGCGCCCGCGGCACCCAGGACGACGAGAGCCGAGAGCACGGTCGCGGTGACCGCTGTACGCACGCGCATGAGCATCTTCTCCTTCAGTCGGATCGTCACTTGCTTGACCGGGTGGCGATCCGGAAAAACTGGCGCACTGCGCGGTCCACTCGAACAGCGGCGACGCAGGACCCCGCGGCGCCGCCCTTCGCCTGAACTGTCATACGATCTACGGCCATCGACGGAACGAGGGGGCACGGGTGTCGCGGCGGGGGAAGAAGTGGCTGGTCATTGCCTGGGGCGTACTGGTCGTCGGAGGGGGCGGGCTGGCGTTGTGGCTGAACGGCGGGGCGGACACGCCGTCGCGGCAACCCGAGCCGGAGTTCGGGTGGTTCCCGATGTCTCCCGGGCCCTCGCCGGTGACGCCCGAGCCCTCGTCCGTGCCTCCCGATTTCTCCTTGAAGGGCGCGACAGCCACCGACGAAGGGGCCGATGACTGACGATGCGTCAGAATCGGTGTCGGTTACTGTGCTCGGCCCGCGTGGACCGTTTGGGCCGAGAGCAGGAAGGCGTCGGGGCGGTGGGCGATGGCGGCCTCGTCGGCGGGGTCGGTGAGGCGTGCCAGTACCGCCCGGTCGGAGGAGTCCAGCAGCTCGGCGTACCTCTCGGCGGCGCCGGCCAGCCGGTCCGCCACGTGGTCACGCGCGTCGCCCGTGAGCGGGGCCGGCAGGTCGAGCAGGAAGCTCCGGCTGCCGGTGTCGTGCAGCCCGGCGGCGGCCAGCATCGCGGGCCAGTCCTCCGCCGTGTCGCGGTGCCCCGGCAGGTCGGCGCGCATCCGCGCGAACCACTCCTCCTGTGCCGCGTCCATCCGCGCCTGCAGACCGGGCCGCCCGATACCGATGTCGCGCGGCAGCATCCGGTCCGGCAGCCCGCCCTCGGCCACCGCGAGCACGCCGCCGGGCCGCAGCCGCCCGGCCAGCAGCGCGACCGCTGCCGCCTGGTCGCCCACGTGGTGCAGCACCTTGCTCGTCCAGATGAGGTCGGCACTGCCGAGCCCTTCGAGGCCGCCGGGCAGCTCGGCCTCGTGGGTGCGCACCCGGTCGGAAAGCCCGAGCCGCGCGGCGCGGTCGCGGACCCGGGCCAGCAGCGCCGGCGCGGGATCGATCGCCACCACCTCGGCTTCGGGGAAGGCGCGTGCCAGCAGGCAGGTGAGGACGCCGGGCCCCGAGCCGACGTCCCAGAGGCGGCGGACCGGCACCGTCCCGGACGCGTGTTCCTCCGTACCGCCCAGAAGCGTGCGCAGCCAGTCGGCGGCCTGTTCGTACATCGGCGTGGCGATCTCGGCCTGGCGCTCCAGTACCGGGGCGTGCTCGTCCCAGTCGACGTGCGTGTCGTCGTGGCCGTGTCCGTGGCCGTGACCATGGCCGTGGCCGTGGCCGTGGCCGTGCGAGTGGTGGTGCGGAGTATCGGTCATGGGCCGAGCCTCCGGCACGGCGCACCGGAGAGCAACCACCTCGGCGGCGCGGTGGCGGCACCCCGGAGCCGGCAGGGACGCGCGCCGGTCAGGCCAGGTCCGTGACCGTCACCGTGACCGTGAGCCCCGCGATGCCGTGGCCTTCGGGGCCGTCCGGCGCACACGCGCGGTGGACCGCGGCCGTCACCTCGGCGCGTACCGCGCGGGTGACGTCCAGCGCCCGGTGGCCGCGGCGTACGGCGAGGTGGATGCGCAGGCGCCACCGGCCCGAATCGTCCGGCTCGGCGCGTACACCCGCGACGCGCTGCTCGTCGGCGGCGGCGAGCAGCGGTACCGCGCCGCGCACCAGGTCGCCCAGGCCGGGGCGGAGGTAGGCCACCCCGGGGGTGTTGCGCACGGCCTCGGCGGCGGTCCGCTGGAGGAGTGCGCGCAGTTCCCGGTCGGTCCTCCCCCGGCCCTCCGCCTGCTGTGCACCGCTCATGCCGGCTCCTCCGACTCGTCGATGAGGTCGACGACCGCGACGTCGACCGCGGAGACGGTCAGGCCGACCGCCTCGTCCGCCGCCGCGCGCACCCGCCGGCGCACCTGTTCCGCCAGGTCCGGCAGCTCCCACCGCAGGCCCGCCGCGACCTCCATGCTCACCGTCATCGGGCCCTCGGGCGCCGTCAGGGTCACCCGGCAGCTTCCGGCGTGGACCGCGGGCAGTGTCTCGGCCGCCGCGCGGAACGCCTTCGCGGCCGCCGCCTCGGTGATCCAGGCGTCGTCCGCGGGCTCGCCCAGCGGCAGGGTGCGGCCGGGCCGCAGCTCGGTTCTGACCAGGTCCATCACCCGTGCCGTGAGCCGCTCGGCGGCCGCCGCGTCCGCCGCTTCGGCGGCCTCGTCGGCGGCGCCGGTCCGGGCCTCCCGTACGTAGTCGTCCAGCACGCCGAGCTGCGCCAGGGCCTCCTGGCAGTGCGGGCACCCGGCCGTGTGCGGGTCGTCCGGCGACTCCTCGGCCGCCTCCCAGACCTCCGAGAGCGTGCGGCCGCAGGGCAGCGCCGGATCCTCTTCGTACGCCTCGCCTACCGCCATGAGCTCATCGCCTCCGTCAGATGGCGGCGGGCCCGGAAAACCCGGCCGCGTACCGCCTGGTGCGTGCTGCCGACGATCTCGGCGATCTCGTCGTAGGGCAGCCCCTGGAGTTCGCGCAGGACCCAGCAGGCGCGCTGTTCGGGGGTGAGTCCCCGCATGGCGTCGCCCAGCGCTTCCACGGCCGCGTGCGACTCGGCGGCGCGGACGGGCGACGAGGCGTGCTCGGGCGCGGGCGGCTCGGGGACCGAGCCGAGGTCCTGGGTGGGGCGGCGGGCCCGCAGGATGTTCAGGCAGCGGTTGGTGACGATGCGGTACATCCACGTCGAGAACGAGGCATCGCCGCGGAACCCGGGCATCCGGCGCCAGGCGTTGACGAACGCGTCCTGCACGGCGTCCTCCGCGTCGGCCCTGCTGCCCAGGAGACGGGTCGCCAGGCGCAGCAGCGACGGGCCGTGCCGCCGTACGAGCACCTCGAACGCCCCCTCGTCCCCCTCCGCGGCCCGTGCGGCCAGGAGGCCATCGCCGGGTTCGGGCACCCGTCCGCTCCTCTCCGTCCGTACCTCGGAACATCCGTGCCAGGCATCACTGCCCCGGGGCCCATTGGGACACGCCTGGCCGCCGATGTCGCGGTACGGCACGCACAAAGCGCTCCGATTACGCCCATTATCCGATCCTTCGCCCGGCATCGCGGCCCCCGCGCGGTACGGAGAACCGCCAGAACGGGGCAGGATGGGGGCCTGGCCGGAACAGATCGGTCCGTACGGAGAGGAAGACCAGCGCGATGGAGGTCGGCGATGAGCGCCGGGTGCCCGGGCAGCAGACGCCGGAGCGGGCCGGACCGGGCACGGTGGCGGGGCGCTCGCTGCCGTCCTGGCGCCAGTGGCGCACCGCCCTGCGCCGTACGCCGGTGTCCGTGTGGAACGACGACCTGACGGACTGGGCCGCGAGCCTGACGTACTACTCCGTGCTGGCGCTGCTGCCGGCCATGATCATCACGGTGTCGCTGATCGGCCTGGCCGATCCGCCCGCGACCGGGCAGCTGATCGCGCACATCAGCTCGCTCGCCCCGGCCCAGTCCGGTGACACGCTGCACCGCGCGCTGGTCTCGATGGCCCACCAGCGGACCGCCGCCTGGCTGCTGGTGGGCGGTGCGACGGTGAGCGCCGTGTGGTCCTCGTGCAGCTATCTCGCGGTGTTCCGGCGGGCGCTGCACGCCATGCACCGGGTCAAGGACGACCGGCCGCCGTGGCGGAAGGCGCCGCGCATCCTCGGCACCGCGCTGGTGCTGCTGGCCTCGCTGATCGGCAGTGCGGTGGCGCTGCTGGCCAGCGGGCCGCTGGCGCGTGCGCTGGGGCGGGCCGTGGGCCTGGGCCGGGCCGCCGAGGCGACCTGGAACGTGGTCAAGTGGCCGTTCCTGCTGTGCCTGGCGACCGTGCTGGTGCTGGTCCTCTTCCGGTCGGGACCGGCGGCCTCGCGCGGGGTGCGGCGCGGGGTGCCCGGCGGCGTCCTCGCGGTACTGCTCTGGCTGGTCTCCTCGGCGGGCTTCGCCCTCTACGCGTCGTACGCAGGCACGTTCAGCCGGCTGTACGGCTCGCTGGCGGGACCGGTGGTGTTCCTCATCTGGCTGTGGTTCTCCCACCTCTCCCTGCTGACCGGCGCGCAGTTCAACGCCGAGCTGACGCGGGCGGCGCCGCAGCTCGCGCGGGGCAGGATCAGTGCGCCCCGTGGCCCGCTGCGACGGCTTCGATCCGCTGTGCGAGGGCGAAGTCCCGCTCGGTGATGCGGCCGCCGGCGCTGTGCGTGTTCACCGCGATGGCGAGGGTGTTGTAGCCGAGGGTCTGCTCGGAGTGGTGGTCCAGTTCCTCCTGGAGCTGGGCCACGTGCACGACCATCGCGGCAGCCGGGAGGTGGCTGTCGAAGCGGTACGTGCGGGTGAGCCGGTCCTCGGCCACCGACCAGCCCGGCAGCTCCGCCAGCCGGTCCTCGATCTCCTTGTCGGTGAGCGGATCCACCTGACCGTTCATGTCGTACCGCCTCTCGGCCGTCGCCCGGTATCTGCGTTCCAGCTTTTCCACCCACCCTCGCACGCCGAACCCGCTTTCGCGCCAATGTGCGACTCCGGCGGGGTGCGGGCGGTCAGCCCTCCTGACGCGCGGCGACCAGCGCGGCCACCCGCTCGACCGCGAAGGCGTAGCCCTGGACGCCGCAGCCCGCGATGACGCCGTCGGCGCGGTGCGAGACGTAGGAGTGGTGCCGGAACTCCTCGCGGTGATGGATGTTGGAGATGTGCACCTCGATGACGGGCAGGCCGTCGCAGGTGTTGAGGGCGTCGAGGATCGCGACCGAGGTATGGGAGTAGGCGGCCGGGTTGATCACGATGCCGGCGTGCGCGGTGCGGGCCTCGTGGATCCAGTCGACGAGCTCGCCCTCGTGGTTGGACTGCCGGCAGTCCACGGTGCCGCCGTGCGCCTCCGCGGTCTTGGCGCACAGCGCCTCCACGTCGGCGAGGGTGTCGGAGCCGTAGATCTCCGGCTGCCGCTGTCCGAGGAGGTTCAGGTTCGGGCCGTTGAGGACGAGGATCGGCGCGGTGGCGAGGGAACGGGCGGGCATCGGGCTCTCCTTCGGTGTACGGCTGCCACCTGGCGGTGTGCGGCTTCCACCGGAGATCTATCACGGACCCCGCGGCCGCCGGGCGGGCGACCGAAGAGTGATCGTCCGGGCCCCCGTGGGGCGTCAGGCCGCCGGTTCCTCGTGCTTCGGGGCGTCGGCCGCCTCCGCCGGGAGTCCCGCCTCGGCGGTCTCCCGCTCGCGTACGGTGCGCCGCGCCCGCATCCACGCGTAGACCAGGATGCCGGCGAAGAGGAACAGCACGCCCTGGTAGATCGCCGCGTACCCGGCGCCGGCCACCAGCCAGAAGGTGAAGCCGAAGGCGACCAGCGCGAGGATCAGGTCGCGGGCGAAGCGCCCTGGACGCACCTCGTCGCGGCGCCCGGTGAGCAGGTAGTAGATCTGCGCGGCGGCGGCGAGGAGGTAGGGGACGGTGGCCGAGAAGGTGGTGATCAGGACGAGGATCTCGAAGACGCCGCCGGCGCCGGAGACGTAGTTGACCACGGTCAGCGCGCTGGCCAGGATCGCCGAGGCGAGCACGCCGAAGGTCGGCACGCCGCGCCGCTTCTTCTGGAAGGCGGCCGGGAAGAGGCCGTCCCGCGCGGCGGCGTACGGGGACTGGGCGCTCATCAGCGTCCAGCCGTTCAGCGCGCCGACGATGGAGATCACCGCGGCGGCGGCGACCAGCATGCCGCCCCAGTGGCCGCCGAACATCACGTTGATGGCGTCGGAGAACGGCGCCTTGGAGTCGACCAGCTTGTCGTGCGGGACGGTGCCGAAGACGGAGACCGTGCCGAGGAGGTAGACGACCGCGGCGCCGACGACGCCGAGGACGGTGGCCCGGCCGACGTTCCGCTGCGGGTTGCGCACCTCGCCGGCGCTCATCGCGGCGGACTCCAGGCCGAGGTAGCTGTAGAGGAGGAAGGCCGCCGCCGCGGACAGGCCGCCCAGCGCGCTGCCGCCGCCCGCGTTGAACGAGCCGAGGTTGTCCGCGTCGAAGAAGAACAGCCCCGCGATCGCGATGAAGAGGAGGGGGATGAACTTCAGGACGGTGGCGATCAGCTGGACCGCGCCGACGTAGCGGGTACCGGCGAAGTTGGAGATCGCCGGGAGCCAGAGCGCGGCCAGTGCGACGGTCAGGTCCAGGCCCGTGGAGGCGTGGCCGGGGAAGAGCACATGGACGTACCCGACGGCCGCGACGGCGAGCGCCGCGTTGCTGACCCAGGCCATGGTCCAGTACGACCAGGCGGACAGGAAGCCGGCGAAGTCGCCGAACGCCTCACGGGCGTAGACGTACGGGCCGCCGGTGTCGGGATGACGCTGCGCCAGCCGCCCGAAGACCAGGGCGAGTGCGATGGCGCCCAGGGTCAGGACGCCGAAGGCGACGAGGCTGACGGTCCCGAAGGGGGCGACCGAGGCGGGGAGCAGGAAGATGCCGCCCCCGATGATGTTGCCCATCACCAGGGCGGTGGCGGTCCCCAGACCGAAGCGGCGGGTGTGCCGGTCGTGCATGGCGCGTGGTGGCTCTCTCTTGTGCTCTGCGCCCGAGGATCGCCGGACGCCCTGCGCACCGGGCCAGTGTCGGGCACCGGGCGCGCCGCGCCCGGCCGGACGGCCGCGGGCGCCCCACCATCGTCCGGGACCCCGGAGGCCGCCTCAAAATCAGCGCTGTTCCTCCTGTGGGCCGCCCCGGCCGGGCGAAAAACCTTCGGGCACCGCGCCTCGTGGCCGGATTTCGTTCACGGCGGGCCGGGAACCGTCGCCGACAGGGCGCTCCTCCGCGGGCGGTTCCCCGCTGGCCGGCGGCTCCCCGACCGGTACCGCCGGGCCGCCGCCCTCGGTCAGCCAGCGCCGGAAGACGTAGTGGACCCGCTCGGCGCCGACCAGTTCCGTGCCCTCCCCCACGGGCGGCGTGAGCCCCTCGGGCCAGAGGAGGAAGGGGTGGGACTGCGGCCCGCCGAGCCCGCCGTGCGAGCCGATCTGCTCCTCGAAGGCGTGCACCTCACCCGTCTCCGGATCGCAGCAGGAGTTGATCATGATGTCGGCGACGTGCGGGAAGCCGTCGGTGCGGCGTACGGCGTCCGCGGCGCCCGGCCCGAACGGCGCCAGCGGGTCCTCGCCGGTCACCAGCCCGCTGTCGAGATGGTGGGCGCCGCCGCGCGGCCCGAGCACCACCGCGCCGTGCTCCTCGGACCGGACGAGCAGGAAGCCGATGCCGGGGTGCTCGGCCAGCGTGCTCAGCAGCGCCGGGTTGCGCCGGTCGATCTGCTCGCGGGTCGCCCGGCCCGCTATCGACGGGAAGGAGACCAGGCCGAGGTTGCCGGAGGCCAGCACGATCGGCTCGGCCGCCCGCCGGGCCCGCCGCGTGGTCTCCTCCGGCTCCTCCTCGGGGCGGCGCAGCGCGGCGCGCGCGGTGTTCCTGGCCTCGGCGCCGGTGGGGCTGCGGCGCGCCCGCCGCGGCACGGGCAGCCCGCAGCCGGCCCGCACCAGGTCCTCCAGCGTCAGCCCGTACCGTCCGGCGAAGGTCTCGCCGGGGCTCTGGCCGTGGTCGGAGAGGAGCACGATGCGGTACGGACGCGGCGCGTGCCGGGCGACCTTGGCGATCAGCGCGAGCGAGCGGTCCAGGCGTTCCAGCACCAGCCGGGCGTCCCGGCTCGCCGGCCCCGAGTGGTGCGCGACCTCGTCGTACGCGACCAGGTCGGCGTAGACCGCGGTACGGCCCACGAGCATGTCGCCGATCACCGCGGCGACCACCACGTCCCGCTCCACGACGGTCGCGAAGGCCCGTACGAAGGGGTAGAGGCCGCCGCGCTTGACCCGGGGGCCGGTCCCGCGGAAGCGGGCCCGCAGCGCCTGGCCGATCTCGCGGAAGACCTCGACGACGAAGGAGGCGGCGGTGCGGGTGGCGTTCGCCGGGTCGGAGAAGTAGGCGAAGTAGCCGGCCCGCGAGCGGTTGTACCGGCCGCGCCGGGCGGCGACCGAGAGCACCAGCGCGAGCTGCGCCGCGCCGCCGCTGAAGAGATTGCCGCGGCTGGCGCCGTCCACGCTGAGCAGGCCGCCGTCGCCGGTCCTGGCCATGGCGCGGCGCTGCAGCTCGGCGGCGCTGGTCGGGCGGTTGCTGACGACGACCTCGCCGGTGTCCTTCTCGTACCAGCGGAAGGCGGGCAGGTCGTGGTTGGTGCCGTGCAGGATGCCGAGCTGGCTGGCACCGGTCTGACTGGACCAGTCGGTGCGCCAGGGGGTGAGCGTGTGGGTCGTGCCGGCCCAGGCCGCGACGGTGGGCATGAGCGGGTCGGGGCCGGCCAGCGCGTCGGCGAGCACGTCGTGCCCGACGCCGTCGAGCTGGAGGAAGACCGTGCCGGGCGGGGCGCCCGCCGGGTCCTGCACCACCGTGCTGCGGCGCCGCAGCGCGAGCCGGGCCAGCCGCCGGCGGTAGGCGTCGTCGTCGCCGACCGCGAGGGCCGCACCGGTCGCGGAGGAGACCGCCGACATCACGGCCGCGACCACCACCGCGGTCTCCGGGGAGGCGGCACCGCGCCCGTCGGGGACCAGCCAGAGCGCGATCAGCAGCAGCGAGCCGTTGAGCGCGAAGACCAGCAGGCCGAGCACGAGCGCGGGCACCAGCAGCAGGGTGCGGACGAGCACCGGCCACACCAGGGCGCCGAGCAGGCCGTAGGCCCCGGCGGCGAGCGCGGCGGTGACCGCGATGCGGGTGGCGCTGTCGCCGTCGGCGGACTGGAGCCGGAAGTCGGGCAGCGCACCGGCCAGCGCGAGCATGGCGACGGTTGAGACCGCCCAGACCGCGATCACTCGCAGCAGGGCACCGCCCGCGCTCCGCCATCGGGGTCGCCGCACTCCGCACTCACCTTTCCTCACCGATGTCCCGGTACGGGTGTCCGGTACGCGCCTCAGCGTGCCACACCGGCACGAGGGGCCGGATCGTGGCGTTACGTCACACGTGCGCATCGGGCATGAGGACGGTGACGGCAGCCGGGGGCGGTCCTCGGGAATCGCTCCGCCGGCGGTCCCATGGACATGATTTGGCAGGATGAAGCGTGATCACTTTGCATACGCAGCGGCTCGTGCTGCGCCGCTGGCTCCCCGGGGACCTCCAGCCGATGGCGACCGTGAACGCCGATCCCGAAGTGATGCGCTGGATCGGGAGCGGCGCGACGCGCAGCCTGACGCAGACCGCCTCCGGCATCTCCTCCTGGGAACAGGAGTGGGACATCGAGGGCTTCGGACTCTTCGCGGTGGAGCTGCGGGACTCGGGGGAGCTCGCGGGGTTCACCGGCCTGTCCGTACCGCACTTCCTGCCTCAGGTGCTGCCCGCCGTGGAGATCGGCTGGCGGCTGGGGCAGCCGTACTGGGGCCGGGGCATCGCCACGGAGGCGGCGCGGGCCGCGCTGGACTACGGCTTCCGCGAGCGCGGGCTGGAACGGATCATCAGCATCGCGCAGCGCGGCAACGACGCCTCCGAGCGGATCATGCGGAAGCTGGGCATGCGCCCGGACCGCGAGACGGTCGACCCGACCTGCGGCCGGGCGGTCCGGGTGTACGTCATCGACGCCCCTGACGCGGAGCGCCGGGCGGGGTGAGAGCTACGCTCGGAGGAGCGGACGGAACGGGTACGGGCGGACGAGGCGAGGAGGTCTTCGGTGCCGGTGGAGGTCACCTGGTGGGGACATGCCACCGCGACGGTCGAGGACTCCGGCGTCCGGCTGCTGACCGATCCGCTCTTCGTCCGGCGCCTGGCGCACCTGCGGCGCCGGCGCGGCCCCGTCCCCGACGGCCGCGCCGCGGTGGCCGACGCCGTGCTCATCTCCCACCTGCACTCCGACCATCTCCACCTCCCCTCGCTCGCCCGGCTCGCGCCCGGCACCCGGCTGATCGTGCCGCGCGGCGCACCGGCCGCGCTGCCGGGGCTCCGCCGCACCGCGGCCGCCGGTGAGCTGCCCCTCACCGAGCTCGAAGCGGGCGAGGAGACGGCGGTCGGCGCACTGACCGTGCGGGCGGTGCGCGCCGCGCACGACGGACGGCGGCTGCCGTACGGACCGCACCGCGTGCCGGCGCTCGGCTATGTGGTCCGGGGCACGGCCACGACGTACTTCGCGGGGGACACCGGGCTCTTCGACGACATGGCTGACGAGGTCGGGACGTGCGACGTGGCGCTGCTGCCGGTGGGCGGCTGGGGCCCGTTCCTCGGTCACGGGCACCTGGACGCGCACCGTGCGGCGGTGGCGGCGGCCCGGCTCGCGCCGCGCGACGCGGTGCCGGTGCACTACGGCACGTACTGGCCGATCGGCATGGACGCGGTGCGGCCGCACGAATTCCACGCACCCGGACAGGAGTTCGTCCGGCAGTCGGCGCTGCTGGCGCCCGAGGTGACGGTGCATCAGCTGGAGCACGGCGGTTCCGCGCGGCTGGCGGCGGGCCGGTGAACACGTACCGGGCGTCCGAACCCCTGGCCGAACTCGCTTCCCAGGCACCGCAGTTGATGGACCGGCTGGCGGCCGTCGTACCGCCGGAGACCACCCAGCAGGCGGCCGGCTACCCCTCCCTCTTCGTCCTGGTGGTCCTCGGCTCACTGGTCCCGGTGGTCCCGACGGGCGCCCTGGTCAGTTCCGCGGCGGCGGTCGCCTTCCACCACACCGCGCCGTTCTCACTGCTGCTGGTCTTCCTCACCGCGTCGGCCGCCGCGTTCCTCGGCGACCTCGGGCTGTACTGGCTGGGCGCGCGCGGGGTGCGGTCGAAGAACGGCTCGCGCTGGCTGGAGCGGCTGCGCGAACGGTCGGCGCCGGAGCGGCTGGCGCAGGCGCGGGCGCGGCTGGAGGAGCACGGCGTCCAGGTGCTCGTGCTGTCCCGGCTCGTGCCGGCCGGGCGCATCCCCGTCATGCTGGCCTGCCTGCTGGCGAAGCAGCCGGTCCGCTGGTTCGCCCGCGGCGACCTGCCGGCCTGCCTGGCCTGGGCGGCGACGTACCAGCTCATCGGCATCCTGGGCGGCTCGCTCTTCAGCGAACCGTGGCAGGGCGTGGCCGCGGCGGTGGGCCTGACGGTCCTGCTCAGCGCGGCACCGGCCGCCTGGCGCCGGATCCGCAGGCCGCACGACCGCACGCCCTGAGGCCCCGTCACGCACCGGCCGCGGGGCCGCCCGATCTCAGTACGGCGTCCAGTTCTCGCAACGATGCCTCTACGGACGGAACTTGGAGCGGGTCGGGGGCGGCCAGGAGGCGCCGGCGGCGGTCCGCGTCCGGGTCGAACAGTGCCTCGGTGCTCAGCCGGACGCGCAGCGCCTTGGGGTCGTCGCCGAAGCGGTGGCCGCCGCGGGCCGCCCACGGAGCCAGCACCTGCTCCAGTGCGGCCGGTCCGGTCACGCCGCGGGCGGCGAACGCGGGCCGCAGCGCTTCGAGGTCGGCGTAGAGGTGGTTGCCGGCGTGCGGCGGGCGGCACACGGCGCCGGCGCCGGTGAGCGTGCGGTGCAGTCCGGCGGCGAGCCGGCCGTGCAGCCGGGCCGCCGCCGCGGTCCGCTCCCGTACGGTGGCCGGCTCGGTGAGCGCGTGGCCGACGGCGGCGGCGAGCGGGCCCGGCAGCGGCGTCGCGAGCCCGGACAGCGCGGCGAGCGCCGCGGCGCACAGGGCCTCGCCGGGGCCGGTGGCGGGGAAGCGGGCGAGCGCGGCGGGCCAGGAGGCCGGCACGAGCGTGACCCGCAGGTCGGCGAGGACGACGACGCTGCCGGGCAGCATCTCGGCGGGGCTGAGCACCACCGTGTCGTGCGGGTCGTGCAGCAGGTCGCGGCGGGTCTCGTCGCTGACGATCCACAGTCCTTCGCCGGCCGCCGCCTCGCACACCTCGTGCAGCTGCTCGGGCGGCGGGCAGGTGCCGGTGGGGTCGTCGGCGACGGACAGCAGCAGCACCTTCGGTTCGCCGCCGGCGTCCCGCGCCCGGTGCACGGCCTCCAGGAGCGTGAACGGGTCCGGTACGCCGCCGGACTCGGCCGGTGCCGGCGCCGGGTGCACGGCACGGCCCAGCAGCCGGGCCTGCGGCGTGTACCACGCGGCGCACGGGCGGGGCACGACGATGTCGCCGCCGGCCGCGGCGAGCAGCCCGAGCAGCAGGGCGGGCGCGCCGGGCCCGGCCAGTACGCGGTCCTCGGTGGTCACCAGGCCGCGGCGCTCGAAGTAGCCGCAGGCGGCGGTGCGCAGCGGCCGGGCGCCGCCGGGCGGTTCGGGCGCGGTGCGGTCGGCCGCCGCAGCGAGGTGCGCGGCCAGCTCCGGGAGGACGGGCAGTCCCATGGGCGGATCCGGATCCGGGTGCGGCTCCGGGGCGCTCGGCTGCATCCGTACCTCCACTCTCCACGGCAGGTCGTGGGCCCGCGCGGTGCACGGGCCGCGACCACCCTCGCAGATCGGGGAGGTGCCGGGCGGGAGGACACGTCACCGCCCGGGCCCCGGGCCGCCGTCAGCGCCGGCCGTTCCCCTCGCGCAGCACGCGCAGCTCCCGCTCCAGGCCGCGGCCGCGGGTCCGGACGACGGCGACGGCGAGGTCGTGCAGCTTGCGGTTGGTCCGCTGGGAGAGCCGGCGCAGCATGTCGAACGCGTCGCCCGCGTCACAGCCCAGCACGTACATCATGATGCCGCAGGCCTGGTCGATGACCGGGCGGGAGCGCAGCGCCGCGTCCAGCCGGCCGACCTCGGCCAGCGCCCGTCGGTAGTTGCGGTCGCGGGCGAGCCCGGTGGCGGCGAGGTCGCCGAGCGCCGCTGCCGCGCAGTCGCCGGGCTCGACGGAGAGGCCGGGCCGGAAGCCGTAGACGGTGACGGTGACCGCCAGTCCGTCGCGGAGGTACGGCAGCGTGGTGCTGGAGCGTACGCCGGCCTCCAGGGCCTCCGTGCGGTACGCGGGCCAGCGGTCCTCGTGCAGCAGATCGTCGGAGCTGACGGGGTGTCCGGAGGCGAGGGCCGCCCGGATGGGCCCTTCGCCGGTCTCCCACTGGACGCTGACCAGAGTGGACAGGTCGGGGTGGGTGACGGCGGCGGGCGGATCGTCGGCCGCTTCGCCGGTCGTGACGGTGGCCGTGGCGCCGCAGCTGTCCGGGGTGCATCGCGCGGCCACGTCCGCGAGGTTCGCGAGGCTCCGGGCGGACGAGCCCTGGGAGTCGCCGGGTTCGTCCACCGGGCAGAGGGTGTGGGTCACCATGTCCAGTCATTCCCTCGGTCGGTGCGTCGGGCGGGCGTCACGGCGGAGCGCCGCGGCCGTCCCCGCATATGTCGGGGGCCCTGCCCGTAGGGACTCGAATGCCCGGCACGCGGGCGCGGAAAACGCCGGTATCCCGTCGTTCGAACGCAGTTCACCGGGCTCCGGCCCATCCGCCACGCGCGCCTCTCGTATGCGCCGCGCCAGGGCCGGTTCCGGCCCGGCACCGCCCTTTCTCCATGCCCCGTCGCGCGCCCACGACCTGCTGCTTCTCCGAACGGAAGGGGGGTCTTCCGGACGTGATGGGTTACGGGCGGGGCCGGTACCGGCCGGTCCGGATACGGTGTGGGCATGGCCGGGGTAGAGCAATCAGCCGGCGGAGAGCTCGCCGACTTCCGCAAGCGGGTCGAAGAACTGCGGAGCGCGCGCACGCTCCCGTCGCAGGAACAGCAGCCGACGCTGGACGCTGCGCTCTTCGAGCTGCAGCACGTCGTCGACGTGCTGCTGCCGCGATACGAAGGGCTGGCGGGGGCCGAGCGGAACAACCACTCGCGGGCGGGGACGGAGGAGCAGCAGCTGCTGCGCGCGCTGTTCCAGCGGACGCCGTGCGTCGTCGCGTTGCTCGACCCGGACACGGTCGTACGGCGGCTGAACTTCGCGGGCACGATCCTCTTCGGGATGCGCGCGGGGTACGCCACCGGGCGCCCGCTCACCGGCTCGCTGGCCCCCGAGGTGCGGGCCGCCTTCCGGTCCCAGGTCGCCGCGGTGGCCCGCAACGAGGGCGACCGCAGCATGGTCGTCCGGCTGCTCCGTACGCCGGACGGGCCCGGGGAGCCGCTGCGGGCGACGATGACGGCGCTGCGCCCGCCGCAGGAGCCGGGCAACGCCGTCCTCACCGTCTTCCACACCGGCGGCGCCGCGCCCGCGTACGACCCGCCGTCGGTCAACGGCACGGAACGCGAGGACGAACAGCGGGAGAACCGCGCGGCACGGCAGCGCGGGAGCACCCCGGCGCCGCCCGCGCAGCGCGCCGCGCCGTCGGCCCGGCAGGTGCCCGACCCGCCCCGCCCGCTCTCCCGTGCGCACCTCGCGGAGGTCACGCAGGGCGCGGAACTGATGGACCTGCTGGACGACACGACCACGGCGCTGCTGTCCGGCCCGCCGGGGGACGCGACGCCGGACGGCGAGCGGCCGCCGGCCGCGGTGGAGCGGGCCCTGCGGGAGCTGCACGGGCGGTTCGCCGACTGGGTGGTCCTGGACCAGGAGGCCCCCGGGGCAGAGGCCGCACGGGACGGGCACGCGCCCGGTGCGCTGCGCCGGTCGCTGGTGCTCGGCCCCGAGGACAGCGACGACCTCGCGGCGGCCCTGGCCGGACAGGACCCGGCCGGCTGCCCGCTCGCCGAGGACACCGCCCGTACCGGCAGTTCGGCCGTCCAGGTGCGGCCGGACGACCTGGCGGCCTTCGGGCACGACGCTGCGGGCGCGCCGCTGCTGGCGCGCGCCGCCGTCACGTCGTTGCTGTGCGTGCCGCTGCGCGAGCCGGGCGGCCCCGTACGGGGTGTGCTCACGCTCTTCCGTACGGGGACCCGACGCGCGTTCAGTCTCGCCGAGGCCGGTGCCGTGGACCGGCTGTCGCGCCACCTCGGGCTGGCACTGCGCGACAGCCGGCCCTGAGCACCGGGCCCGGCCCTGCGGTCAGGACGCCGCGTACTCACCCTGGCGGGCGCCGACCTGGTCGGCGAGGCGCCGGCAGGTCCGGCTGATGATGCGCGAGACGTGCATCTGGGAGATGCCCAGCCGGTCGGCGATCCGGCTCTGCGTCATGTCGCAGAAGAACCGCATGTAGAGGATCTCCCGCTCGCGCTCGGGCAGTTTGCGCAGCTTCGGCTTGACCGCCTCACGTGCCAGCACGAGGTCGAAGCCGGACTCGGACGAGCCGAGCGTGTCCGCCAGCGAGTAGCCGTCGTCGGCACCGGGCAGCTCCGCGTCCAGCGACAGCGTGGTGAAGCTGTCCAGCGCCTGGCTGCCGAGCAGCACCTCCTCCAGGGACATGCCGGTGTGCTCGGCGATCTCCTCGGGGGTGGGCCCGCGGTCGTCCACGCTGCGGGTCAGCTCCTGCCGTGCGGCACGGACGCGGTTGCGCAGCTCCTGCACCCGACGGGGTACGTGCAGCCCCCACATGTGGTCGCGGAAGTGGCGCTTGACCTCGCCCACGATCGTCGGCACGGCGAAGCTCTCGAAGGCGCAGCCGCGGTCGGGGTCGTACCGGTCCACGGCCTTCACCAGGCCGAGCGCCGCGACCTGCTGGAGGTCCTCGGCGGCCTCACCGCGGTTGCGGAACCGCAGCGCGAGCCGTTCGGACATCGGGAGCCAGGCACAGACCACGCTCTGCCGCAGCTCGTCACGCTCGGGGCCGGCCGGCAGCGCGACCAGCCGCCGGAAGTCCCCCGCGGTGTCGGGCGCGTCGTGATGGGAGTGGCGACCGCGCTGACGGGGTGCGGGCGGGGGCGGGGGCTTGTTCGCGGAGACGCGGCGCTGCTTCGTGCGGCGGCCCGGCTTGCCGGGCGGCCTGCTCGGCGCCTGTTCGCTCCGCCGACGGGTGCTGCGCTGCTCGGAGGTGGGTTCTATCGGGGTACGCGCTTCTTCGACCTGGGGTGTCATGGGCATGGTCTGGGCTCCCTGATCCGTCGACTTCAGAGTCCGTCGAACCCGCGGAAGCACGACCGGTCAGGCGCGCCCGACACAGGAGTCATGCGACTTCCACGGGCGTGCCTCCGGTCCGAAGCACGGTTAGTCGCGTGCCCGGCCCCCTGACCCGTAAACACCTTTGGCGAAACACAGTTCGCCCTGCGCGCCGTGCGTGCGCTCCCGCACGCCCTCGACCGCCGTACTTGCCTCCGGGGTAACCCACCGCACGCATCCCACACCCGCCGCCCGGTACGAAAAACCGCCCCGCGCGGCCTCCTTCGCCCTGCCGAGCCGGGTCAGCCGTCCGTCCGGAGCGGGAGCGCGGGTGCTTCGTAGAACCGGACGGTGACCGGTGCCGGGCCGCCCCAGTCCTGCTGTTCGGTGCCGGCGGGCCGCCAGCCGTGCCGCTCGTAGAGCGCGATCGCCGCGGTGTCGGTGGCGTTGACGGCCAGTACGGGCCGCAGCCCACCGGCCGTCGCCGCGTCCGTCACCGCGCGCAGCAACCCGCCGCCGAGCCCCCGGCCGCGGGCCGCCGGTGCCACGTACAGCCGGCCGACCTCGTGCCCGCACAGCGCGACGTGCCCCGCCACGCGCCCGGCGCCGTCCTCGGCGACCCAGGCACCGGTCAGCCCGCCCGGGGTCAGCCAGCCCGCCGGATCGGCCGGCCAGGCGTAGGGGTAACCGCTCGCCACGTGCACTTCACGCAGCACCCGCACGCACGCGGGAAGGTCCGCCGCGTCCCGTCGTCTGATCATCCGGCCATCGAACCACGCGGCGGGCATGGCGAGGAGCGTGCCGGGTACAGCCTCCACCATCCCCGCAGCAGGCCGGCCCGTCGGAGCAGGACGAGGAAGAAGGCGATCAGGCAATGGCACAGTTGGTACGGGAAGTCATGACGCCTGCCGTCACCACCGTCCACCCCGACGCCTCGCTGGTGGAAGCGGCCCAGCTCATGCGCGCGCACGACATCGGCGACGTGCTCGTGGCCGAGGACGGCAAGCTGGTCGGCGTGGTCACCGACCGGGACATCGTGCTGCGCGCCGTGGCGAACGGGGTGGATCCGCTCGGCGTGCCCTGCCTCGCCGTGTGCACTCCGGAACCGGTCACCGTCGGGCCGGAGGAGCCGGTTTCGGCCGCGGTGTCGCTGCTGCGCCGGAAGGCGGTGCGGCGGCTGCCGGTCGTCCGGGACGGCGCCCCGGTGGGCATGGTGAGCATCGGGGACCTGGCCCGGGCGCAGGACCCGGATTCCGCGCTGGCGGACATCAGCCGGGCCGACGAGGGCGGGCCGGACCGGCGCTGAGCCGTCCGGGACCCTGTCGCCTGCGTCGGCCCCGTTGGGGTACATGTGGCTCATGCGCACTGTACTGAGCACCTGGGACCGCAAGACGTTCAACGGGGTCGCCACCCGGCACTGGCCCGGCGCGGACCGGGTACTGCCGAAGCTGAGCCGGGCCGCCGACCACGGGCTGCTGTGGCTGGGGTCGGCGGCGGCAGCGGCGACGTTCGGCGGCCGCCCCACGCGCCGGGCGGCGCTGCGCGGCGTCGCCTCGCTGGCGGTGGCGTCCCTGACCGTGAACACCCTGGCCAAGCGCTCGGTGCGCCGGGAGCGGCCGCTTCTGGACACGGTGCCGGTGATACGGCAGCTCACCAAGCAGCCCTTCACCACCTCCTTCCCCTCCGGGCACGCCGCCTCCGCCGTGGCCTTCGCGACCGGTGTGGCGTTCGAGAACAAGTGGTGGGGGCTGGCGCTGGCGCCCCTCGCCGCCTCGGTCGCCTTCTCCCGCGTCTACACGGGCGTGCACTACCCGGGCGACGTGGTGGCGGGCGCCGCGCTGGGTGCGGGCGCGGCCTTCGCGGTACGCGGGTTCGCACCGACCCGGGCCCTGCTGGCGCCGCCCGCCAGGCCGCGCGCCGACGCGCCCGCGCTGCCGGACGGGGACGGGCTCTTCGTCGTCACCAACCAGGGCTCCGGCCAGCGCACCGGCTCGCACAGCGACCAGGCCCAGGTCATCCACGACGTGCTGCCGCGGGCCGAGGTGACCGAGTGCGGCCACCAGGGCGCGGTGCCGCTGGACAAGGCGCTGGAGGCGGCGGCCGAGCGGGCCGCCGAGCGCGGCGGCGCGCTCGGCGTACTGGGCGGGGACGGCACCATCAACGCCGCGGCGGCGGTCGCCAGGCAGCACCGGGTGCCGCTCGCGGTGCTGCCCGGCGGCACCCACAACCACTTCGCGTACGACCTGGGCGTGGAGACCATCGCCGCGGCGGCCCGCGCGGTGGAGACGGGCGAGGCCGTCGCGGTCGACCTCGCGCGGTTCCGGCCGGGTGCCGGGCAGGAGTCGACGCACTTCCTCAACACCTTCTCGATCGGTGCCTACCCGGAGCTGGTGCGGATCCGGGAGGAGTGGGCCGGGAAGATCGGCGCCTGGCCGGCCGGGGTGCTGGCGGCCTGGCAGGTGCTGCGGACGGCGGAGCCGGTGACCGTGGAGATCAACGGCCGGCGGCGCGAGCTGTGGACCCTGTTCGTCGGCAACTGCGCGTACCGGGGTCTGGGTTCGGCGCCGGTACGGCGGCACGACCTCGCGGACGGCGTGCTGGACGTGCGGATGGTGCACGGTGGCCGGCTGGCCCGCACCCGACTGCTCACCGCGGCGGTGACCGGCGCGCTGCGGCACACCCCCGTGCTGAGCGAGGCGCGGCTGCGGACGCTGCGGATCGGCGGCCTCGCACCCGGCACCGATCTCGCCTACGACGGCGAAGTGGCGCCCGCCGCCGAGGAGTTGACGATCGAGAAGGAGAACGAGGCGCTGGTCGTCTACCGCCTGCTCCCCGAGTGAACCGGCCACGGCGGGCCGAACCTCGGTCCATATTCTGATACGCGACTCTCATACTCCGAGATCGCGGCGTACGGTGTGATCACGGCGCGGCAGCGCGCCGTGACCGCATCGAGCATGCGAAGGAGCAGCCATGTCGCAGGAGTCCGCCGTCTACACCCACGGCCACCACGAGTCCGTACTGCGCTCGCACACCTGGCGCACCGCCGAGAACTCCGCCGCCTACCTGCTGGGCTCGCTGAAGCCGCACATGAAGGTCCTGGACGTCGGCTGCGGCCCCGGCACCATCACCGCCGACCTGGCCGCGCTGGTCCCGGACGGCTCGGTGACCGGCCTGGAGCACGCGCCCGGCGTGCTGGACCAGGCCCGTGCGGTCGCGGACGAACGCGGCCTGACCAACGTCCACTTCGCGGTCGGCGACGTCCACGCGCTGGACTACCCGGACGACACCTTCTGCGTCGTCCACGCCCACCAGGTACTGCAGCACGTCGGCGACCCCGTACAGGCACTGCGCGAGATGCGCCGGGTCACCAAGCCGGGCGGCATCGTCGCCGTGCGCGACGCGGACTACGGCACCATGACGTGGTACCCGGACGTCGCAGGCATGGATGAGTGGCTGGACCTGTACCAGCGGGTGGCGGAGGCCAACGGCGGTGCGCCGGACGGTGGGCGCCGGCTGCGCTCCTGGGCGCTGGCGGCCGGCTTCGCGCCGGCGGACCTCACGTGCACCGCGAGCGCGTGGTGCTACGCGACCGACGAGGAACGCGCCTGGTGGAGCGGGCTGTGGGCGGACCGCACCCTGGCCTCGACGTACGCCCGGCGGGCGACCGAGGGCGGGCAGGCGACGCAGGCGGAACTGGAAGCGATCAGCGCCGCCTGGCGCGAGTGGGGCACCAAGGAGGACGGCTGGTTCGCCATGCTCCACGGCGAGATCCTGTGCCGCGTGTGAGGACTCTCTGAAGGTCCGCGCGCTGATCCGATCGGATGATCGCGCCGCCCCGCCGCGCCAACTAGGCTCGTCCCATGGACATTCTGGGAACCTCACTGCGCGTGTGCGTCAACGACCTCGATGCCTCGATCCCCGTGTACGAGCGGCTGACGGGCGCGCAGGCGCAGCGCTTCCAGCGCGGCGGCGTGGCCGTCGCGGCGGTCGGCTGCTTCTTCCTGATGAGCGGCCCCGAGACGGAGCTGTCCGTACTCCGCAAGATCACCGCGACGATCGCGGTGACCAACGTGGACGAGGCCGTGGACGATCTCAAGGCGGTGGGCGGGGAGATCATCGCGGGTCCGCTCGCCAGCCCCGCCGGCCGGAACATGGTGGCCCGCCACCCGGACGGCTCGATCTTCGAGTACGTCGACCGGGTGGCGATCACCTGAGGACGGTCAGGAGAGGTCGAGCACGATCTTGCCGCGGGCCCGGCCCGACTGACTGCGGCGGAACGCCTCGGCCGCCTGCGCCAACGGCAGCGCCGTGTCGATGTTGACGGTGAGCCGCCCCGCGTCGGCGAGGTCGGCGAGCGCGGTGAGGTCGGCGCTGTCCGGGCGCACCCACACCAGATGGCCGCCCTTGCCGACGACCTCGTTGTCGACGACCGACGCCACCCGCTTCGGGTCCTTGAGCACCTGCTGGGAGACGTCGACCGCCTCGCCGCCGACGAAGTCCGCCGCCGCGTCCACGCCTTCGGGGGCCAGCGCGCGCACCCGCTCCGCCAGGCCCTCCCCGTACGTCACCGGCTCGGCGCCCAGCGAGCGCAGGAAGTCGTGGTTGTGCTCGCCCGCCGTGCCGATGACGCGGGCGCCCCACGCCACGGCGATCTGCACCGCGAACGCGCCGACGCCGCCCGCCGCCGCGTGCACCAGCACCGTCTCGCCGCTGCCCACGCCGAGCCGCTTCAGCGCCTGGTACGCCGTGAGCCCGGCCAGCGGCACGCCGGCCGCCTGCTGCCAGTCCAGCGCCGCCGGCTTGCGGGCGAGGGTCCGCACCGGCGCGGCGACCAGCTCGGCGAACGTCCCGTGCTGGACCTCGTCCTTGCGGACGTAGCCCATGACCTCGTCGCCGACCCGGTACTCGGTGGCGTCCATGCCGACCGCCTCGACGACGCCCGCGACGTCCCAGCCGGGGATCAGCGGGAAGTGCACGTGCAGGATCGGGTCGAGGTAGCCGGCGAGGATCTTCCAGTCGACCGGATTGACGCCGGCCGCCTTCACCCGGATCAGCACCGAGTCGGGCGCCACCTTCGGGTCGGGCTGGTCGGTGAGGGCGAGAACGTCGAGGTCGCCATAGCTGTCGGTGGTGATTGCCTTCATGCCGCGTACAACGAGCGGGGCGGTCCGGCCATTCCCTTCGCCGCGCGTCCGGGTGACGCGCGGCGCCTGAGGGGCCCTCAGGCCGGCCGCATCCGGTACTCGTACCGTTCCGGGAGCGGGTGGTCGGCGCGGGCCCGGGCGCGCACCTCGCCGGTCACCGGGCCGTCGCCCGCGACGAGCCGTTCGGCGATCGCGTACCAAGTGTCGCCGAGCGTCTCGTCGCCCTCCCGGAGGTCCGCGACCTCGAACCCCTCGTCGAAGACGGCACGGGCTGCGGCCACCTCCCCCCGCGCCAGCAGGACCTGCGCCGTCAGCAGCCGGAACCGGCCGCGTGCGCGGTCCTCGGGACGCAGCCGGGCGAGGACCGCGGCCGCGTCGTCGGCCCGGCCCGCCGCGATCAGCGCGGGCACCGCCTCGCGGGCGAGCGCGGGCAGCACGGTGTGCCGCACCTCCTCGGCCGCCTCCCCCGCGCACGCGACGGCCTCGGCGTACCGCTGCGCCGCCCGGCCCGTCTCGCCCGCGACGGCCTCCGCGACCGCCAGGCAGTACAGCGGCCAGCAGCTCCGGCCGCGGGCCAGCGCGCGCTCCCAGCTGCGCACCGCCTGAGCCCGGTCGCCGGCGTGCCACTGGGCGACCCCGAGGTGGAAGTCGGTGCTGGGGCCGGGCCGCGCGGACTCCAGGAGGTCGCGCCAGGCCGGGGCGACCGGCGACGGGCCCGGTACGCCCGGCTCGTCGGGGAGGTCGCCAGTGCGCAGCAGCTCCCGCCACGGCCGCTGTTCCTCGCCCATCGTGTCCTCGGTGAACGGCAGGCCCGGCAGGTCGTACCCGGCGCGGGCCACCACCAGCGCGCCCCAGCCGGAACCGGTGGCGAGCCGCTCCTTCGGCTCGACGTCGGCGTACGGGCGCCAGGCGGCGTACGCGGCGTCCACGGCGGCGCGCGGCAGCACCGCCGCCAGCCGGTCCGCCACCGCATCACGGGCCGCGCCCCAGTCGGCCCCGTGCACGGCTCGCGGGTCGGCCGCCAGCGGCCCGTACGCCTCCAGCCACGCGAACTCCGCGCCCGCTTCGAGGGGTACGTGCTCCAGCTGGGTGCGCGCGAGCCCGGCCTGGATCTCGGCGTACCCGGGAGTGCCCGGCTCGGTCAGCCACGCCTGCCAGTGCCGTCCCGCCCGGCCCGCACCCCAGAGGAAGAGCTTGCGGCCGCGCAGGGTGTCGGTGGAGGTGTGGACGAGGCCGTGGCCGTCCGCGTCGAGCGAGGCGATCCAGCGCCGCTCCCCCGGCGGGATCTCGTAGAAGTAGTCGGCGGGGTACTCACTGCGCAGCGGGTAGGTGCGGTCGACGCCGCCGGACTCGGGGACGGGGACGCGGCTCAGGGTGCGCTCGTAGCCGAAGTGGAACGCCTCTTCGGCGGGGGCGAGGACGCGGGTGCGGGCGTCCTCGGGGACGGCGATGTTGGACCACCAGTACACCGGCGCGGTGTGGTGGTGGGGATTGAGTACGCGCACGCCGGCGTACAGGAAGTCGGAGCCGTCGGGGAGCCAGAGGTCGACCTGGAAGGGGAGGTCGCGCAGCCGCTCCCACTCCCACAGGCGCAGCATCTCCCCGCCGTCCGGTGCCGGGACGCGCGCGGCGTGCACGGGCGCGCAGGAGAGCGTGGTGTGTCCGGTGGCGCCGATGTTCCATTCGATGCCGCCGGAGAACCACGCGCCGTTGAGGGCGAAGTCCGCGGGCTGGAACACCGGGTTGCGGTAGAGGAGTTCACGTCCCGTGGGCTTGTGGTGCAGGGAGTGGACGCGGCCGCCGAGGCCGGGCAGGACGGTGGCGCGCAGCCGGTCGTTCTCGAGGACCAGCGCGTCGAGATCGGTGGGGACGCGGTGCCGGGCGTACCCGTCGCGGCGGCGTACGGGGAGCAGCGAGTCCAGCGGACGGTACGCCAGTTGCCGGGCCATGTCGGCGGGCACGTCGGCGCCTTCGGGGACGGTGACACGGTGGACGTCCCGGGGGCCGGCCAGCGCGGGCAGCGGGTTGTCGGGGCCGAGGGCCGCCGCGGGCAGGGTGAGGGTCGTGCGTCGCACGCTCGTGGTCACGGCGCCTCGCAGTCGGAGCGGGCCGCCCCGGTCGTGGCGGCCGTCTGATCACCATGGAACCCTCTCGCGTCCGCCCTGAACAGGGCGTACTCCGGTCAGGGTTGCGCAAAAAGAATTCGCGCGACAGGGCGCCGGAGGATGATGGATGCTGGCCTCGTACACCGTATGAGGCGGCGTTGCGCCACGACGAAGGCGAGGACGGACGAGATGGCCACCGAGCACACCTACCGCGTGATCGTGCGCGGCACGTGGGACGGGCTGACCGAGGAGGCCAGGGACCGGCTGCTGGCCGAGGCCGACGACCACGGCCTGGCGCAGCTGCGGTTCACCCCCGAGGGTTCGCTCGCGTACGACCGGTCGCTGACGTCGTTCACGTACCGATACACCGTCGTCTCCGACGCGGCCGACGGTGAGGAGATGGCGGCCGCCCTCGCGGAGGAGAAGGCCGAGCAGGCGCTGCGCGCTGCCGGGCTCGGCCACCGCGGCCTGCGCTCCTCGGCCACGGACATGGACACGATGAAGGTCAACCGGAAACGGCGCTGAGGGGGCGGACCGGATGGGCGGGTCACGGGGCTTCGGGCGGCAGCATCTCGCTGGTGATCGCCCAGCGCTCGTGGTCCCGCCAGGCCCCGTCGACGAAGAGGAAGTCGGGCGAGAGCCCCTCCTTCCGGAAGCCGTTGCGCCGGGCGAGCGCGATCGAGGCGGTGTTCTCCGGCTGCACGTTGACCTCGATGCGGTGCAGCCCGAGCCGCCCGAAGACGTACCGCAGCACGAGCTGCAGGCCCTCGCTCATCAGGCCGCGGCCCGCCGCGTGCGCGAAGGCCCCGTAGCCTGCCGCGCCGCAGCGGAAGGCGCCGTGCACGATGTTGTTGACGGTGAGGTAGCCCGCGATGGAGCCGCCGTCCAGCTCGCAGATGAGGAAGCCCTCGCGCTCCGGCTCCTGCAGCCGCTCGTAGTAGGCGTCGTAGCCCGCCTCGTCGACGGGCGGGAAGAGCCAGGGCCGGTGCAGCGCCGCGCTCTCCCGTGCCCGCGCGGTGAACTCCGCCCGGTCCGCACGCCGGAACGGCCGGATGCCCACGCGCGGGCCAGTGGCGAGGTAGCGGTCGGATTCCGGTACGGATGCGGTCGGAGAGCGTCGGTCGTCGGTCACAGTCGGATGCTATCGGTCGGCCGTACGGAGTGCCCCGCGCTCGGTGCTTCCGTGTCCTCACGCCCACGTGGGCGTGTCGGCGCTCCACTCCCCCGGCGGCCGGGCCCAGTTGGCGGGGCCGCCGGCGAAGGAGACCGGCGGCAGCGCGTGCCGCAGCCGGCCCAGGGGCCCGGTGGTCTCCGCGAGCCGGACGGCCGGGTCGTACGCGTCGGCGGGGCCGGGGGCGCGCCGCGGCAGGACGTCGGTGAGCAGTGCGGCGGTCTGCGCGAGGGCCAGCGTCGCCAGCCGCGCGCCGCCCGTACGGGACCGCTCGGTCAGCGCCCGCAGCACGGCGGCGGCCAGCAGATAGCCGGTGCCGTGGTCCAGGGCCTGGGCGGGCAGCACCCCGGGGGTGCCGTCGGCCGCGGCCTCGGTCACGGCGATGCCGGTGGCGGCCTGTACGAGACTGTCGAAGCCCCGGCGGCCGCCCCAGGGGCCGTAGTCGCCCCAGGCGGACAGGCGCGCGACAACGATGCCGGGGCGGCGCTCGGCGAGCGCTTCCGGCGCCAGGCCGAAGCGGTCCAGGGCGCCCGGCCGGTAGCCGGTGACCACCACGTCCGCGTACGACAGCAGCTCTTCGAACGTCGCGCGCCCCGCCCGGGAGCCCAGGTCCAGGACGGCCGAGCGCTTCCCGAAGCCGGTGTCGGCGTGCGCGTCCCGGCTCTCCGGCAGGCCGGGCGCGTCGATCCGCAGCACGTCGGCGCCGAGCAGCGCGAGCGTACGGGTGGCGACCGGCCCGGCGATCACCCGCGTCAGGTCCAGCACGCGCAGACCGGCGGCGGGCAGCAGCGGACCGCCCGCCGGGAGGGGCGCGCGGAGGGGCGGCGTGGCGGCGCCGAGCGGTTCGAGGCGGAGCAGCGGCCGGCGGGCCACCGCGGCGCCCTGCGGGCCCTCGCCCCACTCCTTGCCATCCCGTACGGCGACGGCGAGGCCGCCGGCCGCGTACACCGCCGCCTCGGTCTCCGCCGCGCTCCGGCCCGCCAGTTCCGCGGCGAGCGCCTCGGGCCCCGCGGACTCCGGCAGGCCGAGCGCGGCGAGCAGCCGGTCGCGGTGGTGGGGGTAGTTGGCGTGCGTGCGCAGCCAGCCGTCGGCGGTGTGCCAGAAGCCGGAGAGGGGCGCGAAGACCGCGGGTGCCCGGCCGTCGATGCGCAGGTGCCGTTCGCTGAGGAAGGCGGTGGCCACGGCGCCGTCGTCGACCTCGACGGCCGGCAGGGCGCCGCCGGTACGGGCCGCGGCGAGCTCCGCGCCGGCCAGCGCGCACACCGTGACGGTCGCCCTGGCCAGGTCCATGACCGGGAGCCGCGCGGGCAGCAGCCCGCGCGGACCGCCGTGGCGCACCCGTTCGGTCAGGCCGGCCTCGCCGCCGAGTGCGGCCCAGGCCAGGGCCGCCGCGTCCCCTCGGTACCGCGCGTCGTCGTTCATGACGCCAGTGTGGCACTGAGTGCCACCTGCGAGAAGTGTGCGGCGCCGGGAGCGGTTCGGCGCGAACTCCTCGCCGTACCCGGCGCTTCTCGGCCACGCCGGGGCCGACCGGGCGACGTTCTTGAGGAGCTGCGGGCTCCGCCCGTGACTCCTGGCCGGCGCCACGAAACCCGACGTCCCACCGGAACGCCCTGTTCAGCCACCGCGTACCAGAAGAGGAGGCAACTCATGGCAGTAGCTGTCCACTTGGCTGGACTTGGCGTAGTGATTTCTCCTGGCATGACATGAAATGAGAAGTGGCACAACCGAGTCAGCGCACCGGAGGTACGCCGTGTCGGAAGTCATATCGGAAGCGGTCACGGAAACCGTCAAGTTTCCGCAGGACCGCGCCTGTCCTTACCACCCGCCCACCGCCTACGCGCCCCTGCGTGACCAGGGGCAGCCCCTCAGCCGTGTCCAGCTCTACGACGGACGGGAGGTGTGGGTTGTGACAGGGCATGCCGAGGCACGCGCTCTGCTCACCGACCAGCGCCTGTCGTCCGACCGCCTGAACCCCGACTTCCCGGTCCCCAGCGCCCGGTTCGAGGGGCTGCGCACCGAGGACCGCAAGAGCCGCACCACGCTCCTCGGGGTCGACGACCCCGAGCACAACGTCCAGCGGCGGATGCTCATCCCCAGCTTCGGCCTGAAGCGGATCGCGGCGATGCGCCCGCGCATCCAGCAGATCGTCGACCGGCTGCTGGACGACATGGAGGCCGGCGGTCACCCGGCCGAGCTGGTCTCGGCGTTCGCGCTGCCGGTGCCCTCCATGGTCATCTGCGAGCTGCTGGGCGTCCCGTACACCGACCACGAGTTCTTCGAGGACGCCTCGCGCCGGCTGCTGCGCGGACCGGCCGCTGCCGACTCCCGCAAGGCGCTGGACGACCTGGAGGAGTACTTCGGCGAGCTGATCACCCGGAAGGAGGCCGAGCCGGGCGACGGGCTGCTGGACGAGCTGATCGCGGACCGGCTGCGCACCGGTGATCTGGAGCGCGACGAGCTGGTGAGCATGGCCATGATCCTGCTGGTGGCCGGGCACGAGACGACCGCCAACATGATCTCGCTGGGCACCTTCACGCTGCTCCAGCACCCCGAGAAGCTGGCGGCGCTGCGCGCGGACGCCTCGCTGATGCCCGCCGCGGTCGAGGAGCTACTGCGGTACCTCTCCATCGCCGACGGCATGCTCCGGGTGGCGACCGAGGACATCGAGGTCGGCGGCGTGACCGTCAAGAAGGGCGAGGGCGTGGTGCTCTCCACCTCGCTCGTCAACCGTGACGCCACGGCGTACGCGGCCCCGGACGAGCTGGACTGGGACCGCTCCGCGCGGCACCACATCGCCTTCGGCTTCGGCATCCACCAGTGCCTCGGGCAGAACCTCGCCCGCGCCGAGCTGGAGATCGCGATGCACTCGCTCCTCACCCGGTTCCCCGGCCTCCGCCTCGCGGCGCCGGCCGAGGAGATCCCGTTCAAGCCCGGCGACACCATCCAGGGCATGGTGGAACTCCCCGTCGCCTGGTAGCAGTTGACCGCACCGCTCTGCACCACCGGAGCCGGCCCCGTCCCCGACACGGCAGCACCACCACCGCGCCGGGCCGGCCCCTACCCCACACGCCACTCACGGATTCAGGGACAGACCATGCCGACCACCCAGCACATCAGCATCGACACGGACGTCTGCATCGGCTCGGGGCAGTGCGCCCTGACCGCGCCGAAGACGTTCACGCAGGACGACGACGGCTTCAGCGCCCTGCTGCCGCCCGACGAGAGGGCGTCCGAGGACCCCCTCGCGCGTGAGGCAGCCCGCGCCTGCCCGGTGCAGGCCATCACGATCGCGGAGGACTGACCCGCCCCGGTTACCGGCCCGCCAGCGGGAGTTCCAGCGTGCCCGTGTCCTCGGGCGCGCTGACGACGGTGACCGGCTTGACGCCCTTGTTGCCGTAGTACGCCGTGTCGCTCGCCGCGACGACGAACCGCAGGCGGTGGCCGGGCTGGTAGCGGTGCACGATGGCGGGCAGCTCGACGGTGAACGGACGGGTCACGTCCGGTACCCGCGCGGGCGCCACCAGCCGGTGCACCAGCATCTTGGAGCCGTCCGGCGCGATGTCGTACAGCTTCGCGAAGAGGACCAGCTTGTCGGCGGCGTCACCGGAGTTCTGCACCCGCTCCGTACGCGGCGAGACCACCTTCAGCGTGGCCTTCGGCGCACCGACCACGTCGACCGGCCGGCCCTCGACCGGCGCGGACGTCCAGTCCAGGTACGTGCCCTTCAGGTCGTACGGCGCGGGGTCCGGCAGCCCGAGAATGCCCGCGAGCTGGGACTCCGAATGGCTGGTGGGCAGCAGCCGGTTGCGGTACTCGCGGCTGCCGCGTGCCACCTTCGCGCGGTCGTCGACGAGCTTGCCGTCGCCGGAGAGGTACAGCTTCCAGGCGTCGCCGCTCGCGGGGAACGTGGCGGACGTGCCGTACGTCTGCCCGGCCGGCATCCAGTCGCGGTAGTAGGCGAAAGCGGGACCGGTGTCGGTGTCCTTCTTGTGCTGGAGGTAGCGGTCGAACCAGGCGAGGATGCGCTGCCCGACGTAGCTCGTCTCCAGATTGCCCTCGGACAGATTCAGTTCGCCGGAGGCCGGGTCGGTCATGCCGCCACTGTGCCCCCAGGACTGCCAGATCATCTTGGTGTCGGTGCCCTGCGCCTTGAGCGTCCGGTAGGTGGCCGCCGCCTCGTTGAGGTTGAACAGGCTGTCCGCCTGGCCCTGCACGAGCAGGGTCGGCGCCTTCACATCCTTCAGGTACGAGACGGGGCTGACGCTGCGCGCGTAGTCGAGGATCGGCTTCGTGCTGTCGGCCGGGTACCGGCCCGAGTCCAGCCAACGCTTGGTCTCGCAGGCCTTCGCGACGAAGTGCAGGCAGCCGGCGCCACCGAGGCGGGACGGGTCCAGGCTCGGGTTCAGCAGCCCCTGCGCCTCACCGATCAGGAAGAAGCCGTTGGTCCACTGCTTCTTGTAGACGCCGGGGACATCGTTGCTGACGCTGCCCGCCGGCTGGTCGGCGTTGTTGGGGTCCAGCGCATAGGCCAGGTCGTTCCAGGTGATCAGCGGTACGAGCGCGTCCACGCGGCGGTCGACGGCAGCGGTGGCCAGCTGGATCGCGCCGCCGTACGAACCGCCGATCATGCCGACGCGCGGATCGGCGGCCTCCGCCCCGCCCTTGCCGTCCTTGGTGACGTAATCGATGCGGGTGCCGTCGTCCGCGGGGCGCGTACCGGCGAGGAAGTCGATGAGCCGGCTCGCGGCCCTGCCGTCGACGGTGGGGTCGTCGAGCGAGATCGGGCAGCCGGACTTGCCGAAGCCGAGACCGGAGTAGGAGAGCGCGACATAGCCGCGCGCGGCGAACGCCTGGGCCGTGGCGGCGGTCGAGCCGTCCGCCTTGTCGCCGCCGAAGCCGTTGGTGGTCAGGATCGCGGGCGCCGGATGTGCCGCGTCGACGCCGGCCGGGCGGTAGAGGTCGGCGTCCACGGTGCAGTCGCGGTCGCCCGCCGGCACGGTCAGCTTCACGGCGGTGACGTCGTACGGTGCGGCGGCTGCCGCGGGGGCCGCGAGGCCGAGCGGGGCGGCCACGGTACCGGCGGCCAACAGGGCGAGCGACGTGCGCAGAACGGGGCGGGACACTGCTCGGTACACGCTGACCTCCACAGAGACACGCCATACCTACCAGTCAGTACGGCGCGCTCATGGTCCGGCATGCGTTTTGGACATGTCAACGGAGTTGACGAAACTTCTTACTGGTACGTCAGTTACCGCTGGTCACACTGTTGTTGAGGGGCAGCCCCAGGTCGTTGAGGGGGCAGCCCCGGATTGTTGCGGGTGCGGCGGCGCTTTCGCCGCAGCAGCGTCAGAGCAGTGGAGGCACGTCGAACGTCAGGGTCCCCGCGTCCGCGTCCAGCGTGGCCGGGACGCCCAGCGGCATCGTGAGCGCCGAGTCGCCGTGGCCGAACCCGAACTCCTCGACCACCGGCACCCCGAGCCCGCCCAGCCGGTCCGCCAGCACCGCCCGGACCCGGTCGTACGGACCGCAGCGCGCCCACGAACCGAGCACGATCCCGGCGACCCCGGCCAGCGTGCCCGAGCGCAGCAACTGGGTCAGCGCCCGGTCGACGGCGTACGGCTGCTCGCCCACGTCCTCCAGCAGCAACAGGCCGCCCGCCGCGTCGGGCCGGGCGTCCGGCGTGCCCACCCCGCTCGCCAGCAGCGCCAGGCAGCCGCCGAAGGTGACGCCGTGCGCCCGGCCCGGCACCAGCGTGCGCGCCGTACCGGGTGCAAGGGTCGTCACGGCCGCGTCCTCGGGGGTGAAGAGCGTGCGGCGCAGGTGGTCCCTGGTCGGCTCGTCCTTGAGGAAGACCTCGCCGGCCACTGCCGGTCCGTGCAGCGTCGCCACCCCGGCGCGTTGCGCGAACGCCTCGTGCACCACCGTCACATCACTGAACCCGACCAGCGGCTTGGGCCGCGCCGCCCGGACCGCCGGCCAGTCCAGCAGGTCCACCATCCGCTGGGCGCCGTACCCGCCGCGCGCGGCGAACACCGCGGCCACCCCGGGGTCGCACCAGGCGTCCTGGAGGTCCCGGGCCCGGCACTCGTCCGGCGCCGCGAGGTACGCCAGCTCGGCGTGCCCGGTGCGGACGTGCGGCGCAAGTACGGGGTCGAGGTCCCAGCCGCGCAGGATGTCCAGGCCCGCGTCCAGCCGCTCGGGGGCGACCGGGCCGCTGGGCGCGACCACCGTCACCCGGTCTCCGGGCCGCAGTCGCGGCGGCCTGGCACCCGCCCGCACGGTCACCGCGGCCCCTCCGCCGCGCGCCCGCCCCTCACTTGCCCAGTTCCAGCGCGGGCACGTCCGTGCGTTCGATGCCGAAGACCTGCGCGTACAGGGACAGCTCCGCCTCGACGGCACGGACGATGGTGTCCTCGCGGCGGAAGCCGTGCCCCTCCCCCTCGAAGGTCAGGTAGGCGTGCGGGATGCCGCAGCGGGTGGCCTCGGCGAGGAACCGCTCGGCCTGCGCGGGCGGGCAGATCACGTCGTCCAGCCCCTGGAGCAGCAGGAACGGCGCGGAGATCCGGTCCACCTGATGCACCGGCGAGCGGTCCCGGTACCGGCCCGGGACCTCGTCCGGCGGCCCGACCAGCGAGTGCAGGTACTGCGACTCGAAGTCGTGGGTCTCACCGTCCGCCCAGGACGTCAGGTCCAGGACGGGGTAGGTGATCGTGCCGCAGGCGTAGAGGTCCGTACCGGCCAGCGAGGCCGCGGTGGTCCAGCCGCCGGCGCTGCCGCCGCGGATGGCGAGCCGGGAGCGGTCGGCGGTGCCCTCGGCGGCGAGCGCCTCGGCGACCGCGGCGCAGTCCTCGACGTCCACCACGCCCCACTGCTCGCGCAGCCGCTCGCGGTACTCCCGGCCGTACCCCGTCGAGCCGCCGTAGTTGACCTCCGCGACACCGAAGCCGCGCGAGGTGAAGTAGGCGATCTCCAGGTCGAGGACGAGCGGGGCGTGCCCGGTCGGGCCGCCGTGCGCCCACACCACGAAGGGGGCGGGCTCACCGTCCGGCGGAGCGTGCGTGGGGCTGTGCGGCGGATGGACGTGGGCGTGGATGTCCCGGCCGTCGGGGCCGGTGAAGGTACGCATCTGCGGTTCGGGGTAGTACGCCGGGTCCAGCGCGTCGGTGTGCCGCGCCGCTATCACCCGCGCCCGGCCCGTCACCGTGTCCAGTTCCACGATCTCGTACGCGCTGCGCGGGCTCGCGGCGATGCCGATGACCCGGCTGCCGTGCACGGCGAGCGAGGGGGCCCACTCCGTCCACGGCCCGGCCGCGTCGACCAGCTCACCGCCGACCGGGTCGAGGATGCCCAGGCAGTTCGCGCCGTGGCCGTGCAGCGTGGCGATCGTGCCGTCCGCCAGCGGCAGGAACCAGCGCAGCCCGACCTTCCACAGCGGCCCGCCGAACTCCTCCCGGCGTGCGGAGCACAGCCGGGCGCCCGGCACGCTCCCGCCGCCCGCCGCGCCGGGGCGGATGCGCCGCAGCTCCCACCAGCCGTCGGCATCGGACACGTACAGCAGCGAACCGTCGGCGGCCCACTCGATCTGGGCGACGGACTCGTCGGTCCCCCCGGCCAGCTGCCGGATGCCGGTGAAGCCGCCGTCCTCGGTGACGTCCGCGTGCATCACGGCCGTGCCGTCCCACGGCATCCGCGGGTGGTCCCAGGCGATCCAGGCGGCACGCCGGCCGTCCGGGGAGAGCCGCGGGCCGGTGACGAAGCGGTGCCGGTCGTCGCTCAGCTCGCGCACGGCCGTGCGGTCCTGCGCCGCCGAGCCGTCCAGCGGTACGGCGGCGATCAGCCGGCGCACGTCCGACGGCCCCTCGCCGGTGAACTCCTCCAGCACGCACCAGACTTCACCGCGGTCCGGCAGCACCACCGGGTCCGCCCACCGCAGCCCGCCGCCGACCGCGGAGAGCGGGGTGAGCGGCCGGGGCTCGCCGCCCTCGCCCGGCGCGTAGGCGTACAGCCGCTGGTCGGCGAAGTGGACGAAGACCAGGAGCGTCGCCCCGTGCGCGTCCTGGGCACCGGCCCAGGGCTGGCCGCCGTACTCGATGACCCGGCTGCGGACGTTCCACGGCGGCGGCAGCACCGACTCCTCGGCGCCCTCGGGGCCGCGCCGGATCAGCGCGCGGCGGCCGCCCTCCTCGGGCCGCGGCTCGGTCCACCAGACCTCGTCGCCCACCACGCCGAGGTACTCCGGACGGCCGTCGTTGGCGGCCACCAGCCGGGCGTCGATGGGTGACGGCCAGGTCCCGTAGGGCGCCGTGGTCACCATGGCGGTGTTCCTCTCAGTCCGTTCGTCTCCGTCAGCGCGGCGGCGGGCTGCTCCCGCCCGCGCTCATCCCCTGCTGTGCACCATGAAGTCGTCCAGCACCCGGACCCCGAAGTGCAGCGCCGCCACCGGCACGCGTTCGTCGACGCCGTGGAAGAGCGCCTGGTAGTCGAAGCCCTCGGGGAGCCGCAGCGGCGAGAAGCCGTACCCCCTGATGCCCAGCCGGGAGAACTGCTTGGCGTCCGTGCCGCCCGACATGCAGTACGGCACGACCTTGGCCCGCGGGTCGAAGCGCTCGATCGAGGCCCGCATCGCGGCGTACGTGGGACCGTCCACGGGAGCCTCCAGTGCCACCTCGCCGTGGTCGACCTCCCACTCCACCTCCGGGCCCGTGAGCCGGTCAAGGGTGGTGCGGAACTCCTCCTCGCCGCCGGGCAGCACCCGCCCGTCCACGAAGGCGGTGGCGCTCCCGGGGATCACATTGACCTTGTAACCGGCCGTCAGCATCGTCGGATTGGCGCTGTTGCGCACCGTCGGCGCGACCAGGTCGGCGGACGGGCCGAGCGCGGCCAGCAGCGCGTCTACGTCCCGCGCGAGGTCCTGCTGCTCCGTGGCGTCCAGCCGGGCCGCGACGCCCTGCAGCGCGGCCAGCTCGCGCAGCGCGGCCCGGACGGTGGGGGTCAGCCGCACCGGCCATTCGTGTGCCCCGATGCGGGCGACGGCGGCGGCGAGCCGGCTCACGGCGTTACTGCGGTTCACCTTGGAGCCGTGGCCGGCCTTGCCCGTCGCGGTGAGCTTCAGCCAGGCAGTGCCCCGCTCCCCCGCCGCGATCGGGTACAGCTGGAGCCCGTCGCCCGCGTGGAAGGTGAAGGCGCCGGACTCGCTGATGCCTTCCGTACAGCCCTCGAAGAGGCCGGGGTGCTCGTCGGCGAGGAAGCCGGAGCCGTCCTCGGCGCTGGCCTCCTCGTCGGCGGTGAAGGCCAGCACGATGTCCCGCCGGGGCCGGACCCCGGCACGCGCCCAGGCCCGCACCGCGGCCAGCACCATCGCGTCCATGTTCTTCATGTCGATCGCGCCGCGGCCCCAGACCACCCCGTCCCGGACCTCGCCGGAGAAGGGGTGCACGCTCCAGTCCTCCGGCGCGGCGGGCACCACGTCCAGATGGCCGTGGACCAGCAGCGCGTCGGCGCTCCGGTCGGTGCCCTCGATGCGCGCCACGACGTTCGTCCGGCCGGGGCTGCGCTCCAGCAGGGTGGGCTCGATCCCCGCGTCGGCCAGCTGCTCGGCGACGTACTCGGCGGCCGGCCGCTCCCGGCAGTCCCCGCCGCCCCGGTTGGTGGTGTCGATGCGGATCAGCTCCGAGGTGAAGCGGACCACCTCGTCCAGCGCCTTGGCATCGACGGCACTGTCCGGCCGGGCGCCCGGCGCCGGTCTTTCGCCGTCGACCAGCTCCTCCACATCGGTCATCTGCTCAGCCATACTGCTCCTCCACGGCGGACGAGACGAGGGTGGTGACCGCCTTGAAGCAGCGGATACCTTCGTACATGGTCGGGCTCTCGTAACGGACGCGGCGGGTGCCGCTGCGCTCCACGCCCGGCACGACCGTGGCCGCTCCCACGAGGTGCTCGGCGTCGAACTCCACTTCCACGGTGAACGGGCCGCGGCGCGCGGGCTCGTGCCGCCGCGCCAGCGCCGCCGCCTCCCGCGCGCCGGCCCTGATGTCGGCCGCGGTGCGCGCCGGCGGGCGGCACACCGCCGCATACCGCGACACGTAGTCCTTCACTGCGATGCCCCGGGCCTCGGGTGCGTACCCCTTCGCGTCGGCGCACGTCCGGTCGTCCCCGGTCACCAGCACCACCGGAACGCCGTACTCGGCGACCACGAGGGAGTTCAGATAGCCCTCGCTCGCCGCCACGCCGTCGACCCACACACCGGTGATCGAATTGGCGAGGTAGGTGTGCGCGAGCACGCCTTCCGTCCCGGCGCCCGTGTGATAGCCGACGAACGCTATGCCGTCGACGTCGCCGTGCTGCACACCCTCGACCATGCTCAGCGACTTGTGCCGGCCGGTCAGCATCTGCGCCCGCTCGTCGAGCTTCTCCAGCAGCAGATTGCGCATCGTCCAGTGCGCCTCGTTCACCAGCACCTCGTCGGCGCCGCCGTCGAAGAATCCGGCGATCGCGGCATTGACGTCGGAGGTGAACAGGTGACGGCAGCGCTCCCACTGGCTCGCCCCCGGCAGCACGTCGGCGGGCCAGGTCACGCCGGTGGCGCCCTCCATGTCGGCGGAGATGAGGATCTTCACCATGCACCAGTCCTATCGCAGGTCAGGGACGTGACGCGGGCGATCCCCGCGCGACGCGGGGATCTTCACACCTCGTCACGTTACGCGACCCCACCGGGCCGGGCCATGCCTGTGGAAAACTCCTGAGGTCCAGTCCTCCGAAAGCCCCCGCGAGCCGCCCGCGGCTTCGCCGCTACCCATGTGACCTGCGGGGGGACTGCGCAAAGGGCCTTCGGTGCGGGCGACTTCGCCGGTACCGTGACGGCATGACCGGGTCCTGGAAGTCCACCGACGACGGTGTGTTGCGGCTGCCCTCCGGACGGCTGGTGCGAGGGCGGGGGCTGCGGCGGGCACTGCCCGCCGGGCCGGACCCCACGTACGGCGTCTATCTGCTGGGCAAGCCGCCGCCGGAGCTTCCCTGGGAGTCGCAATGGGTGCGCTGGCCGGACTTCCGGCTGCCCAGCGACCGCGCCCGGACGGCGGCCGTGCTCACCGAGGCGTGGGAGCGGGCCGGCGCCGAACGGGTCGAGTTCGCCTGCGACGGGGGCCGCGGCCGGACGGGTACGGCGCTGGCCTGCCTGGCCGTGCTGGACGGCGTCCCGGCCGACGAGGCGGTGGAGTTCGTACGGCGCCACTACGACCGGCACGCCGTGGAGACGCCCTGGCAGAAGCGGTACGTCCGCCGGTTCGCCGGCTGAGGGCGCCCCGCCGCCGCGCCCCGTCCGTACGGCGGCGTTCCCGGGTCAGGGCGCGAGGCGTTCCACGAGCAGCAGCGCGCCGATCAGGATCATGGCGGCGCCCGAGACGCGAGTGACCGCGCGGGCGACGGCGGGCCGGGCGCGCAGCACGGTACGGGCCAGCACGCCGACGCCCGTGTAGACCGCGCCGCAGTTGGCCATGTGGACCAGGCCCAGCACGCCGATCTGGGCCGCGAGCGGCCAGCTGCTGCCGCCGGCGTGGGCGGCGGCGAACTGCGGCAGCAGGGCGATGTAGAGCAGCAGCGCCTTGGGGTTGAGGCCGCTGATGCCGGCACCCTTGAGGAGCCTCGCTCCGGTGCCGGCGCCGGCCGGGGCCTCGGACGGGTCGGCCGAAGCGGGCGCCGCCGGCCGGAGCAGGGTCATGACGCCGAGCCAGACCAGGTACAGCGCGCCGAGCACCGTCAGGACGGTGAGCACCGCCGGGTTGCTCGCGACCACGGCGGCGACGCCGGCGACGACCACGAGGGTGAGTCCGACATAGCCGAGCATCAGCCCGCCGACCGCCGGCAGGACGGACCGGTCGCGGAGGCCGGCGGTGATGGCGTACGCCCAGTCCGCGCCCGGCACGAGGACGAGGAGGACGGACACTGCCCAGAAGGCGGCTATGGAGCTGGCGGCCATGACGTGGTTCTCGCTGGTTCTCTCTGGTCGGAAGGCGACAGAGAGGGAGATTAGTCACGACAGCCCGGAAAGTGTTTCCCGATATGGTCGCCACGCGGGGCACCTGTGGAAGGATTTTCCCCATGGACGACTTGGACCGGACGATTCTTGCGGAGCTGCAGGAGGACGGCCGCCTCACGGTCACGGAACTGGCGGCGCGGGTCGGGCTCAGCCTCTCGCCGTGCCACCGCCGGCTGCGTGAGCTGGAGCGCAGCGGCGCCATCCGCGGCTACCGCGCGGTCGTGGACGCCGAGGTGGTCGGGCTGAAGTTCGAGGCGCTGGTCTTCGTCACCATGCGCCAGGAGGACCGCGGCACCGTGTCCGCCTTCGAGGAAGCCGTCGCGGACATCCCTCAGGTGCTGCAGGCGCAGCGCCTCTTCGGCGACCCCGACTATCTGCTGCGCATCGTCAGTACCGACCTGCCGGCCTTCCAGCGGCTCTACGACGAGAAGCTGGCCACGCTCCCGGGCGTGCAGCGGCTCAGCTCCACCCTCGTGATGAAGCACGTGGTGTACGAACGGCCGCTCCCGGCGTGAACGCCGGACGGCCCGGGGCGCGCCGTCCACGCCCCGGGCCGTGCTCGAAGGCCTCAGCCGGCGGTGTCGGCTCCCGTGGGGAGCGGCGGCTCCGCTTCGATGCGGGCCAGCTCCTCGTCGGTGAGGAGCCGGGAGCGGATGAGGAAGCGGACCCCTTCGGGGGCCTCCAGCGAGAAGCCGCTGCCCCTGCCCGGTACGACGTCGACGGTGAGGTGGGTGTGCTGCCAGTAGGTGAACTGGTCGGCGCTCATCCAGAACGGCACGTCCCCGGAGACGTGGCCGAGGAGGACGTCGACGGCGCCGACCTTGAACTCACCGCGCGGGTAGCACATCGGCGCGCTGCCGTCGCAGCAGCCGCCGGACTGATGGAACATCACCGGGCCGTGCGTCTCCGCCAGCCGGGCCACCAGTTCCTCGGCGGCCGGCGTCAGTTCGACGCGTCGGGTGAGGGCGTCCATCAGAAGAACCCGAGCTTCTTCGCCGAGTAGCTGACCAGCAGGTTCTTGGTCTGCTGGTAGTGGTCCAGCATCATCTTGTGGTTCTCCCGGCCGATGCCGGAGTTCTTGTAGCCGCCGAACGCGGCGTGCGCGGGGTAGGCGTGGTAGCAGTTGGTCCACACCCGTCCTGCCTTGATCTCGCGGCCCATGCGGTAGGCGGCGTTGCCGTCCCGGGTCCACACGCCGGCGCCCAGGCCGTACAGCGTGTCGTTGGCGATCTTCAGGGCCTCGTCGGTCGAGTCGAACGTGGTCACCGACACGACCGGGCCGAAGATCTCCTCCTGGAAGATCCGCATGTCGTTGGTGCCGCGGAAGATCGTCGGCTCGACGTAGTAGCCGCCCTCGAAGCCGTCGACGGTCCGGGCGGCGCCGCCGGTGAGCAGCTCGGCGCCCTCCTTCTTGCCGATGTCGATGTAGGAGAGGATCTTCTCGAACTGGTCGTTGCTGGCCTGCGCGCCGATCATGGTCGCCGGGTCCAGCGGGTTGCCGCTGGTGATGGCCTTCGTGCGCTCCACGCAGCGGGCCATGAACGCGTCGTAGATCGAGGAGTGGATGAGCGCGCGGGACGGACAGGTGCAGACCTCGCCCTGGTTGAGCGCGAACATCACGAATCCCTCGACGGCCTTGTCCAGGAAGTCGTCGTCGGCGGCCATCACGTCCGGCAGGAAGATGTTCGGGCTCTTGCCGCCCAGCTCCAGCGTGACGGGGATGATGTTCTCGCTGGCGTACTGCATGATCAGGCGGCCCGTGGTGGTCTCGCCGGTGAACGCCACCTTGGCGATCCGCGGGCTGGACGCGAGCGGCTTGCCGGCCTCCACGCCGAAGCCGTTCACGACGTTGACCACGCCCGGCGGCAGCAGGTCGGCGATCAGCTCGACGAGGACCAGGATGCTGGCGGGGGTCTGCTCGGCGGGCTTGAGGACCACGCAGTTGCCCGCGGCCAGCGCCGGGGCCAGCTTCCAGATGGCCATGAGCAGCGGGAAGTTCCACGGGATGATCTGGCCGACCACGCCCAGCGGCTCGTGGAAGTGGTACGCGACGGTGTCCTCGTCGATCTCGGAGATCGAGCCTTCCTGGCCGCGCACGGCACCCGCGAAGTAGCGGAAGTGGTCCACGGCCAGCGGCAGGTCGGCGGCCAGCGTCTCGCGGACCGGCTTGCCGTTCTCCCAGGTCTCCGCGACCGCGAGCTTCTCGAGGTTCTCCTCGATCCGGTCGGCGATCTTGTTGAGGAGGTTGGCGCGCTCGGTGGTGGAGGTGCGGCTCCACTTCGGCGCGGCCGCGTGCGCGGCGTCCAGGGCGAGGTCCACGTCGGCCGCCGTGGACCGCGCGACCTGGGTGAACGTCCGGCCGTCGACCGGCGAGGGATTGTCGAAGTACTGCCCCTTCACGGGGGCGACCCAGTCGCCGCCGATGAAGTTGTCGTAGCGCTGCTTGAAGCTGACGACACTGCCATCGCTGCCGGGCTGCGCGTACACCATTGTGCGCTCCTCAGAGGTACGGGTCTGTACGGGGTGCGGCACACCCTCGACCCCTGAGGTTGGCGAAAGGTTGGCGTGGCCCTCCCCGCGGTCCGGCGGCACCTTTCCGCGGTCCGCCGGGCCGGCACCCGGCGGGCCGTCAGTCGCGCAGCGCGGTGCTCAGGCGGCCCGCGGCCAGGGCGCGGCGGGGGTCGCCGGCCGGCAGGACGCGCAGCGCGTGCTCATGGATCTCGGCGTCGTGCGGGGCGCGCTCGCCGTACACGAGGGCGTGGTCCGGGACCGGGCTGGCCAGGACGGCCTCGCGGACCGCGACCTCCAGGTGCTCCCGCCAGGCCACGATGCCCGGCGCCTCGGAATGCGGCAGCAGCGGGCCCCGGTACCGGCCGAGCGCCCGGTCGGTGTCGCCGGCCTCCAGCGCCCGCAGCACCTCCACGGCGTCGCAGTCGACGGGCACGGTCAGCGCGTACCGGCGAGTGGCGACCGCGCCGCCGAGGGCCCGCCGCAGATGGGAGACCTCCGCCTTGAACGTGGACGCGGTCACCGGGCGTTCGCCGTACAGCGCGTCCCGCAGCCGTTCCGGGGTGTACCCCGCCGGCTCCAGCGCGAGCAGCGTCAGGATCTCCAGCTGGCGGGGGCGCAGCCGCAGCGGGGCACCGGCCCGTACCACCTCCTCGGCCCCCAGACAGGCCAGCCGGACGCCGGCCGGTGCGCCGGGCCGGGCCGCCGGGCCGCTCCCCCGGCGGTCGGCGCGGTCGGCGTGATCGGCGCGGAGCCGGGTCTCGATGGTGGAGACCAGGGTGCGGACCGTGGACATGGCGAGCGGGTGCGAGCGGTCCCAGGTGGTGGAGAGGTCCAGTACGCCGAGGATGCGGCCGTCGGGGGCGTGGATCGGGGCGCAGTAGCAGGCCCAGCCGTGCAGCGCCTCGACCAGGTGCTCGGCGGAGAAGACGGCACTGGGACGGCCGGTGCGGAGCGCGAGCGAGAGGGCGTTGGTGCCCATGGCCTGCTCGTCCCAGCGGCCGCCGGGCGCGAAGTTGACCCGCTCGGCGCGGCGCCGCATGACGCGACCGCCGCAGGTCCACAACAGGGTGCCGGACTCGTCGGTGACGCCGGCGACGAACCCCGCGTCGTCGGCGATGCTGTTCAGCTCGTCGGCGAGGTCGACGACGGGGCCCCGCAGCAGCGAGCCGGCCCACCGGGGGCGCACCTCGCCGCCGTCGGTCACCGGCGCGCTGGCGGCGCCGGGGTCCACGGTGTGCAGCGAGCGGACCCAGGAGTCGGCCACCTCCCGGCGCAGCGGGGCCTCGTCTTCCAGCACCCGCCGGGCCTCGCGCAGCTCCGGTACCCAGCGGGCCCATTCGTTCTCCAGCGCGGCTCTGCGCTGCCGGAGGTCACTCCGCACTGATGACATGGACGTCCCGAACCTTGTCGTCTCCAGCAGGGTCAACCAATAATCGTCTCCCGGAAGCCGCCGGAGCGCACCTGTCCGGACGGACAGGACGTCCCCGTCCCGGAGGACGGTATTGCCCTCACCCCCGCCGCCCGTAGCGTTGTGTGCGTGTGACAGGGGTGTTATTGATCGGTGAACGCAAAAATACTGCGCTCCGCGCACGGAGCACAGACCACCGTCTCAGGAGGGTGCATGCCGCTGTCGGACGGCGCCGTGACGGCCGGCGGTACCGAAGCCCCCGCGCAGCTGGCGAAGTTCCACGCGCCCGAAGTGGTCTTCGGTACGGGCTCGCTGGCCGAGCTGGGCCACTGCACGCTGCGCGTCGGCGGCCGCCGCCCGTTCCTCGTCACGGATCCGGGCCTGATCGAGGCGGGCTGGGTGGACGAGGCGGTCGGCCATCTGCGGCAGGTCGGACTGCGGCCCGTGGTGTGGCACGAGCTGACGCCGAACCCCAAGGACCACGAGGTGGAGGCCGGTTTCCAGCGGTACGCGGAGAGCGGCAGCGACGTGATCGTCGCGCTGGGCGGCGGGTCGTGCATCGACGCGGCGAAGGGCGTGGCGATCCTGGCCAGCAACGGCGGCCGGATCCTGGACTTCGAGGGCGTGGACCTGGTGGGGCTGCCGATCCCGCCGACCGTGATGGTGCCGTCCACGTCCGGTACGGGCGCGGACGTCTCGCAGTTCGCGGTGATCACCGACACCACGGAGCAGGTAAAGATCACGATCATCAGCCGGACGCTGGTCCCGGAGATCTCGCTGATCGACCCGCGGCTGCTGACCACCATGCCGGACTGGCTGAACGCCGCGACCGGCCTGGACGCCCTCACGCACGCCATCGAGTCGTTCGTCTCCCGGGCCCACAACCCGCTCACCGACAACCTCGCGCTGCACGCCGTACAACTGATCACCGGCCATCTGCGGGGCACGCAGACCCGGCCCAAGGAGGTCAGTCCGCGGCTGGCGATGGCGCAGGGCTCGCTGGAGGCCGGCATGGCCTTCACCAACGCGATCCTGGGCGCGACGCACGCCATGAGCCACCAGGTCGGCGGTCTGCTGGACGCGCCGCACGGGGTGGTCAACGGGGTGCTGCTGCCGCATGTGATCCGCTTCAACGCGGTGACTCGGCCGGACCGTTTCGTCGCGCTCGCGTCGGCCGCCGGGCTGCCCACCGACGGCGTACCGCCGGAGGAGGCGGCGCTGGCGCTGGCCGAGCGGGTCAGGACGCTCGCGGACGACGTGGGCGTGCCGAAGGGGCTGGCCAGCCTCGGCGTCGCCGAGACCGACCTGCCCCGGCTGGCCAGGACGACCCTCAAGGACGCCTGCCTGGCCACCAATCCGCGGGACGCCGGAGCAGGGGACATCGAAGCCCTCTTCCGGGCCGCGCTGTGAGGCGGTCGCGATGAGCTTCGCGGATCAAGGGCCCGGCGCGGGTACGGACCTGGGCGCGCTCACCGGGCTGCGCTCGGGCAAGCGGTCCTTCTATCCGGCGTACGTCCGTTCCACCGAGCGCCTGGAGCGGGCCGTGGAGGCGCTGGACGGCATCTCGCGCGCCCTGGTGCGCACGGCCGAGGGGCCGCGGGCGCTGGTCGAGGCGGTGGTGCGCACCGCCGCCGAGCACCTGCGGGCGCGCCGGCTGCTGCTGGCCGTGGCGGACGGCGCGCTCCGCGCGGCCCGCCCGCGCTTCCTGCTGCTCGCCGACGACGTGCTGATCGACGACGAGACGATGCTCCCCGCCGACGTGCGCGCGCACCTGGCGGTGCTGCGGACCCGGCCGTGGGAGGCGGAGTCGGCGGACGGCGGGGACGGCTGGGTACGGGCGCCCATGACGCTGGACGACGAGCCGGTGGGCGGGATCGCGGCGCAGCCCGGCACCGGCCTCGAAGTCGCCGACACCGACCTCGCGATCCTGCGCGTCCTGGCGAACCAGGCGGCCGTCGCGCTGCACAACTCCTACCTCTTCCACTCCGCGACCCGGCTGCGCGGCCGTACGGAACAGCTCTCCGAGGCCGCGGCCCGGCAGGCCAGGGACCTCGCGGCACGCAGCGCCGAGCTGGCCGAGACGCAGGCGCGGCTGGTCGAGGCGATGCAGCGGCAGGCGCTGGACGACGAACGGCACCGGATAGCCCGCGAACTGCACGACAGCGTCACGCAGTACGTGCTCAGCGCGGGCATGACGATGGAGGTCTGCCGGGCCGAACTGGCCACCCTGGGCGACCCGGTGGCCGGGATCGTCGGCCGGCTCGCGGCCGCCAAGGACCTCAACCGGCAGGCCGTGGAGCGGCTGCGGGCCGCCATCTACGCGCTGCACCACACCGCCGACGAGCCCCCGGGCCCGCTCCCGGTGATGCTGGAACGGCTGTCCTCGGTGCATCTCCAGTCGGACCTGGAGGTGCGCGTGCGGGTGGCGGGCAGCCCCGTGCCGCTGCCGCCGCGCGCCGAGCAGTCGCTGCTGCGGCTGGCGGGCGAGGCGCTGTTCAACGCGGGGGCGCACGGCGGCGCCGGCCGGGCCGTCGTCCGCCTGGGGTACCGCCCGGACACGGTCGTACTGAGTGTGTCGGACGACGGTACGGGCGAGCCGGCGCAGCTGCGGCGGGCGCTGCGGCTGTGCCGGGCGGCCGACCTCTCGGGCCGCCACCGCGGGCTGGCCAACATGCTGGCCAGGGCCGAGGAGCTGGGCGGCACGCTGTCGATCCGGCGGGCGCGGCTGGGCGGCATCCAGCTGCGGGTGCAGATCCCGCTGCCGGTCCCTACCGATCCGGAGGCCTCCGATGACCACTGAACAGCGGACGCCCGACGCGGCGCCGGGCGCCGCGCCCACCGCCCGGGTGCGGGTCGTCCTCGTCGACGACCACGCGATCGTGCGGCAGGGGCTGCGGTCCATCCTGGAACGGGAACCGGACCTCGAGATCGTCGGCGAGGCCAGTACGGCGGCGGAGGCCATCGCGGTCACCGAGCGCACCCGTCCCGACATCGTGCTGCTGGACCTGAAGCTGTCCACCGGCGCCGACGCGGAGGGCCTGGAGCTGTGCGCCCGGCTCACCGGAGCCTACCCCGGCCTGGCGGTCCTCGTCCTGACCACCTTCCTCGACGACGCGCTGGTGGTGGGCGCGATCCAGCACGGCGCGCGCGGTTACGTCGTCAAGGACGTGGACACCACCGAACTGCTCCGCTCGATCCGGGCCGTGGCCCGCAGCGAGAGTGCCTTCGACTCCCGTTCGGCGGCCGCGATGGTGCGTTCCCTGCGGCCGCCGGCCGACCGGCCGGTCTTCACCGAGCGGGAGCTGCGGGTGCTGGAGCTGCTCGCCCGCGGCCTGAGCAACCGCGACATCGGCACCCGGCTCTACATCTCCGAGACGACGGTGAAGTTCCACGTCCGCAACATCATGCGGAAGCTGGACGCGGCGAGCCGGGCCGAGGCGGTGTACGAGGCGAGCAAGATGGGCGTGATCTGACCGCCGGCCCGGCGCCCCTCACTCCGCGTCGAGCACCAGCCAGCCGCCATGGAAGTCGGTGACCGCGCAGGGGCGTCCGGTGGCCCGGCCGAGCGCGGTGAGCTGGTCCCGGTCGAAGCAGCGGACGTGCCCGTACGCGGCGGTCGGCTCGTCCTCGTACGGCACCGCGACCACCACCCGGCGCCGGGCCAGCCGCAGGGCCTCGGCCAGAACCGCGGCGCCGTGCTGGGGGTCCAGGTGTTCCAGCAGGTGGATGGCGGTGACGGTGTCCACGGCGCGGTCCGGCAGCGGCACCCGTGCCGCGTCGCAGGTGAGGGTGCGCAGTGGCGTGCCGCGGGTGCCGGCGACCGCTTCGAGCAGCCGCATCGTGCCGGACGACACGTCGGAGGCGAGGACGGCGCGGTCCGGCTGCCGCGCGAGCAGCAGGGCGAGGAAGCCGAAGCAGGCACCGAGGTCCAGGACGCTGCCGGTTGGCACCAGGTCCAGAGTGCGGCGGTAGACCGGCGCGAATCCGGCGATCGAGGAGTGGCCGGCCGGCGCCGGGCCCTGCCAGCAGGCGCGGATGCGGGCCAGGGTGTTGTCGTAGAAGCGGGCCCAGGAGGCGACCGGGCCGGGCACGCAGGAGCGCACGACGCCGGTGAAGACCCGCTCGAAGACGTCGGGGCCGGACAGCCAGCCGGGCGCGAACAGCTCGCCGGCGAGCAGCCCGGCCAGGTCGTTGTCGAGCGCTTCGGGAGTGATCCGGTGGGCCACCTCGATGCGGTGGGCGCGGCGGCGCAGGCAGAAGTGGTCCGTCCGCACCACCGGCGGCTCCTGCGCCGCCGGGGTGCGGGCGGTCCCGCTCGCGCCGTCCCGGACGACGCTGACCAGGTGGTCGGCGTAGTGGCCCGGCCGGTGCGGGGCGAGCGGGTCGATGGCGGTGGCGGCGAGCCGCAGCCGGTCGGGCCCGGTCACCGGCCCGTCACCTCCGCGGAGATCCGGTCCGCGGTGCGCCGCAGCCCGGCGAGGTCGCCGACGACGTGGACGCGGTCGCAGTACTCCGCGTACCGCGGCAGGTCGCACGCGCCCAGGCCCCAGGAGTAGCGGGGTTCGGGGGTGAGCCAGAGGGTGCGGCGGACGCGGCGGGTCAGCTCGGCGAAGGCCCCGGTGCCCGGGTCGTTGCCGTTGCCGCGGCCGTCGCCGAGGACGAGGAACGTGGTCCGGCGGTTGAAGGCGCCGCCGTGGTCGTGCAACAGCTGGTCGAAGGCGCTGCCGTAGTCGGAGTTGGCGTCGGTGTCGAGCAGTCCGCCGGCCGGCAGGCCGTCGAAGACCAGGCCGAGCGCGCGCTCCAGCGGATGCTCGGCGAACAGCTCGGTGATCTCGGTCGGTTCGTCGACGAAGGCGAAGGTCCGCACCTGCGCGAAGAGCGACTGCAGGCCGTGCACGAGATGCAGGGTGAAGCGCGCGGTGGACCGTACGGAGAGCGAGACGTCGGTGAGGACGACGAGCCGGGGCTTGTCCTCGGCGCGGGTGACGGTGACCGGGCGGAACGGCACGCCGTCGTACCGCATGTTGCGGCGCATTGTGCGGCCCGGATGCACCCGCCCGCGCGGGGTGTTGCGCTTACGGCTGGTCAGCGCGCCGGTCAGGAAGCGGGCCACCCGGTGCAGCACCTCCTCCAGCTCGGCCCGCTCGTCCTCGTCGACCCGTTCGGCGCGGGCCTGTTCGGCGATCCGGGTCTCCACGGCGGCCGACTCCAGTTCGGCGAGCCGGTCCAGGTGGCGTTTGAGGAGTTCGGGGAGGTTGTCGAGGGTGCCGGCGAGGCGGCGGCGCAGGGCGTCCAGCGCCTCCCGGTCGAGGTCGTCGGAGTCCTCGCCGCCCGCGAGCCACCCCAGGAGGGCATCCTGCTGGGCGACGGACAGCTCGGTGTCGATCCGGTGGCCGGTCGCGGCGGACAGCTCACCGGGGACGCCGGCGCCGTGCAGCCGCTCGGTCTCCAGCTGTACGGAGGGCACGTCGTCGCCGCCCGCCCTCGCACCGTCCTTGGACAGCACGATCTCGTCGGTCATGGACGCCAGGTCGATCTTGTTGGCCTCCTGGTGGAGGTTGTACTGCTCGGCCAGGTCCCGCTGGTCGAAGTAGTCCCGGATGTCGGCCGGCTTGCCGTGGCTGTGACCCTGCTGGGGCGTCTCCGAGGGCTCCTCGGAGACGGTGAAGGATTCCAGCGCGCCGGTGTCGGTGAGGTCGTCGTGCTCATGGCTGTGGCCGTGCCCGTCGTCCCGGCCGCCCACCGGGCGCAGCGAGAAGAACGCGGTGAACAGCTCGTCGAACACCGGGTCGTCCTGCCGGTCCTTCACCAGCGCCAGCCGCAACGCCTCGCGCAGCGTCTCCCGTTCGGCCAGCACGCCCGGCTGGGCCGCGCAGCGCATCGCGTCCACCGCCTCCGACACCGACACCCGCAGGCCGAACAGGCGCAGGATGCGTATGAACCGGTGCAGGCCGCTCTCCACGTCACCGCCCCCTATGCCTTGCGGCGGGTGATCGCGGAGAACGCGCGGGCGCCCTGGCCGGACCCGGCGGCGGGCGCGGGCGCCGCGGGGGCCGGGCCGCTCGTCGCCGCGTCGTCGTGATGATGCCCGTGGTCGTGGCCGTGGTGGTGTCCGCGTCCGTGGTGGTGCCCGTGCGGCACCGGCAGCTCAGCGTTCGGGTCCACGAGGCGGGGCAGCACCTCCAGCGCGCGGTCCATGTCACGCTCGTACTTCAGGACCACGTTCGCGGTCTCGGCGAGCACCGGGGCGTCCAGCTCCTCGACGCCGAGCACGGCGAGGGTGCGGGCCCAGTCGACGGTCTCGGAGATGCTGGGGCTCTTGCGCAGGTCCAGCTCGCGCAGCCCGCGCACCACCTCCACCAGCCGGTGCACCGCGGCCTCCGGCAGCCCGGTGTCCTTGGACCGCAGGATGGCCAGTTCCCGTTCGGCGTCCGGGTAGTCCAGGAAGAGGTGCAGGCAGCGCCGCTTGAGCGCGGCGGACAGGTCGCGGGTGTTGTTGGAAGTGAGCACGACGTACGGCGGGACCTTCGCGGTGTACGTACCGATCTCCGGCACCGAGACCTGGAACTCGGCCAGGCACTCCAGCAGCACCGCCTCCAGCGCCTCGTCCGCGCGGTCCACCTCGTCGATCAGCAGCACGGCGGGCTGCTCGCCGCGGATGGCGTCCAGCAGCGGGCGCGGGGCGAGGAAGCGGTCGGAGAAGAAGACGCTGTCCTGGCCGCCGATGCGCTGCACGGCACTCGCGAGGTCGGGCGCGTCGGCGGTGATGTCGCCGATCTTGTCGCGCAGCATCTGGGTGTAGAGCAGCTGCTTGCCGTAGTCCCACTCGTACAGCGCCTTGCTCTCGTCCTGGCCTTCGTAGCACTGCAGGCGGAGCAGGCGGCGGCCGGTGGCCGCGGCGAGGGTCTTGGCCAGCTCGGTCTTGCCGACGCCGGCCGGGCCCTCCAGCAGGACCGGCTTGTCCAGCCGGGAGAGCAGGAAGACCGTGGTGGCCAGGCGGCGGTCGGCGAGGTAACCGTGGGCGGCGAACCGCTCGGTCACGTCCTCGACCGAGGCGAAGGCGGTGTCGGTGGCGATGTCGGTCTCGGTGGCGGTGTCATCGGTCAGGGCGGGTGTTGCGGGCACGGCTCCTCCGTCCGTCCGGGACGGGCGGGGCCGGTGTGCGGCCGGCCCCGCCCGGCGCGGCTGTGGGTCAGACGCGGGTGGGGGTCAGACTCCGCTGTGGTTCAGCCGAGCAGGTCGTCCAGGTCACCGGTCATGCAGTGCTCGACGACCGGGCGGACGGTGTCGAAGGTGCACTCCTTGGCGTTGCCCGGGGTGCAGGCGTCGCCGAGGACGTGGTGCGTGATGCGGTCGACGTCGGTGGCGTCGCCGTTGATCACGGAGGCCTTCTCGTAGTACGCGGTGGGCCCCTTGCCCAGCCGGTTCTTGGCGTACGAGTCCTGCTTGACGTCCACGAACCGCTCGGGGATGCCGACGTCGCGCAGCAGCCGGATCCCGGCCGCCAGCGCCGCCTCGGCGGCCTGCACCTTGGTCATGCCGTGCGTGTCCACGCCCATCGCCTCGGCGATGTCGGCGAACCGCTCGTAGTGCGCCGGCATGTTGAACGCCCACACCCGGGGCAGTGCGATGGCGTTGTTGAGCCCGTGGTGGGTGTCGTAGAAGGCGCTGACGGCGTGCGAGATGGAGTGGATGATGCCCAGCCCGCCGGAGTTGAAGGCCTGCGCCGCGATGTACTGCGCGTACATCATGCCCTCGCGTCCGGCCAGATCCTGGCCGTTCCAGACCGCCTGCCGCAGGCTCTTCGCGGTCAGCTTGATGGCGTGCAGCGCGTTGCCCAGCGAGGGCTGGAAGTCGAGCCGGGAGACGTAGGGCTCGGAGGCGTGCGCGAGGACGTCGAAGCCGCACTGGGCGGTGTAGTCCAGCGGGCAGTCGTAGTAGAGCGTCGGGTCGTCGATCGCGAGGGTGGCGACGGAGGCGTCGTCGAACGCCACGTACTTGTGCGGGTTCTCCGGGTCGGTCGTGGTGTCGGTGATGACGTACGCCCAGGAGGTCTCCGAGCCGGTGCCGGCGGTGGTGGAGACCGCGATGTGCGGCGGGTTCTTGGGGTTCTCGGACTTGTTGAAGCCCTCGAACTCGTTGACGCTGCGGCCGTCGTGAGCCACGGAGATCCGTGCGCCCTTGCAGGCGTCGTGCGAGGAGCCGCCGCCGATCGAGACGAAGGAGTCGCACTTGTTCTGCTGGTACAGCGCCACGGCGTCCATGACGTTGTAGTCCTTGGGGTTGGACTCGACCTGGTCGTACACCACGACCTCCAGGCCGTGGTACTTCATCGACTCCACGATCTTGTGCACGGTGTCGCTGCCGCGCAGGCCCGTGGTCATCACCAGGACGCGCCGGAAGCCCAGCTTCTTCGCCTCGGGGCCGATCAGCTCGTGGGCGCCGGGACCCAGGAGGGCCCGCGGGAACGGGTGGAACTCCTTGATCGGGAACGGCTTGAGAAGTTCGTCGACCTGCATGGGGACACGTTTCCTCTCCGCGGTGGGGAGCTCGGACGGGCCGAACGTAGGCGGCCCGCTTCCCGCCGTGGAAGCGGTGCGGGGACGATCCCGGCCGACCGGCGACGCGTACGGCACGGACGCAGGGCACGGGCCCCCTCCGAACGGAGGGGGCGACGGCGGCCGAAGGCACGGCGAGGCGGTGCGGGCCGCCGTCCTAGCGTCGTTCCAGGAGCACGACGGCTCCCGAATCACCCAGCTCGAGAGGAATTGCGATGCACGAGGACACCCGTACCACCGAGCCTGCCGACACCGTCGCCCCCGCCGGCCCGGAGGACGGCATCGTCGAAGAACTGCTCGTCGAGGAGGTCTCCATCGACGGCATGTGCGGCGTCTACTAGGCCCCGCCGTGACCTCCCCCTGTGGCCCCTTCGACGCCGGACGGCCCTACCGGCTGAACCCGAGTGTCGCGCTGCGCCCCGAGCCGTTCGGGGCGCTGGCGTACCACTTCGGCAACCGGCGGCTGTCCTTCCTGAAGGCACCCGAGCTGGTCGAGCTCGTCACCGGGCTCGACCGGCACCCCAGCGTGACAGAGGCGCTGGACCGCGTCCCCGGCGGGCGCCGCGCCGCCTTCCTGCGCGCCCTCGCCTCGCTGGCCGCCGCCGACATGATCATCCCGCAGTGATGCGGAAGAGAAGCGGAAGAGGAGTCCGGTGATGACCACCCTCGACGAAGCCCCGCACGCCGAGCCGGTCCCGGCCCTGGTCGAGCAGTTCAAGGGCGGCCTGCACGCCCCGATCTGTCTGACCTGGGAGTGGACCTACGCGTGCAACCTGTCCTGCGCCCACTGCCTGTCCTCCTCGGGCCGGCGGGACCCGATGGAGCTGACCACCGACGAGATCAAGTCGGTGATCCGGGAGCTGCAGCGGATGCAGGTGTTCTACGTCAACGTCGGCGGCGGCGAACCGACCGTACGCCCGGACTTCTGGGAACTGCTGGACTACGCGATCGCGCACCAGGTGGGCGTGAAGTTCTCCACCAACGGGCTGCGGCTGACGCCGGAGCGTGCCGAGCGGCTGGCCGCCACCGACTACGTCGACATCCAGATCTCCCTGGACGGCGCGACCCGCGAGGTCAACGACGCGGTGCGCGGGCCCGGTTCGTACGACATGGCGATCCGGGCCATGGAGAACCTCTCCGAGGCCGGCTTCCGGGACTTCAAGATCTCGGTGGTCATGACCCGGCAGAACGTTTCGCAGCTCGACGACTTCGCCGCCATCGCCGACCGGTACGGGGCCCAGCTGCGCATCACCCGGCTGCGGCCGTCCGGACGCGGCGCGGACGTCTGGGACGAGCTGCACCCCACCGCCGAGCAGCAGTTGGAGCTGTACCACTGGCTGGTCGGCAATGGTGAGCGGGTCCTCACCGGGGACTCCTTCTTCCACCTCAACGCACTGGGCACGGACCCGATCCCGGGCCTGAACCTGTGCGGCGCGGGGCGGGTGGTCTGTCTGATCGACCCGGTGGGCGACGTGTACGCCTGCCCGTTCGCGATCCACGACGCCTTCAAGGCGGGCAACGTCCGCTCACCCGGCGGCTTCGACGAGGTCTGGCGCTCCTCCGCACTCTTCGCCGAGCTGCGCGGTGAGCAGTCCTCGGGCGCGTGCACGTCCTGCTCGGCGTTCGACGTCTGCCAGGGCGGCTGCATGGCCGCGAAGTTCTTCACCGGGCTGCCGCTGGACGGCCCGGACCCCGAGTGCGTCAAGGGCCACGGCGCCGCCGCGCTGGCCGCCGTCGACCGGCAGGGCCTGCCGCCGCAGGGCAAGGACCACTCGCACCGTACGAGCCCGGCGCCGCGCCCCGTGTCCCTGGGCATGCCCGCGCTGCGGGTCGGCCGGCCGGACCGCATCTGCGACGAGAGCCCGCTGGCCGACATGGACCTGCGGTGAGCGGTCGCCGCGGCGCGCGAACGGACAGCGACGACGAGAGAGGAAGATCATGAGCGGTTGGTTCGAGACGGTGGCGGAGGCGCAGCGCAGGGCCCGGAAGCGGCTGCCGAAATCCGTCTACAGCGCGTTGCTCGCCGGTTCCGAGAAGGGCGTCTCCTACGACGACAACACCGCGGCCTTCGCGCAGCTCGGGTTCGCCCCGCACGTCGCCGGGCTGTCGGCCAAGCGGGAGCTGGCGACGACAGTCCTGGGCGAGCGGATAGCGCTGCCGGTGATCATCTCCCCGACCGGTGTGCAGGCGGTGCACCCCGACGGCGAGGTGGCCGTGGCCCGCGCGGCCGCGGCCCGCGGCACGGCGATGGGCCTGAGCTCCTTCGCCAGCAAGCCGCTGCGGGACGTCGTCGCGGCCAACCCGCGGACGTTCTTCCAGATGTACTGGATGGGGACCCGGGACGACATGCTCCAGCGGATGGAACGCGCCCGCGAGGCCGGGGCCAAGGCGCTGATCGCCACCCTCGACTGGTCCTTCTCGCACGGCCGCGACTGGGGCAGCCCGAAGATTCCCGAGCGGCTGAACCTCAAGGCGATGGCGCGGTTCGCCCCGGAGGCGCTCGCGCGCCCGCGCTGGCTGCGGGACTTCGTCAGGTCCCGCAGCCTGCCCGACCTGACGACGCCCAACCTGACCGAGCCGGGGCGCGACGCGCCCACATTCTTCGGGGCGTACGGCGAGTGGATGCAGACCCCGCCCCCCTCCTGGGAGGACGTGCGCTGGCTGCGCGAGCAGTGGGACGGGCCGTTCCTGCTCAAGGGCGTCTGCCGGGTGGACGACGCCCGGCGCGCGGTGGACGCCGGAGTCACCGCGATCTCGGTGACCAACCACGGCGGCAACAACCTCGACGGCACCCCGGCCCCGATCCGCGTGCTGCCGGCCGTCGCGGACGCGGTGGGCGACGACATCGAGGTGCTGCTGGACAGCGGCGTCCGCCGGGGCAGCGACGTGGTCAAGGCGCTGGCGCTCGGCGCGCAGGCCGTGATGATCGGCCGCGCCTACCTGTGGGGCCTGGCCGCCAACGGCCAGGCGGGGGTGGAGAACGTGCTCGACATCCTGCGCGGCGGCGTCGACTCCGCCCTGCTGGGCCTGGGCCGCTCGTCCGTCCACGAGCTGACCCGCGACGACGTGGTGGTCCCGCCCGGCTTCACCCGCACCCTGGGCGCGGTCTGAGATGCCCGCCGAGCCCGCCCCGCTGGCCGGGGCCACCTGGCCCGAACTGACGGATCGCCGCCCGTTGGTGCTCCTGCCCCTCGGCTCCTGCGAGCAGCACGGCCCGCACCTGCCGCTCGACACCGACGCGGCGGTGGCGGAAGCGGTCGCCGAACGGTCCGCCGCGCGGCTCGCCGACGCCGGGGATTCGCCGGACGTCGTGGTCGCGCCGGTCCAGCCGTACGGCGCGAGCGGCGAGCACGAAGGCTTCGCCGGCACGGTCTCCCTCGGGCAGGCCGCGCTGGAACTGCTCGTCGTGGAGCTGGGGCGCTCGCTGCTGCGCTGGGCGGGCCGGCTGCTGGTGGTGAACGGGCACGGCGGCAACGTCGAGGCACTGTCCCGGGCGGTGGCCCTGCTGCGGTACGAGGGCCGGGACGCCGCCTGGTGGCCGTGCGTGCCGCCGGGCTCCGACGCGCACGCCGGGCGCGCCGAGACGTCGATGATGCTGCGGCTGCGCCCTGCGGCGGTACGCACCGGTCGCGCGGTCGCCGGAGCCACCGACCCCATCGAGCGGCTGCTGCCCCGGCTGCGGGCGAGTTCGGTCCGCGCGGTCAGCCCGTCGGGCGTCCTCGGCGACCCGGCCGGTGCGCACGCGGCCGAGGGCGAACGGCTGCTCGCCGGGATGGCCGAGCGGCTGGCGGCGGACGCCGGCGGCTGGCGGGTGGGCGCGGACGGACGGCTGGGCGGACGGACCGCGCAGCCGGCCGGAGCGGTGCGCGAGGCAGCCCGATGACGCGGCCGGAGCGGCGGGTGGCCGTGGTCACCGGAGCCGCGCGGGGCATCGGCGCCGCGGTCGTACGGCGGCTGGCCGGCGCGGGCTGGGCGGTGGTCGCGGTCGACGCCTGCGCGGACGATCCCGGCGTCCCCTACGCCCTGGCCGATCCGGTCGAACTTGCCTTACTGGAAAGGGAGTTCGCCGATGTTCATGCCGTACGGGCCGATGTCCGCGACGCCGACGGCCTGCGGCGTGCCGTGGAGCTGGCCGAGCGGAAGTTCGGCGGGCTGGACGCGGCGGTGGCCGCCGGCGCGGTGATCCTGGGCGGCGGCCCGGTCTGGGAGCTGCCCGAAGCGGACTGGCGGACGCTCTTCGACGTGGACGTCACCGGCGTACTGAACCTGGCACGCGCCGCCGTGCCCGCACTGCTCCGCAGGCCGGAGCCCCGGCACGGCCGGTTCGTCGCCCTCGCCTCGGCCGCCGCGCACCGCGGCCTGTGGGGCCTGGGCGGCTACTGCGCGGCCAAGCACGCCGTACTGGGCCTGGTCCGCGGCCTCGCCTGCGACCTCCGGGACACCGGTGTCAACGCGGTCGCGGTCTCGCCCGGCTCCACCGACACCGCCATGTTGCACGCCACCGCCGCCCTGTACGGCCTCGACGACACCGCCGAACTCGCCGCGAGCCAACTGGTCGGGCGGGTGCTGGCACCGGAGGAGGTGGCCACCGTGGTCGCCTGGGCCTGCGCCCGCGAGGCCGGCGCCGTCACCGGATCGGTCCTGCACGCGGACGGAGGCTTCACCGGATGACCGCCACTCCCCTCCCCGCGCCCCTGCCCGGCCCCTGGGACACCCGCCTCCCCATCGGCTTCGCCGTCCAACTCGCCGCCGACGCGCACCGGTCGCGCGACGGGCGGCTACTGTTCGCCGGCGCCCCGCCCCGGCTGCTCCGGCTCGGGCCGACGGCCGCGCGGCTGCTGGACGGAGGCCGGTTCACGGTGACCGGCCGGACTTCCGCGGCGCTCGCGCGGCGGCTGCTGGACATCGGTGCGGTGCACCCCCGGCCGCCCGCAGGAGCCGCGGCCGCGCGCCCGGAGAGCGGTAAGGAGGCCCCCCGCACGACCGTTGTCGTGCCCGTCCACGACCGCGCCGACCTCGTGGACCGGTTGCTGGCCCGGCTGCGGGCCGATCCGCGGACCGCCCGACTGCCGGTGCTCGTCGTCGACGACGGATCGCACGAGCCTGCGGCACTGGCGCTGGCGCGGGCCGCCGACCGGCACGGCGCCGCCCTCCTCCGCCATCCCCGCAACCTCGGCCCCGCCGCGGCCCGCAACACCGGGCTGCGGCACGCCGCCACCCCGTACGTCGCGTTCCTCGACTCCGACGTCGCGCCCGGTCCGGGCTGGCTGGCGCCGCTGCTGGCACAGTTCGCCGACCCCTCGGTGGCGCTCGTCGCGCCCCGGATCGTCGCGGCACCGGCCCCTGGGCGGCGCGGCGTCCTGGACCGCTACGAGGACGTCAGATCGCCGCTGGACATGGGCGCGCGGGAGGGCCCCGTCGTGCCGCTGTCGGCGCTCGCGTACGTGCCGAGCGCGACGCTCGTCGTCCGGCGGGCCGCGCTGGGCGCCGGTTTCGATCAACGGCTCCGCGTGGCCGAGGACGTGGACCTCTGCATGCGGCTGCACGAGGCGGGCTGGCGGCTGCGGTACGTCCCCGAGGTCACCGTGGGCCATCACCACCGCACCGGCCTGCGCGGCTGGCTCGGGCAGCGAGCCGGCTACGGCACCGGTGCGGCCGAACTGGCACTGCGTCACCCCGGGCAGGTGCCACCCCTGCACGCCGCGCCCTGGTCGGTGGCGGCCTGCGCCCTGCTGCTGCGCGGGCGCCCGCTGCCGGCCGCGGCCGCGGTGACGCTGGCCGGGGTGACCGCGGTGCGGCTGGCCCGCCGGATGCCGGACGCCGACACACCGGTACGCGCCGCCGCGCTGCTCACCCTCGCCGGACTGCGGGGCACCGCCGAGCAGTTGCTGCGCTGCGCGACCCGGCACCACTGGCCGCTGGCGCTGGCAGCGGGCGTGGCGAGCCGCCGGGCCCGCCGGGTGCTGCTCGCCGCCGCACTCGCCGAGGGGCTGCTCGACCACCGGCGCGCCGCCTCCGGCCTCGGTCCGCTGACACACGTGGCGGTCCGCCGCCTGGACGACCTCGCGTACGGCTGGGGTGTGTGGCGCGGTGCGCTCCGCCGCCGGACCGCGGGCCCGCTGCTGCCGCGGATCGTACGGACGGCCGCAGCACCGTCCCGGCGGCCCGGCTCAGCGCCGCACCCTCCTGCACCGCACCCGGCGCACCAACCTTCCACCAACCTTCCCGCGCCACATTGAGTGCACCCCCGCTCGCTTGAGCGCATACACCTCTCCCCGCTGCCCGACGCCACGCCCGGAGGCCCCCTCATGTCCGTCCCGCCGCCCACCGAACAGACCGCCGGCACCGCGCAGTCCGGCCCGGCCGGCGATCCGCTCGCCCAGTCCGACCCGGCACTGACGGCCTTCTGGGCCGGGCAGGCCCGGCGGCTGCACTGGGAACGGCCGTGGGCCGAGGTGCTGGACTGGTCCGACGCCCCGTTCGCGCAGTGGTTCTCCGGCGGCCGGCTGAACGTCGCGTACAACTGCGTCGACCGCCACGTCGCGGACGGCCACGGCGAGCAGGTCGCCTTCCACTGGGAGGGCGAGCCGGGCGACACCCGCACGATCACCTATGCCGACCTCCGGCGCGAGGTGTGCCGCACCGCCAACGCCCTGCTCTCGCTGGGCCTGACGGCCGGCGACCGGGTGGCCATCCAGCTGCCGATGATCCCCGAGGCGGTGTTCGCGATGCTGGCCTGCGCGCGGCTCGGGCTGCCGCACAGCGTGGTGTTCGGCGGATTCTCGCCGGCGGCGCTGCGGTCCCGCATCACGGACGCCGGGGCGAAACTGCTGATCACGGCGGACGGGCAGTACCGCAGGGGCACCGCCGTACCGATGAAGGACGGTACGGACGAGGCCACGGCACACACCCCGAGCATCGAGCACGTGCTCGTCGTCCGGCGCACCGGCAGCGAAGTGGCGTGGGCCGAGGGGCGCGACCTGTGGTGGCACGAGCTGGTGGACGCGCAGTCCGACATGCACGAGGCGGTGGCGTTCGACGCCGAGCACCCGCTGTTCATCCTCTACACCTCGGGCACGACCGGCAGCCCCAAGGGCATTCTGCACACCTCCGGCGGCTACCTCACCCAGGCCGCCTACACCCACCGCACCGTCTTCGACCACCGCCCCGGCGTCGACGTCTACTGGTGCACCGCCGACGTCGGCTGGATCACCGGACACACCTACATCGTGTACGGACCGCTGGCCAACCGCGCGACCTCCGTCCTCTACGAGGGCACGCCCAACACCCCGCACGAGGGGCGGCACTTCGAGATCATCCAGAAGTACGGCGTCTCGCTCTACTACACCGCGCCCACCCTGATCCGCTCCTTCATGAAGTGGGGCGAGGAGCTGCCGGGCCGGTACGACCTGTCGACGCTGCGGGTGCTGGGCAGCGTCGGCGAGCCGATCAACCCCGAGGCGTGGCGGTGGTACCGCACGCACCTGGGCGGCGACCGGACACCCGTCGTGGACACCTGGTGGCAGACCGAGACCGGCGCCGTCATGATCTCTCCGCTGCCCACGGAGGCGGACGCGAAGCCGCCCAAGCCCGGCTCGGCACAGGCCCCGCTGCCCGGCATCTCGGCCGCCGTCGTCAACGACCGGGGCGAACCGGTCGGCCGCGGCGAGAGCGGCTACCTCGTACTGGACCGGCCGTGGCCCGCGATGCTGCGCGGCATCTGGGGCGACGAGGAGCGGTTCCGCGAGACGTACTGGTCGCGATTTGCCCGCCAGGGCTACTACTTCGCCGGTGACGGCGCGCGCTACGACGAGGACCGCGACATCTGGCTGCTGGGCCGGGTGGACGACGTCATGAACGTCTCCGGGCACCGCATCTCCACCGCAGAGGTCGAGTCGGCGCTGGTCTCGCACCCGAGCGTGGCCGAGGCCGCCGTGGTCGGCGCGGCCGACGCGACCACCGGGCAGGCCGTCGTCGCGTACGTCGTCCTGCGCGGCAGCGCGCCGGGCGGCACGGACGTCGTGGGCCCGCTGCGCGCCCACGTGGCCGCGGAGATCGGGCCGATCGCCAAGCCCCGGCAGATCATGGTCGTGCCGGAGCTGCCGAAGACCCGCTCGGGCAAGATCATGCGGCGGCTGCTGCGGGACGTGGCGGACAACCGCGAGATCGGGGACGTCACCACGCTGGCCGACGCCTCCGTCATGGCCTCGATCCAGCAGGGCCTCGCCGACGGCTGACGCGCCCGCGCTCTTCCCGCCCCTCCCCCTCCCGAAAGGCACCCTCACCCATGCGCTTCGTGCTCATCGGCCCGCCCGGCGCGGGCAAAGGCACCCAGGCGGCCGTGCTGAGCGAACGGCTCGGCGTCCCGCACCTGTCCACCGGCGACCTGTTCCGGGCCCACCTCGCGGACGGCACCTGGCTGGGCCGGGCCGCCCGGCGCTACCTCGACGCCGGCGACCTCGTCCCCGACGAGCTGACCGATGACATGGTGCGCGGGCGGCTGGCCGAACCCGACGCCCGCGACGGCTTCCTGCTCGACGGCTATCCGCGCACCGTCCGGCAGGCCGGCGTGCTCGCGGACCTGCTGGCCGCGGACGGCACCGGGCTGACCGCCGTACTGGAATTCGCCGTGCCCGAGGAGGTCGTGGTGGACCGCCTGCTGGGCCGCGGCCGCCCCGACGACACCGAGGACGTCATCCGCAACCGACTGGAGGTGTACCGCCGGCAGACCGCACCGCTGCTGGCGACGTACGCGGACCTGCTGGTGACGGTCGACGCCGACGGCTCGGTGGCGGAGATCGCCGAGCGGGTACAGGACGCCGTCACCACCGCGGCCGACCCCGCCTGAGCCCGGCGGCGGTCACCCGCGTACCGGTCTCACGCCGTCCGGGGCCTCGCCACCAGCCAGTTGGTCGGGACCTCGACGGCGGTGCCGTCGGGGCGGATTTCGGTGGTGATCAGGGGGAGGCGGCCGGAGCCGGCCGTCTCCAGGCCGTGGGTGGTCAGCAGGTCCGGTATGGAGCCGTCCGGCATCTCGGCGGGCGCGATGCCGTGCTGGAAGATGGCGCGCACTCTGGGCGGCGGGCCGCCCGGGCGCTGCACCAGGGACATCAGGACGTTCTTGGCGTCCTCGGACGGCTCCACGAGGAAGAGTCTGCCGCGGGCGCCGAGAAGGCGGGCGATGTTCGCGACGATGGCCGGGCGGTCCTCGGGGGCGCACTGGTGCAGTACTCCGCGCATGTAGACATTGGCATCGCCCACATCCTCGTGCAGCGCCGTCGTCTGGCCGGTGTCCACGGCATCGACCTGTCGGTATTCGGCCAGGTGGGCAGGGTCCTCGCACCGAGCCCGGTCAATTGCGGAAGCCGAGACGTCAATGCCGATCACACGCGGGTACCGTTCGGCCAGAAAGCGGGTCTGTGTGCCATTTCCGCACCCGAGATCGATGACGGGCAGCCCCGCGTCGAAGTGCTCCTCGAAGAGCGGGAGATGGAGCGCGACCGCCTGTGCGGGCGCCGCGTCCCAGAACACCTCGCCCTCGCCCGCCGGCGCATCGCGCCAGAAGCCTTCCCATGCCGTTGATCCGTGCCTCGACGCGCTCATGGCCAATTGCTACTGCCGAGCTTCGCCAGGCCGCAAGAGTGATAACACTTCTTTCAAGAGTGGTAGTCGATCTTTCACCTCTTGTTCGAGCCTGCTCCCCGACGTGTCCTCGGCAGCGTCTGCTCGAACCACACCGTCTTGCCCGTGGACGTACGGCTCGTGCCCCACTCCCGGGCCAGCCTGCTCACCACCCGCAGCCCGCGCCCGAATTCGTCGTCGTCCTTCACGCTCAGCAGCTGCGGCAGGCTGTGGTCGTCGTCCGACACCTCGCAGAGCAGCGCGTCCGTCCGCACCAGGCGCAGCACGACGTGCTGCGTGTGCGCGTGCCGTACGGCATTGGTCACGACCTCGCTGACCAGCAGCTCGGCGGTGTCCGACGCGGACTCCAGACCCCAGACGGCGAGCTGGCCGCGGACCAGCCGGCGGGCCCGGGAGACCTCGCTCGCCGCTATGGGCAGCCGCCACTCGGCCACGTCCGCGCGCTCGATGCCGTTCAGCCGGGCCATCAGCAGCGCGACGTCGTCCTTGCGGCCGCCCCGGCCCTCGTTCAGGGTCGCCGCGAGCGACCGGATGATCATGTCGCAGGCGTCGTCCATGGAGGCTGCCGGGTGTGCAGCGGACTCGGCGAGCGCGGCCATCCCGACGCCGATGTCCTCGCCGCGCACCTCCACCAGGCCGTCCGTGCACAGCACGAGCCGGTCACCGGGCGCGACCGGCAGGGTCACCGCCTCGAAGGGCACCCCGCCGACGCCGATCGGGGCGCCCGTCGGCAGGTCCAGCAGCTCGCTGCGGCCGTCCGCCGCGCGCACGACGACAGGCGGGATGTGCCCGGCGTTGGCGATGGTCAGCCGGGACCCGATCGGGTCGTAGACGACGTACAGACACGTCGCCAGGTAGTTGTCGCCGAGGCGCTGAGCCAGGTCGTCCAGACTGCGCAGCAGCTGCGCCGGCGGCATGTCGATGGCGGCCATGGTCTGTACGGCGGTCCGCAACTGCCCCATCATCGCTGCGGAGTTCAGCCCGTGCCCCATGACGTCGCCGACCACCAGCGCCGTACGGGAGCCGGGCAGCTTGATGGTGTCGAACCAGTCGCCGCCGACCCGGCCGAGGCGGGTGCCCGGCAGATAACGGGTGGCGGTGTCGCAGCCCGCCATCCGGGGCTCGATGTGCGGGAGCATGCTGTCCTGCAGCGTCTCCGCGACGTTCTCCTGGTACGTGTACATACGGGCGTTGTCGAGCACCAGGCCCGCACGCGCGGCCAGTTCGGCGCCCGTGACCCGGTCCATGTCGTTGAACTCCGCGCGCTCCGGGTGGCGCAGCAGGATCATGAACCCCAGGACGACGTTCCGCGCCTTCAGCGGGACGACCAGCATGGAACGCAGGTTGATCAGCGGACTGATGTCGCGCTTCTCGAACTGCGCCGCGATGGCGTTGCCCATCTCCTCGCTGATCCGCGGGATCAGCACGGGCTCACCGGTGGTCATGCACTGGAAGAACGGGGTGTGCGCCGGGAACGGCATCGACTCGCCGACCGGCACCACGTCGTCCCAGCGGCCCGGCTCGTCGTTGTGCTCCAGCGCCACGCGGTGCCACATGGTCGTGGTGTCCGGCGGGCCGTCGGGGAAGCCCTCGCCCGCGATGACCTGCTCGCGCAGATACGTGCCCGCGACGTCGGTGAAGCGGGGCACGACGGCCTCGCTGACCTCCTGGATCGTGCGGGCCAGGTCCAGCGAGGAGCCGATGCGGCCGCTGACCTCGTTCAGGAACTCCAGGCGCTCGCGGACCGCGGCGTATTCGAGGTCCGACGCCAGTTCGGCGGCGGCCGCCGCCGCGGCCTGCGGATCGGCGGCCTCCTCGGAGGCGGCGCGCAGCAGCCGGGCCCGCCGCTCCACACGCCGGGGCACACCCCAGTCCGGCGTGACCGGAAAGCGCTCCTGCTGACTGATCTCCAGTACGGGATAGCCCAGTTCGAGCACCTGGGAGACGATCCGGGCGCTGTCCTGCGGGCTCATGCTCGGCAGGATCTCGGGCAGCCGCCGGGCCAGCTCCTGGGAGCCGGGGAAGTCCGTGTGCAGCGCGAAACCCGGCGCGTACCGCTCCCGGTCCCGCCCCTCCTGCTCCTCGCCCTCGCCGTGCAGCTGCCCCGCGTCGGCGGCCAGCACGAGCAGCCGCTCGGGGCCGGGCCCGACCAGGGGGTATGCCCACCACAGGATGTCGACCCGGCCGCGCTCCGGATCCGCCGTACGGGCCCGCCCGGCCCGCGGGTAGGAGGTCTCGCCGCCGAGCGCGGACTCCAGGTCGGGGCCGTGCGGGTCCTCGACGCCGTCCGGGCCGCTCCACTCGTCCGAGCCCAGCGCCCCGGAGACGGGCATCAGCTCCACGGCGGGCGCGCCCACCGCCTCCTCGCGCGAGGGACCGAAGAGCCGGCGCGCGCCGCGGCTCCAGTGGGAGACCAGCCCGCGGGCATCGACCACGACGACGGCCAGGGGGATCCGGCCGGGCTCGGGGTCCCGCGGCGCGGGCACCCCCTGTGCCGCGCTCACCATGTCGTCGCCGTGCGACGGGCCACGCTCCATGGGCGGTTGCTCCTTCGTACGCGTACGCATGATCTGCGTCCCGCTACCACGGTACGGCCACACGCTGCCTGACGGGGCGCATTCCGGGAAGTGCCGTACCGCGGCCGAAGGGCGTCCTGCCTCGCGTTACTCCACGACACACACGCTTTTCCCATCGCCCGCACACCTCCCGCCGGTCCCGTGGACGACCGTCGTCCACGAGCACGGGACCGTAGCGGAAAGGAGCGCGTCGCGGGGGCCGTGGACGCACGAAGGTGCATATTTCCGCCGAGTGCGCCCCGTGGACGCGCGTGCACTCCGGAGTGCCGCGCTCCGGGTGCCTCGCGGCGTGCCGTCCGGGGCCGGCGGTCAGTCCTCGTGCCCGAGTTGGAGATCGCGTTCCGTCCGGCCGCCGCCCGCCACCTGGAGCACCGTGGCCACCGGCGGATAGCCGGCGGCGACCACGGTGTACTCGCCCGCGGCCATGTCCACGAAGCGGAAGAGGCCGTCGGGGCCCGTGGTCGCGGTGTCCACGACGTTGCCGCCCGCGTCCAGGAGCGTGACCCGGGCGTCCTCCACGGGGCGCCCGCCGCCGGCCCGTACGGTGCCGCGCAGCACGGCCCCGCCCGCCAGTTCGACGTCCTGGCGGGTCTCGCGGGCCGCCTGGACGGTCACCGGCAACGCGGCCGGCCGGAAGGCGGGGGCGCTGGAGGCGAGCGTGTACTCCCCCGCCACCAGCTCGCCGATCACGTACCCGCCCTCGCGTCCGCTGCGCGTCGTGGCCACCACCTCGCCCCGCACGTCCGTCAGCGTCACCATGGCGTCGCGCACGGGCGTGCCGTCGGCCGTGGTGACCGTGCCCGCGAGCCGCCCCGCGCCGCCGAGGACCACGTCCAGGTCGACCGGCCGGTCCCCCACCGTGACGCTGACGGCCCGGGGCTGATGGCCGCCGGCCGCCGCGATCAGCACGTACGACCCGGCGCCCGGGGTGCTCAGCGCGTACCGCCCGTCCTCGCCGGTCGCGCCGCGCCCGATCTGCCGCCCGGTGACGTCGATGAGGGTGAGCGCGGCGCGCGGCACGACGGAGCCGTCGTGGTGCTGCACGGTGCCGCAGACGGGCACGCCGGCCGGGGAGTACGGGGCGGCGGCGGGCGCGGTGCGGGCCGCCGGGACGGTCGCGACGGCCTCCGCGCCGCCCTCGCCCGGGGCGGTCTGCGGGTCGTGCGGGGAGTAGGCAGCGTGGGACACCTGGGGGTTCTCCTTGAGGAAGAAGGCGAGCAACAGCCCGAGGAGGAGCACGGGCACGAGGAGGCGCAGGAGGCCGGGCACGGCCTCGGCGTGGGCGGCAACGTGGCCTTCGTGGAGCGGTCCGGCCGCCCGTACGGCGAGCACGGCACCGAGGGCGGCCGCGCCGGCGGCGGCGCCGAGCTGTCGCGCGTACGCACCGGCGGCGAGGGCGGTGGTGGAGCCGTCGGGGCGCTCGGCCTGCCGCACGGCCACGGGGAGGACCGGCAGGACGAAGCCGAGGCCGAACCCGAGGATGGCCGTCCAGAGCGCCACGGTGGCGTGTGCGGTGTCCGCCCGGAGGTGGGAGAGGAGCCACATGCCTTCGGCGGCGAGGGCGCAGCCCAGTACCGGGAACAGCTTGTGGTGACCGGTGCGGCCGGTGAGCCGGCCGGCGACGGCCGCCGCCAGGACGAAGCCGCCCGCCATCGGGAGCAGCGGCAGCGCGCCTTCGAGGGCCGAAGTGCCGCCGGGCCCTTGGAGGAAGGCCGGAAGGTGTACGACGGCCCCGAGGAGCGCGGCGCCGGCCGCCGCGCCGACGGCACCGGTGGCGAGGAACGTCCGGTCGCGGAGGAGGCGCGGCGGAAGGATCGGTTCGGCGGTGAAGTACCCGACGGCCGCGAGGAGGAGGGCGCTGCCGAGCGCGCCGCAGGAGAGGCCGAGCACGACCCGCGAATCCCAGGCGTGCTCCGTGCCGGCCCAGCAGGCGAGCAGGATCACGCACACGGAGAACGCGGCGAGCAGCAGGACGCCCACGGGATCGGTCCCCGGCCGCCGGGCGGGCCGGGGCACCTTCAGGGCGACGGCCACCACGAGGAGGGCGAAGAGCCCGAGGGGCACGTTGGCGCCGAAGCACCAGCGCCACGAGGCGTGTTCGGCGAGGAGGCCGCCGACGAGCGGGCCCGCGGCGGTGGCGAGCCCGTAGGCGGCGCCGGTGAGGACCGTGGCGCGGACGCGTGCCCGGCGCGGCTCGGTCTCCGAGGCCAGCGCCTGTACGCCGCCCATGATGCCGCCGGCGCCGAGGCCCTGAAGGGCGCGGCCGGCGAGCAGTGCGTCCATCGTGTGCGCACGGGTGGCCAGCGCGGAGCCGGCCACGAAGACGAGGAGGGCGAGGAGGAGCGCCGGCTTGCGGCCGAAGCGGTCGCCGAGCCTGCCGTACAGGGGCAGGGCCACGGCCGAGGCGAGGAGGTACGCGGGCACCAGCCACGCGGTCCGGTCGGTGCCGGCCAGCCGGCCGGCGAGCTCCGGGAGCGGGCCGGCCACGACGGTCTGGCCCAGAGCCGCGAGGAGCAGCGCCGGGGCCAGACCGAGCGCGGTCGCCGTACGGACGCGGCGGGGTCCGGGCCGCTCCGTCTCCGCGGGGCCGGGCTCGGCGGGCCGCGCCGCGTCCGGTCCGGCCGTGGCCGCGCCGGACGCCGGTGGCCCCGACCTCCCGTCCGGCTCCGCCAGTGTGGTCCCTCCCACGTGCTGCTCCCCTCGTCACGCCTGTGCCGCGCCCTGTTCTCGCATCGGGCGACAACTGCGATCAAGCGTGACGAAACGGAGCGTACGGGGCAGATTGCGCCGCCAACGGCCTTACGGGGGCGGCACGTCCGGCCCCCATCAGGGCTTTAGCCCGTCGGCCGCGGGCGGCGCGCGTCATGCGGGCAGGGTGGGAAACCACTCGATCCGGTGAGGCGCGTGGCCCGGCTCCCGCTCCCCCGCGGGCGCGGTCACTTCTCCGTGTGCGCCGCGAGGTTGGCGAGCATCGCGTCGTAGATCCGGCCGAGGCCCTTGGGCGCGAAGGTGCGCTCGAAGAAGCCGCCGACGCCGCCCGCGCCCTGCCAGGTGGTGGTGACGACGACCCGGGCCCGCTGCTCGCCCGCGGGGGTGACGGTCCAGGTGGTGACCATCGAGGAGTTGCGGTCCTTCTCCACCAGCTGGCCGTCGGTCGGCTCGTCGACCTCCAGCAGGCAGTCACGGATGCGCTTGCTGGTCGCCTGGAGCTTCCAGTGCACCAGCGTGCCCTTGCCGTCGCCGCCCTCGCGGACCTCGTACTCGCTGAAGTGCTCGGGCAGCAGCTTCGGGCGGGTGCCGGAGTAGTCCGCGAGCGCGTCGAAGACGTCGTCCGGGTTCGCCGCGATCTCGCGCTGCGTGGTGGCCTCGACCTGGCCCATGTGTGCTGCCCTCCAGGGTGCTCGCTTGCTGGTGGTGCGGTGTGCGGCAAGCCAACCACTCCCGGGCGGCGCGCCCAAATCCGGGTTGACAGCACCGATGGGAACGTCTGTTCTATTATCGATCGGCGGGGGCCGCAGCACCCATGAGGAGGCGCGATGCGCTGGGAGAACTTGAGCGAGGGCTCGGCGGACCCGTCAGGTCCGCCGCGCACGCCCGCGCTCTTCGGCACGGACGTGGTCAGCCGGACCATCGACACCCCGGAGTTCCGCGGGGTGACGTTCCACGAGGTACGGGCCCGGTCGATCGTGAACCGGGTCCCGGGCGCCTCCCGCATGCCGTTCGAATGGACGGTGAACCCCTACAGGGGCTGCACGCACGCCTGCGTGTACTGCTTCGCCAGGCGCACCCACAGCTATCTCGACCTGGACACCGGGCTCGGCTTCGACAGCCAGATCGTAGTCAAGGTCAACGCGCCCGACCTGCTGAGACGCGAGCTGTCCGGCAGACGCTGGCGCGGCGAGCACATCGCCATGGGCACCAACGTCGACTGCTACCAGCGGGCCGAGGGCCGGTACCGCCTGATGCCCGGCATCATCGGCGCCCTCCGGGACCACGCGAACCCCTTCTCGATCCTCACCAAGGGCACGCTGATCCTCCGCGACCTCGACCTGCTGCGCGCCGCCGCCGAGGTCACCGACGTCGGCATCTCGATGTCGGTCGGCTTCCTGGACCGCGAGCTGTGGCGCACGGTGGAGCCCGGTACGCCGTCCCCGGAGCGCCGCCTGGACGCCGTCCGCACCCTGACCGAGCACGGCATCGGCTGCGGCGTCCTGATGGCCCCCGTGATCCCGTTCCTGGGCGACCACCCCGATCAGCTGCGGGCCACCGTACGGGCGGTCGCGGCGGCCGGCGCGTCCTCCGTGACGCCGCTGGTGCTGCACCTCCGGCCGGGCGCCCGCGAGTGGTTCATGGCCTGGCTGGAGCGCCATCACCCCCATCTGGTGCGGCGGTACGAGCGCCTGTACGCGGACGGCGCGTACGCCCCGAAGTGGTACCAGCGGCGGATCACCCGCCAGGTCCACGAGCTGGCCGCCGAGTACGGCATCGGCCCCGCACACGCCGCCGAGCACCGCCGCGTCGCGCCCCGCCCGGCGCCCCGGGTACCGGCCCAGGCCGGCCCCGCGGACCTGCCCTCCCCCACCGGCCCCGCGGCGGCCGAGGCCACCCAGCTGACGCTGCTCTGACGCCCCCGGGCGGTACGGCGCCGGCGCCGGAACCTGCACCCTCTGCGGCCGGCCACGCGCCGCGCCGGCTTGACGCGCAACCAAAAGGTTGCCAATCTGATGGTGAGGGGATGGACCGACATGGACGAGGTGTTCAAGGCGCTCGCGGACGCGAGCCGCCGGCGGCTGCTGGATCGGCTGAACGAACGAAACGGGCAGAGCCTGCGCGAGCTGTCGGCAGGGCTGGGGATGTCCAGACAGGCAGTGTCCAAGCACCTGGCGCTCCTGGTGGGGGCCGGTTTGGTCACGACGGTCCGACGCGGCCGGGAGAGGCTGCACTACCTCAACCCCGTACCCCTCCACGAAATCGCCGACCGCTGGATCGGCCAGTACGAGCGAGGCCGGATGGCCGCGCTCAGCAACCTGAAGCACGCCCTGGAAGGAACGGCGATGACCAAGCCGGAGTTCGTCTACACGATCTACATCCACACCACGCCCGAGAAGCTCTGGGAGGGGCTGACCAGCCCGGAGTTCCTGAAGCAGTACCACGGCGGCTGGGCACCCTCCTCCGACTGGCAGGTCGGCTCCAAGGTGCTGTGGCCGGTCGAGGACGGCGGCGAGCCGCAGGACCTCGGCCAGGTCGTCATCGAGGCGGAGCCCGGCAGGCGGCTCGCCTACACCTGGCACACGCTGCAGCCGATGCATCAGGAGATGTTCGGCATGAGCGACGCGGAGTTCGCCGAGGCCGTCAAGGAACGCTCGAAGGTCACCTTCGACATCGAACCGGCCGAGGAGCCGGAGCTGGGCGTGAAGCTGACCATCACCCACGACGGCTTCACCTCGGCCGACTCCAAGATGCTGGAGGGCGTCAGCGGTGGCTGGACCATGATGCTGTCGGAGCTGAAGACGATCCTCGAAAAGGCCTGACCCGCCCCACGGCAGGCCGCTGCCGGCTGCCGGGAACCACCCGTCAGAAACCACCCGGACACCCGCCCCCGTACGCTGGGCCGGTGCGGATCGGGGAGCTGGCGGCGGTCACGGGGGCGACGCCCCGGGCGCTGCGTCACTACGAGCAAGAGGGGCTGATCGGCTCCGTACGCGAGGCCAACGGCTACCGCGTCTACGACGAGCGGGCAGCGGTACGGGTCCGGAACATCCGGCACCTGCTCGACGCCGGGCTCACGCTGGCCGACGTGCGGTGCTTCGCGGGCTGCCTGGACGGCGACATGACGACCGCGCCGCCGTCCCCCGAGGGCCTGCGCATCGCCCGGGACCGGCTCGCCCTGATCGACGCGCGGATCGCCGCGCAGACGGAGGCCCGCGACCGGCTGGCCCGCGCGCTGGACGCGGCGCAGGCTCCGCCCGAGGCGCCGCTCACGCCACCATCGCGCCCCCGTCCACCGGCAGGATCGCGCCCGTGACGAACGCGGCCTCCGGGCAGGCCAGCCGCAGCACCGCCGCCGCCACCTCCTCCGGGCCGCCCAGCCGGCCCAGCGGGGTGTGGTCGATCTGCCAGGCGCGGACTGCCGCCATGCGTTCCGCCGACAGTCCCTGGTGCTCGCCGATCGGCGTCTCGACGGCGCCGGGGGCGACCCCGACGACCCGTATGCCACGCGGCGCCAGCTCCACCGCCCAGCTGCGGGTGAGCGTGTCGAGTCCGGCCTTGCTCGCGGCGTAGACGGCGTTGCCGGGCCAGGCGCGCTGGCCGACGGCCGTCGAGACGTTGACCACGACGCCGCCGGCGCGCTCCAGGTGCGGCAGCGCCGCCTGTGTCAGCAGCACGGGCGCCACCAGGTTGGTCGCGAGCTGCGGCCCGATCGACTCCTTCGTGCAGGTCCCCAGCGCCCCGCTGCGCACGATCCCCGCGTTGTTGACCAGGACGTCCAGCCGCCCGTGCGTGGCGATCACATGGTCCGCGATCCGCTCCGGGGCCCCGTCGGCGGTGATGTCGACGGCGTACGGCGTCATCGCCGGGTGGCCGGTCGCGGCCTCCGCCAGCGGCTCCGGGCGCCGCCCGACCGCCACCACGCGCGCCCCCGCCGCCACGAAGGCCCGTGCGATGGCCCGCCCGATGCCGGTCCCGGCCCCGGTGACCACCACGACCCGCCCGTCGAACTCCTGCTTCTCTGCGCTCATGCCGGGCAGTCTGGAACCCTGCCGCCTGCGTCAAGGTCAACTCCCCGGCGACGCGCCCCCGAAATGCCCACGACACCCGTGTCCCGCGCGCCTAGCCTGCCCCCATGGGTGAGCTGCGGATACGGCGGATGGCCGAGGACGACATCGGAGCGGTCTGCGCGATCAGGGTCCGGGGCTGGCAGTGGGCATACGCCGGGCTGGTGCCCCAGCACTTCCTGGACGGGCTGGACATCGCCGAAGAGGCGCAGCGGCGGCGGGAGTTCTTCAGCGAAGCACCGGCCGGGGTGGTCAACCTCGTGGCGGAGCAGGCCGGTTCGGTGACCGGCTGGGCCGCGTTCGGGCCGTACCGCGACGAGACGACCGGCCGGCGGGACCCCGCGCACGCGGAGCTGTACGCGCTGTACGTACGGCCCGAGCAGGCCGGCACCGGCATCGGCCGCGCGCTGATGACCGCGTCCCTCGACCTCACCAGGGAGCGCGGTTACTCCGGCATGCGCCTGTGGGTGCTCAAGCACAACGCCCGCGCGCGCCACTTCTACGAGCGCGCGGGCTTCGCCCCGGACGGCGCGGAGGACGCCGAGGAGCTGGCCGGCGCGCTCGTACCGGAGGTCCGGTACGCCCGCTCTCTGTAGCGCCGGTCAGCCGCGGCCGTTGCGCCCGCTGTCCAGCCTCGCCAGGGAGGCCGCCGCCGCGGCCGCCAGCCGCGGGTGGTCCAGGGCCGAGGTGAGGGCCGGGACGGCGCGCCGGTCGCCGAGCGCGCCCAGACCCTCCACGCAGGCCAGTGCCACGCGCCAGTAGGGGGTGTGCGGGGTGAGGAGGCGTTCGAGAGTGGAGATCAGCGCCGGGACGGACTCGGGGGCGCGGAGATCCACCAGCAGGCGCACGGGATGCAGGGCGTACGCGGTGCGGAGGGGGTTGGTGGCGAGGGCCGCGGCGGCGCGTGCCGTACGGGGGTCGCCGAGGCGGGCCAGCGCGTGCGCGGCGGTGGCGCAGCGGACGGGGTCGCGGTAGTTCAGCAACAGGACGAGCGTCTCGAAGGCGCGGCGGTCACCGGCGCAGCCGAGCGAGAAGGCGGCGATCTCGCGGGTCCACAGGGGACGCTCGACGGCGGTGAGCATTCTGGCCAGCTCCTCGCGCCCGGCCGGGGTGTTCTTGCGGGCGAGGCCCAGCAGGCGTTCGTACGTGACGAGGTCGGCCGGTGACTGCAGCTCGCCCCGTACCCGGTCGGTCAACTCGTGGAAGTGCTCTTCCATTTGTGTGGCTCCTCCCCCACTGCCTCGGCGTGGCCCGCGCCACAGATTAATTCCCCCTCTTCCCCCTGGCGCTTGCCGTTACCCGCGAGTTAATCTGCTGGCACGAGCAGCACCCCTGCTCGGGCGGCCTGGTGACGCAGCCGCCAAGAGTGAAGTCGGTTCGGCACCGCAACGCACGACACACAGCGAGTGACCGGCAGCGATCCCGGGACAGGGTCCGCCGCGCAGCTCCCTCCGTACGCGCCCTTCGACCGCGTCGACCGCGTGTGCGCTCACCCTCAGTCGTCACTTCTCCCCTGTTCGCAGGGGAACACCCTCTGGAGTCTCGTGATGGGCTTCTCGTCCACCCCTGATTCGCCCCTGTCCCCCGCCACCGCCGCGTCCGGCATCGCCACCGTCGCCGTCGTCGGCCTGGGCACGATGGGCACCGGCATCGCCGAGGTGCTCGCCCGCGCCGGCCGCGAGGTCATCGGCATCGACATCGACGACGCCGCGGTGCGCCGCTCCGTCACCGCACTGGAATCGTCCACCGCCCGCGCCGTGCGCCGCGAGCGGCTCACCGAGCGCGAGCGGGCCGATGTGCTCGCCCGCTTCCGTACCTTCTCCGACCTGCAGGCCGCCGCCGACGCCGACCTGGTGATCGAGGTGGTGCCGGAGGACTACGAGCTCAAGCGGCAGATCCTCACCGCCCTGGACGGCATCGTCCGCCCGGACACCGTGCTGGCCACCGGCACCAACTCGCTCTCGGTGACCCGGCTGGCCGCCGACTCGCAGCGCCCCGAGCGCGTGGTCGGCCTGCACTTCTTCGCCCCGGCGCCGGTCATGAAGCTGGTCGAGGTGGCCTCCTCGGTGCTGACCGCGCCGACCGCCGTCGCCGCCGTCACCGAGCTCGCCCGCGAGCTGGGCAAGGACCCGATCGCGGTGGGCGACCGCCCCGGCTTCGTCGCCGACGGCCTGCTCTTCGGCTACCTGAACCAGGCGGCCGCCATGTACGAGTCGAAGTACGCCACGCGTGAGGACATCGACGCGGCCATGCGGCTGGGCTGCGGCCTGCCCATGGGGCCGTTGGCACTGCTGGACCTGATCGGCATCGACACCGCGCGCACGGTGCTGCAGGCGATGTACGCGGCCTCGCACGACCGGCTGCACGCGCCCGCGCCGATCCTCGGCCACCTCGCCGAGGCCGGGCTGACCGGCCGCAAGGCGGGCCGCGGCTTCTACACGTACGAGACGCCCGGTTCCGCGACGGTCGTGCCGGACGGCGGGACCCCCGCCGAGCAGCACGAGCAGGCCGCCTCGCGCACGGTGCGCAGCGTCGGCGTGGCCGGGTCCGGGACGATGGCGAGCGGCATCGCGGAGGTCTTCGCGAAGTCCGGCTTCGAGGTCGTGCTCGCGGCCCGCAGCCAGGAGAAGGCGGACCGGGCCAAGGGTCTGGTCGAGAAGTCGCTGAACCGGTCGGTGGCCAAGGGCCGGATGACCGAGGAGGCCCGGGACGCGGCGCTGGCGGCGATCACCCCGGCGGACTCGCTGGACGCCTTCGCCGACGTGGACCTCGCCGTCGAGGCGGTGGCCGAGGACCTGGCGGTCAAGCAGCAGCTGTTCGCGACGCTGGACAAGGTCTGCAAGCCGGGCGCGGTGCTGGCCACCACCACCTCCTCGCTGCCGGTCGTGGCGTGCGCGCGGGCCACCTCGCGCCCGCAGGACGTCATCGGGATGCACTTCTTCAACCCGGCGCCCGCCATGAAGCTGGTCGAGGTCGTCCGGACCGTGCTGACCGCCGACGACGTGCACGCCACCGTGCGGGCGGTGTGCGCCAAGGTCCGCAAGCACCCCGTGGACTGCGGCGACCGGGCGGGCTTCATCGTGAACGCGCTGCTCTTCCCGTACCTGAACAACGCGGTGAAGATGGTCCAGGAGCACTACGCCTCGCCGGACGACATCGACGCCGCGATGAAGCTGGGCGGCGGTTACCCGATGGGCCCGTTCGAACTGCTCGACGTGGTGGGCCTGGACGTCTCGCTGGCCATCGAGAAGGTGCTGCATCAGGAGTTCCGCGACCCGGGCCTGGCCCCGGCGCCGCTGCTGGAGCACCTCGTCGCCGCGGGCTGCCTCGGCCGCAAGACCGGCCGCGGCTTCCGTGAGTACGCCAAGCGCTGACGCCGGGGGTGGCTGGGGCGGGCTGCTCGACCCCGTGGGCAGCCCGCCCGCGGCCTCCCGGCCGCCCGTTCCGCGGGCGAATGCCGCAGGCCGCGGGAATATGAAGTACCGTCCCCACATGTCCCAGCCCGCTCGTACGCAGCCTTCCGACGGAAACGACAGCACCACCCCCGGCTCTCGCCGCGCGGCCGCCCAGCGGCTCAAGATGCGCCGCGAATTGGCGGCGGCGGCGATGGAGCTGTTCGCGACAAAGGGCTACGAAGCGACGACGGTCGACGAGATCGCCGCGGCGGCGGGCGTCGCCCGGCGGACGTTCTTCCGCCACTTCCGCTCCAAGGAAGAGGCGATCTTCCCCGACCACGACGACACCCTCGTACGGGCCGAGGCGGTGCTGGACGCGGCACCGGCACACGAGAACCCGCTGGACACGGTCTGCCGCGGCATCAAGGAAGTCATGCGGATGTACGCGGCCTCGCCCACGGTGTCGGTGGCCCGCTACCGCCTGACCCGTGAGGTGCCGACGCTGCGCGAGGCGGAGATCGCCTCGGTGGCCCGTTACGAACGCCTCTTCACGCGCTACCTCCTGGGCCACTTCGACGAGGGCGCGCACCGCGAGGGCAACGACGACCCGCTGCTCGCCGAGGTCGCCGCCTCCGCGGTGGTCACCGCGCACAACCACGTCCTGCGGCGCTGGCTGCGGGCCGGCGCGCAGGGCGATGTGGAGACGCAGCTCGACCACGCCTTCGCGATCGTCCGCGAGACGTTCGGCACGGGCATCGGGGCCGGCCGGACGCCCGCGAGCCCGCCGCCCGCCGCGACGGCGGCCCGGGAGGGCGAGGTGCTGGTGACGGTGGCCCGTACGGACGCACCGCTCAGCGAGGTCATGCGCACGATCCAGAAGGCGCTGCGCGAGCACCGCTGACACCGGTCGGCCGAGCGCCGTCACGCCATGGGCGTGGCGGCGCTTTGCTGTGCGCCCCGTTCCCATGCAACCCGCGAGTAACAAACATCACGCACCCCCTCCAGCGGGGGCGGAACATCCGCTTTCGTGGTGGTTCGCGTTGCTCATGCGTGCCGCCCGGATGACATCTGAGAGAAATTGTTGGCACCGAGTGCCTTGTCGGCTGGCACGCGGTGTCATACGTTGATGTTGTCCGGGCGGCCGGTACACCCCGATCTTCGGCGTACCGGTTGTCCCCGCGAACCACTGGTCCGCGCGCCCGGGCGCCTGCGTCACAGGCAACCTCCCGCGCACACCCGCGCCTGCCGAGCACCACACAGCCGAACCGACGGCACCGCCTTCGCACCACCCCCGACGTTCCCTCAAGCCGTCCCTCATATGGCTTCGCCGGAGGCACACCGTGAACCACATTCTTGACGCCATCACCGCGCCGGACAGCACCCGCGAGGACTTCGCGAACCTGCCCATCCCCGAGTCGTACCGCGCGATCACCGTGCACAAGGACGAGGCCGACATGTTCGCCGGCCTCCCCAGCAACGAGAAAGACCCGCGCAAGTCGCTGCACCTCGAAGACGTGCCGGTGCCGGAGCTGGGCCCGGGCGAGGCCCTGGTCGCCGTCATGGCGTCCTCGGTCAACTACAACTCCGTGTGGACCTCGATCTTCGAGCCGGTGTCCACCTTCAGCTTCCTGGAGCGCTACGGCCGCCTGAGCGACCTCAGCAAGCGCCACGACCTGCCGTACCACATCATCGGCTCCGACCTGGCCGGCGTCGTGCTGCGCACCGGCCCCGGCGTGAACTCCTGGCACCCCGGCGACGAGGTCGTCGCGCACTGCCTCTCCGTCGAGCTGGAGTCCTCCGACGGCCACAACGACACGATGCTCGACCCCGAGCAGCGCATCTGGGGCTTCGAGACCAACTTCGGCGGCCTCGCCGAGATCGCGCTCGTGAAGTCCAACCAGCTGATGCCCAAGCCGGACCACCTGAGCTGGGAGGAGGCGGCGGCCCCGGGCCTGGTGAACTCCACCGCGTACCGTCAGCTGGTCTCCCGCAACGGCGCCGGCATGAAGCAGGGCGACAACGTCCTCATCTGGGGCGCGTCCGGCGGACTCGGTTCGTACGCCACCCAGTTCGCGCTGGCCGGCGGCGCCAACCCGATCTGCGTCGTCTCCAGCGAGGACAAGGCGGAGATCTGCCGGAAGATGGGCGCCGAGGCGATCATCGACCGCAAGGCCGAGGGCTACAAGTTCTGGAAGGACGAGGAGAACCAGGACCCGCGCGAGTGGAAGCGCTTCGGCAAGCGCATCCGCGAGCTGACCGGCGGCGAGGACATCGACATCGTCTTCGAGCACCCCGGCCGCGAGACCTTCGGCGCCTCCGTGTACGTCACCCGTAAGGGCGGCACCATCACCACCTGCGCCTCGACCTCCGGCTACATGCACCAGTACGACAACCGCTACCTGTGGATGTCCCTGAAGCGCATCATCGGCTCCCACTTCGCCAACTACCGCGAGGCGTGGGAGGCCAACCGCCTGATCGCCAAGGGCAAGATTCACCCGACGCTGTCGAAGACGTACTCCCTGGAGGAGACCGGCCAGGCCGCGTACGACGTGCACCGCAACCTGCACCAGGGCAAGGTCGGCGTCCTCGCGCTGGCCCCCGAGGAGGGCATGGGCGTGCGCGACCACGAGAAGCGCGCCAAGCACCTCGACGCGATCAACCGCTTCCGGAACGTCTGACCGACGGAATCGTCCTGGAGACAGACACCATGACTGAGCGTCAGAAGGATCGTCCGTGGCTGATGCGGACGTACGCCGGGCACTCCACCGCCGAGGCGTCCAACGAGCTGTACCGGCGTAACCTCGCCAAGGGCCAGACCGGCCTGTCGGTCGCGTTCGACCTCCCGACGCAGACCGGTTACGACCCCGACCACGTGCTCGCCCGCGGCGAGGTCGGGCGGGTCGGGGTCCCGGTCTCCCACCTCGGCGACATGCGCCGGCTGTTCCAGGACATCCCGCTGGAGCAGATGAACACCTCGATGACCATCAACGCCACCGCGATGTGGCTGCTGGCGCTGTACGAGGTGGTCGCCGAGGAGCAGGGCGCGGACATCTCCAAGCTGTCCGGGACCACGCAGAACGACATCGTGAAGGAGTACCTGTCGCGGGGCACGCACGTGTTCCCGCCCGGGCCCTCCCTCCGGCTGACCACCGACATGATCACGTACACGGTGGCGCACATCCCGAAGTGGAACCCGATCAACATCTGCAGCTACCACCTCCAGGAGGCCGGGGCCACGCCGGTGCAGGAGGTCGCGTACGCGATGTCCACCGCCGTCGCGGTGCTGGACGCCGTACGGGACTCCGGGCAGGTGCCGCCGGAGAAGTTCGGCGATGTCGTCGCGCGGATCTCCTTCTTCGTGAACGCGGGGGTGCGCTTCGTCGAGGAGATGTGCAAGATGCGCGCCTTCGGCCGCATCTGGGACCGGATCACCCGCGAGCGGTACGGCATCGAGAACCCCAAGCAGCGCCGCTTCCGCTACGGCGTCCAGGTCAACTCCCTCGGCCTCACCGAGGCGCAGCCGGAGAACAACGTCCAGCGCATCGTCCTCGAAATGCTGGCCGTCACGCTCTCCAAGGACGCCCGCGCGCGTGCCGTGCAGCTGCCCGCCTGGAACGAGGCGCTGGGCCTGCCCCGCCCCTGGGACCAGCAGTGGTCGCTGCGCATCCAGCAGGTGCTCGCGCACGAGAGCGACCTGCTGGAGTACGAGGACATCTTCGCCGGGTCGCACGTCATCGAGGCGAAGGTGGACGCGCTGGTCGAGGAGGCACTGGCCGAGATCGACCGGATCCAGGAGATGGGCGGCGCGATGGCCGCCGTGGAGTCCGGCTACCTCAAGTCGCAGCTGGTCAGCTCGCACGCGGAGCGGCGCGGCCGGATCGAGGCCGGCGAGGAGAAGATCGTCGGCGTCAACTGCTACGAATCCACCGAGCCCAACCCGCTCACCGCCGACCTGGACACCGCGATCATGACGGTGGACCCGGACAACGAGGCGCGGGTGGTGCGGGCGCTGCACGAGTGGCGGGACGCCCGCGACGAGGCGCGTGCCCAGGAGGCCCTGTCGGCGCTGAAGAAGACGGCGGCCGGCGACACCAACCTCTTCGCGGCCACGCTGGAGTGCGCCAGGGCCGGTGTGACGACCGGGGAGTGGGCCTGGGCCCTCCGGGACGTCTTCGGCGAGTTCCGGGCTCCTACGGGCGTCTCCAGCGCCCCGCTGGCGGTCCCCGCCGAGGCGGGCAGTCCGCTCGCCGCCGTCCGCGAGAAGGTCGCCCGTACCGCCGCCGACCTCGGCAGCGGCAAGCTGCGCCTGCTGGTCGGCAAGCCCGGCCTGGACGGGCACAGCAACGGCGCCGAGCAGATCGCCGTACGGGCCCGCGACGCCGGCTTCGAGGTGGTCTACCAGGGCATCCGGCTGACCCCCGAGCAGATCGTCTCGGCGGCCGTCGCCGAGGACGTGCACTGCGTCGGCCTGTCCATCCTCTCCGGCTCGCACGCCGAGCTGGTCCCGGACGTACTGGCCCGGCTGCACCGCACGGGCGTCGACGACATCCCCGTCATCGTCGGCGGCATCATCCCCTCGGCGGACGCGGCAGCGCTGCGCGAGGCCGGTGTCGCCGCCGTCTTCACACCTAAGGACTTCGGTATCACGGAGATCATCGGCCGTATCGTCGACGAGATCCGTACCGCGAACAAGCTCGACCCCCTGGAGGTCCCCGCATGACCAGCGTCAACCGTCTGCGCCCGCGCCGCTCCTGCCTCGCGGTCCCGGGCAGCAACCCGCGCTTCCTGGAGAAGGCCCAGGGCCTCCCCGCCGACCAGGTCTTCCTGGACCTGGAGGACGCCTGCGCGCCGCTCGCCAAGCCGGAGGCCCGGCACACCATCGTCAAGTTCCTCAACGAGGGCGACTGGACGGGCAAGACGCGCGTGGTGCGGGTCAACGACTGGACGACCGAGTGGACCTACCGCGACGTCGTGACCGTCGTCGAGGGCGCGGGCCAGAACCTGGACTGCATCATGCTGCCCAAGGTCCAGGACGCCTCCCAGGTCGTGGCGCTGGACCTGCTCCTCACCCAGATCGAGAAGACGATGGGCTTCGAGGTCGGCAAGATCGGCATCGAGGCGCAGATCGAGAACGCCCGGGGCCTGAACAACGTCAACGAGATCGCGGAGGCCTCCCCGCGCACCGAGACGATCATCTTCGGCCCGGCCGACTTCATGGCGTCGATCAACATGAAGTCGCTGGTCGTCGGCGAGCAGCCGCCCGGCTACGGCGCCGACGCCTACCACTACATCCTGATGAAGATCCTGATGGCGGCGCGCGCCAACGACCTCCAGGCGATCGACGGCCCCTACCTCCAGATCAAGAACGTGGACGGCTTCCGCGAGGTCGCCGGGCGCGCCGCCGCGCTGGGCTTCGACGGCAAGTGGGTGCTGCACCCCGGCCAGGTCGAGGCGGCCAACGAGGTCTTCTCCCCCTCGCAGGAGGACTACGACCACGCCGAGCTGATCCTCGACGCGTACGAGTACTGCACCTCCGAGGCGGGCGGCAAGAAGGGCTCCGCGATGCTCGGCGACGAGATGATCGACGAGGCCAGCCGCAAGATGGCCCTGGTCATCTCCGGCAAGGGCCGCGCCGCCGGCATGAAGCGCACCAGCAAGTTCGAAGCCCCGGAGGCGTGACGACATGCAGTTCGGCCGTACCTACGAAGAGTTCACCGTCGGCGACGTGTACAAGCACTGGCCCGGCAAGACGGTCACCGAGTACGACGACCACCTCTTCTGTCTGCTCACCATGAACCACCACCCGCTGCACATGGACAGCAACTACGCCGAGTCCACGACCGACTTCGGCAAGAACGTGGTGGTCGGGAACTACATCTACTCGCTGCTGCTCGGCATGTCCGTGCCGGACGTCTCCGGAAAGGCCATCGCCAACCTGGAGATCGAGTCGCTGAAGCACGTGGCGCCGACCTTCCACGGCGACACGATCTACGGCGAGACGACCGTGCTGGACAAGACGCCGTCGAAGTCGAAGAACGACCGCGGCATCGTGCACGTCGAGACCAGGGGCTACAAGCAGGACGGCACGCTGGTCTGCGTCTTCCGGCGCAAGGTGATGGTGCCGACGGCCACGTACATCAAGGAGCGCGGCGGCGAGCAGCCCGGCCGTCCGGAGCTGAAGACCCCCGCGGCGAAGGAGAAGTAGCCATGGCGCGCCTGGCACAGACCGAGGGCCTGACGGACATCCAGCGGGAAATCCTCTCCACCGTCCGCGATTTCGTGGACAAGGAGATCATTCCGGTCGCCACCGAGCTGGAGCACAAGGACGAGTACCCGACGCAGATCGTCGAGGGACTCAAGGAACTGGGCGTCTTCGGGCTGATGATCCCCGAGGAGTACGGCGGCCTCGGCGAGTCGCTGCTCACCTACGCGCTGACGGTCGAGGAGATCGCACGCGGCTGGATGAGCGTCTCCGGCATCATCAACACCCATTTCATCGTCGCCTACATGCTCAAGCAGCACGGCACGCAGGAGCAGAAGGACCACTTCCTCCCCCGGATGGCGGCCGGTGAGATACGGGGCGCCTTCTCCATGTCGGAGCCGGCGCTCGGCTCGGACGTCTCCGCCATCTCCTCCAAGGGGGTGCGGGACGGCGAGGAGTACGTCCTCAACGGCCAGAAGATGTGGCTGACGAACGGCGGCTCGTCGACGCTGGTGGCCGTGCTCTGCAAGACGGACGAGGGGCACCCCGAGGGCACCGCGCCGCACAAGTCGATGACGACCTTCCTCGTGGAGAAGGAGCCCGGCTTCGGCGAGGTGCGCCCCGGACTGACCATCCCGGGCAAGATCGAGAAGATGGGCTACAAGGGCGTCGACACGACCGAGCTCATCATGCAGGACCTCCGGATCCCCGCGAATCGCGTGCTCGGCGGCGAAACCGGACGTGGTTTCTATCACATGATGGACGGCGTCGAGGTCGGCCGGGTGAATGTCGCGGCACGTGGCTGCGGCGTCGCGCAGCGTGCATTCGAACTGGGGGTGGATTACGCGCAGCAGCGGCACACCTTTGGTAAGCCGATCGCAAAGCATCAGGCCATCCAGTTCAAATTGGCCGAAATGGCTACAAAGGTCGAGGCGGCCCATGCGATGATGGTCAACGCCGCCCGCAAGAAGGACTCGGGTCAGCGGAATGACCTGGAAGCGGGCATGGCGAAGTACCTCGCCTCCGAGTACTGCAAGGAGGTCGTGGAGGACGCCTTCCGCATCCACGGCGGTTACGGCTTCTCCAAGGAATATGAAATCGAACGCCTGTACCGCGAGGCGCCCATGCTGCTCATCGGTGAAGGTACCGCTGAGATCCAGAAAATGATCATTGGGCGCCGGCTACTGGAGGAGTACCGAATCCAGGGCTGAATGTCCGTTTCGGGGTGTTTTCTTCGAGAAGAAGATCACACCCCGTCACGGGACTTCGGCCACGGATTGGCGTTGGCTCTTGGCCAGTTGCCGCTCGCAACCGATAGCATCCCCGGAAAGCCGCGCGTCCCCCATTCCTACGCGGCATCCTCCGCTACGAAGGTCATCCATGCCCCACAGCCAATCCTCTGCTCACCGCGGTCGCGTCCGCCTCGCGCGCGGAGCGTCGCCGTGGCTCCTGCCGACCGTCGCGACGGCAGCGGTCAGCCTGGCCCGCTCCCGGCGCTCGGGACGCTGGGCCGCCGTCGCCGTGCCCACCACCGCTCTGGCGGCGGGCATGCTGTGGTTCTTCCGCGACCCCGAGCGCGACATCGCTCAGGGCCGCGTCATCTCCCCGGCCGACGGCGTGGTGCAGAGCATCATGCCGTGGAAGGACGGGCGCACCCGAGTCGCGATCTTCATGAGCCCGCTGAACGTCCACGTGAACCGCGCCCCGCTGGCCGGCACGGTCACGTCCGTCGAGCACATCCCCGGCGGCTTCGTTCCCGCGTTCAACAAGGAGAGCGAGAACAACGAGCGGGTCGTCTGGCACTTCGACACCGAGCTCGGCGACGTGGAGATGGTGCAGATCGCCGGTGCGGTGGCCCGCCGCATCGTTCCCTACGTCCCGCAGGGCACCAAGGTCGAGCAGGGCGAGCGCATCGGTCTGATCCGCTTCGGCTCGCGCGTGGACGTGTACCTGCCCGAGGGCGTCGAGGCCGCGGTCGAGGTCGGCCAGGCCACCACAGCGGGGGTGACTCGTCTTGACCGTGATTGATCCCGATACCCAGGCGGGCTGGGTGGCCGAGGAAGAGGAGGACGACGACATGCCGCTGTCGACGCGGCTGTCGATAGCGGACACGCTCACCCTCGGCAACGCGATCTGCGGCTTCATGGCCGTCTACTTCACGACCACCGGCGTCCTCATCCCGCACCTCACGGGCACGGACGACGGCGGCATGGCGCGGCACAGCGCCGCCATGGTCGTGATCCTGATGCTGCTCGCCTCGGTCTTCGACCTCTTCGACGGACTGGTCGCACGCAAGCTGCGGGCCTCGGCGATGGGGGCCGAGCTCGACAACCTCTCCGACCTGATCAGCTTCGGCCTGGCACCCGCGTACTTCGTCGTGACCTGGGGCATGGTCGCCCAGGACGCGAACCAGCGGGTCTCGGTGGTGGCGGCCGTGGTGGTGCTGCTGGCGGTGATCCTGCGTCTCGCCCGCTTCTCGTGCGTGACGGTGCCGAACGGCATGTTCCAGGGCATGCCGAGCCCGTTCGGCGCGCTGACGGTCGTGGCGATCGTCCTGCTGGAGCTGCCCTTCCTCCCCACGCTCCTCGCCATCATCGGCGTGGCGTGGCTGATGGTCAGCCGGGTGGAGTACCCGAAGCCGCGGGGGCGCCTCGCAGTCGCGATGCTCTCCTGGATCGTGGCGAGCATGGCCATGCTCGCGGCGTGGGCGCTGGACGCGCCGGCCGGCCAGCTGCTGCTCCAGACGGGCTGCGCGCTGCAGGTCGTGACGGCCGCGATGATCCCGCTCTTCGCGACCGCCCGCCGCGTGAACACCTTCCGCGACAACCGCCGCGAGGCCAGGGCAGCACAGCTGCCATAGGCGGCTGCGCCGCGGGATGACCGACGCCGGAGGCCCGGTACGAACCTTGGGTTCGTATATGGCCGCACCGGGGGCGACCGCGCCGGTCGTGGCGAAGCCCTTGATCTGACGGTGCACGTCGTCGGCCGTACGGGGGCCCGCGCAGGAGCGGGG
>NZ_JBEYUN010000027.1:0-87057 GCF_040643545.1 Streptomyces sp. NPDC047117 | reverse complement strand
TCGTACAGCGCGGAGGCCATGCCCACCGGGGCGCTGTCGGCCCGCTTGGTGCGCTCGAAATTCACCAGGTTGGCGAACCTTGGGTTCGTACCGGGCCTCCGGCGTTGCGGGGGGCCGCCGCGGAGCGGCGCCCCAGGGGCGCGGGGAACTGCGCGAGCAACCAGGGCGGCGCGGCAGCGGGCCGGTGAGCGGGGCAGCGGGGCGGCCCCGTCGGGCCGGTGGCCCCGTGCCGGAGCACGCGGGCCGGGCGCGCAGTTCCCCGCGCCCCTGCCGGGGCTCCGCTCCTCAATCGCCGGAGGGGCTTGATTTTGCCGAGGGCGGCATACCAAGCCCGTCCGGCGTTTGAGGACGAGCCCGGAGGGCGATCCTGGGGGCCAGGGGCGCAGCCCCGGTTTCGGGAAGGGGCGGGTCCGGGGCCTTGTCGCCGAGGCGCGCCACGATGGCGGCGCGCCCGGAAGCGGAAGCGACTGCTACGCCAGAAAGTCGCGCGCCAGGGACTCCGCCGCCTGCTCCAGGAGGGGCCCGGCTTGGGCCATGGACCGGGCCGGGTCCGGCTCCAGGGCCGTCAGAGGGTACGCGCGTTCGATGCCCGCCTGGAGCAGCGCCGAGGGCGGCAGGAGGAGCCGGCCGCAGACGGCCACGACGGTCAGCCCGCGGGCGCGCGCCGCGGCCGCCACGCCCGCCGGCGCCTTCCCGTGCAGCGTCTGCTCGTCCAGCGAGCCCTCGCCGGTGATGACGAACGTGGCCCGCTCCAGCGCCGGCCCGAAGCCGAGCACGTCGAGCATGACGTCGATGCCGGGCCGGAACTCCGCGCCCAGCCCCACCAGCGCGCCGTACCCGATACCACCCGCGGCCCCCGCACCGGGCGCCACCGCGTACTCGGCGGCCTTCGGCCCCACCGCCGCCTCCAGCACCTTCGCGTAGTGCGCCAGCGCCGCGTCCAGCGTGGCGACGTCCGCCTCACTGGCGCCCTTCTGCGGGCCGTAGACGGCGGGCGCGCCCTTCGGGCCGGTCAGCGGGTTGTCCACGTCGCTGGCCAGCACGATCTCGGTGGTGGCCAGCCGTGGGTCGAGCCCGCTGAGGTCGGCGGTGGCCAGGCCCGCGAGGGGCCCGCCGCCCGGTGCGACCGGCTCTCCGGAGCGGTCCAGGAAGCGCGCGCCGAGCGCGGCTAGCATGCCGGCGCCGCCGTCGTTCGTGGCGCTGCCGCCGACGCCGAAGACGACGCTGCGCGCGCCCGCGTCCAGCGCGGCGAGCAGCAGCTCTCCGGTGCCGTACGTGGTGGCCGTGAGCGGCGCGAAGACGCCGTCCGGGAGGTGTTGAAGGCCGGACGCCTCGGCCATCTCCACCACGGCCGTGCCGTCGGCGCGCAGCGCGAACGTGGCCGTGACGGGCTCCCCGGTCGGCCCGGTGACCCGCGCTTCGTGCCGGGTGAAGCCGGCCGCCAGCGCCGCCGCGACCGTGCCGTCGCCGCCGTCGGCGACCGGGACCGCCGCCACGGACAGCCCCGGTACGGCACGCCGCAGACCGGCCGTGACGTGCTCGGCGACCTGGACGGCCGTCAGCGAGCCCTTGAACTTGTCCGCGGCGATCAGCACGTGTGCTGCCGGCGTCCCTGTCGTTGCTGCGTCCACGTCCGCCACCCTGACTCCCCTTGCCGTCGAACTGCCGTCGCGCCGCTGTGACCCTATCCGGCGGTGGACGGGGAGAACAGAGACGACGAGCAAGTTTTCCACGAAGCGGATTTACTTTTCCACTTCCAGTACGGATGTACGGTACCCCGCGCGTGGCCCCGGCGTCCCGGTTCGGCGCGTTCGGGTCCGCGCGCACCCCCGCGGACTTCGGTACACCTGAAGGCATGACTGAAGGCATGACGCCGTCGCACAGCAGTGCCTCTCCCACCGCTCGGCGGCCCGGCCTCGCCGACCGGATCCACGGCGGCTGGCTCGGCCGGATCGCCGGGAACATGCTCGGGAAGCCCGTCGAGCAGGGCGAGCGCTGGACCCGCGAGCGCATCGACCACTACCTGCGCCGCGCCGACGCGCTGCCGCTCACCGACTACCTGCCCCCGCCGCCGGGCGCCGAGGACGCCGCGGACCTGCGCCCGGAGTGGCGCCAGTGCGTACGCGGCCGGATCGACGGCAGCTGCCGGGACGACGACATCGACTACTCGGTCCTGGTCCTGGAGCTGCTGGAGACCCACGGCACGGACTTCACCACCGAACAGCTCGGCACCCTCTGGCTGAGCCGGCTGCCGTACCTGCAGACCTTCACCGCCGAGCGCGCCACGTACCGCAATCTCGCCGCCGGCATCCAGTCCCCGCTGGCCGCCACCACCGACAATCCGTACCAGGAGTGGATCGGCGCGCTGATCAGGGCGGACGTGTACGGCTGGGTGTCACCGGGGCAGCCGCGCCGGGCGGCCGCGCTGGCCCGCAGGGACGCGGTCCTCTCGCACACCGGCAACGGCGTGTACGGCGCGATGTGGGCGGCCGCGCTGATCGCCGCGGCGTTCGAGGCGAGCGGCCCGCGCGAGGCCGTCGAGGCGGCGCTGGCCCGCATCCCGGCGAGCAGCCGGCTGGCCCGTACGGTCCGGCACACCGTGGCGCTGTACGACGCGGGAGTCGGCTGGGCCGACACACTCACCGAGATGGCGCGCGAGGTCGGCCACCTGCACTGGATCCACGTCGTCCCGAACGCCGCCGTGCTCACCGCCGGACTGCTCCACGGCGAGGGCGACTTCACCTCGACGATCGCGCTGACCGTACGCGGCGGCCTGGACACCGACTCCAACGGCGCGACGGCCGGCTCGGTGGCGGGCGTGCTGTGCGGCGCCGAAGCGATCCCGGACCAGTGGACCGCACCGCTCCACGACCGCGTACGCACCGCCGTCTTCGGCTTCGACGGCGCGCGGATCAGCGAACTCGCGGCACGGACGTACCGGCTGGCGGCCGCCGGCGGGGCGGCGGAGTGACGTCCGGCCCTCAACTCGCCGGTTCGGTCTGGTGATACGTCTGGTGGGCGGTGCGGCCGTCCGACGTGGTGCTGATGTGCTCCAGCACGTCCTCCAGCAGGTCCACGTCGCCGGTGCTGACCAACGGTCCGGTGCTCGGGCCGTTGACGACGTGCGGCGCGGCACCGCCCGTCACGGCGACCGCCGCCGCCAGGCCGAATGCCGCATACGCCGGGCGTCTCATGAATGCTCCGTCCATGGGTACGGGTGGGACCCATGGTGCCAACTGCGCACCCCGCAGTGGCGTTAGGCTCGCGGAGTGACCTTGGATTACGCCGCATACATCGCCAGCCTGCCCCGGGTCCTCGCCGGCGCGGGCACCGTCTTCCGTGCCGCGGACGGCCGCGTCCTGCTCGTCGAGCCCAACTACCGCGACACCTGGGTCCTGCCCGGCGGGACGGTGGAGTCCGACCAGGACGAGTCGCCGCGGCAGGCGGCCCGCCGGGAGACCGCCGAGGAGATCGGGCTGGACCTCGAACCCGGCCCACTGCTGGTCGTCGACTGGGTGCGCGGGCCGCAGCGTCCGCCGCTGGTGTCGTACCTCTTCGACGGCGGAGTGCTGGACGAGGAGCAGTTCGCCGCGATCCGCCTCCAGGAGGAGGAGCTGCTCTCCTGGCGCCTGGTGGCCCCGGAGGAGCTGGACTCGTACGTGGACGCGCGGATGGCGCTGCGGCTCGGCGCCGCGCTCCGGGCCCTCGCGGACGGCCGCGGCCCGGCCGAACTGGAGGACGGCGTACCGCCGCAGCGCTCGGCGTAGGCCGCGCGGCCGCCGTCGGACGGCGACCGCGCCCGCGCCGACGAGGATCCCTCCCCGCTTCAGACCAGGGTCCCTCCCCGCTCGAAGTCCAGCAGGTGGCGCTTGCGTTCCAGGCCGCCGCCGTAGCCGGTCAGGTCGCCGCCGGTGCCGACGACGCGGTGGCAGGGGACGATGATCCCGACCGGGTTCTTGCCGTTGGCCAGCCCCACGGCGCGGGCCGCCGACGGCTTGCCGAGCCGGTCGGCCAGCGCGCCGTACGAGACGGTCGCGCCGTACGGGATCTCGCGCAGCGCCGCCCACACGCGCTGCTGGAACGGCGTGCCGTCGAGGCGGAGCGGCAGGTCGAAGACGGTCAGTTCACCGGCGAAGTAGGCGCGGAGCTGCGCGATCGTGGTGGCGAAGGGCTCGGTACCGGGCTCCTCCGGGTGCCCGAAGGACTCCTGCGGCGGCCGGTGCCGCTGGTCGGTCATGTACAGGCCGGTGAGCATGCCGTCCCGGGCGACCAGGGTGAGCGGCCCGACCGGCGTGCCGGTCATGACGGTGTGCGTGGGCGCGGACAGGGTGCTGACAGACATGGTGCTTCCCTCAGTCGGCGGGGAGGTGGTTGATCGGGTGGTCGTCGGTGGCCCAGAGGTACTGGACCGCGTAGGCGCGCCAGGGACGCCAGGCGGCGGCCCGGGCTTGCAGCGCTGCGGGTGTGCCGGGCAGCCCCAGGCCCTGCGCCGCGCGGCGCACGCCGAGGTCGGTGGCGGTGAACGCGTCGGGGTCGCCGAGCGCCCGCATCGCGATGCACTCGACGGTCCAGGGACCGAAGCCGGGCAACGCGGCGAGGGCGGCTCGAGCCTGCTCGCGGTCGCCGCCGGGCCCGAGTTGCAGTTCTCCGGCGGCCAGCGCGGCGATCAGGCCGGTGAGCGTGGCACGCCGGGTACGGGGCATCGCGAGCGTCTCCGGGTCGAGCCCGGCCAGCGCTGCGGGGCTCGGGAAGAGGTGGGTGAGCCCGCCCTCGGCGTCGTCGATCCGCTCCCCGTGGGCGGCGGTCAGCCGGCCCGCGTGCGTACGGGCCGCGGCCGTCGAGACCTGCTGCCCGATCACCGCGCGTACGGCGAACTCGTCGGCGTCCACGGTGCGCGGCACCCGCCGCCCGGGCGCCTTCGCGACGAGCGGCGCCAGCACCGGGTCCTGCGCCAGCAGCCCGTCCACCGCTTCGGGGTCGGCGTCCAGGTCGAGCATCCGCCGGCAGCGCGCGATGGCGCCCGCGAGGTCCCGCAGGTCGGTCAGGGACAGCCGGCAGTCGATGTGGTCGGGGCGCGGGGTGAGCGCCACGATGCCGTGCCCGTACGGGAGGCGCAGAGTGCGGCGGTAGGCGCCGTCCCGCCACTCCTCCACGCCGGGTACGGCCGTGGCGGCGAGGTGCCCGAAGAGGTTGTCCGGGCACAGCGGCTTACGGAAGGGGAGGCGGAGGGTGAGCGTGGTCGGGGCCGGGGAGTCCGCCGCCCCGGGCTGCGGGCCCTGCGCGGCGGCCGGGCGCGCGGGCCGTACCCGCTGCCGCAGCTCGCTCGGCGACAGCGCGAAGACCTCCCGCACGGTGTCGTTGAACGTACGGATGCTGGCGAACCCCGCGGCGAACGCGATCTCCGCCATCGGCAGCGCGGTGGTCTCGATGAGCAGCCGCGCGGTCTGGGCGCGCTGGGCCCGCGCGAGGGCGAGCGGCCCGGCGCCCAGCTCGGCCAGCAGCTGGCGCTCGACCTGCCGCGGGCTGTACCCGAGGCGCGCGGCCAGGCCCGGTACCCCGTCCCGGTCCACGACCCCGTCGCCGATCAGCCGCATCGCCCGCGCGACCAGGTCGGCGCGCTCGTCCCACTGCGGTGAGCCGGGCGCCGCGTCCGGCCGGCACCGCTTGCACGCCCGGAACCCGGCCTGCTGCGCGGCCGCTGCGCTCGGGTAGAAGCGCATGTTCGCCGGCTTGGGCGGGGCCACCGGGCAGCTGGGCCGGCAGTAGATCTTCGTCGTGGTGACGGCGGTGAAGAACCACCCGTCGAAACGGGCGTCCTTGGACTGCACGGCGCGTACGCACCGCTCGGTGTCGGTGTGCATACGTCAAGGATTCCGCAGGCGGCGACGGGTGGCTGGCGAAAATCCGACATGGACGTGAGCGCCGGACACCGCTCTGTGCCACCGATTCGGCGCCGCCGTCTCCGGTGCTCCCCGGCGTGGCGTCACCCGTCCGGCGCCGCCGTCCCCAACGCCCGGCGTGCCGTCACCCCTCCAGCGCCGCCGCGAACGCCTCGCGCGCCCGCTCGTCGAACACGACGAACCGCACCTCGTCGAACGGCCCGGTGCCACCGGCAAACGCTTCCCGCACGGCCCGGACCGCGACCCGCGCCCCGTCGTCCAGCGGCCAGCCGTACACCCCCGTCGAGATCGCGGGGAACGCCACCGTCCGCGCGCCCAGCCCGGCCGCCACCCCCAACGACTCCCGGTAGCAGGAGGCGAGCACCGCCGACCGGTCCTCCTCCCGCGAGTACACGGGCCCCACCGTGTGCACCACCCACCGCGCCGGCAGCTCCCCCGCCGTGGTGGCCACCGCCTGCCCGGTCGGCAGCCCACGCCCGTACCGGGAAGCCCGCAGCGCCCGGCACTCCTCCAGGATCCGCGGCCCGCCCTTCCGATGGATCGCCCCGTCCACTCCCCCACCGCCCAGCAGCGAGGAGTTGGCCGCATTCACCACCACGTCCACGTCCTGCTCGGTGATGTCCCCCAGAACGAGCGACAACCGCCCGCCCTCGTCGTACGTGCCTTCGGTCTTACTCATGGGGGCATCATGGCGCAGCGGACGCGCCCGCCGCAGGCCGCGGGGCTCCCGTTACCGCCGCGTCTCCCTGATGCGGCGCCAGGCCGCCCGGGCCGCGTTGTGGCCGCACATGCCGTGGACGCCGCCGCCCGGTGGGGTGGCGGAGGAGCAGAGGAAGACGGCGGGGTGGGAGGTGGCGTACGGGATGCGGCGGGGCTTGGGGCGGAACAGGGTCTGGAGGCCGGAGAAGGAGCCGACGCCGATGTCGCCGCCGACGTAGTTGGCGTTGCGTGCGGCCAGTTCGGGCGGGCCGGCGGTCGCGCGGGCCAGGACGAGGTCGCGGAAGCCGGGGGCGAAGCGTTCCAGCTGGGCTTCGACGGCGTCGGTGAGGTTGCCCGTCCAGCCGTTCGGGGCGTGGCCGTACGCCCAGAAGGTGTGCTTGCCCTCGGGGGCGCGGCTCGGGTCGGTCAGGGTCGGCTGCGAGGTGATGAGGAAGGGGCGTTCGGGGGCGCGGCCCTGGTGGACCTCGCGCAGGGCCAGGCCGATGTCGCCCGCGGTCGGGCCGACATGGACCGTGCCGGCGCGGCGGGCAGCCTCCGAGGTCCAGGGGACGGGGCCGGACAGGGCATAGTCGATCTTGAAGGCGGAGGGGCCGTAGCGGTACCTGCTGAAGGCGTTGCCGAGCCCCGCGATGCGGGCCAGCGCCGTCGGCGAGGTGTCGAAGATGTACGCGCGGGCGGGCGGCAGGTCGTCCAGCCGCTTGACCTCGTAGTCCGTGTGGATCTCGCCGCCCTGGTCGCGCAGGTACCCGGCCAGCGCGTCGGGGACGGCCTGCGAACCGCCGCGCGCGATGGGCCAGCCGTAGGCGTGCGCGGCCAGCACGAAGGTCAGGGCGATGGCGCCGGTGGCGATCCCGCTGAGGGGGTGGATGACGTGGGCCGCGCAGCCGGCGAGGACGGCGCGCGCCTTCTCGTCGCGGAAGCGGCTGTTGAGCACGGTCACCGGGGGGACGCCGGCCAGGCCGAAGCGGGCCAGCGTCACCGGGTCGCGGGGGAACCCCTCCAGGACGCCGCGCATCATGTCCCGCGCGAGCGTGTCCCACTTGCCGCGGAAGGGTTCGACCAGACGGCGGTACGCGCCGGCGTCGCGGACGCCGAGGGACCTCGCGGTCTCGCCCACGGAGCGGGCCAGCACCGCGGCGCTGCCGTCCGGGAAGGGGTGGGCCATGGGGAGTTCGGGGTGCAGCCACTCCAGGCCGTAGCGCTCCAGGGGGAGGGCGCGGAAGGCGGGCGAGCCGATGCCGGTCGGGTGGACGGCCGAGCACGGGTCGTGCCGGAAGCCCGGCAGGGTCAGCTCCTCCGTACGGGCGCCGCCTCCGATGGTGTCCCGGGCCTCGAAGACCTCGACGGACATGCCCCGGCGGGCCAGTTCGACCGCCGCGGTCAGGCCGTTCGGTCCGGCCCCGATCACCACGGCATCGAGCATCGTCGGCACCTGCGCCACTCCCCTCGTGTCGACCCTCGCCGTCGAGGATCAGCCGGCGGCCGCCAGCAGGTCGAGGATACGCCGGGCGGTGGCCGCGTCCCGCGCCGCGGTGAACGGCAGGGTGTTGCCGCCGGATATCCGGAACGGCGCGCCGGAGAGGGTCGCGCTGCTGCCGCCCGCTTCGTGGACGAGCAGCAGGCCCGCCGCGTGGTCCCAGGGGTTCTCCCACGTGAAGGCGATGGCCTCCAGGGTGCCGCGGGCGATGGCGAGGTACTCCAGGCCCGCCGAGCCGCAGGGGCGCGCCGCGATGCCCTCGCAGGCCAGCCCGGACAGTGCCTTCTTCTCCGCGACGGTGGTGAAGTCGTGGTGGGACATGGCGACTTCGAGGGTCTTGCCCTCGTGCGGCGAACCGGAGCGCAGGCGGCGGCCGTTCAGCCGGGCGCCGGCGCCGCGGACCGCGACGGCCATCTCGTCCAGCGCGGGCGCGTACGTCCAGGAGGCCAGCAGCTCGCCGCGGTACGCGAGCGCGACCAGGGTCGCGAAGCCGGGGTCGCCGTGCACGAACTGCCGGGTGCCGTCGACCGGGTCGACGATCCACACGGGCGCGTCGCCGTGCAGCGCCTCCAGGACCGCGGGGTCGGCGTGCACCGCTTCCTCGCCCACCACGGCCGAGCCGGGGAGCAGCGCCTTCAGGGCGGCCGTGAGGTGCTCCTCGGCGCGCCGGTCGGCGATGGTGACCAGGTCGTGCGGGCCGTTCTTCTCGACCACCTCGTGGGCGGCGAGCTGCCGGAAGCGGGGCAGGATCTCCGCCGCCGCTGCCTCCCGGACGGCCTTCTCGACACCGTCCGGGTCGACCGCGGCGAGCACCGCGTCGGCCGTCGTCATGGCGGTCGCGCCGGCCGTCCCGGCCGCCGTCATGTCCGTGCTGTCCGCCCTGTCCGTCCTGTCGTCGTTGTTTGCAGGAATCGCAGGAATTGCTTCGATCATGTCTCCATGGAAACACGGGCCACTGACACGACGGCTGGAATGCAGGTGAACCGCGGGTGAAGCGGCTCGGGCGGCCGGCCGCCGCGCCGGAGCGCGCACGAGCGACGGCCCGCCGCGGCACGGAGGTGCCGGCGGCGGGCCGTCCCGGGGGCTCAGCGCCCGACGGCGTACCCCTGCATGCCACGCGGGTTCGCGCCCGCGGAGAGCACGCCGGTCTCCGGATCGCGGGCGACCGCGCAGAGGCGTCCCTCGGACCAGGCGTCACCCACGGTCACGTCGTGACCACGTGCCCGCAGCCCTTCGACGACCTCGCCGCCGATCCGGGACTCCACGGTCACGCTGCCCGGCCGCATGGCACGCGGGAAGAACGACCCCGGGAAGGAGTCGGTGTGCCAGTTCGGCGCGTCGATGGCCCCCTGGAGGTCCAGCCCGCCGCGCACGGGGACGCGCTCCGCCACGGCCAGGAAGAAGTGCAGCTGCCACTGGTCCTGCTGGTCGCCGCCGGGCGTACCGAAGGCCATCACCGGCACCCCGTCGCGCAGCGCGAGGGACGGCGTGAGGGTGGTGCGGGGGCGGCGGCCCGGGGTGAGGGAGTTCGGCAGTCCCTCCTCCAGCCAGGCCATCTGCAGGCGCGTGCCGAGCGGGAACCCCAGGCCGGGGATCACCGGGTTGGACTGCAGCCAGCCGCCGGAGGGCGTCGCCGAGACCATGTTGCCCCAGCGGTCGACGACGTCGATGTGGCAGGTGTCGCCGCGGGTGGCCCCGCTGCGGTCGACCTCGGGGGCGACGGCGGGCGGGGCCCCTGCCTCCCGTACCGCGGCGCCGGTCCCCTTCGCCACGGTCGGCTCGCCGGCGCCGCTGACCGAGACGCCCAGTGCGTCGAAGCCCTCCGCTCCGGAGGCCACCGCCGCCGCGTGCTTGCTGAGGCGCGGGACGCGGCCCCCGGGGCGGCCGGGACGCAGCTCGTACGAGGCGGTGCCGTCGATCAGCGCCCGGCGCTCGGCGTTGTACTCCGGGGAGAGCAGCGTCTCCACCGGTACCTCGTCGGCGCCGTCCGCGTCGCCGTACCAGGCCTCGCGGTCGGCCATGGCCAGCTTGGTGCCCTCGACGAGGGTGTGGACGTAGTCGGGGCTTCCGGGGGCGGGCAGCTCTTCGGGGAGCAGCGCGAGCTGCTGGAGGAAGGCCGGGCCCTGCGACCAGGCGCCAACCTTGGCGACGGTCCAGCCGTTCCGGTCGTACGTCACCGGCGCCTCGTACGTGGCCCGGAAGGCGGCCAGGTCGTCGCCGGTCAGGGTGCCCGCGTGCCGCTCGCCGGAGGTGTCCATGGCCGGGCGCGCGGCGGACGCCGCCATCGCCTCGCCGATGAAGCCCTCGCGCCAGATCCGGCGGGCCGCGTCGATCTGGGCCTCGCGCCCGGTGCCCGCGGCCCCGGCCTCGCGGATCAGCCGCTCCCAGGTGTCGGCGAGCGGCTGGTTGCGCAGCAGCCCGCCGGGGGCCACGGAACGGCCGCCGGGCAGGTACACCTCGGCCGAGGTCGTCCACTCGTTCTCGAAGAGCTCGCGGACGGTCTCCACGGTCTCGCCGACGCGTTCGACGGCCGGGTGGCCGTGGCGCGCGTACCCGATGGCGTACGACAGGACCTCGGCGAGCGTCTTCGTGCCGTGGTCGCGGAGCAGCACCATCCAGGCGTCGAACGCGCCCGGTACGGCGGCGGCGAGCGGGCCCGTTCCGGGGACGAGGTCGAGGCCGAGGGAGGTGTAGTGCGCGACGGTGGCGCCGGCCGGGGCCGGGCCCTGGCCGCACAGCACCTGTACGGGGCCGTCGGCCGGGGCCAGGATGATCGGGACCTCGCCGGCCGGGCCGTTCAGGTGGGGCTCGACGACGTGCAGCACGAAGCCGGCGGCGACCGCGGCGTCGTAGGCGTTGCCGCCGCCCTCCAGGACCGCCATGGCGGACTGGGACGCCAGCCAGTGGGTGGAGGAGGCCATCCCGAATGTTCCGTTGAGGGTGGGACGGGTGGTGAACAAGCTTGCTCCTGTCGGTGGCTCGGTGCGGGTGATGCGGTGGCGCGCCGGGATCGCCCCCCGGGCTCGTCCTCAAACGCCGGACGGGCTCAATTTGCCAGGTGGCACGCCACCCTCCGGTCCCCCGGCAGCTCCCGCAGTGCGGGGGAATCAGTCCGGCAGCGTTCCACCGCCACCGGGCAGCGGGTGTGGAAGTGGCAGCCCGGGGGCGGGGCGAGGGGGCTCGGGAGGTCGCCGCTGAGGACGATGCGTTCGCGGGTGCGCTGGAGGGCGGGGTCCGGTACCGGGGCCGCGGAGAGGAGCGCCTGCGTGTACGGGTGCAGGGGCTCGGCGAACAGCCCGGCCGTCGGGGCCTCCTCGACGATGCGGCCCAGGTACATCACGGCGATGCGGTCCGCCAGGAACTCCACGGCGGCCAGGTCGTGGGTGATGAACAGGCAGCCGAAGCCGCGGTCCCGCTGGAGGTCGGCGAGGAGGTTGAGGACCGAGGCCTGGACGGAGACGTCCAGCGCGGAGGTCGGCTCGTCGGCGATCAGCAGGTCCGGGCCGACGGAGAGCGCGCGGGCGAGCGAGATGCGCTGGCGCTGGCCTCCGGACAGCTCGTGCGGGTGCCGGTCGGCGTGTTCGGGGCGCAGCCCGACCTGGCCGAGCAGTTCCTCGACGCGGGCCCGCAGGCCGGAGCGCGGGACGAGGCGGTGCAGCCGGAGCGGCTCGGCCACGATCTGCCCGATGGTCATGCGCGGGTCGAGCGAGGAGGACGGGTCCTGGAAGACCAGGTGCATGTCGGTGCGGAGCGGGCGCAGGGCGCGGCGCGACAGGTGGGTGATGTCGGTGCCCTTGAGGGCGACGCTGCCGCCGGTCGGCTCGTCCAGCCGGACCACGCAGCGGCCGACGGTGGACTTGCCGCTGCCGGACTCCCCCACCAGGCCGAGGACTTCGCCGCGTCCGATGGTCAGACTGACGCCGTCCACGGCCCGTACGGTGCCGCCGGAGGTGGTGAAGTGGCGCTCCATGTCGCGCACTTCGAGGACGGGCGCGGCGTCCGCTTCGTGTGCGGAGGTGCCCGGCCCTTCCTCGCGCGGGGCCGGGATCTCCTGTACGGCGCTCATCGGGCGGCCTCCTCGGGTGCGGCGGCGGGGACGGGGTGCCAGCACGCGACCCGGTGGCCCGCCTCGGGCGTCAGCACGGGCCGCGCGGTGCCGCACCGTTCGTCCGCGTGCGCGCAGCGTTCGGCGAAGGTGCAGGCGTCCGGCTGGACGGTCAGGCTCGGGACCAGCCCCGGGATCTCCGGCAGCCGGCGCTTTCCCTCCTGGCCGGGCCGGAGCACGGCGCTGAGCAGGCCGCGGGTGTACGGGTGCCGGGGCGCGGTGAACAGCTCGTCCACCGGGGCCTGTTCGACGGCCCGGCCCGCGTACATCACCAGCACCCGGTCCGCGGCGTCGGCGACGACGCCCAGGTCATGGGTGATCAGGACGATGGCGGTACCGAGGCGTTCGCGCAGCGACTGGAGGACTTCGAGGATGCCGGCCTGCACGGTGACGTCCAGCGCGGTGGTCGGTTCGTCGGCGATGAGGACGGCCGGGTCGCAGGCCACCGCGATGGCGATCATCACGCGCTGGCGCATGCCGCCGCTGAGCTGGTGCGGGTACTCCGCCACCCGGCGTTCCGGCGCGGGGATGCCGACCAGCGCGAGCAGCTCGACGGCCCTCTCCCTGGCCTCCTTCCGGCTGAGGCCCTGGTGGCGGCGGAGCACCTCGCCGATCTGCCGGCCGATGGTGAGGACCGGGTTCAGCGAGGTCATCGGCTCCTGGAAGATCATGGCGAGGTCCTTGCCGCGGACCGCCGCCAGCTCCTTCTCCCCCGCCCCGGCCAGCTCCCGGCCGCCGAGCCGTACGGACCCGGTGACGGTCGCACTGGACGGCAGCAGGCCCATGACGGCCATGGAGGTGACCGACTTGCCGCAGCCGGACTCGCCGACGATCGCGAGCACCTCACCGGCCGCCACCTCGTACGACAGGGAGTCGACGGCGTGCACGGTACGGGTGTCGGAGCGGAAGGAGACTGACAGGTCGCGGACGCTCAGTACGGGCGCTTCGGACGTGCGGGGCGCGAGGTCCATGGAATGCGCGGTGCTCATCGGGTGGCTCCACGGGGGTCGAGGACGTCCCGCAGGCCGTCGCCGAGCAGGTTGAAGGCGAGCGTCGCGGCGACGATGGCGAGGCCGGGGAAGACCGCCAGCCAGGGCGCGGGGCCGAGGAAGGGCTGGGCGCCGGAGAGCATCACACCGAGCGAGGGGGCCGGGGGCTGGACGCCGAGGCCGAGGAAGCTCAGCAGCGCCTCGCTGATGATCGCGGCGGGGATGCCGACCGTGGCCTGGACGATCAAGGCGGAGGTGGCGTTGGGCAGGATGTGCCGGAAGAGGACGGTGCCGTCGCCGCCACCGTTGACCAGCGCGGCCCCCACGTAGTCCAGGTGTTTCAGGCGCAGCGTCTCGGCGCGGGCGATACGGATCACCGCGGGCACCTGCGAGATGCCGATGGCGATGGTGGCGTTGAGCAGGGACGGGCCGAGGATCGCCGCGAGGCCGACGGCCAGGACGAGGAAGGGGAAGGCGAGCAGGGTGTCGGTGAGCCGGGAGACGGCGGAGTCGGCGTACTTGCCGTAGAACCCCGCGGCCAGGCCCAGCGGTACGCCGACGAGGAAGGCGAGCAGTACCGCGAGCAGGCCCACCTGCATGGACGCGCGGGCGCCGTGGATCACCCGGGAGAGCTGGTCGCGGCCGAGGTCGTCGGTGCCGAGCCAGTGCGCCCAGGAGGGCGGCGCGAGGGCCGAGCCGAAGTCGGGCCGCGCGGGGTCGTAGGGGGCGATCAGCGGGGCGCAGAGCGCGGCCAGTACGAAGACCGCGGCGATCACGGCGCCGGTGAGGGCGAGCCGGTTCCTGCGCAGGGCGCGCAGGCGGGTGCGCAGGGTGCCGGCGCGTGGCGCCGCGGCGGGCCCGTCCGGAGCGGCCGGGGAGTCCGTGGCAGCGGAGGTGGTGGTGTCCGGGGTGGCTGTCATCGTGCGCCTCCGAGCCGGATCCGCGGGTCGATGACCGAATAGAGCACATCGACCGCGAGGTTGACGAGGATGTAGGCGGCGGAGGTGCACAGCACCACGCCCTGGAGCATCGTGTAGTCGCGGGTGAAGACCGCGTCGATGGTGAGCTTGCCGAAGCCGGGCAGGACGAAGATCTGCTCGGTGACGACGGCGCCGGAGATCAGGTGGCCGAGCTGGAGACCGAGGACGGTCACCACCGTCACCAGGCTGTTGCGCAGCGCGTGCCCGCCGACCACCTGGCGGCGCGAGAGGCCCTTGGCGCGCGCTGTCCGCACGTAGTCCGCCGAGAGGTTGTCGAGCATCGCGCCGCGGGTCTGCCGCATCACGACGGCCGCGAGCCCGGAGCCGAGGACGACGGCGGGCAGGACCATGCGCCGCAGGTTGTCCAGCGGGTCGGTGCCGAAGGGCACGTAGCCGGAGGCCGCGAAGACCGGTACGGCGATGGCGAAGGCCAGCACGAGGACGATGCCGAGCCAGAAGGTGGGGACGGAGAGCCCCAGCAGGGCGACGGCGTTGGCCAGCCACTCGGTGGCCCTGCCGCGCCGGACGGCCGCGAGCACGCCCGCGCCGATGCCGAGGACGACGGCCAGGAGGAGGGAGAGCGCGGCCAGTTCGAGCGTGACCGGGAGGGCGCTGAGGATGGAGTCCAGGACGGGCAGGCCGGTGCGGGCCGAGGTGCCGAGGTCGCCGGTGAGGGCGTGGCCGACGAACCGGCCGTACTGGACCACGATGTTGTCGTTGAGGCCGTACGCCTCGCGGATCGCGGCGAGCGCCTGGGGGCTGCGCTCCTCGCCGGCCAGCGCGAGCGCCGGGTCGCCGGGCAGGGCGCGGATGCCGGCGAAGACGACGACGCTGACGAGGAAGAGGGTGATCAGGGACTGGCGCAGCCGGGTGAGCAGGTAGCGGCTCATCGGGCGCACCCCGCAGCCGTGGAGCAGTTCATCGGACGTACCCCGCATCCTTCACGCGCACCAGGCCGTCGCCGTAGACGCGTACGCCTGCCACGTCCTTCCGTGCCACGACGTAGTTCTTCTGCCGGTAGAGGTAGATCAGGGCGTGCTGGTCCCGGATGCGGTCGGTGAGCTGCCCGTAGATACGGGCGCGGTCCGCCGTGTCCTGGGTGGTGCGGCCCTCGGCGATCAGCCGGTCGAGGGCCGGGTCGGAGATGCCGTAGGTGTTCATGGCGCCGGCGGTGCCGACGAAGGAGGCGATGTTGCCGTCCGGGTCGAGCCGCCCGGACCAGCCGCTGACGTACGCCTCGAAGTTCCCGGCGTCGGTCTCCTCCAGGAGCGTCGCGTACTCCACGGGCCGCAGCCGTACGTCGAAGCCGGCCTCGCGGGCCATCGCCTGGATCACCTGGCCGAGCCGGCTGTCCTCGGGCGAGGTGGAGACTTTCAGTTCGAGCGGGACGGGGAGCTCGACGCCGGCCTCCTTCAACAGCCGCTTGGCGCGCGGCAGATCGCGCGGCGGGCAGCCCGCCTTGCCCGGCGCGATGGCCGACTCGGGCGAGACGGGGCCGCAGGCCGGGTCGTACATGCCCTGGAAGACGACCTTGTTGATCACTTCGCGGTCCAGGGAGAGCGCGAAGGCCTCGCGGACGCGGGGCTCGCGGGCGATCACGGTGTGCAGCCTGCCGGGTTTCTGCCCTGTGCCGTGCACGTTGCCGGTGTTGAAGCCGAGGCCCTGGTAGCCGAGCGAGGGCGAGTTGAAGAGCTGGAGCTTGGACTCGGTGAGCGAGCTGCGCACCTCCACCGGGCCCATCTGGTCGCCGACCTGCACGTCACCGGAGCGGAGGTTGGCCAGCCGGACGTTGCCGTCGGTGATCGTCTTGTAGACGACGCGGTCCAGGCGGACCTTGTCCGCGTCGTAGTAGCGCGGGTCCTTGGCGAGGACGATGCGGTCGCCCGCGACCCGTTCGACGTACTTGAACGGGCCGACGCAGGACGGGTGGTTGGTGAAGTTCTTGCCGTACTTCGTCAGCGCCTTCGGGGACATGACCATCCCCGCGCGGTCCGCGAGCACGCCGGTGAGCGGGACGTACGGCTCCTTGAGGCGGATGCGGACGGTGTACGGGCCGGCCGCCTCGGCCTTGACCAGCGGGCCGAGTTCGGTGGCGCGGGCGGAGCCGGGGAGGGTGCGGTGGCGTTCGAGGGAGCGGGCGACGGCGGCCGCGTCGAGGTGCGTGCCGTCGCTGAAGGTCAGGCCGTGGCGCACCGCGATGGTCACGGTCCGGCCGCCGTCCGACGTCTTCGGCAGGGCCGCCGCGAGCTGCGGCACGACCTTGCCGGTGCGGTCGGTGTCGTACAGCTTCTCGCACATGCCGGCGAAGACGGTGCGGCCGACGAGGGTCTGGGCGAGGGTCGGGTCGAGCTTGTCGGGGTCGGACTTGAGGGCGACGGTGAGGGTGCCGCCGTCCCGTACGGGGCGCGGGTCGGTCATCCGCTCCCCGCCCACCTCGGTGGCGGCGGAGGTCAGCGACCCGCATCCCGTAGCTCCGGCCAGTAGGCCGGCCACCCCCAGAAGAGCCGCTGTTCGGCGCACGTGGCCCTACCTCCCGCATGAATGGTGCAGACGGCGAACGATCAACTTGCGTGAGTGGTGCGAACGTGAACGGTCGACTCGCATGGCGATGCGGTCGAGAACGATCACGACGAGCGAATGCAGCAGACCGTATTTCGCATACAGATGACCGGCAAGAGGTTGTCCCGGATCTTGGGCAGTTTCTGGTTACATCTAAATAACCGGACCCGGCAACTCGCCCGTCTCCCCCGCCGGGACCCGCCCCGCGCTGCGTACGCTGGCCGCATGAGCAGCACGGTCGACTCCCCCGACGCCGCGGCCCGGCGCCCTCTGGTCGCCCTCCTCAGCGGCGCCGGGATCTCCACCGACTCCGGCATCCCCGACTACCGCGGGCCGAACGGGGTGTGGCGCCGCGACCCCGAGGCCGAGAAGCTCGTCACGTACGACTCCTACATGACCGACCCCGAGATCCGGCGCCGGTCCTGGCTGATGCGGCGCGACGGTCCGGCGCTCCGGGCCCGGCCGAACGCCGCGCACGAGGCCGTCACGCGCCTGGAGCGCTCCGGCGTTTCCGTCCGCGTCCTCACCCAGAACGTCGACGGCCTCCACCAGCTCGCCGGGACGCCCGACCGCAAGGTCCTGGAGCTGCACGGCACCGCGCGCACCGCGCTCTGCACGCAGTGCGGCGCGCGGACCCCGATGACCGAGGCGCTGGCGCGGGTGACCGCCGGCGAGCCGGACCCGAAGTGCCTCGACTGCGGCGGGATCATGAAGTCGGCGACCGTGATGTTCGGCGAGCGGCTGGACCCCGAGGTGCTGGGCGCGGCGGTCACGGTCGCGAAGAACTGCGACGTCTTCGTCGCGGTCGGCACGAGCCTGTCGGTACAGCCCGCCGCCTCGCTCGCGGGCCTGGCCGCCGAGCACGGCGCCCGCCTGATCATCGTCAACGCCGAACCGACCCCCTACGACGCGCTCGCCGACGAGGTCATCCGCGACCCGATCGGTGAGGCACTCCCCCGGCTGCTCGCCGGCCTGGCGCCCGACCGGGATTGATACGCCCCCGCTCCGCATGGGCTGATGCCCCCGGCGCGCCACGCCTCCACGTACCTCGACATCGCCCCCTTTGCCGGGAATGACGGCCCCGGCGATACGGTTGTCCGGGCGGTGGGCCGGTCGGACGGCCCGCGAGGACGTGGAGGGTGAGCGCCGTGCAGAGCAGGCATCACGGTGAGTACAAGGTGCCCGGCGGCAAGCTGGTCGTCGTCGATCTGGACGTCACGGACGGCGCGCTGCGCGACGTCCGCGTCGCCGGGGACTTCTTCCTGGAGCCGGACGACGCGCTGCTCGACATCAACGCGGCCCTGGAGGGCGCCCCCGCCGACACCGGCGCCCGGGGCCTGGCCGACCGCATCGAGGCGGCGCTGCCCGCCGGCGTCGCACTGATCGGCTTCACCGCCGAGGCGGTCGGCATCGCGGTACGCCGGGCCGTCGCCCGGGCCACCGACTGGACCGATCACGACTGGCAGATCATCCACGAGCCGCCGCAGGAGCCCGCGCTGCACATGGCGCTGGACGAGGTGCTGACCACCGAGGTCGCCGAGGGGCGGCGCCCGCCGACGCTCCGCGTCTGGGAGTGGGACCGCCCCGCCGTGATCATCGGCAGCTTCCAGTCGCTGCGCAAGGAGGTGGACGCGGCGGGCGCCGAGAAGCACGGCATCACGGTCGTCCGCCGGATCAGCGGCGGCGGCGCGATGTTCGTCGAACCGGGCAACACCATCACCTACTCGCTCTGCGTCCCCGAGTCCCTCGTCCACGGCCTCACCTTCGCGGAGAGCTACGCCTACCTCGACGACTGGGTGCTCGCGGCCCTCGGCGACATGGGCATCAACGCCTGGTACAAGCCGCTCAACGACATCGCGACGGACGCCGGGAAGATCGCCGGCGCGGCCCAGAAGCGGATGGTCACCGGCTCCGGGGCCGTGCTCCACCACGTGACGATGTCCTACGACATCGACGCGGACAAGATGGTCGAGGTGCTCCGCATCGGCAAGGAGAAGCTCTCCGACAAGGGCACCACCAGCGCCAAGAAGCGCGTCGACCCGCTCCGCCGGCAGACCGGCCTGCCCCGCGCCGAGGTCATCGCCCGCATGATCACCTCCTTCCGGACCCGCTACGGCGGCACGGACGGCACGGTCACCGACGAGGAGTTCGCCCGGGCACGCGCACTGGCGACGGAGAAGTTCAGCGACCCGGAGTGGACGGCCCGGGTGCCGTGACCCCGCCCGCTGTCCGGGCGCCCCTCGCCCCCGCCATCAGCACCGCGTACACGGCCAGCGACGCCGTCAGGCCCACCGCCCAGCCGTAGTCCGCCAGCGGCCGGAGGAAGGGGATCAGCCCGTCCGCCGGGAAGGGGCCCTTCCCCGGCTGCGAGTACGAGCCGCCCACGGCGAGCAGCCCGCCCAGGCCGAACGCCACGAGGGCACGCCAGTTCCAGCCGGCCGTGTACCAGTAGCGGCCGCCCGGCCGGTAGAGGCCGGCGAGGTCCAGGACGGTGCGGCGGATGATCCAGTAGTCGGCGATGAGGATGCCCGCGACGGTGCCGAGGAGCCCGCCCACCACCCCGAGCCAGGTGAAGATGTACAGCTCCGGCGTGGCGGTGAGTTTCCAGGGGAAGACCAGGACGCCGATCACGCCGGTGATCAGCGCGCCGCTGCGGAAGGTCAGGACGCGCGGGGCGAGGTTGGCGAGGTCGTAGGCCGGGGAGACGACATTGGCCGCGATGTTGACGCTGATCGTCGCGATCAGGACCGTGACCAGCGCGAAGAGCAGCCCGAAGACATTGTCGGCCTTGCCCGCCAGGGCCACCGGGTCCCAGACCGGCACGCCGTACACCGCCTGGGAGCCGGAGGTGACCAGGACGGAGAGGAGCGCGAAGGCCGTCATCGTGGTGGGCAGGCCGAGCGTCTGGCCCCGGACCTGGGCGCGCTGACCGGCCCCGAAGCGGGTGAAGTCGGGGATGTTCAGGGACAGCGTCGCCCAGAAGCCGATCATGCCCATGAGGGACGGGAAGAAGACCGGCCAGAAGTCCGCGCCCCAGCCCAGCCGGCTCGGCTGGTCCAGGAGCGGGCCGAGGCCGCCCGCCTTCGCGGCGATCCAGACCAGCAGGACGACCGCGCCGACCAGCACAAAGGGCGCCGCCCAGTTCTCGAAGCGGCGCAGGGTCTCCATGCCGCGCGCGATGATGGCCAGTTCGAGGGCCCAGAAGACGACGAAGCAGAGCCAGAGCGTCCAGGGGTACCCGGCGACCGGCGTCGCCTTCTCCCAGCCGCCGCCGAAGATCTTGCCGAGCAGGATGTAGATGCCCTGGCCACCGATCCAGGTCTGGATGCCGAACCAGCAGCAGGCCACGGCGGCCCGCAGCAGCGCCGGGAGGTTGGCCCCGCGCAGCCCGAAGGAGGCGCGGGCCAGGACCGGGAAGGGTATGCCGTACTTGGGTCCCGCGTGCCCGGTGAGCAGCATGGGGAACAGCACGATGACGTTGGCGAGGGCGATGGTGAACACCGCCTGCTTCCAGTCCATGCCGAGCGCGACCAGGCCGGAGGCGAGCGTCCAGGACGGGATGTTGTGGGCCATGCCGACCCAGAGGGCGGCGAAGTTGTACGTGGTCCAGTGCCGGTCGGCGGCGGGCACGGGGAGCAGGTCGGCGTTGCTGAAGCGGCCGTCGGCGGGTATCTCGTCCGGGGGGAGTTCGACCCGGCCGCCCGTGTCGGGCGGCCCTTCGTCACGGCCGTCCGAGGACACGGCGGGGGTTCTCACTCCGCCGCCAGTGCCGGGATGACGTCGGTGCCGTAGGTGTCGATGGTGGCTTCTTTGCTGTCGTGCATGGCGTAGAGGGCGAACTGGTCGACGCCGAGGGCGCGGAGGGCGCGCAGCTTCTCGATGTGGGCCTCGGGCGGGCCGAGGAGGCAGAAGCGGTCGACGATCTCGTCGGGGACGAAGGCGGTGTCCGGGTTGCCGGCCCGGCCGTGGTGCGCGTAGTCGTACTTCTCGCGGGTCTTGATGTACGCGGTCAGCTCCTCCGGGACCATGCCGGAGTGCTCGCCGTAGCGGCTCACCAGGTCGGCGACGTGGTTGCCGACCATGCCGCCGAACCAGCGGCACTGTTCGCGGGCGTGGGCCAGGTCCGTGCCGATGTACGCGGGCGCCGCCACGCAGATCGTCAGCGCGTCCGGATCGCGTCCGGCCTCGGCGGCGGCGTCCCGTACCGCCTTGACCATCCACTCGGTGAGGAACGGGTCGGCGAGCTGGAGGATGAAGCCGTCGGCGACCCGGCCCGCCATGGCCAGGGCCTTGGGCCCGTACGCCGCCATCCAGACCGGCAGCCTGCCGTCGCGTACCCACGGCAGCCGGACGGAGTTGCCGTCCACGGTGGCCTCGCGGCCCTCGGCGAGGTCACGGATGACGGTGATGGCCTCGCCCAGGCGGGCGAGGGTGTTCGGCTTCCGCCCGGCGACCCGCATCGCCGAATCGCCGCGGCCGATGCCGCAGACGGTGCGGTTGCCGTACATGTCGTTGAGCGTGGCGAAGGTGGAGGCGGTGACCTCCCAGGTGCGGGTGCCGGGGTTGGTGACCATCGGGCCGACGATCAGCCGGTCGGTGTGCTCCAAAATGCGGCTGTGGATGACGAACGGCTCCTGCCAGAGCACGGCGGAGTCGAAGGTCCAGCCGTAGCGGAAGCCCTGCCGTTCGGCGCGGCGCATGAGCCCGACCACGGCGGAGGCGGGCGGATCGTTCTGCAGGACGACTCCGAAGTCCATCTCTTCAACTCCCTGATGTAGAGCCGGTGATGACGACTGACGTCCCGGAGGGGCCGGTCGCGGTCAGGAGAGGAACTGGCAGGTGGCCCGCGGGGTGTACTGGCCGTGGCCCGCGTGGCCGGTGAACTCGCGGTCCTCGATGACGAGTTCGCCGCGGGAGAGGACGGTCTCCACCCGGCCGGTGACCCGCCGCCCCTCGTACGCGGAGTAGTCCACGTTCATGTGGTGGGTTTCGGCCGACATCACCTGTTCGGCCTGCGGGTCGTAGATCACGATGTCCGCGTCGGCGCCCGGCGTGATCGTGCCCTTCTTCGGATACAGCCCGAACATCCGCGCGGGCGCGGCGCAGGCGATCTCGATCCAGCGGCGGCGGCTGATGTGGCCGTCCAGTACGGCCTGGTGGAGCAGGTCCATGCGGTTCTCGACGCCCGGCATGCCGTTCGGGATCTTCGAGAAGTCGCCGCGGCCCAGCTCCTTCTGGCCGACGAAGCAGAAGGGGCAGTGGTCGGTGGAGACGACCTGGAGGTCGTCGGTGCGCAGCCCGCGCCAGAGCGCCGCCTGGTGTTCGCGCGGCCGCAGCGGCGTGCTGCAGACGTACTTCGCGCCCTCGAAGTCCGGCTCGGCGAGGTTGTCGGTGGAGAGGAAGAGGTACTGGGGGCAGGTCTCGCCGAAGACGGGGAGCCCCTTGTCGCGGGCCTGCGTCAGCTCGGCGACGGCTTCCTCGGCCGAGACGTGGACGACGTAGAGCGGCGCGCCGGCGACCCGGGCGAGCTGGATCGTGCGGTGCGTGGCCTCCGCCTCCAGCAGCGCGCGCCGCACCTCGCCGTGGTAGCGCGGATCGGTCCGGCCCTCGGCCAGCGCCTGTTCGACGAGTACGTCGATGGCGATGCCGTTCTCGGCGTGCATCATCACCAGCCCGCCGTTCCCGGCGGCCCGTTGCATCGCGCGGAGGATCTGGCCGTCGTCGCTGTAGAAGACACCCGGGTAGGCCGTGAAGAGCTTGAAGGAGGTGACCCCCTCGGCCACCAGAAGGTCCATCTCCTTCAGGCTGTTCTCGTTCACATCGGAGAGGATCATGTGGAAGGCGTAGTCGACGGCGCACTGCGCGTCGGACTTGGCGTGCCACTGGTCCAGCCCCTCGCGCAGCGACTTGCCGCGGGACTGCACGGCGAAGTCGATGATGGTGGTGGTGCCGCCCCACGCCGCGGCCCGGGTGCCGGTCTCGAAGGTGTCGGAGGACGCGGTCCCGCCGAACGGGAAGTCCATGTGCGTATGGGCGTCCACGCCGCCCGGGATCACGTACTTCCCGGTCGCGTCGATGACCCGGTCGGCGGACTCGGTCCAGCCCAGCGCGGCCTCCTGCCCGTGCGCGGCGAGCGCGGCCACCCGGCCGCCCTCGACCAGGACATCGGCATGGATCTCGTCGGCGGCGGTGATGACCAGCCCGCCGCGGATGACCGTACGACTCACAGTCCCGTCCCCTTCCACCAGCAGCTCCCCGGCACCGGCCGGGACGGGAGCAGGGGCCCGCGCGCATCGTCACCCGGGCACCGACCAGCCTTGCCGTCCCTGACACCGCGTCACGCGTCACGGCCGTTCTACACACGTAGAGTGCGACCGGATTCACAGACGGTAGAAGCATGACACCCGGCCGGGCAATACCGCCGTCGCCACCGCGCGGGAACCGGCGTGTCGCCCGTACACACGATCCCTCCCTTCATCACTCACGGTGCCCGGTGAGTACGCATGGTCACTCCGCGCTTCAGGGTGCATATGAGGCGGTATGCCGGGAACATGGAGGGCAACCGTGAGGCGCGAGGAGGCGGCATGGACAGAAAATCCCGGCCCGAGCCCGACGATCTCCGAACCCCGGACCGCAGTCTGCACAGCGGTCCGGCGGCGGACGTGAGCCCGGAGGACCTGGTGATGGCGACCGGGCGTGATGTCACGCCCAAGAATCTGGAATGGGCACGCCGCAAGCTCGCCGACGAGGGGCGCGCGGCCGTGGAGAAGATCCTGCCCTGAGGAGCGGGTGCGGGCCTGCCCGGCGGACCGCCGGGCAGGCCCTTTCTCCTGCCCGGACGCGTCAGCCCACCGGCTCCGGCCGCGGTACCCGGAAGGCCGCAGTACCGATTCCGCCGGGCGCCGACAGGCTCCGGGGGACGGGACCGGACACCGGCTCCGGCGTCCCGTGGTGGCGGCGGAGGTCCTGCTCCCTGTAGCGGCGGCAGTCGTAGTGCCACCGCAGGATGCCGGACATCCAGTCGCGCAGCTCGGAAATGTAGTCGGCGACGCCCTGCCTGGCCTCCGCCGGCAGCTTGAAGTCGTCGTACAGCACGGGGAGTTCGTTCGCCACGATGTGCTCGAACTGGTCCAGCCGGCCGTTCATGAGGTCCTCGACGATGCGCAGGCCCGTGGGGTAGTCGACGTCGAAGAAGTTCTGGACGACGAGGATCGCGTTGTGCACCTCGCCCTCGTACTCGATCTCCTTCTGGTACGAGAAGACGTCGTTGACCAGGCAGCCGTAGTCGATGACGGCGTTCTCCAGGGCCTGCCACGGCCCGCTCGCGTACAGCTCGTCCGGCACGTTCTTGCCGTGGCCGATCCGGGAGAGGCTCATCGTCAGGTCGGAGCCGAAGGTGTGCCGCCGCATCTCGATGTAGTCGACCGGGTCCGGGATGCGGTTCTGGACCATGTTGTCCAGCTCCCAGAGCCAGCTCCTGGTCATCACGCGCACCGCGTCGCGGAAGCGGCGGCGGTTCTCCGGGCTCATCGGGCCCGCCGTGCGCTGCCAGAGGTCGGCCAGGCCGCGCTCCAGCGCGTGCGTGGCGGGCGGCGGCGGGGCGCAGTCCAGCGGCATGCAGGCCGCCAGCCGCTCGTCCATGGCCTTGGCGCCGGCCAGGTCGCCGCGGCGGCCGAACACCGCAGGGTAGTAGTCGTCGCCGTACGTGCCCCAGGCGAGCCACGCCGAGCTGAGGTCCAGCTCCGCCAGGGTGGCGTCCGGGTCCAGGCCGGCGGAGCACAGCGGCAGGTCGTAGTCGCGGAGCTGCTCCTCGGTCCAGACGTGCGAACCGGGAATGCCGGGCTGCTCCGCCAGGATGCCCATCCGGTCCGCCCACTCCACGAGGTTCCGCCGGGAGGTGTCCAGGTGCGGGCAGAGCCGGCCGGGCAGCGGATGCCGGAAGTCCGGCAGCCGGGACGGCCCGACCTTCTGGAACGGAACGTGCGTGAAGGTGCGGGCGCGGGCGGCCTCGGCGCGCGCCGTCGTCGGCACCCCCTGCGTGACGTTCAGCGCGGACAGGCCCAGGGCGCCCAGCGGCAGCGAGAAGAAGCGCGGCGGGGTGCCGGACGCGCCGTCCTCCCCCGCGCCGTTCATGTACCGGCTGGAGACCATGTGCCATTCCTGGCCGCCGGACTGCCAGTCCTGGAGACCCTTCACGTACGCCAGGACGGCGGCCTGCTCCTCGGGGCCGAGGGCGTACTCGGCGAAGAGCGGCTCCAGTTCGGTGAGCGCGGTGTGCTCGAACTGCTGGAGCCGGGAGGTCAGCAGGTCGTTGACGGCCTCGGCGGCCTCCTGGGTCGAGCAGTCCAGGAACCGCTCCAGGACGAGGATGCCGTTGCTCAGCTCGCCCTCGTCCTCCACCTCGCGCTGGTAGGAGAAGATGTCGTTGCGCAGATGCACGGCGTCGGAGAAGGCGTCGCGCAGCACCCGCAACGGGCGGGAGGCCGCGATGCGGGCGGGGACCTCGGCCCGGGCGGCGTACTCGATCAGCCCGGCCGACCAGGGCGCGCCGCCGACCTTGCGGCGCATCTCGATGTACTCCACCGGGTTGGCCACCCGGTGGGCGTTGATGTTCGACAGCTCCCAGAGGGATTCGTTGAGGAGGTTGACCGTGCTCTCCGCGAAGCGCTCGCGCCACTTCGGGGACATCGCGGGGACGGTACGGGTCCACAGGTCGGCGAGGCCGGCCTCGACGGGGTTGGTCGGCTCCGGCATGCCCTCGGCGAGGTCCAGCGGCATGAAGGCGGGCAGCCGGTCGAGGTAGGCCTTGCCGCCCTCGCGGTCGCCGGAGCGCTTGAAGATCTCCAGGAAGTGGTCGTCGAAGAAGAAGACCCAGACGTACCAGTCGGTGACCAGGGCGAGGTCTTCGGCGGAGCAGTCGGGGTGGGTATAGGCGCACAGCAGGGCGTAGTCGTGCGCGTCGAGGTCCCGCTGCTCCCAGATGCCGGACCCCTCGAGCATCTGCATCTCGCGCGCCCATGCCCTGCTGTGGGTACGGGCGGCTTCGAGGTGCGGGTTCAGGCGTGCCGGATACGGCGTGTAGAAGTCCGGCAGATGGAAGGGCTGTGTCACGGGTCCCCGGCCTTTCTCGACGGTGCCGGGGGGCAGGCGTAGCGGGCACCCTCACGGATGCCCGCGCCCCCCGGCGTGCCTCCGGGAACTACCCATCCGGCGACCCGAAAAGCGGGTCAACGGAGGAGTCACCCGGACGAGTGATCGAGTAACGGCCTCATCGGCTCCTGCCGCGACGGACGGTGATCACCAGATCGCGTCGACCCACTCCGGGTGATCGATGAACGGGTTCCGGTTGTGCTGGTACTTGTCGAAGATGACTTGGTTGCGGTTCTTCTCGAAGTCGTCCGGCGGGTCCTGCTCGCTCCAGGTCTTGAGGACGCTGAGGCGGCCGATGGCGGGCGCCGAGCCGTTGTCCACCTTGTCGTTGGGCTCCAGGTCGGCGAAGCCGTCGTCGCCGTCGTAGCGCACGGCCATGTAGAGGATCATGCGGGCGACATCGCCCTTGACCGCGTCGCGGGGCTCGAAGGAGTCGCCGTCGGTGTAGTTGCCGGGCGCCTCGCCGACCTCGCTGCCGCCGTTGTCGAAGTCCTTGTTGCCGCGGGTGCTGTTGACCGAGACGTCGGTCGGCCGCAGGTGGTGGATGTCGGTGCCGGGGCCGGTGGAGGTGCCGAAGTCGCCGTGCGACTTGGCCCAGACGTGCTCGCGGTTCCACTGGTCGGGGTCGCCGCCGTTGTCGTCCTTGCTCTGCGAGCGGCCGGTGTAGAGCAGGATGACGTTCGAGGAGTTCTTGGGGTCCTGGTCGGTGACCTTGAGGGCGTCCCAGACCTGGTCGTAGCTCAGCTTGCTGACGCCGGAGCTGATGATGCCGTGCAGCGCGGACTTGAGCTCCTGGCCGGTCTTGCCCTCCGCGTCCTTGTAGTACGTGTCGTCGTACGCGGTGGTGGCGGACGCGGCGGTGCTGCCGTGGTGGGTGGCGGGGTCGGGCGCCGCGGTGGCCGGGACCTGGACGGCCAGCGCGAGCAGCGCGGTACCGGAGAGTGCCGTGACGATTCTGCGCCGAGCGGTGGTACGGGATATGTCCACGAGTGTGTCCTCTCCCCCATGCGCGTGGACCGGTCCGCGGAAGTGTGGGGGGTGCGGGCCGGGGCCGGCCGGCGAATGACCGGCCGCAGGCAGCCTGCCACCGCCACGATTCCCACTGGGTGACCATTACGGTGTGATGATGTGTCAAGAATGTGGAGATCTACAGGCGTAGAGCGGTCGGTAGTCGGCACAACCGGTCCCGTCCGCTCAGGGCGAGATCTCCGCGAGTTGCGGAAACGCCTGCGACAGCAGCACGCACACCAGCGAGACCAGCACCGCGGCCACGATCACCCCGAGACACCCCAGGACGTCCCGCAGCGTGCTCGCGAGCGGGCCGAGACGTGGGCGCAGCGGGGCGGGCGGCAGGCGGCGCGGGGCGCTACCCCTGGACGCGGTCGACATGGGAGGCGTCCGGACCGGTGCCGGCGTTCCTGGGCCGCGGTACGCCGTTGGTCGGCGGCGTGCCGTCCGTCGTGGTGTCCATGCCGTACTGCGCGGCCTGGAGTTCGTACATGGCGCGGTACAGGCCGCCCGGTACGGACATCAGCTCGCGGTGGGTGCCGGCGCCGGCCAGCCGGCCGCGGTCCAGTACGTAGATCAGGTCGGCGGTGGCGGTGGCCGCCAGCCGGTGGGTGATCAGCAGGACGGTGGTGCCGTCGTCGGCGAGCGAGCGCAGCGACCGGAAGGCCTCCACCTCGGCCTGCGGGTCGAGGGCCGCGGTCGGCTCGTCGACGATGAGCAGCGGGGCGCCGCGGTACCGGGCGCGGGCGCCGCCCAGGCGCTGCCACTGGCCGCCGGAGAGGTCCGTGCCGCGCTCGAAGCCCTTGACGACCAGGCTGTCCCAGCCGTGCGGCAGCCCCCCGACCACCTCGGCGGCGCCCGCCTCCGCCGCGGCCCGCTCGATGCGCTCCTGGTCGGGCCGCTGGTCGCTGCGGCCGATGTGGACGTTGGCGCGGGCGGTCATCGGCCAGCGCGGGAAGTCCTGCCCGAGCACCGCGACCTGGTCGAACACCGCATCCCTGTCCGCCTCGCGCAGGTCGACGCCGTTCCAGGTGAGCCGTCCGGCGGTCGGCAGGTACAGGCCCGCGACGAGCTTGGCGAGCGTGGTCTTGCCCGAGCCGTTCGCGCCGACCAGGGCGACGACCCGGCCGCGCGGGATGGTCAGGCTGATGTCGCGCAGCGCGGGCTCGGGCGCGCCGGGGTAGCTGAAGGTCACGTCCGCCAGGCGGATCTCGGTGAGCGGCCGCGGGACCGGGGTGCCGCCGGCCGGGATGGCCTGCCGCTCGGCGCCCTCGCAGGCGTCCTGGAGGTCCTTGAGGTACATGGCCTCCTCGTAGAGGCGGTTGACCTGGAGGACGAGGGCGGTGAGGCCGGCGCCGGCGCTGCGTACCGCGATCACCGCCGTGCCGGCCACGGCCAGCGGCATGCCGCCGCCGGTGAGCAGCAGCCACAGGACGCCGTAGGCGGCGAGCGTGGCGAGGCCGGAGACGGCGGCCGCCGCGGTCTGGGTGGCGGCCTCGGCGGTGGCCAGCCGCTGCTGCTCCCGCTCCATCGTCATCGACATGTCGTCGTAGGCGTCGGTCAGCATCCGGCCCGCGCCGTGCACGCGCAGTTCGGGCGCGCAGTCGTGGTCGGTGATCTTCTGGGTGACGACGGAGATGGCGCGCCGGTGCTCGATCCAGGCGTGCCGCGAGGCGTACTGCCGGCGGGCCGAGAGGACCGCGCCCCAGCCCTTGGGCGCGGCGATCAGTACCAGCATCAGGACCAGCAGCGGATGCAGGAGGGCCAGTACAGCGGCGGAGGCGAGCAGCGCGATCAGGGCGTTGACGACCGTGACGGAGGACCGGAGCATCATGCGGACGGAGTCGGTGCCGAAGCGCCCGGCGTCCAGCGTGCGGTGGAAGTCCTTGTCCTCCAGGGCCGCCAGCTCCACCCGGACGGCACCGCGGTAGAAGCGGGCGGTGCAGACCCGTTCGACCTTGGGCTCCAGCCGTCCGGAGGCGGCGACCGACACGGCGGAGAGCAGGGCGGCCACGGCCGCGACGGCGCAGCCGGCGAGCAGTGCCGGCAACGCCTCGCGTAATCGCTCCACGGTCGGTCCGGCGGCGAACAGCGCGACCAGCACCCGGTTGGTGGCCACCAGGACGAACGCGCGGGTCAGGCCCTGCCCGACCTCGGCGCCGAGCAGCGCCAGCAGGGCGCGGGGGTCCTCCCGCCAGGCGGCCTTCGCCACGAGGCCCGCCATGGCGGGGAACTGCCGCGCCATCTGCCAGAACGTCAGCCGCAGCAGCGGCTGTTCGTGCCGGGTGAACGACAGGTCGTACCGCAGCGCGCCGCCGAACATCAGCCGTTCGCTGCGCGTCACCGGCAGCGCATCCGGCTTCCGTCGCCGGATGCGCCTCTTCCCTCGGCTCACGGGCCCCACCCCCACACCCACAACCGTCCCGCACCGTTCACCGGACGCCCGTTCCATTGTTGCCGGGCCGTGCGAGGCAGCCGCCTGTTTTCGGCTCGGCGCGCATGGGGGCACGGAGTGCCGCGATCAAGGGGGTGGCCTGGCCCGTCACATATTGATCATGTGTCCCGCGAGCCCGTGCACGGCTTCCTTGACGGCCTCGCCGAGCGTCGGGTGCGCATGCACGTTCCGGGCGACCTCGTGGACGGTCAGGTCCCACTGCTGAGCGAGCGTCAGCTCCGGGAGCAGTTCGGTGACTTCGGGTCCGATGAGGTGGGCGCCGAGCAGTTCGCCGTACCGGGCGTCGCTGAGGATCTTGACGAAGCCGGTGCTGTCGCCGAGGCCGTGCGCCTTGCCGTTGGCGGTGAACGGGAACTTCGCGACCTGCACGTCGAAGCCCTGCTCGCGGGCCTGTTCCTCGGTCCAGCCGAAGCTGGCGATCTGCGGCTGGCAGTACGTGGCGCGCGGGATCATGACGTAGTCCAGCTCCATGGTCTCCGCGTCCGCGAGGGTCTCGGCGGCGACGATGCCCATGGACTCGGCGGCGTGCGCGAGCATCAGCTTCGCGGTGACGTCACCGATGGCGAAGATGTGCGGCACGCTCGTACGGCAGCGGCCGTCGACGTCGATGGCGCCGCGCTCGGTGAGCTTCACGCCGGTGTTCTCCAGGCCGTATCCCTCGACGCGCGGCTGGAAGCCGATCGCCTGGAGGACCTTGTCGGCCTCCAGGGTCTGCTGCTGCCCGCCGGTGGTGACGTGCACCTTCACGCTGCCGCTGCCGTCGTCGTCGATGCCCTCGACGCGGGTGCCGGTCAGCAGCTTGACGCCCAGGCGCTTGTACCGCTTGGCCAGTTCGGCGGAGACCTCGGCGTCCTCCAGGGGCACCAGCCGGTCCAGGAACTCCACGATCGTGACGTCCACGCCGTAGTTGCGCAGCACGTAGGCGAACTCCACGCCGATCGCGCCGGCGCCCGCGATGATGATGCTGCCGGGCAGCTCCTCGCTGAGGATCTGCTCCTCGTACGTCACCACGCGCTCGCTGAGGGACGTGCCGGGCAGCAGCTTGGTGGTGGCGCCCGCGGCGATGATGCAGTGGTCGAAGGTGACGGTCTCCGATCCGCCGTCGGAGCGCGCGACCTGGAGCGTGTGCTGATCGGTGAAGGTGCCGCGACCCTCGTACTGCGTGATCTTGTTCTTCTTCATGAGGTAGTGCACGCCCTTGACGCGCCCGTCCGCGACCTTGCGGCTGCGGGTGAACGCCGCGCCGTAGTCGAAGGACACCTCGCCGGTGGAGCGGATGCCGAAGGTCTTCGCCTCCTGCGTGAACAGGTGCGCCAGTTCGGCGTTGCGCAGCAGGGCCTTGGAGGGGATGCAGCCCACGTTGAGGCAGACCCCGCCCCAGTACTTCTCCTCGATGATCGCCACGCTGCGGCCGAGCTGGGCCGCGCGGACAGCGGCGACGTACCCACCCGGGCCCGCGCCGAGGACGACGACGTCAAAGTGTGCACTCATACGGGCAGCGTAGGTCGGCATCCACGGCATGCGCAGAGCATTGAAGATCCCGAACATGTGACACCGGGCACCCGTCATGCGGAAATAATTTTCCGAATGGCGGATCACCTGAGGAATTGCGTCGTTTCCCGATGCGGTCGGCGGCGGGCCGGGCCACTCTGGAGGAGGCCACACGCCCGGTCGCCCACCCCCTGGAGGCCCCGGTGGACACGCAGGCAGCCGACGATCTGACCGTGACGGCGCTGGTGACCGATGCGATCGCCGCTCCGTCGATGCACAACGCCCAACCCTGGCGGTTCCGCTGCTCGCCCGGCTGCCGCACGCTCCAGCTGTGGGCCGACCCCGAGCGCGCGCTGCCGCAGGCCGACCCGGACGGGCGCGCGCAGCACATCGGCTGCGGCGCGGCCCTGTTCAACCTGCGGGTCTCCGCCGCCCACGCCGGCCTGCCGGTCCGTACGACACTGCTGCCCGACGCCGGGCGGCCCGCGCTGCTGGCGACCGTGGAGCTGGCCCCCGAAGGGGAGACGGACGGCGGTACGGAGCGGCTGGGCCGGCTGCACCCGGCGGTCCACGAACGGCACACCAGCCGGTATCCCTTCGAGGAGACCGGGCTGACCGCCGCCCAGCTCACCGGGTTGCGGCACGCCGCGGAGCAGGAGGGCGCGGCGCTCTCCTTCCCCGTCGGCTGGCATCTGCAGCTGGTGCTGGAGCTGGCCGAGGAGGGCGAGGAACGGGACCGCGCGGCGGTGGCGGACGACGCGGCCGGGCCCACCGGCGCCGGGACGGACCCACTGGCCGGCGGCGCGGGCGGCGACCGGACACCGGCCCCGGCCCGCCCGGACCTCGCGGAGTGGACCCGGATCGGCGCGGCGGCGGAGTCGGCGGACGACGGAGTGCCCGCCTACGCCTTCGGGCCGCGGCGGCGCGGCGGCCGGGCCCCGGTGCGGGACTTCGCGGCCGGGCGGGACGTGGCGGGCCGGGAGACGGCCGCCTTCGAGAGCCACCCGCACCTCGCGCTGCTCAGCACCGAGCGGGACCGCCCGGAGGACTGGCTGCGCGCGGGCCAGGCGATGCAGCGCACCCTGCTCGCGGCCACCCTTGAGGGGCTCTCCAGTTCGTTCGTCACCCAGTCGCTGGAGTGGCCGGAGCTGCGGTGGCCGCTGCGGGAGCCGGTGTCCGGCCACGGCCTGGTCCAGATGGTGCTGCGCTTCGGGTACGGGCCGCGGGGTACGGCGACGCCCCGGCGTCCGGTCGAGGAGGTCCTGGAGTTCGACGCGCCGTAGGACGCCCGGCCAGCGGGGGCATGGGCCGTACGGCGGGAGCGCGCGTAGGAATCCCGGCGCACCGCGTCCGGAAAGGGGGAAGCCCCGGCCAGACGGGGGAAGCCGGCCGGGGCTGGTGTGGGGGGCGCGGCCGCGGGTGACCGCGGGGGCGCCGGAGAGCGGGGTCGTCGGCGGTGCCGTTACCGTCCCTCACTTCTCTTGAATAATAAACCATCGTTGGCCGTCGGGTCGAATCGGGGTCGCAGGGTGGCACGGGGGGACGGGCCGCGCCCCGCATCCGGCCGTACGGGACCTCGCGGCGGCGCCGCGCGGCCGCCGGGATCGGCTTGATCCGGTCCGCCGCGGGCGTACGCCGGTGGTCTTGCTGGTGCCCGGTCCGGGCGCGAGTACGCCTGTCAGCGCCGGTCTCCCTCCGGCCGGCCGTGTTCACTCCGTCACAGCGGGTCGGCAAACGGGTTGCCGATGGTTGGGGCGGCGACGATCGGGAATGACCGCTCCCGTCGGCAGGCCGTGCGTGATCGCAACGGCCACGGGTGGAGGGGTCGACGCAGTGACCGTAGTCCCTCCGCCACCGTCACGGGAGGGAGTGGGACCCCATGCACGCGAGCAACAGGAACCGTGCCGCACGCGTCGAGTACGCGCTGCCGCGGGAAGCCGCGTCGGCCCGCTGGGCCAGGAGGTTGACCAGTGGCTTCCTCGGCCATCCAGCGATGCCCGACGGAGTGTCGGGCCGGGTGGACGAAGCGGTGCTGATCGTGTCCGAACTGGTCACGAACGCCGTACGGCACGGCAACAGCCGCTGCCGCCTGCGACTCAGCGCCGCGTCGAGCGGTGTCACCATCGAGGTGCACGACGACGATCCGCACACCCCCGCCGTCAAGCCGCTCACCGAGGACGCGGTCGGCGGCCGGGGCATGGCCATCGTCGGACTGCTGGCCCGGCAGTTCGACATCACCGCGGACCGCGGCGGCGGCAAGACCGTACGGGCAGTCCTCGCGGGCACGTGAAGAGCGGCGGGCACCCCGCCGGCCGCCGTACCGCGGAACGCTCCACCGGGGCCGGGACCCCGCCCCGTCACGCGCGACCGGCCTCCGCGCCGCCCGCCCGGCCGCTCAGCCGGCCTTGCGGCGTGACGCGGTCCGCTTCGCCGGGGTCTTCTTCGTCGCCGTCTTCTTGGCCGCACCGCCCTGTCCGGCGGACGCGCCCTTCTTTGACGCGGCGGACTTCGTGGCCGTCTTCTTGGCCGCGGTCCGCTTGGCCGTCGTCTTCTTCGCCGTCCGCGCCGGGGCCTTACGGGCCGGCCGCTCCGCACCGTCCTCCTCGGACTCCGCGGCCTCGCGGCGCAACCGGGTGACGGAGCCGCCCGAGCCCGCCTCCTCGTCCGCGCCGCCGCGCTCCTGCCGGGCCGCCCGCACGCTGTCCTCCAGGGCCGCCATCAGGTCGATGACCTTGCCGCGCTTGGGCCCCTCCGAGGGCACGGCCGGCTCGCCGCCCTCCAGCTTCGCGGAGACCAGCTCCTCGACGGCGTCCCGGTAGTCGTCGTGCAGCTCGGCCGGGTCCAGCTCGCCGAGCGAGTCCATCAGGGTCTCGGCGAGGGTCAGCTCGTTGTCCCGGATCTGTACGTCCTCCTTGGGGGCCAGCCCCTGCGGGGAGCGGATCTGGTCCGGCCACAGCAGCGCGTGCATGACGATCGCGTCGTCGTGGACCCGCAGCATGGCCAGCGTCTCGCGGTTGCGCAGCGCGACCTTGCCGATGGCCACCTTCTGGTGGTGCGTCAGCGCGTCGCGCAGCAGGACGTACGGCTTGGCGGCGGACGGGCCGTTGGCGCCGAGGTAGTACGCCTTGTCCATCTGGAGCGGGTCGATGTCGGCGGCGTCGACGAACGCCAGGATGGTCAGCGTCTTGGTCGTGGGCAGCGGCAGCGAGGCGAGGTCGGCGTCGGTGAGCGGGACGATCAGGTCGGAGGCGGCCTGGTAGCCCTTGCCGATCTCGTCCTGGGACACCTCCTCGCCGTCCAGCTCGCACACCTTGCGGTAGCGGATGCGGCCGCCGTCCTTCTCGTGGATCTGGACGAAGGAGACCGCCGAGGCGCTGTCCGTCGCGCTGTACATCTTCACCGGGATGCTGACCAGGCCGAAGGAGATCGCCCCGTTCCAGATGGACCTCATGCGCGCACCCCTCGACTTCCGTCCTTTATGTCCGATTCATGGGACTCTCAGGGTATGCCGATCACGGAGATCGAGGGACGCCGGCTGACGGTCACCCGGCTGGACAAGGTGCTGTACCCGGCCACCGGGACCACCAAGGGCGAGGTGCTGCACTACTACGCGGTGACCGCGGGCGCGATGCTCGCCCACCTCTACGACCGCCCGGTCTCCTTCCTGCGCTACCCCGACGGCCCGGACGGCGAGACGTTCTTCACCAAGAACGTGCCCCCCGGTACCCCCGCCTGGGTGAAGACCGTCGACCTGACCCGCCGCAGCGGCAAGACCGGCCGCCAGGTGGTGCTCCAGGACACCGCCTCCCTGATGTGGGCGGCGAACCTCGTCGTCGAGCTGCACACGCCGCAGTGGCGCACGGACGATCCCGGCGTGGCCGACCGGATGGTCTGGGACCTGGACCCCGGCGCGCCCGCCACGATCGTCGACTGCTGCGCGGTCGCCGGGTGGCTGCGCGAGCGGCTGTCGGCGGACGGGCTGAACGTGTACGCCAAGACCTCCGGATCCAAGGGCCTGCACCTGCTCGTACCGATCGAGCCCACCCCGTCGGACGACGTCACCGCGTACGCCAAGGACATCGCCGTGGAGGCCGAGCACGAGCTGCCCGGTCAGGTGGTGCACCGGATGACCAAGGCGCTGCGGCCCGGCAAGGTCTTCCTCGACTTCAGCCAGAACAGCGCGGCGAAGACCACCGCGGCGCCCTACACCGTGCGCGCCCGGCCCGAACCGACCGTCTCCACCCCGGTGACCTGGGACGAGATCGCCGCCTGCGACGACCCCGCGGACCTGCACTTCCTCATCGGCGACATCGCGGACCGCCGCGCCCGCCACGGCGACCTGCTCGGCCCCCTGATCAACCTCAACCGCGCGAAGCCACTGCCGCGCGCGAAGCGGCGGCGCTGAGACGGACGTTCAGTCCAGCCGCGTCAGGTCCGGGCGGAGGCGGTGCCAGGTGGGGTGGCGGAGGCGGCCCGCCGTGGTCCAGCCGGAGTAGCCGACCTCGGCGATCAGGCGCGGCTCGACCCAGTGCGCCGCGGCCACGCCGACCCGTTCCGTGAACGGCGAGCGGTCCCGCGCGAGCACCTCGAAGTAGCGCGCGAGCTCCCGGCGCTCCAGGTCCGACAGGCCGGAGCCCACCGAGCCGACGTACCGCAGCCCCTCGGGGCCGTCCAGCCCGGCCAGCACCGAGCCGGGCAGGCCCGCGATCCCGCCGCGCCCCTCCGACCAGCCGCCGATGACCACGTCGAGGGTCACCACGTGCTTCGTCTTGCGCCAGTCGGTGGACCGGACCCCGGGCAGGTACGGGGAGGACAGCACCTTGGCGACGACGCCTTCCAGGCCGTTCGCGCGAGTGGTCTCCCAGACCTCCTGGCCGTGCCCCGCCACGTAGCCCGGGACCGACCACTCGGCGGCGTCCAGGTCCAGTCCCGACAGGGCGGCCCGGCGCTCCTCGTACGAGGCGTCCAGGAGCGAGCGGCCGTCCAGGTGCAGCAGGTCGAACAGCACGAGGTGCACCGGGTATTCGTGCATCAGACGCGCCGCCCGGCGCGGGTCGGCCACGCCCATGCGCTGCTGCAGCAGCCCGAAGTCGGGCCGGCCCCGCTCGTCGAGCACCACGATCTCCCCGTCGAGGACGGCGGGCCGCCCGCGCAGCCGGTCGCCGAGCCCGGCCAGCTCCGGATAGGCGGCCGTGACGTCATTGCCCCTGCGGGTGACCAGCCGGACCCCGCCGTCACCCGGCGCGCTGACGACGCAGCGCACCCCGTCCCACTTCACCTCGTACGCCCACCGCGGCCCCGCCCCGTCGACGGGCAACGGGCCCGACGTGGCAAGCATGGGCCGCAGGACGGGCATCGGAGATGTGGCCATACCCCGATGATCAGCGGTCGGGCCGGCCGGCGCGACCTGCCGGCGCACGTGCTGGGCCCACCGCCTCGGTGGGTTCCGCGCCGCAGCCGGCCCCAGCTGCGCTGTGGCTGAGCGCGCCCATGCGGCGGAGCCGCTCATGGACACTCCCCGCGCCCCTGAAGGGGCGCGGGGAACTGCGCGAGCAACTCACGCGGCGGGACAGCCGGGGGCCGACGCGAGCCCCTACGGCGGTCAGCCGATCGCCGCACCCTCCAGACGCTTCTGCGCGGCGCGGAGTGCGTCGGCGAGGAGGTCGGCGCCCTCTTCGGCCTCTGCGACGGTCAGGGACAGCGGGGGCGCGATGCGCAGGGCGGCGCCGTTCAGGCCGCCCTTGCCGATGAGCAGCCCGCGCTCGCGCGCCGCCTCCGTGACGGCAGCGGCGGCCCGGGGCGACGGCTCGTCCGTGCCCGGGTCGACCAGCTCGACGCCGATCATCAGGCCGCGCCCGCGGACCTCGCGCACCATCTCCAGGCCGGCGGAGACCGCCCGCAGCCGCTCGATGAGCAGGCCGCCGACGCGCCGGGCGTTGCCCTGGAGGTCGTGTTCGAGGAGGTAATTGAGGTTGGCGAGGCCCGCCGCCATGGTGACGGGGCTGCCGCCGAACGTGGAGATGGAGTGGGCGGAGAGGCAGTTCATCACCTCGGCGCGGGCCACCACGCCGCCGATGGACATGCCGTTGCCGATGCCCTTGGCGAAGGTCAGCATGTCCGGCGGGCCGCTCGCGGCGTGCGCCTGCCAGCCCCAGAAGTGCTCGCCGGTGCGCCCCCAGCCGGTCTGCACCTCGTCGCTGACCCACAGGATGCCGCGCTCGGCCAGCACCTCGCGGAAGGCCGCGTACAGCCCGTCGGGCGGGGCCGTGAAGCCGCCGACGCCCTGGACCGGCTCGGCGATCAGCGCGGCCACCCCGCCCGACGTCTGCTGGAGCACGTCCTTGAGGTCGGCGACGCACGCCTCGATGTACTCCGCGTCACTGAGGTGCGCGAACGGGCCGCGGCTGCGCACCCCGCCGTGCACCCACAGCGTCTGCAGCGGCGAGAGGCTGGTCGGCGACCAGCTCTGGTTGCCGGTGATGCCCACGGTCGAGAAGGACCGGCCGTGGTAGCTGTTGCGCATCGCCAGGATCTGGTTGGAGCGCCGGTACGCCGTCGCCAGCAGCAGCGCCGCGTCGTTGGCCTCCGTACCGGAGGTGGTGAAGAAGACCCGCGCGTCGGGGATGCCGGAGAGCGCCGCGATCCGCTCCGCCAGCTCCACCATCGGGCGGGAGAGGTAGAGGGTGGAGGTGTGGATGATGCGCCCGGCCTGCTCGGCGACGGCCTTGGTCACCTCGGGCAGCGCGTGTGCGGTCATCGTGGTGAGGATGCCGCCGAAGAAGTCCAGGTAGCGGTTGCCGTCGGAGTCCCAGACGTGCCGGCCCTCGCCGTGGGTCAGCTCGATGGGGCGGTCGTAGAGCAGGCTCAGCCACTCGGGGAGGACGGCGCGGTGCCGGTCGTGCAGGTGGGCGGCGTCGGTGTAGTGGTTGCTCACGGCTGGACCAGCCCTTCGTAGGCGTCGGGACGGCGGTCGCGGTAGAACGCCCACTGCTGCCGCACTTCGTCGATCAGCCCGAAGTCCAGGTCGCGGACGACCAGTTCCTCCTTGCTGTCGCTGGCCACGTCACCGACGAACTGCCCGCGCGGGTCGACGAAGTAGCTGGTGCCGTAGAAGTCGTTGTCGCCGTATTCCTCGGTGCCGACGCGGTTGATCGCGGCGACGAAGTACTCGTTGGCGACCGCGGCGGCCGGCTGCTCCAGCTGCCAGAGGTAGGCGGACAGGCCGCGGGAGGTGGCGGAGGGGTTGAAGACCAACTGGGCGCCGTTCAGGCCGAGCTGCCGCCAGCCCTCGGGGAAGTGCCGGTCGTAGCAGATGTAGACGCCGACCCTGCCGACCGCGGTGTCGAACACCGGCCAGCCCTTGTTGCCCGGTTTGAAGTAGTACTTCTCCCAGAAGCCCTTGACCTGCGGGATGTGGTGCTTGCGGTACGTACCGAGGACGGTGCCGTCGGCGTCGATGACGGCCGCGGTGTTGTAGTAGAAGCCGGACTGCTCGACCTCGAAGACGGGGACCACGATGACCATGCCGGTCTCGCGGGCCAGGTCCTGCATCCGGCGGACGGTGGGCCCGTCCGGGACGGGCTCCGCCCAGCGGTAGTGCTCCGGCTCCTGCACCTGGCAGAAGTACGGGGCGTTGAAGACCTCCTGGAAGCCGATGACCTTCGCGCCCTGAGCCGCCGCCGCGCGGGCGTGCTCCTCGTGTTTGGCGATCATCGACTCGGTATCGCCCGTCCAGGTCGCCTGCACCAGTGCGGCACGTACGACATCGGCCATGAGCTGCTCCTTTGCCAGGGCGTCAGACAACCGGTCCGCGCGAGCTCTACGCGTGTGGAGGTGACCGTAGGACGCCTTGTGCACCGTGGCAAGACCATCTCCGCCGCGCCGCGCGGCCGATTCCGCACCCGGTGGGAACGGCCGTACGAACCACTGTGAGCCGTGGTGCGCACGGGTCAGCGGACACCGATGAGACGGTCGGACACCCCGGCCGTCCGCAGCGCGTGGACGAGGTCCCGCCGGCGGTGCTCCGACACGCGCTCCGCCGCCTCCAGCAGCAGCGGCAGCAGGATCTCGGGCGCGTCCGTGGCCGCCGCGAGCCCGGCCGCCTCCTCCGAGGTGCGTGCCCGCACCATCGCGGCCAGCAGCTCCCGCGCCTCGGCCGTACGGCCCGCCTGCCGCAGGGCCAGCGCGGCGTCCCCCACCTCGCCGACCGGACGGGCCACGCCCTGCCGCAGCAGGCTCACGCAGTCCTGGACCCGGCCGGCCGCGGCCAGCGCGCCGGCCGCCGCGGCCAGCGGCTCGGGCGGCAGGCAGGCCACCTCCCACAGCAGCGTGGCCACGTCGGCGGCCAGGCCGGTCCGCTCCAGCTCCGCGGCGATGTGCGGCAGTTCCTCGGCGGGGCGGCGGGCCGCGGCGCACAGCACGGCGTGCGCCTCGCCGCCGCGCCCGGCGGCCCGCAGCTCGGCGAGGTGGGACACGGCGCTGGAGACGGCCTGGGAGGTCTGGGGCGGGAGGCCGGCCAGGGACGGCGCCGGTCCGCTACCGGATCCGGCCGCCGCCCCCTTCCCCTCCTTGGCCGATTTCCGCCCCTCGCCGTCCTCCTGCGCACCGGCGAAGCGGGCACCGCGCGGGGCGGGCGGGGCTACGGACGCGCCGCTCTCGGCCCCCTCCCCCGACGGGTCGAGGCCGGCGAAGCGGGCGCCACCGGGTCTTCTCCGGGCGACGCGGGACTCCTCCGGCCGGGCCTCCTCGGAGTCCTCCGCCGGGAACTCGTACGGCGCGAGAGCCTGGTCCGCGGTCCCGTACGGCGCGACGGCCTCGCCCCCGGGGCCGTACGACGCGCCCGCATGCGACGCCGGGTCGTACGGGGTGCCGGCGTCCGGCGCGGAGACGTACGGGCTGCCGGCGTCCGGCGCGGGATCGTACGGACTGCCGGCGTCCGGCGCAGGGGCCGTTTCCGCGCTTCCCTCCATCCGCTGCTGGAGCTCGCGCACGCGGGCCCGCGCACGGGCCACGTCGTCGGCGACCCAGGCCAGTTCGCCGTCGAGCGCCGCCACGTCCGTGGCCGGATCGGCCTCCTTCAGCGCGGCGCGCAGCTCGCGCTCGCGGCCGGTGGCGTGGTGGAGCTCGTCGAGCATGGCGTCGAGCCGGCCGCGGAGCGCCCCGGGGCCGCCGGTGAGCGCGTCGTACGCGGCGGCCGCCGCACCGTGCAGCTCGCGGGCGCGCACCCCGGCCTCCGCCGCCGCCTGCTCGCCGAGCCGCCCGGACAGGTCGTGGAGGAGCGACTCGACCACGTCCCAGGGCGGCACCTCGCGCCCTTCCAGGCAGGCCCGCAGCCCTTCGGGGTCGCGCCGTGCGAAGACGCCGTACCAGCCTTCGGCCGGGTCCAGCGCCGCCACCAGCTCGCCCAGGAAGTGCGCGAAACCGTCCACGGAGTCCCGTAGCCGTGCCTCTGCCATGCCGTCCCCTTCTCCCCCATGGTGCCGCGCGCCGCCGCGCCGGTACCGCAGTTGCGCTCCGGTCGTGTTGCGTCCTGTGTGACACAACGACTACAGCGAGTTTTCCACTCCCGGCGGGGCGCGGGGGCGTGGATCCGGCAACAACGGCGTGATCACCATGGTCGACAGGAAAACTTGCAAGTTTTCCTGTCGACTTTCTAGGCTGGCGCCATGCCAGGCAAGGAGCACGAACAGCTCGTCACGGACCTCGGTACGGCCGTCGGCCTGCTGATGCGCCGGCTGCGCGCCGAATCGCCGGGGGACGGGATCACCCCCACCCAGCGGGCGGTCTGCGCCCGGCTGGACCTGGAGGGGCCCGCCACCACCGCGGCGCTGGCCAGGGCCGAGCTGGTCCGCCCGCAGTCGATGCGGGTGACGCTGGCCGCCCTGGAGGAGCGCGGCGTCGTCGCGCGCAGCCCGCACCCCACCGACGGCCGCCAGGTCGTCTTCGCGCTCACCGAGGAGGGCCGGGAGGTACTGGCCGGCCTCCGGCGGGCCAAGCAGAACTGGCTCTCCGTGGCCATCGCCGAGCACACCACCCCCGAGGAGCAGCGCGTACTGGCCGAGGCCGCCGCGCTGCTCAAACGACTGACGGAGAACTGACCATGACCGCCACCACGCTCGATCCGAACACCGCCCTGGTCCTGATCGACCTCCAGAAGGGCATCGCCGCGCTGCCCACCGCCCACCCCGCCGCCGAGGTCATCGAGCGCGGCGCCCGGCTGGCCGCCGCCTTCCGCGCGCGCGGCCTGCCGGTCGTGCTGGTCAACGTCACCGGCGGCGCGCCCGGCCGTACGGAGGGCCCGGCGCGCGCCGGCAACCCGCCCGCCGACTGGGCCGAGCTGGTCCCGGAGCTGGACCGGCAGCCCTCGGACGTGCTGGTCACCAAGAAGACCTGGGGCGCCTTCCACGGCACGCCGCTGGACATGGAGCTGCGCCGCCTCGGCGTCACCCAGATCGTGCTGGCCGGCATCGCGACCAGCATCGGCGTGGAGTCCACGGCCCGCAGCGCCTACGAGCACGGCTACCACGTGACCGTCGCGACCGACGCCGTCACGGACATGGACGCCGACGCGCACCGCAACAGCGTCGAGAAGATCTTCCCGCGCCTGGGCGAGGCGGACACCACCGACGCGGTCGTCAAGCTGCTGGGCTGAGCCTCAGGCCCCCGCCCTCAGCCGCGGCCACTTCTCGTGCCAGCGGAGGTCGTCCTCCAGCTGGGAGGCGAGCGAGACGAGGCGGGGCTCGCCGCCCTCGGGGCCCAGGAGCTGGGCGCCGAGCGGGAGTCCGGCCGAGCTGAAGCCCGCCGGCACGCTGATGCCCGGCCAGCCCAGGACGTTCCACGGCCAGGCGTACGGGCAGGCCGCGATCATCGCCCGGTCGGTGCGCCAGCCGTTCATCGCGACGAGCGTGCCGACCCGCGGCGGCGGGGTGGCGGTGGTCGGCGTGAGCACCACGTCGTACCGGCCGAAGACCGCGCCCACCCGCTTCTGCTGGCGCGCCTCGGCGGCCCGCGCCAGCTTCAGGGCGCGTCCGCTCAGCAGCCGGCCCAGCCGTGCGGCGTCCTGCGTCCTGCGGTCCAGCAGGGAGCGGTCCGGCACCCGTTCGGTCCACTCCCGTACGCCCGTGGTCGCGCGCGGCACGAAGGAGAGGCCGATCAGCCCGTAGTCCGGCTCGGCCTCCTCGACGAGGTGCCCGAGGCGGACGAGGGTACGGGCGATGTCCGTGACGGCGGCGCGTACTTCGGGGTGGAGCGGGCGCGGGGTTCCGGTCCAGGCGGGCTTCCAGGACAGCGCGATGCGCAGCCGCCCCGGATCCCGGCCCACCGCCGCGCGGACCGCGACCGGCGCCGGGCGGTGCAGGTCGTGCCGGTGGCTGCCGCTGGACACGTCCAGGAGCAGCGCCGCGTCCTCGACCGTGCGGGCCAGCGGGCCGATGCCCGTGATGCCCTGGAAGGCCTCCGGTTCGGGCCAGGTGGAGATCCTGCCGCGCTGCGGTTTGATGCCGACCAGGTGGGTCCAGGCCGCGGGTATGCGGACCGAGCCCGCGCCGTCCGTGCCGAGTGCGGCGGGGACGAGTCCGGCGGCGACCGCGGCGGCCGAGCCGCCCGAGGACCCGCCGGGGGTGTGCGCGTGGCTCCAGGGGTTGCGGGTGTCGCCGAACGCGGGGCCCTCGGTGAACGGCCACTGGCCCAGCTCGCAGGCGTTGGTCTTGCCGACCACGATCGCGCCCGCCGCGCGCAGCCGCCGCACCACTTCGGCGTCCTCGGCCTTGAGCGGGAAGGTGCCCGCACAGCCGAACGCGGTGGGCACGCCCGCCACATCGGTGTCGTCCTTGACCGCGACCGGCACGCCGAGCAGCGGCAGCCGCTCCCCCGCCGCGAGCCTGCGGTCGGCCGCCTCGGCCTCGGCGAGCGCCGCCTCGGCGCGTACCAGCCGGAAGGCGTTCACGGTGCCCCGCGTCGCCTCGATGCGCTCCAGCGAGCGTCCCACCAGCTCCGCCGACGAGGTGTCACCGTCGCGCAGTGCTCTGGCCTGTTCGGCCAGTCCCTCGAACCTGTCCCCCATTGCCCTCACGTCTGCCTCTCGCCCTGACTGTCCGTTCCGACAGAGGGGCGCAGAGTAACCACGTGTTCGAGCCGGTATCAACCGTCTCCGGCACGTCGAGGCGGGCCGGAGACGGCTGTTCCGTATACGGTCAGCGGCCGTTCGCGTGGCCGTGCGGGTGGACGACCATGGCCGAGCCGCCGCCGCGGCGCACCTTCTCGGCGGCCGCGAGCCAGCGGCCGTCCTTCAGCCGCTGGACACCGGTGGCCGCGCCGATCTCGGGGTTCTCCTTGAAGGAGTGGCCGAGGGCCTCCAGTTCCTTGCGCAGCTTGCTGTCGTACAGCGCCGGTTCGAGTTCGGTCTGCGCGGCGTTGCGCTGGCTGGCGCGGGGCGCGGCGATGGCGTCGACCAGCGGCAGGCCGCGGTCGAGGTGGCCGAGAAGCGTCTGCAGAACTGTCGTGATGATGGTGGCTCCGCCGGGCGAGCCGACGGCCAGTACCGGCTTGCCGTGGTCGAGGACGACGGTGGGCGAGATGGAGGAGCGGGGGCGCTTGGCGGGCCCGGGGAGGTTCGGGTCGGGGACGCCGGGGGCCGCCGGGGTGAAGGAGAAGTCGGTGAGTTCGTTGTTGAGGAGGAAGCCGCGCCCGGGGACGGTGATGCCGCTGCCGCCGGTCTGCTCGATGGTGAGGGTGTAGGCGACGACGTTGCCCCACTTGTCGGCGGCGGTGAGGTGAGTGGTGTTCTCCCCCTCGTACGTCGTCGGCGCGGCCTTTCCGCCGTCCGCGCAGGGCTTCGGGTCGCGCGGATCACCGGGCGCCACGGGGCTCTTGAGCACCGCGTCGTCCTTGATCAGGCAGGCGCGCGAGTCGGCGAACCTCTGCGAGGTCAGCTCCTTGGTGGGCACCTTCTCCTGGGACGGGTCGCCGACCCAGCGCCCGCGGTCGGCGAACGCGATCCGGCTGGCCTCGATGTAGCGGTGCAGGTACTGCTTCTCGCTCAGCTTCGCTACGTCGTGGTTCTCCAGGATGTTGAGCGCCTCGGCCACGCTCGTGCCGCCGGAGGAGGAGGGGGCCATGCCGTAGACGTCGAGGCCGCGGTACTTCGTCTTCGTCGGCGCCTGCACCTTGGTCTCGTACGCGTCCAGGTCCGCGGCGGTCAGGTCGCCGGGCCGCACCTTACGGGTGGCGCCCTCCCGTACGGGCGGCTGCTCGACGGTGCGGGTGATGTCCTCACCCAGCCGTCCGCGGTACAGCGCGTCCACGCCCTTCTTCGCCAACTCGTCGTAGGTGCGGGCGAGATCGCGGTTGTGCAGGGTGGAACCGACGGCCGGGGGCTGCCCGCCGGGCAGGAACAGCTTCGCGCTCGCGGGGAAGTCGCGGAACCGGTCGGCGTTGTCGGCGGTCTGCTTCCGGAAGGTCTCGTCGACGGTGAAGCCGTCGCGGGCGATCCGGGTGGCGGGCGCGAGGACCTGGCCCAGGGAGCGGCTGCCCCACTTGTCCAGGGCCGTGTCCCAGGTGGCGGGGGTGCCGGGGGTGCCGACGCTCAGGCCGCTGGTGACGGCCTCACTGAAGGGGACCGGCTTGCCGTTCTCCAGGAAGAGGTCCTTGCCGGCGGTGAGCGGCGCGGTCTCGCGGCCGTCGATCGTCTGCACGGAGCGCTTCTTGGCGTTGTAGTAGACGAAGTAGCCGCCGCCCCCGATGCCGGCGGAGTACGGCTCGGTGACGCCCAGGGCGGCCGCGGTGGCGACCGCGGCGTCCACGGCGTTGCCGCCCTTCTTCAGCACCTCGATACCGGCCGCCGAGGCGTCGGGGTCGACGCTGGAGACCGCGCCGCCGGAGCCCACCGCCACCGGGGACTTGGCCGGGGGGTCGGTCGCGGGGGCAGCCGTGGGCCGGGCACTGGCCGGTACGGAGGCCAGCGAACCGGCCAGCACGGCCGTCACGGCCAGTACCGACAGGCGTCGGACATGCGTCATCTCTGCCATCCCTCCATCGGACCCTCCAGCGAATTCGCGTCAGGGGCCGGAGCCTACCCGCGGCCTCTCGGCCGCGACAGGGCGACGAACCAGGACAACCGCACCAGTACCCGGCCGCCCCTCGATGCCCACCCGAACGGCCGCTACCCTCCCGGCCCATGGACAACCCCCTCCTCCCCGCCATCGTCGCCGCCGCCGCGCTGCTCCTCGGTCTCGCGGGCGGCTGGGCCTTACGGTCCGCCGCCGCCAGCCGCCGACTGGCCCGCGAGCGCGCCTTCTTCGGGCTGCCGGACGGCGCCGAGTGCGTCCTGGTCACCCACCGGGACAGTTCCTCGGCGCACTGGAGCATCCCGCGCCACGACGCCCTGGCGATGCTCGGGCTCGCCTCGGTGATCGAGAACTGCGGGGCGCACGCCGAGGTCGCGCCGCACGACACCGGGCTCCAGGGCTTCGGCGCCCGCACGGAGTTCTGTGTCGGCGACCCGACCGCGCACCGGCGGCTCGCCGCCCACCTGGCCAATCTGCTGCCGGGCGTGCAGGTGCAGCCGGGCGACGCGTCGGGCGCCGGGCGCGGCACGTTCACCATCGGTGGCACGAGCTACGCGATGGAGCCGGGCGCCGTGGAGTACGTACTGCTGGCGCGGCTGACGGCGGGTGAGGGCGGCCGGCCGGTGTTCCTGGCGGCGGGCCAGCGGCCGGTCACGCACCGCGCGGCCGTCCGCCACCTCGTGCGCAACCGGGCGCGGCTGGCCCGAAAACACGGCCCGGAGGGGCAGTTCTGCCTGCTGCTGAAGGTGGTCAACTCCCAGTCGTACGGGCCGGACATGGTGGAGCAGGTCGCGGACGTGACCAAGGCGGCGGTGGCGCAGGCCGCGGGGAAGGCGGCGGTGAAGGCGCCATGAGATCTTTACGCTTGCGTAACCTACCGACGGGTTACCTTCGGTAATGACCTCACCTTACTCTCCAGTCACTTAATACACCGACCCCTCCGGTGTACCCCCACGCCGAGACTGGAGCAGTAGATGACGCCCTCCCGCACGACGCTGCGCGCCGCGATCGGTACCGTCTCCGCGGCCGTTCTCGCCACCACCCTGACCGCCACGGCCCCCGCGGCCCAGGCGGCCCCGGCCGCCGCCACCGCCCCCGCCTCGGTGAAGTTCGTCGACATCGAGGGCGACGGCGGGATCACGCTCAAGGCCAACGTCTTCACGCCCGGCGACGCCGACGGGAGCAAGCGGTACCCGGTGATCGTGCTGCCCACCAGCTGGGGCATGCCGCAGATCGAGTACGTGGCGCAGGCCAAGAAGCTGGCGGACTCCGGGTACGTCGTCGTCGGCTACAACTCGCGCGGCTTCTGGCAGTCCGGCGGGAACATCGAGACCGCGGGCCCGCAGGACGTCGCCGACGCCCGCAAGGTCGTCGACTGGGCACTGGCCCACACCCCGGCCGACCCGGACAAGGTGGGTATGGCCGGAGTGAGTTACGGCGCCGGGATCTCCCTGCTGGCCTCGGCCTTCGACCCGCGCATCAAGGCGGTCGGGGCACTCAGCGGCTGGGCGAACCTGATCGACTCCATCTACAGCGGACGGACCCAGCACGCCCAGGCCGCCGGGCTGCTGGCCGGCGCGGGCCAGATCACCGGGCGGCCCAGCGCCGAGCTCCAGACGATCATGAAGGACTTCCTCGGCTCGAACCTGGCCAAGGAGGACGAGATGATCGCGTGGGGCAAGAAGCGCTCCGCCGCGACCTACCTGGACCGGATCAACAAGAACGGCGCTGCCATCATGCTCGGCAACGCCTGGGGCGACTCGATCTTCCCGCCGAACCAGTACGCCGACTTCTTCGAGAAGCTCACGGGGCCCAAGCGGCTGGAGTTCCGGCCCGGCGACCACGCCACGGCCGAGGCCACCGGCCTGCTCGGGCTGCCCAACGACGCCTGGACCGACACCAAGCGCTGGTTCGACCACTACCTGAAGGGCGCCGACAACGGCGTCGACCGCGAGTCCCCGGTGCAGCTCAAGTCCCGCTCCACCGGCGCGTACGAGGGGTACGCGAGCTGGAAGGACGTGCCCTCGGCACAGCGGCGCATCCCGCTGAACGGCACCCACGAGATCGCCACCAACCGCGACAGCGGCGCGAACGGCGGCACGATCTTCCTCTCCAGCATGCTGGACCAGTTCTTCAAGGTCCCGCCGATGGCGTCCATCCCGCTGCTGCCCCGCTCCGCCACGGCCGTCTGGCAGTCCGAGCGGTACGAGACCCAGCAGCGGGTGCGCGGCACGGCGAAGCTGCACACCACGCTCACCAGCACCGCCGAGAGCGGCACCGCCGTCGCCCACCTCTACGACGTCGGCCCGCTCGGCACCGGCAAGCTCGTCACCCACGCGCCGTTCACCTTCCACGACAAGCAGCCGGGCACGCCCTTCGCCATGGACCTGGACCTCTTCTCCACCGCGTACGACGTGCCCGCCGGGCACCGGCTGGCGCTCGTCGTGGACTCCGTCGACCCGCTCTACATCGAGCACAACCCCGACGGCGCGAAGCTCACCTTCTCCTCGCCGGCCGGCGACCCGTCGTGGGTGTCGGTGCCGGTGCGGGACTGACCGCGCGGCACCGCCGGGCGGGTCACTGCTGCGGCCCGCCCGGCAGCAGCGTGCCCGGCTCGGCGGCCCCGACCTCGCCCTCGACCTTCGGGTTGCGCCGCTGCCGCTTGCCGACCCAGTTGGCCAGCCAGGAGAGCAGCATGCACATCCCGATGTAGATGGGCGAGATGACCAGCACGACGGGGATGAACGGCAGGTCGTAGTCGAGGTTGGAGGCGATCAGCTTGCCGGCGTGCAGGAACTCCTCGTAGGTGATCAGGAAGCCGAGCGAGGTGTCCTTCAGCGCGACGACCAGCTGGCTGATGATCGTGGGCAGCATGGCGCGCACCGCCTGCGGGACCAGTACGTGCGTCATGACCTGCGTCTTGCGCATGCCCAGCGCGTACGCCGCCTCGTGCTGGCCGCGCTCGACGGAGTGCACGCCCGCGCGGAAGACCTCGGCGAGCACCGAGCCGTTGTAGAGCGTCAGGCCGACCACCAGCGCGGTCAGCGGCTCGGCCTGCAGCGCCACATAGATGAAGAAGATCATCACCAGTACGGGCATGGCACGGAAGAACTCCACCAGCAGGGTGCTCAGCCAGCGGACGGGCCGGTGCCAGGAGAGCCGGCCGGCGGCCAGCACTGTGCCCAGCACCAGCGAGAGCACCGCCGCGACGGCGAACGCCTTGAGCGTGTTGCCCAGCCCCTCGAGCAGCAGCTCCTGGATGCCCCGGTACTCGAAGGGCGTCCACTTCTGCCCCTCGAACTGCCCCGTGTCGTACAGCAGGTAGCAGGCCCAGGCGAGCAGCGCGAGGATCACCACGGTCGCCACGGCCCCGTAGAGGCGGTGGCGGGCGCGGGTTCTCGGGCCCGGGACGTCGTACAGGGCGGTGCTGCTCATCGGGCGACTCCCCAGCGCTTCTCCAGCACGTTGAACAGCGCGCTGATGGTCAGGGTCACGATCAGATAGCCGACGGCGATCCAGATGAAGGACCAGATGATGCTGTAGCCCAGCTCGTTGAGGGTCTTGTAGGTGCCGAGCAGCTCGACGACGCTGAAGGAGCCCGCGATCGCGGAGTTCTTGGCCAGCGCGATCAGCGTGGAGCCGACGGGCGGGATGACCGTACGGAACGCCTGCGGCAGCACCACCGTGCCCAGCGTCTGACCGAACGTCATGCCCAGGCTCCTGGCCGCCTCCCCCTGCCCCACGGGCACGGTGTTGATGCCGGAGCGCACCGCCTCGCAGATGAAGGCCGAGGTGTAGCAGCCGAGGGCGAGGATCGCGAAGACGTTGAAGGGCAGGGCCAGGCCGAAGCGCGGCAGGCCGAGCAGGACGGCGAAGAACAGCAGGGTGAGCGGGGTGTTGCGGAGCACCGTCACCCACACCGTGCCGAAGACGCGCAGCGAGCCGACCGGGGCGACCCGGAAGCCCGCCATGATCACGCCGAGCACGAGGGCGAGCAGCGAGGCGAAGACGGTGAGCTCGACGGTGCCGAGCATGCCCTTGCCGTAGAGGGACCAGTTGTGGGTCAGTACGTCCATGGGTGTCGGGGGCTCCCTCAGCTCACCGTGTAGCGGTCGATCCTGGGCGGCTTCGGCGCGGGCACTCCGGAGAGCCCGAGGGTGGCGTCGTAGGCCTTCTTCCAGTTGCCGTCCTTCTGGTCGGCGGCGAGCGCGTCGTCCATCGCGAAGCGCAGCGCGGGGTCCTTCAGCGGGACGCCGACGCCGTAGGGCTCCTCGGAGAACGGCTTGCCGACGAGCTTCATCTCGTCGGGCGCCTTGGCGGCGTAGCCGAGCAGGATCGCGTCGTCGGTGGTGACCGCGTCGACCTGGAAGGTGAGCAGATTGTCGACGCAGACGGAGTAGGTGTCGTACGCGACGAGCACGGCCTTGGGGTAGTCGGCCTTGATGCGCTGGTACGGGGTGGAGCCCGCGGCGGAGCAGACCCGCTTGCCGGCCAGGTCCTTCGGGCCCTTGATGTCCTTCTCGTCCTTGCGCACCAGCAGGCCCTGGCCCGCCATGTAGTACGGCCCCGCGAAGCCGACCTGCTTCTTGCGCAGGTCGTTGATGGTGTACGTGCCGACGTAGTAGTCGATCTGGCCGTTCTGCAGGGCGGTCTCGCGGTTGGCCGAGGCGATCGTCTTGTAGGCGATGCCCTTGGGGTCGAAGCCGAGCGCGGCGGAGAGCATCTTGGCGATCTCGATGTCGAAGCCGCGGTACTCGCCGGAGGCCGGGTCGCGTTCGCCCAGGTAGGGCTGGTCCTCCTTGACGCCGACGACGAAGTGGCCGCGGCGCTTGGCCTTCTGCCAGGTGGGCGAGTCGGGCAGCTGGAAGCGGGTCTGTACGGGGTAGTCCGGCAGCTCGTCGCCGCGCGGCCCCTTGGCGGGCGGGCTGCCGGGCTTGCCGCAGGCGGCGGCGAGGACGGCGAGCAGGGCGAGAAGCAGAGCCGCTGCGGCCCGTGGGAACGTCTTCACTGCGGTCACCCCGCTTCAGTGCTTGAGGATCTTGGAGAGGAAGTCCTTGGCGCGGTCGCTCTCCGGAGCCGTGAAGAAGTCCTCGGGAGTGCGGTCCTCGACGATGCAGCCGTCCGCCATGAAGACCACGCGGTTGGCGGCCGACCGGGCGAAGCCCATCTCGTGGGTGATGACGACCATCGTCATGCCGTCCCGGGCGAGCTGCCGCATCACCTCCAGCACCTCGTTGATCATCTCCGGGTCGAGCGCGGAGGTCGGCTCGTCGAAGAGGAGCGCCTTGGGATCCATGGCCAGCGCGCGGGCGATGGCCACGCGCTGCTGCTGGCCGCCGGAGAGCTGGGCCGGGTACTTGTCGGCGTGCGAGGCGAGCCCGACCCGGTCCAGGAGTTCGCGGGCCCGCTGCTCGGCCCCCTCCTTCCTCTTCTTCCGCACCTTCATCGGCGCGAGCGCCACGTTGGCGAGCACCGTCTTGTGCGCGAAGAGGTTGAAGGACTGGAAGACCATGCCGACGTCGGCGCGCAGCCGGGCCAGCTCGCGGCCCTCCTCGGGGAGCGGGCGGCCGTCCAGCGAGATGGTGCCGGACTGGATCGGTTCGAGGCGGTTGATCGTGCGGCAGAGGGTCGACTTGCCGGAGCCGGAGGGGCCGATGACGACGACCACCTCGCCGCGGCCGACGGTGAGGTCGATGTCCTGAAGGACGTGGAGTTTCCCGTAGTACTTGTTGACCCTGCGCATCTCGATCAGCGCGTCACCGGCCATATGCAGCCCTGCTCACTCTCGTCCGTACCAGCGGAGATCTCGCAAACTACCCCAAATAACGCTGACCGGGCGATCGAGGACACGCCCGGAGCGGCACCGGGCATTCCCCCCAGCAGCCTGCAATTCCCCGGAGCCCCTAGGTACACAGAACGCGCCTGCGTACCTAGCCTGTCGGGCATGGGTGAGCACCGGCCTGTCTTCCAGCGCATCGCCGACGACCTGCGGCGGCAGATCGACGAGGGCGCCCTCGCGGTCGGCGCCCGCATCCCCTCCCGCGCCGAGCTGAAGCGCGCGTACGAGGCCAGCGACCAGACCGTGGACCGGGCGGTGCGGCTGCTGAAGACGGCGGGGTACGCGGAAGGGCAGTTCGGGCGCGGGGTGTTCGTCGCGGACCGGGCACCGCTGGGTACCCTGCTGCGCTCCACCGGCGCGGTCGATTCACCCTTCGCGGCCAGCATCACCCTTGCGAAGTATCCGGACGGCACGCCGTTGACGTGGGAGGCGACTTCCACGACGGTGCCGGCGACGGCACCGGTGGCCCGGCGGCTGCGGATCGCGCAGGGCGAGACGGTGGTGTGTTCCCAGTACGAGTACCTCGCCGACCGCCAGCCGGTGCAGCTCGCGACCAGCTGGGAGCCGCTGGCCATCACCGACGGCACGGACGTGGTGTTCCCCGAGTGCGGGCCCTACGCCCGCCGCGGCGTGCGCGGACGGATGGCGGCCATCGGCATCCGGGTGGTGCGCGCCGAGGAGCGGGTCGGCTCCCGCTCGGCCTCCAGCCCCGAGGCGGAGTCCCTGGGCTGCCCGCCGGGCAGCTGCGTCACGGTGGTCGAGCGCACCCACTTCGACGCGGACGGACGCCCGGTGGAGACCTCGGACATCGTCGTACGGGCCGACCGCTGGCGGCTGGCGTACGACATCGCGTTCGTCTAGGGCCGCTCGTTCGGACCGTGCCGGGCCCGCGGGCCGCTCAGCTGCCGGCGACCTCGCTGTAGAGCCGGGAGAGTTCGGGGGCGCCGCTGGCCGCCCACTCCATGCCCGCGGCCACGACGTCCACCTCGCGCCCGGACGGCATCCGCACCACGGGCTGCCCGTCGGGCCACATCTTCCAGGCGGCGCCCTGCACCGTGCGCACGAGCACGGTGCCGAGGTAGAGGCCGGCGTCGTTACCGAGCCAGGGCTCCACCTCCGGGTCCTCCCGCCAGACCGGACGCAGCTGATCCAGGTCGGCCAACGACCGCGGGGAGTCGTCCAGTTCCACGCCTTCCGACTCGGCCTGGGCACGCAGCAGCTCGCACTCCGACAGCAGTTCGGCGGTGGCCTCGGGGTCGACGTTCACCCCGCCGGGGGCCACGGGGTGCTTGCGCCACTTGTCCAGGAAAGACATGTTCATGTAGTGCAGCGTCCCACTCCCACCCGGGCAGCGGCCACAGGCGCGCGGTGCCCGGGTCATCCGGTCGTCACTCCGTGCTTCCTTGACGCTCCCCGTCCGCCTCTCTACGTTCATGGCGCTCGTGTCGGCTCGACCGGATCACGCTCATCCCCTGGCTCACCCGCCACCCAAGGAGACGACTGATGCGCGTACGACCATGGGGCACCACCGTTCCGCTCGCTCTCGCCCTCACGGTCGCGGGAACCGCCGTTCCGGCGACCGCCGCCGACCCCCAAACCACCGCCTCGCCACAGCCGTTGGCGAGACTCTTCGACAACACCGCGGTCAGCGACGACACCAGAGCCGGCGGCGCCGACTTCGACGGCGCCGGCAACTCCCTCTCGGCCCAGGACCTCGCCGCGGCCGGCTGGACGCCCGGCCGCTCGCTGGACCTCGACGCGACCCGGCTGACCTGGCCGCACACCGCCCACGGCAAACACGACAACGTACGCGCCGACGGCCAGGCGGTCCGGCTCTCCGGACAGGGCACCGCGCTGACCTTCCTCGTCGCCGCGACCGGCGGGGACGTCACCGGCACCGGCACGGTCCAGTACCGGGACGGCTCGCGCAGCACGTACGAACTGACCGCGCCGGACTGGCGGACGGGCCCGCTCAGCACGAAGGCGGTGGCCCTCCCCCACCTGAACTCCGCGACCGGACAGCGCACCGAGACGGTCCGGCTGTACGCGGTGACGGTGCCGGTCGGCGCCGGCCGACAGGTCCGCTCGGTCACCCTCCCCGAGGACCCGGGCCCCGACCGTGACCTGCACGTCTTCTCGGCGGCACTGCGCCGCGACACCCCCGGCTGGACCGGCAGTTGGGCCGCCAGCAGCGCCGGTTACACCAAGGTCGGGCCGTGGCGGGACCAGACGCTGCGGCTCGTGGTGCACGCGGGCGCCGGCGGCCGGCAGGCCCGCATCCGGCTGGAGAACACCTTCGCGGCCACGCCCGTCGACATCGGCGCGGCGAGCGTCGCCGTCCAGGGCAGCGGCGCGCAGGCGGCCGGCAAGCCCGTACCGCTCACCTTCGGCGGCAAGCGCGCCACCCGCATCCCCGCCGGGGCGCAGGCCTTCAGCGACCCCGTCCGCTTCACCGTCCCCGCCGACACCAACCTCCTGGTGAGCTTCCACCTCGCGGGCCCGGTCGGCGCGGCGCCCGTGCACAAGGAAGCCATCCAGCAGTCGTACGTGAGCGCGGTCGGCAGCGGCGACCGCACCCGCGACGCGGGTGCGGCGGCCTACACCGGCACCCTCACCACCTGGCCGTTCCTCTCCGGTGTCGACGTCACCGGCGGACCCGGGTCGATCGTGGCGCTCGGCGACTCGATCACCGACGGCGTGAAGTCCACCAGCGGCGCCAACCGGCGCTGGCCCGACGTCCTCGCGCGCCGCTTCCAGCAGCAGAACGCGCTGCCCAAGTACGGCGTGATCAACCACGGCATCTCGGCGAACCGCATCGTCACCGACCGCTACAAGGGCGACGGCATCAGCACCGACACCGGGGGCGTCAGCGCCCAGCACCGGCTGGAGCGGGACGTGCTGGCGCAGACCTCGGCCCGTACCGTCGTGGTCTTCGAGGGCATCAACGACGTGCGGTCCGGGACCTCGGCGGCCGAGGTGATCGAGGGCCTGCGGAACATCGCCCGGCGGGCCCACGAGCGGGGGCTGCGGGTGGTGGCCGCGACGGTCGCGCCCTGCGAGGGGTACGCCGACTGCTACCCGGAGGTCGACCAGCGGCGGCAGGCGGTCAACGCGTTCATCCGGAACAGCGGCGGCGCCGTGGACGCCGTACTGGACTTCGACGCGGTGATCCGCGACCCGCAGCGGCCGCAGCGGATGCTGCCCGCCTACGACAGCGGCGACCACCTGCACCCCGGCGACGAGGGGCTGAAGGCGCTCGCCGAATCGGTGGAGCTGCGCGAGCTCGTGCCGTGAGGCGGCGGGCGGGGCATCGTGCGGCGCCCCGCCCGGGACCTCACACGTCCAGGTCGACGACCACCGGGGCGTGGTCCGAGGCGCCCTTGCCCTTGCGCTCCTCGCGGTCGACGTAGGAGTCCGAGACGGCCTTGGCGAACGGCTCGTTGCCGTACACCAGGTCGATGCGCATGCCGCGGTTCTTCGGGAAGCAGAGCTGGCGGTAGTCCCAGTACGTGAAGGGGTGGTCGTACTTCAGGGGGCGCGGCACGACGTCGGTCAGGCCGGCGCCGCGCAGGTCGGCGAGGGCGGCGCGCTCGGCCGGGGTGACGTGCGTGGCGCCCTCGAAGGCGGCGAGGTCGTAGACGTCGTCGTCGGTCGGCGCGACGTTGTAGTCGCCCAGCACCGCGAACGGGCGGCTGCCCGCCGCGTCGCCCGCGACCGCGGCCTTCAGCGCCTCGAACCACTGGAGCTTGTAGGCGTAGTGCGGGTGGTCGACCTCACGGCCGTTGGGGACGTACACCGACCAGACGCGGGCCGGGCCGCAGGTGGCGGAGACGGCGCGCGGCTCCGCCACGCCGTCGTACGTCGGGTCGCCGGGCAGGCCCTCGACCACGTCCTCCAGGCCCACCTTGGAGAGGATGGCCACGCCGTTCCACCGGCCCGTGGCGTTCACCGCGGCCTCGTACCCCAGCTCGCGCAGCTCGTCGAAGGGGAACTGCTCCTTGGAGCACTTGGTCTCCTGCACGCACAGCACGTCCGTGCCGGTGTTCTCCAGCCAGGCCAGCAGCCGGGGAAGGCGGGCGGTGATCGAATTGACGTTCCAGGTCGCGATGCGCATGAGTGCCAACCTACCGCCCGCCTCCGACAGCCGCCGTCCTCAGCCCAGCGACTCGGCCTGACCAGGGGTGAGGCGGCCGTGGTCGGCGCCGCCGAGCCGGCCGATCATGCGGTCGTAGATCGGCCGGGCGTGCTCCTGGAGCAGGCTGTCGTGGACGTCGATGGCGCGCCGCGGCCGGACCTCGCGCACGTAGTCGATGACCTCGGAGACCTTGTTCCAGGGCGCGTGCACGGGCAGCAGCAGGGTGTCGACCGGGCGGCCCGGGACGGTGAGCGCGTCGCCGGGGTGGAAGACCGAGCCGTCGACGAAGTAGCCGACGTTGGTGACCCGCGGGATGTCGGGGTGGATCACGGCGTGCAGCTGCCCGTGCACCTCGACCTCGAAGCCCGCGGCGGTGAAGACGTCGCCCTCGCCGACGGTGTGCACCCGGCCGGGGAACGCGGCCGAGATCTGCTCGGCGACCGAGGCCAGGGTCCAGATCTCGGCGGCCGGGTTCGCGTCCATGGCGGCCCGCAGCCGGTCCTCGGCGAAGTGGTCGGGGTGCTCGTGGGTGATCAGGATCGCGTCCGCGCCGACGGCCGCGTCCTCCTCGCTGAAACCACCGGGATCGATGACCAGCGTCCGCCCGTCCTTGGCCAGCCGGACACAGGCGTGGGTCTTCTTGGTGAGTTCGAGTTCCATGCCCCCATCCTGCCGCGCGGACCTGTGCGGCAGGCGGACCGGAGGGGCCAGGACACCGGCTCTCAGTCCTCCGGCGTGGTCTCCTCGCGGATGACGCGCTGGGCGGCCTTGAAGGCGGCGCTCGCGGCCGGCATGCCGGAGTAGACCGCGGTGTGGATCAGAGTCTCCTTGATCTCCGCCGGGGTGAGGCCGTTGCGGAGCGCGGCACGGACGTGGACGGCCAGGTCGTCCAGGTGGCCGCTGGTGACCAGCGCGGTGAGCGTGATGACGCTGCGGGTGCGGCGGTCCAGGCCGGAGCGGGTCCACACCTCGCCCCAGGTGTTGCGGGTGACGAAGTCCTGGAAGTCGCCGGTGAAGTCGTCGGCGGCGGCCTCGGCGCGGTCCACGTACGCGTCGCCCAGCACCTCGCGGCGGACCTTCATGCCCGCTTCGTAGGAGCCGGTGCGCACCATCTCCGGCTGCTCGGCGGCCGGCTCGATGGCCACGGCCGGCGGCTGGGGCTGCGGCTGCGGCGGGGCCGGGTCGAGGACCGGCTTGGGCGGGGTGGCGCCGAGCGCCGCCTGCCCGGCCGGCTTGTCCTGCCAGGCGGTGGAGAAGTGCCGGATGAGCAGCTCGGTGACGGCGGACGGCTGCTCGACCGGGGCGAGGTGCGAGGTGCCGGGCACCAGGGCGAGACCCGCGTCCTGTATGCCGGCGACGAGGGTGCGGGCGTCGGCGGTCGGGGTGACCAGGTCCTCGGAGCCCACGACGACGAGGGTGGGCGCGGAGATCCTGCCGAGTTCGCTCCGGATGTCGAAGGCGGCCAGCGCCTCGCAGGCGGCGATGTAGCAGCCGGGGTCGGTGGTGCGCACCATCTGCACGGCCCACTCGATGATGGCGGGCTGGGCGGCGGCGAAGCCGGGCGTGAACCACCGCTCGGGCGCGGAGCGGGCGATCGGGTCGAGGCCGTTGGTACGGATCACCACGCCGCGCTGCCGCCAGGCGTCGGCGGTACCGAAGCGGGGCGAGGCCGAGACCAGCGCGAGCGAGGTGAGGCGCTGGGGGTGGGCGAGCGCGAGCTGGGCGCCGATGGCCGAGCCCATGGCACAGCCGGCATAGCCGAAGCGGTCCACGCCGAGGCCGTCGAGGGTGGCGATCACGCGGTCGGCGAGCTCGGCGACCGAGGCGGCGGGATACGCGGGCGATCCGCCGTGCCCCGGCAGGTCGAAACGGATGACGCGCCACTGGCGGGTCAGTTCGGGTATCTGCCGGTCCCACATGTGCCAGGTGGTGCCCAGTGAGGCACCCAGGACAAGTACGGGCGCGTCGTCGGGGCCGTCGATCCGGTGCTGCAGGGTCTTCTCGCTCACCCGGCCACGCTACCCAATCAAACCGCCCACTCCTGACACCCGGGTCAGCAATCGGACGCCGTTCCGGCCTGAAGAGTCGGTCATGGCGGCGGATTCGGCTCATAACCGGCTGGCCCGGAACGCCCGACTGTGATCCGGTCGGCGTTCTCCATCAGAGTTTCGCCACCGGAACCCGTCCGTCCGGGCCGTGCGACGCGGCCGGCCGCCGCCTCAGAACCGGGTCGTGGAGAGCACGTACACCACGGGATGGCCGTCCTCGGCGAAGTCGACCGTGATCCGCTGCGTGGGCCGCGGCGCCTTCTGCTTGTGGACCATGCCCGCGTAGCCGTCCCCGATCGAGAAGTCCCACTTGACCCGCTTCGCCTGCTCCGGCGAGATCGTGACGGCGTCCTTCTTCAGGTCGGCGCGGGTGCGTCCGTAGTTCTTCAGGAACTGGTCCAGGCCGTCCTGGGAGGTACGGAACGTCACGTACAGCGAGCTGGTCTTGAAGGAGTTGGTCTCGAAGAAGGCGACCGGGTACGAGTAGGCCGGTATCCGCACGTCGTAGATGCGCCGCTGCACCTTCGAGGGCCAGTGCCAGGTGAGCCCCGCCATGGCCGCCCGCTCCTCCTTCTCCTGGCCGCTGTCGCGGCTCTGCGCTGCGGAGATCGCGAGGTAGCCGGCCGGGATGGCGATCAGCAGGAAGACGACGAACCCGGTGAGCCAGCGGCGGCGCCGGCTCGGCGGCGGCGCGTGCGCCCCGCCCTCCGGGGCGGCGGGCCCGCCGGGGCCCGAGGGGCCGGACGGCCCGGGGCTGCCCGGGTCGTCGGCGGACTCGGCGCGGTCGGGGCGCTCGGGGTGCTCGCTCACGGGAGCCTGTTCCACGTCGGTCATCGGCGGCCGGCCCGTTCATAGCGTTCGTAGCGCTCGACCCGGCGGCGGTTGGCGCGGCGGAAGCGGCGGGCCACCAGCCGCGCGAGGTCGGCGGCGCCGACCATGCCGGCCTCGGGGCCGAGCTGGGCCAGGGCGATCCGGGCCTCGGGGCGGTAGCCGCGGCCCGTGAGGGTGCGCCGGAAGGCGTCCCGGGCCGGGCCGAGCAGCAGGTCGTCGGCGGCGCTGACGCCACCGCCGATGACGAAGCAGGACGGGTCGAGGGCGGCGGCGAGGTTGGCGATGCCCACGCCCAGCCACTGGCCGATCTCGGCGAACAGCTCGACGCACATCGCGTCGCCCTCACGGGCCAGCTCGGTGATCAGCGGCCCGGTGATGTCCGGGATGTGCCCGCCGACCCGCTCGATCATGTTGTACGCGACCGGGGAGTCGGCGGCGGCCAGCTCGCGGGCCTCGCGGACCAGCGCGTTGCCGGAGCTGTACTGCTCCCAGCAGCCGCGGTTGCCGCACGGGCAGCGGTGCCCCGCCGGCACCACCTGCATGTGCCCGAACTCACCGGCCACGCCGTACTTGCCGCGCTTGACCTGGCCGTCCTCCAGGATCGCGCCGCCGATGCCGGTACCGAGCGTGATCATCACGAGGTGGTCCTCGTTGCGCCCGGCGCCGAAGCGCCACTCTGCCCAGGCCGCGGTGTTCGCGTCGTTGTCCACCATGACGGGGACGGCGAGGCGGCCCGCGAGGCGCTCGCGCAGCGGCTCGTTGCGCCAGTTCAGGTGCGGGGCGAAGAGGACCCGGCTGCGGTCGGCGTCGACCCAGCCGGCCGCGCCGATGCCCACGGCGTGCACGTCGTGCCGGTCGGAGAGGTCCAGCACCAGTTCGGTGATGGTGTCCTCGACCACCTTCGGGCTCTTGGACTTGTCCGGCGTCTCGGTGCGGACCTTCTCCAGGATGTTCCCGTCGGCGTCCACCACGCCCGCCATGACCTTCGTCCCGCCGATGTCGATACCGACGGTGGGCACGCGGGGCGCGCTGAGGTGCGAACGGCGTTCCCGGGTGCCGACCGTGCGCAGCACGGTCGCCCGCGCCGATCCACGGTGCACCCTGTCCCGGTACGTACTCATGCTCGGCTCGTCACGTCCTGTGCGATGTCGGGAGGCCATGGCCTCGGGTCACGTCCGGGCAGGCGCAGCCCACCCGCCGTGCGATTGTGCATCAAAGCCGCCCTACGGCGCACCGCAACCCTCTGACCTGTGGGCTTTCTCAAAGTCCGGGGTTTGCGGGAACCATGCCCGCCGGTGCGCCGCGGCCTGCTCCGACGGCCGCCGGTCAGTCCTGGCCGAGCCAGAGGTCGGGGCCGAAGACCTCGTAGTGCACCGCCTCGGCGGGGACCCCGCGGCTCAGCAGGTCACCGCGGACGGCGCGCAGGAAGGGCAGCGGGCCACAGAGGTAGGCGGCCAGCCCCTCCGGCAGGGCCAGGCCCGCGACGGTGGGGCGGCCCTGCGCGGCCTCGGGCGCGGCGTCGCCGGGCTCCTCGTACCAGAGGTGCAGCTCGGCGGCGGGGAGCGAGCGGACCAGTGCGCGCAGCTCGTCCCGGTGGGCGTGGCCGGCCGGGGTCCGGTCGCCGTGCAGCACGACCACCGGGCGGGTGGCCCCGGTGGCGGCGAGATGGCCGAGAATCGCCAGTACGGGGGTGGTCCCGATGCCGGCGGAGGCCAGCAGCAGCGGCCCGTCACCCTCCGGCAGCACCACGTCACCGAAGGGCCGGGAGACGGAGAGGACGTCGCCGGGGCGCGCGTGCGCGTGCAGCCAGGAGGAGACCTCGCCCGCCGGGTCGCCCGCGGCGCGCTTGACGGTGATCCGCCACTGCGGGCCGCCGGGCGCGGCGGACAGGCTGTACTGGCGGATCTGGCGCGCGCCGTCCGGCAGCTCCACCTGGACGCTGACGTACTGGCCGGGGGCGAAGGGGGCGGCGGGGCCGCCGTCGGCGGGCCGCAGGAGGAAGGAGACCGCGTCGGGGGTCTCCTCGCGCCGCTCGGTGATCTCCATGGGCCGCCAGGTGGCGCCCTCGGGGACGCCGGCCTCCTGGTAGAGGCGGGTCTCGGTGGCGATCAGGGCGTTGGCCATCAGCCAGTAGACCTCGTCCCAGGCCGCGGCAACCTCGGGGGTGACAGCGTCACCGAGCACCTCGGCGATGGCCGCGAAGAGGTGCTGGTGAACGAGTTTGTACTGCTCGGAGGTGATGCCGAGGGAGGCGTGCTTGTGGGCGATGCGGCCGAGCAGCGCGTCGGGGCGGGCGTCGGGGCGCTCCAGGAGCAGGCCCGCGAAGGCCGCGATCGAGCCGGCGAGGGCCTGCTGCTGCTCGCCGGTGGCCTGGTTCCCGCGGTTGAAGAGGTCGCGCAGCAGCTCCGGCCGGTCGGCGAAGAGCTTGCGGTAGAAGAGCTCGGTGATCTCACCGATGGCCGCGCCGACCGAGGGCAGGGTGGCGCGGACGACGGGGCGGGACTGTTCCGAGAGCACGACGACTCCTTAATTCGCTTTTTAAATTCGCATTTATCTGCGCGCGTGGCCGCATCGCTGCGGTGGCACTGCAGGGCCGCGCCGCCCCCGGATCACTCCGGCGGGCGGCCCGCGAGACCGACGAGCACGGGGCCGGTCGGCGAGGAGACCAGATCGGTCACGGTGACCGGGTCGAGGGTGGCGTAGAAGGCTTCCTGCGCCTCGCGCAGCGCGCGCCGCAGCCGGCAGGCGCCGCGCAGCGGACAGGGCGCGTCCCCCTCGCAGGTCACCACCTCGCCCGGACCCTCCAACTCACGTACCAGCCAGCCGATCGACGCCCGCCGGCCGAGTGCGGTGAGCCCGAGCCCGCCGCCGCGGCCCCGGCGGGCCTCGACCACGCCGAGGTGCTGGAGACGGGTGACGGCCTTCGCCGTGTGGGTGTACGGAACGTTCATCGCGTCCGCGACCTCACGGGTGGTCGGGTACGCGTCCTCTTCGGAGACCGCCAGGCGCATCACGGCTCGGAGCGCGAGGTCGGTGAACTTCGTCAGCCGCACCCTCGTACGCTACCAAATACATATATAAGAATCGTCTTAGGGGCGTGTGACGTCGAGTGCACCATTTCCCCCTGTCTCCGCACCGGCGGGCGGCGGGACGACCGGACGGCGGGATGGCCGGTGGCGGCGACCCGGGGAGTACGGAGAAGTCCGGGCACGAGGGGTACGAACTCGCCCAACGGGACTGTCCTTCGGTTGGGGGAGTCGACGAAAGTGCAGGTCACAGACGTTTTTTCGGGCGGTGTGCCCCTGACGGACGAACCCGGCGGGCCGCAGCGGCGGAGTTGGGTTCTGATGGGAGCCGTTGATGTTCCGCCCTCTGTGAGGAGAACGCTATGCGCATCCGTACCACCGCAGCCGCGGCCGTCCTGGCCACTGCCGCCATCGTCGGTGGCGCCGGCGCCGCCGCCGCCGACTCGGGCGCTCAGGGAAGCAGCAGCCACTCGCCGGGTGTCGTGTCCGGCAACACGATCCAGGTGCCGCTGCACGTGCCGATCAACGTCTGCGGCACGGGCGTCCACGTGGTCTCGCTGCTCAACCCCACGAGTGGGCAGTGCGCCAACAAGTGACGTAACCGCAGTACCCCTCCTGGTGCCGGCCCCCTCGGGGGCCGGCACCCCTTACTTTTCCGGAGCGCCGTACCAGCGCCACTCCGTACGCCGCGGGAGGCCGGGCAGCTCCGTGCGGCCCGTGCACCACAGCAACGCGGCCCAGCGGTCCGGGCTCTCGGGGGCGTCCGGGAAGAGCCGGCCCAGCGCCCGGTCGCACAGGTCCGCCGGCGGCGTCCAGTCCAGGCCGAGCCCCGCGGCGATGTCGTGCACATGGACCAGCGTCTCGACGACCCCCATCGCCGCGAACCCCTCGGGATCCGACACCCCGAAGACATGGAAGGCGCGCTTGTCCGGCGACGCCGTACGCACGACGGCCGTCAGGATCGCGCCGCTCGCCTCCAGCAGCACGAGGAGTCCGGCCGGGCCCGCCGCGCGGTCGGCGAAGAACGCGTTCCCCGGGCCACCGGGCCGTGCCTGCGCCCACTGCAACGGCACGTGCGTGTCCACCGGCGGGACGTCCGGGCCCAGTTGGGCGGCGTAGCAGAAGAGGTCGTCGGCGAGGTGCTCGGTGGTCTCCCAGCAGTCCCACTCCAGGGCGCCGGCCGGCACGCTCCAATCGGCGGTGGCCGCCTCGCGCAGAGTGGTGACGGCCAGCCGGACGGCCTGCTCGACGTCGGCGGCGGTGACGGGGCCGGGGGAAGTTCCGGGGCTGTCGGACATGCCCGGACGGTACCAACGATCACCCGTAGGGAGTACGTGTTTTACCGGCCGTCAGGTGGACGGCCGGGCGCGCACCGTCCCGGTTACCGCGTCGCCGGCCGGACGTCTAGGCTCGGGAGATTGCAAGATCCATACGGCCTTCGGGGCGAGGAAGGGGCGGGCGATGCGCGACGACGCGCTCGTGCAGGTCGGCACCGGTACGTATCTGGTGCACGGCTCGAACACCAACTGGGTGATCCTGGAGGACGGCGACGCCGTGACGCTGGTGGACACCGGCTACCCCGGTGACCACGACCAGGTGGTCGCGTCGCTGGCCGCGCTGGGCCACCGGCCGGCCGCCGTGGCGGCGATCCTCGTCACCCACGCGCACAGCGACCACATCGGCTCGGCCGACCGGTTCGCGCGCGAGCACAAGGTGCCGGTGCTGATGCACGAGGCGGAGGTGCCGCACGCGCGGCGCGAGTTCCTGCATCAGGTGGCGGTGGGCGACGTACTGAAGAACGCCTGGCGGCCCGGCGTCCTCCCGTGGCTCGTGCACGCCGTGCGGTCGGGCGGCCTCACGGACGTGAAGATGACCGACCCGCAGCCGTTCCCGAAGGACGGGGCGCTGGACCTGCCGGGCCGCCCCGTGCCCGTGCACACGCCGGGGCACACCGGCGGGCACTGCGCGTACCACCTGCCGGCGGTCGGCGCGCTGATCACCGGCGACGGGCTGGTGTCCGGCCACCCCACCTCGCGGCTGCGCGGCCCGCAGCTGCTCCCCCGGATGTTCGACACCGACCGCGCGCGGGCGCTGGAGTCGCTGGCGATCGTGGAGAAGCTGGAGGCCGACGTCGTCCTGCCCGGACACGGTCCGGTGCACCGGGGCGAGGCCGCGGCGGCGGCGCGGCACGCCAGGGAGCTGGAGCTGTCGAAGCGCTGACGCACCCCGCTGACGCACCGCGCGGCCGCCGCCCCGACCGGGCGCCGGGCGCTCAGCCGCTGACGCGCAGAACGAGCTTGCCGCGGGTACGGCCCGCCTCGCCGCGGCGGTGCGCCTCGGCCGCGTGCTCCAGCGGGAGCACGTCCTCCACCTCGGCCTTCACCACGCCTTCGTCGATCAGCTCGGCGATCCGGGTGAGCGCCGCGCCGTCCGGCTCCACGAGGAAGCCGCACGCCTGCAGCCCCAGCTGGCGGGCGGTGTCCACCAGTTCGGGCGCGACGCCGGAGGGCACGGCGATCAGCAGGCCGCCGGAGCGGAGCGTGCCCAGCGACCGGGTGCTGGTGTCGTCCTTGTCGTCGCCGACCAGGTCGATGACGACGTCGGCCTCGCTCACCACCTCCTCGAAGCGGACGGCGGTGTAGTCGACCAGCTCGTCGGCGCCCAGGCCGCGCAGCCAGTCGTGCTTAGCGGCGCTCGCCGTGCCGATGACATGGGCCCCGAGGTACTTGGCGAACTGCACGGCGAAGTGGCCGACGCCGCCGGCGGCCGCGTGGATCAGCACCCGCTGCCCGGCCGTCACCTGCGCCGCGTCGACCAGCGTCTGCCAGGCGGTGAGCGCGGCGAGCGGCACCGCGGCGGCGTGCTCGTGGTCCAGCAGCGCGGGCTTGCGGGCGAAGTGCCGGGAGGGGGCCGTGACGTACTCCGCGTACGCGGCGGCCTGGCGCGGGAACCACGGCATGCCGTACACCTCGTCGCCCACGGCGAGGGTGTGCACGCCGAACCCGACCTCCTCGACCACGCCGGAGACGTCCCAGCCCACGGTGAACGGCGGGTCACCGAGCACGGCCGCCATGCCGCCGCCCTGACGGGTCTTCCAGTCCACCGGGTTCACGCCCGCGGCATGCACGCGTACGAGCACCTCGGTCGGCAGCGGCACGGGCCGCGGCACCTCGGTCATCCGCAGCACATCGGGCCCGCCGAGTGCGTCCTGGCTGATCGCGCGCATGGTGTTCTCGCCGCTCGGGGCGCTGGTCATCTCGGGCCTCCTGTGCGTGGGCGGTACGGGGCGGGCGCCGCGACGTGCGACCGCCCGCACCGTGAAGCTACCGCCGGGAACCGGTGCCCCCGCGGAAGCCGCCCCGCGCGCCGCTCCCGTACCGCGTTCTCGTACCGCGCTCCGGGCCCGGGAACCGCTCAGTGCCGGGGGTGACCGCCCAGATGCTCCGGTGCGGGGGCGCGCTCCAGTTCGTGGCTGAGCTGTTCCAGCTCACTGCCGCCCGCCATCTGGCGGGTCAGCTCCTCCAGCGCGATCTCCGACTTCAGGTGGCTGCCCGCCATGGTGCCGCGCTTGAGGAGGACGAAGCGGTCGCCGACGAGGTAGGCGTGGTGCGGGTTGTGGGTGATCAGGACGACGCCGAGGCCCGCGTCCCGGGCGGCGGCGACGTACTTGAGGACCACGCCGGACTGCTTGACGCCGAGCGCGGCGGTCGGCTCGTCCAGGACGAGGACCTTGGCACCGAAGTAGACGGCGCGGGCGATGGCCACGCACTGCCGCTCGCCGCCGGAGAGGGTGCCGATGGGCTGGTCCACGTCGCGCAGGTCGATACCCATCCGCAGCAGCTCGGACCGGGTGATCTCGCGCATCGCGCGGGCGTCGAGGTGCTTGAAGGGGCCGAAGCCCTTGGTCGGCTCGGAGCCGAGGAAGAAGTTCCGCCAGACCGGCATCAGGGGGACGACGGCAAGGTCCTGGTAGACGGTGGCGATGCCGCGGTCCAGGGCCTCGCGCGGGGAGGAGAGCCGGGCGTCCTCGCCCTCGATGGTGAAGGCGCCGGCGTCGTGCTGGTGCAGCCCCGCGATGATCTTGATGAGGGTGGACTTGCCGGCGCCGTTGTCGCCGAGGACGCAGGAGATCTCCCCCGGGTGCACCTCCAGCGAGACGCCTTCGAGGGCCTTGACGTTGCCGTAGAACTTGCTGACGTCGCGCAGCTCGACGAGCGGCGTACGGGATTCCGTGCCGGGGTCACGGTCGGTCGCGGTACTCATTTGCTCGCCTCCGCGCGCTTGCGGACCCAGGCGTTCAGCAGCGTGGCGAGCAGCAGCATCGCCCCGAGGAAGAACTTGTACCAGTCCGGGTTCCACTGGGCGTACACGATGCCCTTGCTGGTCATGCCGAAGATGAAGGCGCCGACCGCGGCGCCGATGGCCGACCCGTAGCCGCCGGTCATCAGGCAGCCGCCGACGGCCGCCGCGATGATGTAGAGGAATTCGTTGCCGACGCCGTCGCCCGACTGGATCGCGTCGTAGGAGAACAGCAGGTGCTGCCCCGAGATCCAGGCGGCGAAGGCGACGCCCATGTACAGGCCGATCTTGGTCTTGGTGACCGGGACGCCGACCGCGCGGGCCGCGTCCGCGTTGCCGCCCACCGCGAAGATCCAGTTGCCGACGCGGGTGCGCAGCAGGATCCAGGTGGCGAGGGCGATCAGCGCGAGCCACCAGACGATCGTGACCTGGATGTCCACGCCGCCGATGGTGAGGTGGGAGGCGAAGAGGACCCGCGCCGACTCGAAGCCCTCCATGTCGGCGATGGTCTTCGTGGAGACCGTGCCGCTGATCAGCTTGGTGAAGCCGAGGTTCAGGCCGGTCAGCATGAAGAACGTGCCGAGCGTGATGATGAAGCTGGGCAGCTTCGTACGGGTCAGCAGGAAGCCGTTGAAGACCCCGATGGCGAGGGTGACCAGCAGGGACACCCCGACGCCCACCCAGGTGTTGGCGGTCATCTGGTAGCTGAACATCGACGAGACCAGCGCGGAGCTGACGACCATTACGCCGGCCGACAGGTCGAACTCGCCGCCGATCATCAGCAGCGCGACCGGTACGGCCATGATGCCGATCGTCGAGGAGGCGTAGAGCACCGTCGAAAGGCTGTCGGCCTGGAGGAAGGTGTTCGCCGCGAACGAGAAGAACACGAAGACGGCGATCGCGCCGACCACCGCGCCCAGCTCGGGGCGGCCCATCAGGCGGCGGGCGAGCGAGCGGTGCACGAGGCGCTCGTCCGGGCCGCCGGCCGGCTTCGTGTCGTGCGGTTCCGCGGGGGGCGCTGCGGTGCTCATCGGGTCCCCCGCTTCGTGTATTCGGCCAGCGCGCCGGCGTCCTTCTTGGTGACCACCTGGGGTCCGGTGAGCACGGGACGGCCGCCGCCGAGGACGTCGGAGTTGTACTTGTACAGCCAGAGCAGGTCCACCGCCTGGTAGCCCTGGAGGTAGGGCTGCTGGTCGACGGCGAAGCCCAGGGAGCCGTCCTTCAGACCGTCGGCGACCTGCGCGTTCAGGTCGAAGGTGTCGATCTCGGCCGTGCTGTTCGCCTGTTCCTTGGCCTTCACGGCGGTGGGCGCGAAGGGCGCGCCCAGCGTGACCACGGAGTCGATCTTCGGGTCGGCCTGGAGCTGGGACTCGATGGAGGACTGTACGTCGGGCATGTTGGTGCCCTCCACGTACAGCCGCTTCAGCTTGCCGTCGAAGGTCTTCTCGGCGCCGTCGCAGCGCTGCTCGTGGCCGACGTTGCCCTGCTCGTGCAGGACGCACAGCGCCTTCTTCCGGTGCCGCTTGTTCAGCTCCTCGCCGACCGCCTCGCCGGCGATCGACTCGTCCTGGCCGATGTGCGACAGCGCGCCGTACTTCTCGGAGACCTCGGAGCCGGAGTTCACGGTGATCACCGGGATGCCGGCCTTCTCGGCCTTGGCGAGCGCGCCCTTCATGGCGTCCGGCTTGGCGAGCGTGACGATCAGCCCGTCGACCTTCTGGTCGATGTAGGACTGCACGAGCTGCGCCTGGCGGCTGCCCTCCTCGTCGTGCCCGTAGACGAACTTGATGTTGTCCTTGGCGGCCGCCTGCTTGGCGCCGTTCTGCACGATGTCCCAGAAGGTGTCGCCGTCGCCCGAGTGGCTGACCATCGCGAAGGTCCACTTCGGGGTGTTCACGGCCGCCCGGCCGCCGGCCACCTGCGCCTCGCGCGCCTCCTCGGCCCGCTTGCCGCCGGTGGCGCTGCAGCCCGCCAGGGCCAGGCCGAGCACCCCTGCCAGCACCGCGCCGAGCGCGCGTGCCCCTGTCCGAACCCTTGCCACGAGGTCGTGCCCTTCTCGTTGGATCGCTGAATCGATGGGATCCCGCGGATCTCACTGTCCGTAGTCATTTCCCGGGTCCGACGGGTCGGACCCAACCGCCAAGTATCCGTTATGCCTGTTCGTCCCGGGGTCAGCGGGTCCCGCGAGCGGTGTACTTCTCCAGCGCCGGTACGTCCGTGCCGGTGACAACCGCGGGGCCGGTGAGCACCGGACGGCCGCCGCCCAGTACGTTCGCATTGGTCCGGTTCAGCCAGAGCAGATCGACCGCTTCGTACCCCTGGAGGTAGGGCTGCTGGTCGACGGCGAAGGCGATGTCCTTCGCCTTGAGGCTCTTCACCACGGCGGCGTTCAGGTCGAAGGTCGCGATCTGCGCGGCGCCGCCGGCCTGCTCCCGGGCCTTGACCGAGATCGCGGCCATGGGGGCGCCGAGCGTGACGATCGCGTCGATGCCCTGGTCCGACTGGAGCTTGGCCTCGATCGACGACTGGGAGGACGGTGCGTTCGTCCCGTCGACGTTCAGATTCTCGACCGTACCGCGGAATGCTTTCTTCACTCCGGCGCAGCGGTCCTCCAGGGAGACGTTCCCCTGCTCGTGGATCACGCACAGGGCCTTCTTCCGGTGCCGCTCGTTCAGCTCGTCACCGACCGCCCGGCCCGCGACGGACTCGTCCTGGCCGATGTGGGTGAGCGCGCCGTACGCCGCCGAGAACTCGCCGCCGGAGTTGATGGTGATCACCGGTATGCCGGCCCGGACGGCGGCCCGCACCGACGCCTTCAGGGCCTGCGGCTTGGCGAGCGTCACGATCAGCCCGTCGACCTTCTGGTCGGTCATGCTGCGGACCAGCTCGGCCTGGCGTGACCCTTCCTTGTCGTTGGCGTAGAGAAATTTCACATTGTCCTTCTTCGCCGCCTGCTCGGCGCCGGTCTGGACGATGTCCCAGAAGGTGTCGCCCTCCCCGGAGTGGCTGACCATCCCGATGGTCATGCGGGGCGTGCTCGCGGCCTTGCCCGAAGAGCCGGCCGCGGCGTCCTCGGACCGCTTGCCACCGGAGCCGCTGCAACCGGCGGCGAACAGGAGCACCGCGAGGGCGCCCGCCGCGGCGCGCGCCCTCGTATGGGCCGTACGGGTCGTACGCACGGTACGCATCGTGAACCGCCTCCGTTCCCCCGCCGCCCGAGTGCGGCAGGAGGAGTTCTAGCGGCGTACGACACACCACGTCAATGGTTTGTCAGAACATCCTTACCCGACGTGCGTCACGCTCAGGGGCGGACGAGGAGCTGGAACTCGAAGGCGTACCGCGAGGCGCGGTAGACGTGGGAGCCGAATTCGACGGGGCGGCCGGTGTCGTCGAAGGTCGTGCGCTGCATGGTGAGCAGCGGGGCGCCCTCCTCCTCGGCCAGCCGCTCGGCCTCGGCGGCGTCGGCGACCCGGGCGCCGACCGCCTGGCGGGCGCTGTGCAGGGTGATCCCGGCATTGCGCATCAGGCGGTACAGGCCGGTGCTCTCCAGCTGCTCGGTCTCCAGGTCGATCAGCCCGAGGGGGAGGTGGTTGCGCAGGTGGGCCATGGGCTCGCCGTGGGTGAGGCGGAGCCGTTCGACGAGCGCGACCTCGGCGCCCTCGGCGACGCCGAGCGCGGCGGCGACCTCGGCGGTGGCCTCGGTGGTGGTGTTCAGCAGCACCTTCGTGGCGGGCTTCTGGCCGGCCGCCTCCAGGTCGTCGTAGAGACTGCTCAGCTCCAGCGGACGCTTGACCTGGCTGTGTACGACCTGGGTGCCGATGCCGCGGCGGCGGACGAGCAGCCCCTTGTCCACCAGCGACTGGATGGCCTGCCGGACGGTCGGCCGCGACAGGCCCAGCCGGCCCGCCAACTCGATCTCATTACCGAGCAGACTGCCCGGAGCCAGCTTGCCGGTCTCGATCGCGGCCTCCAGCTGCTGGGACAGCTGGAAGTACAGCGGGACCGGGCTGCTCCGGTCGACGCTGAACTGGACAGGGCTCTCGGCGCCCTCGGTGACTGCATCTTGTTTCCCCACGCCGGTGAGGGTATCCGCCTACGCCCATGACGGGAAGTCCAGAGGTCACATTGTCAGGACATTAAACACCGAGCCCACCCCGACCCCGGCCGTCCAGGGACATCCCCCGGTCATCCAGGGACATCACTGTCCCCTGCGCCACGGCACACAGCGCCTCCGTGCCGCCCCCCGCGCCCGTCCCGCGTCCCTGACGCCTGGTCATGTACGCGTCCGGGCGCGCCCGGATCCTGAGAAACGGGTGGCCACAGGGGTGCCGGACGGCACAATGGACGGATGCCGGAGTACGCCGAACTGCAATTGTCCGACCGCACGTTGGTCCGCCTCGCCCTCTCCCCCGTCGGGACACCGGCGCCCGCCGTGCCCGCCGCGCGCGCGGATCTGCCCGACGGTGCCGGCACCGTCGAGCCGGTGGGCCGGGGCCGGGAGCGGGTCGCCGCGCTCGCCGGGGACGGGCTGCGTGCGGTGCTCAGCCCGCTCGGCCCGCTGCTCCAGGAGGTGCACGACTCCGTCGCCCACTCGGAGAATCCGCCGCAGGAACTCTCCGTGGAGTTCGGCGTGCAGATCGGGCAGGACCTCAAGCTCGGCATCGCCGGCGGCAGCGCACAGGCCGCCATGAAGATCACCGCCAGCTGGCAGCTGCCGGGCGCGGCCCCCCGGGACGGCTGAGAGTGCGGTGGTTCGGCGCGGGCCCGGACGGGACCGGGGACGACGCGACGCCGGACGAGCGGGCCGGGCTGGTGACGGTGTACGGCACGGACGACGGCCCGGCCGCCGGCGCGCAGGGGCCTGCCCGGCCCCCGTCCGCGGCCACGGCGTACGCGCCGGCCCCGCTCGGCGGCGCCGCGCTCGGCACCCACTCCACCGCCTCCCGTACGGCACCCCGCAGCGCCCTCCGCACGGTCGGCGCCGGCGTCTGCCTCACCCCGCGGCACGTCCTCACCTGCGCGCACGTCATCAACCTCGCGGTCGGCCGGCACAAGCTGGAGTACGCGCATCCGGGCGCCGTGGAGCTGGCGGTCGGCTTCCCCGGCGCCGACCGGAGCACCCGCGGCACCGCCCGGCTCACGCACTGGATACCGCCTCGGGACGAGCAGTCGCCCGAGCGGCACCTCGCCGTGCCGCCCGGCGCCCGGCGCTGGCGCGGCGACCTCGCCGTACTGGAACTGACCTGCGACCCGCCGCCCGGCCTCGCGCCGGTCCGCTGGGCCCCGATGGCCGGCTCCCAGACGGTGCGCGCCCGCTACGGCACCGGCGATCCCGAACACACCGCGTACGGCCGCGTCGCCACCTTCGAGGACGGCATCGGCTACGTGCACGGACGGCCCACCGGCGCGGCGATCCGCGGCGGTTACAGCGGCGGCCCGGTCTGGTCGGTGACCGACCAGCGCGCGGTCGGCCTGGTCGCCGCCATGGTCACGCAGGGCGCCGGCCCCTACGACCCCACCATGACCACCCGGCTGAGCTGGTCCTTCTCCTGGCAGGCCGTCAAGGCTGAGCTGACCGCGGCGGGCGCCGACGGCCTGCTGCCGGACTGCGCCGACCAGGTACCCCAACAGCGCACCCCCGACCGGCTCCGCGAGGACCTGCGCCTCCTGCTGGACCGCGCGCTGCCCGACGAGGCCCACATCCGCAAGCACGCCTCCCGCTTCGCCGAGCGATGCCTCCTGCCGCACCCCGAGGACGGCTCGCTGCCGTCCCTGGAGGAGTGGACGGAGGTGCTGGTCACCGTCGACCGGGCGGTGCCCGCGCTCGCCGAGGTCCTCGCCCCCTACGATCCCGTTCACGCCCGCACGCTGCGCGAGCTGGCCCGGCTCACCCCGCGGCTGACCGACCACTGGATGTCGCCGTGGGAGGAGCGGGCCCTGCTGCATCTGCTCGGCACGCTCCCCGACGACGTCCGGCGGCGCGTCCCCGAGGCCACCCGCAGCGCGTTCCCGTACCCGCTGCCCGACGAGGTGGTGGACGGTACGGGCCTCAGCGACCCGAAGGTCTTCGCCGCCTACGCGCGGCGCTGGGTGGCCGCGCTGGAGAGCCGGGCCGGCGACGGGCGGCAGGTGCCCGCCGGCACCCCGGGCGTACCGGCACTGCTGCGCGCGGTGGAGTTCGTCGCCGTCCTCGGCAGCCCGCTCGACCGGCGCACCGAACTGCGCCAGTGGAACGAGCGGATGGCGGGACACCTCGGCATCGACATCGCCACCCTGGCCGACCGGCGCGCCGACGCCGACCAGTGGGCCCAGGCCGCGGTGAGCGCGCCGCCCCGGCTGGTGGTCGAACTGACCGGCGGCACGGGCCACGGCCGCACCCGCCGGTACGACGCGGGGTTCTGGACGGACGTGGGCGACGGGCGGCTCCAGCCGGCCCCGGGCGCGGGCGCCGACCCGCTGGCCCCCGCCGAGATCGTCAAGATCCTGCACAAGCACCTCGACCGGCTGGCCGGCGCCTCCGTAGGGCAGGCCTGGCCGACCGTCGAACTGATCGTGGAACACGGCGACCTGGAGATCGACCTGGACTCCCTGGGCGCGGCGGACGCGGGCCCACTGCCGCCCAAGGTCGTCGGCACCCGCTACCCGATGGTGCTGCGCTGCCCCAGCATCCGGCGGCTGGCCGACAGCGACGGCGTGTGGCGGCGGCGCTGGCGGGCGCTGGGCAGGAAGAGCGCGATGCGGCTGGACGCCACCCACGACGACCCGGGCCGGGTGGCCGGGCTGCTGGACGAGGACCTGGACGCGTCCGTCGTGGTGATCGGCACCCCGCCCGGCACCCGCGCCAGAACCGCCACGTGGTGCCTGGCCTCCGGGGTCCCGGTGCTGCTGTGGGACCGCGCCGAGCACGCCGCCGACGGCATCGGCGGCTTCCGCCTCGAACCGCCCTCGCGGGTGCACCAACTGCCGGACGCGGTACGGGAATACCGCGCCAAGGCCCGCAGTTCGCCCGACGAGCACCGGGCCCGGCCGGTCCTGGTCTGGGACGACCCGGGCCGCCCGCTGCCGCTGACCGCCCATCTGACCGACCCCTCCGAGCGAGCGGAACTGTAGGAACCATGGCCACCGAGAACACCTCCGCCGATCCCCACCGGACCCCGGACGCCGCCGTCCCCGGCCCCGCCCGGCCGGCCGGCGGCTCCGGCGCAGCGGACGGCTGGCGGCTGTTCCGCGGCGACGGCGTGGCCCGCCGGCCCGCCATGCCCGAGGCACCGCCCTGGCGCCGCTTCGGGCACACCCGTACGGCGGCGCCCGGCGGCGCGGGACCGGGCGGCGGCCCGTACCTGATCGGCCCGGACCAGGCCGACGTGGTGAGCGCCGCGCTGCACCTGCGCCGCCCGCTGCTGGTCACCGGCCACCCCGGCACGGGCAAGTCCTCGCTCGCGCAGGCCATCGCGCACGAGCTGTCGCTCGGCCGGGTGCTGCACTGGCCGGTCAACAGCCGCGCCACGCTGCAGGACGCGCTGTACCGCTACGACGCGGTAGGGCGGCTGCGCGAGGCGTCGCTCCGCCGGGACCGGGACGAACCGGAGCCGGGCATCGGCACGTTCGTCCGGCTCGGCCCGCTCGGTACGGCCCTGGCGCCCCGCGACCGGCCGCGCGTGCTGCTCGTCGACGAGCTGGACAAGGGCGACGTGGACCTGCCCAACGACCTGCTCGCGGTCTTCGAGAGCGGCGAGTTCGAGATCCCGGAGCTGGCCCGGCTGCCCGAGGAACAGGCCGACGTGGACGTGCTCACCGCCGACCCCGGCGTCACCGAGCCGGTGCACCGCGGCCGGGTCCGCTGCCGCGAGTTCCCGGTCGTGGTGATCACCAGCAACGGCGAGCGGGACTTCCCGCCCGCCTTTCTGCGCCGCTGCGTCCGGCTGGACCTGCCCGACCCGGACGAGACCCGGCTGCGCGAGATCATCGCCGCCCACCTCGGCCCGGACATCCTGCCCGAGGTCGACGACCTGCTCACCGCGTTCCTCAACCGCCGCGCGCTCGGCGAACTCGCGACCGACCAGCTCCTCAACGCCGTCTTCCTGCGCGCGGGCGGCGTGGACATCGACGCCGAGGCGGTACGCAAGGCCGTGCTGCACCGGCTCGGCGGGACGGTCTGAGGCCGTGCCGGAGCGTGCCCGCCGCATCCTGGGCGACAGCGGAGTGCCGCTGTCGCCGCAGGAGTTGCTGGACGCGCTCTGGCTGGCCACCCGGCTGCCGGCCGCCGAGGAGGACACCGCTCCCCCGGAGCCGCCGCCCGCGGACGGCGCCGCGCCACCGGAGAACGCGGACACCGAGCGGCCGGCGGACCCCGGCGGGCCCGCGTCCGGGCTGCCGAGCCGCGCCCCGGGCCGCACCGCCCACCCCTCGCCGCCCGCCCGCACGCCCCTCCGTTCGGAGGCCGGGCACGGCCTGCACGGCGGCTCCCAGCGCACGGCCCCGCGCGGCAAGGAAGTCGGCCGCCCGGCCGTGTCCGTACGCGCCCCCGAAGGCAAGGCCGTCACCGACGCGCTCGCCCTCTCCCGCGCGCTGCGCCCGCTCCAGCAGCAGCGCCCCAGCCCGGTCCGTACGGAGGTCGACGAGGCCGCGACGGTGGACGCGATGGCCGAGACCGGGCTCCCGGACGTGGCGATCCTCCCGGCCCGCGAACGCTGGCTGGACCTGGCCCTGGTCATCGACGACGGCACGTCCATGCTGCTGTGGCAGCGGCTCTGCGGCGAGCTGCGCGGCGTACTGGAACGCCTCGGCGCCTTCCGGGACGTACGGGTCTACGGGCTGCACACCCGCGGCGGCGGGCGCCCGGCGCTGCGCGGCAGCCCCTTCGGGGACGGCCCGGCCAACGGCGACCCGGCGGTGCTCGCCGACCCCTCCGGCGCCACGATGGTGCTCGTCGTCACCGACGGCATCGGCTCGGCCTGGCGCAGCGGTTCGGCACAGGAGGTCCTGGCCGGCTGGGGCCGGTGCGGGCCGACGGCCGTGCTCCAGGTGCTGCCGCCGCAGATGTGGAAGGGCTCGGGGGTACGTGCCGACCGCTGGGAGGTGACCTCGCGCGGCCGCGCCTCGGCCAACGCCACCTGGCAGGTGACCGCCTCCGGGCTGCCCCCTGAGCTGGCGTCCTTCCGCGGAGTGCCGATCCCCGTGCTGGCACCGCGCCCGGCCTCGGTCGCGGAGTGGGCCCGGCTGGTCGCCTCGCCCGGCGGCACGGCCGTACTGCCCCTGCTGCGCACCGCGCCCGCAGCGGACGACGGGCTGAGCGAGGTCGCCGCCGCCACGCCCGCTCCGCCGCCGGGCGCCGACGCTGCCGCCTCGGCGGTGCTGCGGTTCCGGGACACCGTCTCGCCCGAGGCGTACCGGCTCGCCGCCCATCTCGCGGCGCTCGCGCCGGTGTCCGTACCGGCCATGCGGCTGGTCCAGGAATCGGTGGCCTGGCCCGCCGAGACCGCGCACCTCGCGGAGGTGTTCTCCGGCGGGCTGCTGCGCGCGGTGCCGCACCCGGCGGAGTACGACGTGCCCGAGCGGCTGCGGCAGTTCGACTTCCCCGCCGCGACGAAGGCCGTACTCCTCGACACCGTGCCCACCGCCGAGCTGCTGGAGACCGGGCTGGCGGTGGGCCGCCGGATGGACGAACTGGTCGGCCGGTCCCCGGACTTCCCCGCCTGGCTGGCCCACCCGGACGGCCCGGACCGGCTGCCGGACCACGCCAGGGCCTTCGCCTGGGTGAACGACGCGCTGCTGGTGCGGCTGGGCATCGGCCGCACCGACACCCCGCTGCCGCGGCGGCCCGCCGGCCCCTGGCGGGACACCCCGCAGGACACCGCCCGGCCCGGCACCACTCCCCCGTCGGCCGGCCGCGCCCCCCGGGCCGCCGGCCGGCAGCCGACGCGCGGAATACTCGCCGGCCCCCGCGTCCCCGACGGCGACGCCTCCGTGCCCTGGCCCGGTGTGGCTCCACTGGACGGGGCGCGGGGCGAGCGGCTGCTGAAGGCGGCGGTGCTGGAGTCGCTCGACCGCGGCCCGCACACGCACAGCGAGCTGCCGTCCTACCTCTTCCTCGGACCGCCCGGCGGGGGCAAGACGACCCTGCTGCGGCAGCTGGCGGCGCGCGCCCAGGAGCTGGCGGCGCCGCTGGCCTGGCTGGACCTGGACGGCCCCGACGGCACGTACGCGTCGGTCACCGAAGTGGCGCTGGAGACCGCCCGCCAGCTCCACCTGCCCGTACCGGGGAAGCCCGCGCTGACCTTCCCGTGCTTCACCGGGCTGCTCATCGCCTTCGCGCTGGCGCCCGCGCCACGCGCCGTACGGGAGCTGGGCGAGGCGGCGCGCGGCGCGCTCGGCCGTTTCCCGCTCGGCGACGTCACCGGCACCGTGCGCAAGGGCCTGCAGACCGGCCTGGAGACGCTCGGCGACGGCCGCCCGCCCCCCGGCATCGGCACGCTGCTGCCGCTCATCGGCGAGCCGCGGCTGCGGCTGCGATCCCTGGAGCGGGCACTGGCCGGCGTCGCCCGGCGCAGCGGCGGCACCCACCGCGACCTGCTGGACCACTTGCAGCGGCAGCTCGCGGGCCGGCCGGGCGACGCGGGGATCGTGGACGAGGTGCTGCTGCGGGCGCTGCTGTCGGACCTGCGCTCCGCGTACCGCGAAGGCTCCCCGCGCCGCCGCGCCACGCACTGCCTCCTGCTGCTGGACAACGCCGACTGCCCGGTCGGCGAGGAATTCCTCCAAGCACTGGCCGAGGCGCGGGCGCTGGACAGCGGCGTCACCCCGGCCTGGGACCCGCTGCTGGCCGTGGCCACCGCCGGTACGGTGCCCCGGCAGGTGGACCCCGAGCAGCTGACCGGCCCCGACCTGCGCTACCAGCTCACCCACTGGCGGCTGACGCACCGCCAGGAGACGCGCACCGCGGACGACCTCATGGTCGCGCAGCTGGGCGGGCTGTCCCTGGCGGAGGTCACCGAACTGGCCACCGAGACGCTCTACGGCACCCGCGGCCTGCCCCGGCCGCCCGTGCAGCGGCCGGCGGCCTGGCTCGGCCGCCTCGTGCACGATCTGACGCGCGGCCACCCCGGCGCGGTCGCCGCACTGCTGGACGCGCTGCCCCTCTTCCCCGAGGACACCGACTGGGCGTACCGGCTGCGCCGCCTGCTCACACCGGCCGGGCAGCGGCCCGACGGCGACGGCTGGGACCTCGCCGGGGACCTGCTCGACACACTGCTGCGGGACGTGCCCCCGGAGGTGCGGGAGCTGCTGCCGCGGGCCGCCGCCGCGGTCGACCTGGACCACGCCTTCACCGCCTGGGGGCTGTGGGGCGACACCGGCGCGGGCGCCCAGGGCGCGCTGGCCCACTTCCGCTCGCACGGCCTGCTCACCCCGCCGGTGCAGGACAGCCAGTCCGACCAGCTGCACCCCCTGCTGCGCCATCTGCTCCTGCGCGACCTGGCGGGGCGGCCGGAGGACGACGGGTTCACCTGGCGGCACGCGCACGACGCGCTGCGGCTGCGGGCCCGCGACCACGGCCAGGGCGCGGTGGCCGCGTACCACGCACTGGCGCTGGGCGATCTGCCGGCGGCCGCGGCGTTCCTCGGCCGGGTCTTCGAGCAGACGGCCGACCCGGCCGCCAGGAACGAGGCGTTCCACCTGGTCCGACGCGCGCCCGTGCGCGACTACGTCCTCTTCTCCGAGGACTCACCGGTCCGCCGGTACCACCGCCTCGTCCGGCCGCTCGCCCCGTCCGACCCGTCGGCGGCGATGGCACGGGCGCTGGGCGCCGCCTGGCTCGCCCCGGAACCGGCCCGCCGCACGGGAAGCGCCGTCGAACGCCCCGGCGCCCTCCCCGGCCACCCCTACTTCGACCCCCTGACCGACCCCTACGGCACCCTGCTCCCCGCCCTCACCACCGCCCTCATCGCACTCGACCACCACTACCAGGGCAGCTGGGGCACCACATGCACCACGCTGTACGACACGGACGGCTGACGCGCAGCCGGAACACGCTTGCTTCATCAGATGGTGCGCTGAGAGGCCCCGGTCCCCCGGAGACTCACCGCCCGGCGCGCTAGCGTCCGAGCCATGACCGAGCGTGTGAAGCGGGCGTTCAAGTACCGCTTCTACCCGACCGCCGAGCAGGCCGCCGAACTGGCACGGACCTTCGGGTGTGTACGGAAGATCTACAACATGGCGCTCGCCGCACGCACCGAGGCGTGGACCGCGCGAGGCGAGAGGGGCAGCTACAACGCCAGCTCGGCGTTACTGACCGCATGGAAGAAGACCGACGAGCTGGCATTTCTGAACGAGGTGTCGTCGGTTCCACTGCAGCAGACGCTGCGCCATCTGCAGACCGCGTTCAACAATTTCTTCGCCCGGCGTGCCGGATATCCGCGTCCGAAGTCCAAGAAGAAGTCCCGCAGGGCGGCGGAATACACCAGCTCGGCGTTCCGTTTCCGGGACGGACAACTGACTCTGGCGAAGATGAGAGAACGGCTGGACATCGTGTGGTCCCGCCCCCTGCCCCAGGGAGCCACACCCTCGACAGTGACCGTCTCCCAGGACGCCGCAGGCCGCTGGTTCGTGTCCCTGCTGTGCGAGGATCCGACCGTGGAACCGCTGCCGGTCGTGGACGTGGCCGTCGGGATCGACGCAGGCCTGGACCATCTGCTGACCCTCTCGACTGGGGAAAAGATTCCCAACCCCCGATACGAGCGACAGGACCGGCAACGTCTCGCTCGCGCCCAGCGACACTTGTCCCGCAAGGCCAAGGGGGACGGGGCCAACCGGGCCAAAGCCCAGCGCGAGGTGGCCCGCATTCATGCCCGGATCGCCGACCGCAGACGCGACCATCTGCACCAGATCACTACTCGACTTGTGCGTGAAAACCAAACGCTCGTGATCGAGGATCTGACCGTACGAAACATGCTGAAGAACGGGAAACTCGCACGCGCCATCAGCGATGCGGGGTGGAGCGAGTTCCGGAGCCTGCTGGAATACAAGGCGCAGTGGTACGGCCGCGAGGTGATCGTGGTGGATCGCTGGTTCCCCTCCTCCAAGCTGTGCTCCGCCTGCGGCACCCTGCAAGACAGGATGCCGCTGCACATCCGTACCTGGACCTGCGGCTGCGGCGCGACCCACGACCGAGACGTGAACGCAGGGAAGAACCTCCTGGCCGCCGGACGGGCGGTGACAGTCTGTGGAGCCGGTGTCAGACCTCAGCGGAATCTTCCGTGCGGGCAGCCGGTGACGAAGCAGAAAGCTCCACGGCGCAAGCCGAGGAAAACCCCTCTCTCATGAGGCGGAAGACGTCAACCATTCGTCCTCGTACTTCTCGTACGTGCCGTCGTGCTTCGCCAGGTGGACGAACTGGTCGACGTACTGCTTGAACTGGGTGTCCCTGCGGGGCAGTGCGTAGGCCTTTTCGGCGAAGGTGAAGGGGTCGTCGGGGTGCACGGAGCAGAGCTCGGGGTGGAGCTTGGCCTGGTAGAGCGTCTCGCTGGCGTCGGTCATCATCACGTCGGCGCGGCCCTCGACGATCTCGTCGAAGATCGTGTTGTTGTCCTTGTGGACCTTGATCTTCGCCTCCTTGATGTGCGCCCTGGCGAACTCCTCGTTGGTGCCGCCCGGGTTGACCACGACGGTCGTCTCCGGCTCGTCGATGTCCTTCAGCGTGCGGTACTTCTTCTTGTCCTCGCAGCGCACGATCGGCGTCTTGCCGTCGGTGCGGGTCGGCTCGCTGAAGGCGAGCTTGCGGGCGCGCGGCAGGGTGATGGAGACGCCGCCCACCGCTATGTCGCAGCGCCCACCGTCGAGGTCGGCGACCAGGCTCGCCCAGGTGGTGGGCACGAACTTCGCCTTGGCGTCCAGACTCTTCGCCAGGTCCCGCGCCATGTCGATGTCGATGCCGCGGTACTTCTCGGTCTTGCGGTCCCAGGACGTGAAGGGGCGGTAGTCGCCGGTGGTGCAGACCCGAAGCGTGCCGCGGCGGGGCACGGTGTCCAGGAGGGTGGGCGCGGTCCGGTGGACGACCTTCTTGGCCTTCTTCGCCTTGGTGGCCTTGGCGGCCGGCGCGGCGGACGGGTCCGGCGTGGCGCCGTCGGCGAACGCGGTGGGGGCCGTCGCGGTGGCGGCGAGAAGGCAGGCGAGGGCGGACAGCGTGACGGCACGCTTCATGGCGACTCCTGTGCGCGGCGGGGGCTGCGGCGTGATCGGGACCGGGCAAGATCAAGAGCTTAAGGCTGGCAGATGCGGCCCGGTCGGTGAAGGGGTGGCCCAGTGGCTGGAACGCGGCGCCCGGATACGGAGACGGGCCGCGCGGCGCGCGCGGCCCGTCGTCGGTCCCGGTGGCGGTGGCGTACGGGGTGCCGGTTCAGCTCACCCGGACCGGGAGGCGGACGGGGCCGCGCATCAGGATGCCGGAGCGCCAGGTGAGGGTGGCGGGGTCGGCGTCCAGGGCCAGGTCCGGGCAGCGCTCCAGGAGGGTGCGGACGGCGATGCGGCCCTCCACGTGGGCCAGCGGGGCGCCGAGGCAGTAGTGGATGCCGTGGCCGAAGGCCAGGTGGCCGCGGGTGTCGCGGGTGATGTCGAAGCTGTCGGCGGTCTCGAACCGGGCGGCGTCCCGCGCGGCCGAGGAGAGTCCGACGATCACCGTGTCCCCGGCGGGCACCACCGTGCCGCCGATCTCCACCGGTTCGCCGGCGTACCGCCAGGTGCTGGTCTCCACGGGCCCGTCGTACCGCAACATCTCCTCGACGGCGTTGTCCAGCAGCCCGAAGTCGGCGCGGAGCGCGGCGAGCTGGTCCGGGTGGCGCAGCAGCGCGAGAGTGCCGTTGGCGATGAGACCCACTGTGGTCTCGTGGCCGGCCACGAGCAGGAGGAAGGCCATGCCCACCAGTTCGTCGCCGGAGAGCCGGTCGCCGTCCTCGTCGGTGGTGCGGATGAGGGTGCTGAACAGGTCCGGGCCCGGGGAGCGCCGCTTCTCCCGAACGAGCTCTCCCATGTAGCGCGCGAGCTCGGCCTCGATGTTCTCCTCGTCGTCCCTGCCGGAGGGGCCGTTGGCGGTGACGAACGCGTCCGACCAACGCCGGAAGCGTTCCCGGTCCAGGTCCGGCACCCCGAGCAGCTCGCAGATGACCGTCATGGGCAGCGGGTAGGCGAGCGCCTCGACGAGGTCGGCACGGCCGTCCGGCGCGGCCTTCTCCAGCATGGTGTCGATCAGGCCGTCGGTGATCTGCTGGACGGCCGGGCGCAGCGCGTCGACGGCTCCGGGGGTGAAGGCCCTGGTGACCAGCTTCCGCAGCCGGGTGTGGCGCGGTGGGTCGCTCTGGAGCATGTTGGCGAGGAGCTGGCCGGTGCCGTCCGCCGGCTGCCACTGCGGGTGGGCCGACCAGTCCTTCCTCAGCCGCGGGTCCATGAGGGCGGCCCTGGCCTCGTCGTGGCCAACGACCAGCCAGACCTCCTGGCCGTCGGAGAGCCGCACCCGGTGCACCGGTCCCCGGTCGCGGAGCGCGGCGTAGTGCGGGTGCGGGTCGCTGTTGAAGTCCGGTACGAGAGTGTCGAGTTCGACGATGTCCGTCACGTGTTCTCCCCCTTGCCGCCGGGCCACCGGTAATTCGCTCGGTCGCCTCAGGCACCCGAGGCTACGGTGAGGGCACGTATTACCACCAGATCTACGGCTGACACGGCACCCGGCGGCGACTCCGTCCCGCCGCGCGCCGCCCGCCCGCGCCATCTCAGGCGCCGGGCCGCCGTGTCCTGCCCTCCGTAGACCTGAAGTGAGTGATCTTCCATGCGTTCCCGTACCTCCGGGACTTCCCCTGCCTCCGGGACTTCCCGTACCTCCGGTACGTCGCCGCGCCGCGCTCATATCGCGAGGATCGGCAATCCCGTCGTCAGCCACACCCTGCCCGGCATCGAGATCATCCGGGAGCTGGTGGCCCGCGGCCACCGCTTCACGTACGCCAACGACCCGGTGATGCGCGACCTGGTCACGGCGACCGGCGCCGAGCTGCGCCCGTACCGCTCCACCCTGCCGGTGGCCGACAACGACTGGCCGGCGGACCCGGTCGAGGCGATGACCGTCTTCCTCGACGACGCCGTGCAGATGCTGCCGCAGCTGCACGCGCTGTACGACGACGACCCCGCGGACCTGTACCTGTACGACATGGGCGGGTACGCGGGCCGCGCGCTCGCCGAGTCGCAGGGACGGCCCACGCTCCAGATCTCGCCGACGTACGTGGCGTGGGACGGCCCGGACGACATCGCCGCACAGATCCGGGCGCTGCCCGGGGCCGACGCGTACTTCGCGAAGTTCGCCGGCTGGCTGGCCGGGAACGGGGCGACGACGCTGGACCCACTCGGTGGCGGGCCTGGTGGCCCCGGGCCCTCTCCGTGGCGTCAAAAGCTGCTGCCGCGAAAGGCCGGATCGCCTGGCAGGATGTGTACACTTCTGTAAGGTAGTGAGCATGACGGAGAGCACTTACTCGATCGTGGAGGCACGCGCCCGGCTGGGCGCCATCGCGCGCGAGGTCAGCGCCACCCGCGAACCGGTCGCTATCACCGACCACGGGCAAACCATCGCCATACTGGTCAGCCCGGCTGACGCCCTGGAGCTGGAGGAGATGCGGGCCCTGTCCGCCTACCGTGCGCGCCAGGCTCAGGGCGAGAGCGCCGGTGTCCCGCAGGCCGAGGCGTACCGCCGGGTATTCGGCGGGAATGAGGCGTGAGCTACGAGATCATCTGGGAGCCTGAGGCTCTCGCCCAGGCGGAGCGGTTCGCGAAGGACGATCCGACCGGCGTGCGGCAGGTGTTCAGCGCCGTCGACCGTCTCGCCGACGATCCGAGACCCAAGGGCGCGTCCGGCGGCGCCGACGTGTTGCGCATCCATATCGGTCGCTACCGCCTGATGTACGAGGTCATCGATCGGCAGGTACGCATCAGCGTCATTCACCTCGGTCGCATGCACTGACAGCCCTGGTTACCGACAGCGCCCGTCCCGGCTGGACATGCCGGGACGGGCGCCGGCCGTTTGGGCTGTGTCCCGGTGTCAGCCCCGTGCCGCCACCATGTCCAGCGCGACGTCGGTGATCATGTCCTCCTGGCCGCCGACCAGGCCGCGGCGGCCCACCTCGACGAGTACGGCGCGGGTGTCCAGGCCGTACCGCTCGGCGGCCGTCTCGGCGTGCCGCAGGAAGCTGGAGTAGACGCCCGCGTATCCCAGGCTCAGCGTCTCCCGGTCCACCCGCACCTCGCGGTCCTGGAGCGGGCGCACGAGGTCGTCGGCCGCGTCCATCAGCGGGAAGAGGTCGCACCCGTGCTGCCACCCCATCAGGTCGGCGACGGCGACGAAGGCCTCCAGCGGGCAGTTGCCCGCGCCCGCGCCCTGGCCGGCCAGTGAGGCGTCGACACGGGTCACGCCGTTCTCCACGGCGACGACGGTGTTGGCGACGCCGAGCGCGAGGTTGTGGTGGGCGTGGATACCCAGTTCGGTGGCCGGGTCGAGGACGTCGCGGTAGGCGCGGAAGCGGTCCCGTACGCCGTCCATGGTGAGCCGGCCGCCGGAGTCGGTGACGTACACGCAGTGTGCGCCGTAGGACTCCATCAGCCGTGCCTGGCGGGCGAGTTCGGCGGGCTCGGCCATGTGGGACATCATCAGGAACCCGGCCACGTCCATGCCCAGTTCGCGGGCCGCCGCGATGTGCTGGGCCGAGATGTCGGCCTCGGTGCAGTGGGTGGCGATGCGGACGGAGCGGATGCCGAGCGCGTGCGCCTGCTTGAGGTCCTGGACGGTGGCGATGCCGGGGAGTACGAGCGTGGTCGGTACGGCGGTGCGTGCCGCGTCCGTGACGGCCTCGATCCACTCCCAGTCGGTGTGCGCGCCGACGCCGTAGGTGATGCTGGAGCCGGACAGGCCGTCGCCGTGGGCGATTTCGATGGCGCCGACGCCGGCCGCGTCCAGTGCCGCGGCGATGGCGCGGGCCTGGTCGACGGTGTAGCGGTGCCGGATGGCGTGCATGCCGTCCCGGAGGGTGACGTCCTGGACGTACAGGGGGCGGGCTTCGGCCCGGTGCGTGGTCATCGTGCTGCCACCTCGCTGGAGCGGTGTGCGGCGATGCGCTCGGCGGTGCGCAGCGCGGCCGAGGTCATGATGTCGAGGTTCCCGGCGTAGGCGGGGAGGTAGTGGGCCGCGCCCTCCACTTCGAGGAAGACGGAGACCTTGGTGGCGTCGTCGGCCGCTGCCGCCGGGGGCAGCAGTCCGCGCAGCGGGTCGCCGGTGGCCACGGTCTCGAACTGGACGCGCTGCTTGAGCCGGTAGCCGGGTACGTACGCCTGGACGCGGGCGATCATCTTCTCGACGGACGCGGTGACGGCGTCGCGGTCGCACGCCGAGACCAGGCAGTGCACGGTGTCGCGCATGATGAGCGGCGGCTCGGCGGGGTTGAGGACGATCACCGCCTTGCCGCGGGCCGCGCCGCCGACCTGCTCGATGGCGGCGGCGGTGGTCTCGGTGAACTCGTCGATGTTGGCGCGGGTGCCGGGCCCGGCGGAGCGCGAGGAGATCGAGGCGACGATCTCGCCGTAGTGGACGGGGGTGACGGCAGCGACCGCGGCGACGACCGGGATGGTGGCCTGGCCGCCGCAGGTGACCATGTTGACGTTGGGCGCGTCGAGATGGACGTCGAGGTTGACGGGCGGCACGACGTACGGGCCGAGCGCGGCGGGGGTCAGGTCAACGACCGTGCGGCCGAGGGCGCGCAGCGCCTCGTCGTGGCGGCGGTGGGCGCCGGCGGAGGTCGCGTCGAAGACGATCTCCACGTCGGCGAACTCGGGGAGCTTCACCAGGCCGTCCACGCCGTCGTGGGTGGTGGCGACCTTCAGGCGGCGGGCCCGGGCGAGGCCGTCGGAGTCCGGGTCGATGCCGGCCAGGGCGACGACCTCCAGGCTCGTGGAGAGCCGCAGCACCTTGATCATCAGGTCGGTGCCGATGTTGCCGGAACCGATGATCGCGACCTTGGTGCGGGGGCCGGAGCCGGCCGGGTTTTCGGTGGTCACCGTCGCTCTCCTTCCGTCTCTTCGGTCTCCGCCGCGAACCGCGCCTGTACGGAGCCCAGGTCCGAGATGTGCGCCTCGAACAGGTCGCCGGGCGCGGCGGGCACCATCGGGCCCAGCGCACCGGTCAGCACGAGGTCGCCGGCGCGCAGCGGGTCGCCCGCCTCGGCGAGCGAAGAGGCCAGCCACGCGGCCGCGTTGAGGGGGCTGCCGAGGCAGTCGGCGCCGGTGCCGGCCGAGACCTGCTCGCCGTTGCGGGTCATGGTCATCCGTACGCCGCGCAGGTCCAGCCGGGTCACCGGCACGGGCGCGCTGCCCAGGACGTAGAGGCCGGAGGAGGCGTTGTCCGCGATGGTGTCGACGATGGAGATGTCCCAGCCGGCCACCCGGCTGTCCACGATCTCCAGTGCGGCCAGCGCGAAGTCCGTCGCGCGCAGCACGTCGGCGATCGTGCAGTCCCGGTGCGGCAGGTCCTCGGCCAGGACGAGCGCGACCTCGGCTTCCACCTTGGGCTGGAGCAGCCGGCGGGCCGGTACGGGCGTGCCCTCGGGCACCGCCATGTCCGCGAAGAGCGCGCCGAAGTCCGGGCGGTCGACGCCGAGCTGGGCCTGTACGGCGGGTGAGGTCAGTCCGGTCTTGCGGCCGACGATCCGGCCGCCGGCGGCGAGCCCGCGCCGCACGGTGAGCCGCTGGACGGCGTACGCGGCGGCCAGGTCGCCCTCGGGCAGCAGGCCGCGTACGGGCGGGCAGGGGACGCCGGTACGGGCGGCCTCCGCCAGGATGTCGGCGGCCTTCACGACGGCCGGTGGCACGTCGTCGGCGCGTACGGGATCGGGCGGGGTCGGCATGGCGCGGTCTCCTGGTCGGGCGGGCGGAAGAGGAGGCGTGGCTCCCGAACGCGGGCCCCACGGCGATGGCTCCGGTATAGACGTGGCGCGTCGAAGGGGACAATGTTTGTTCCGTGACACGGAACGAGACGGGCACGAGCATGCTCGACAAGGCCGCGCTGATCGTGGAGTCCTTCCGCCCGACCGGCGGTCCGTACCGGCTGGCGGAACTGGCGCAGCGGTCGGGGCTGCCCAAGCCGACCGTGCACCGGCTGGCGGCCGACCTCGTGCGGCTGGGCTGGCTGGAGCGCACCGACGACGGCCGTTACCGGCTCGGCGGCCGGCTGTTCGAGCTGGGGTCGCTGGTGCCGCGGCGGCGGGATCTGCGCGAGGCGGCGCTGCCGTTCCTCCAGGACCTCTTCGAGGCCACCCGCGAGACCGTGCACCTCGGGGTGCGCGAGGGCATGCAGGTGGTCTACCTGGAGCGCATCCACGGGCACGACGCGCTCCAGCTGCCCTCGCACATCGGCCACAGCCTGCCACTGAGCTGCACGGGGGTGGGCAAGGCGCTGCTGGCCTTCTGCGGTACCGAGCTGACCGAGGAGGTGCTGTCGCGGCCGCTGCCGCGCCTGACGGCGCACTCGATCACCGATCCGGCGCGCATGCGGATGGCGCTGGAGAAGACGCAGGTGTCCGGGCTGGCCTACGAGGAGCAGGAGGCGGTGCTCGGGGTCAGCTGCATCGCGGCCCCGGTCTTCGCGGGCGGCGACGCGGTGGCCTCGCTCTCGGTCGCCGTGCCGCGCGCCCGCTTCCGCCCGGCCCAACTCGCCCCGGCGGTCCGCACGGCGGCCCTGGGGCTGTCGCGGATGCTGCGCGGGGGAATCTGAGCCGGGCGCCGCGTACGGGCCTCAGGCGGGCGTACGGGCGCTCCGGAGGGGCGACGGCGCCGGCGGGTGCACCGGCCGGGGCTCGGGCCTCGTACCGGCCGCGGCTCGGACTTCGTACCTGCCGGGGCTCAGACCTCGTACAGGTCCAGGGAGCTGAGGCCCGGCGTCATGGACGGCGGGGCGGCGTCGGCGAGGAGCGGGAGGAGGGCGGCGGCGCGCTTGGTGACCGTGTCGCGGTCGCCCGCGGAGAGCGCGGTGCCCATGCCGACCGCGACCGCGCCGGCGGCGATCCACTCCGGGGCGTTCTCGACCGTCACGCCGCCCGTCGGCACCAGCGGCGCCTGGGGCAGCGCCGCGCGGACGTCCCGGAGCCAGCCGGGGCTGTGGCCGGAGGCCGGGAAGAGCTTCAGGGCGTCGGCGCCCAGCTCCAGGCCGCGCACCATCTCCGTGGGCGTGGCGACGCCGGCGAACACCGGGACGCCGTAGCGGTGGCCGGTGCTGATCACCTCGGCGTCCAGATGGGGCGAGACCAGGAAGCGGGCGCCGGCGTCCACGGCCATCCGCGCGGAGGCCGCGTCCAGGACCGTGCCCGCGCCTATGATCGCGTCGTCGCCCAGCTCGCGGGTGAGCGTGGTGACCGCCTCCAGCGCGAACGGCGTGGTGAGAGAGATCTCCAGGCTGGTGATGCCGGCCGACAGCAGGGTGTCGGCCGTGGCGCTGGCCTCGTCGTAGGTCTCACTGCGGACGATGGCGAAAACGCGCTGAGCCAGTGCGGCCCGGGTGATCTCCCAGCGGTACACGACAGCTCGCCGCCCTTTCCTGATCCGTCCCGCACACGGCGTCGCCGCCGTGCCCCCGGGGAACTGTTCCGGTGCGCCGGTGGTCGGGCTCCGCCGCAGGTGGCCGCCTTGAGGCCACTTTCGCCGCCGATGCCCGCCCGGTCGCTGTTTCCACCGAAACGCTACCGGCAACGGCTGACAATCCCTCAGCGGGGGGTGCGACCCGGTTGTCGGGCGACCCCGCGCGGCCCGGCGCGCCGGAGTACGCGGCGCCGTACGGGACATGGGAAGCGCCGGGAAAAACGGCGGCGGCCGGGGCATCGCTCGGCGGCCGGCTTGGTGAAGTGCACGAGGCGGTTGTCGGGCGCGCGCCCCGAGAGGCGGTGCGTGGCACCGTCCTTGCGGCCCTCGCCCTCGG
>NZ_JBEYUN010000026.1:0-88838 GCF_040643545.1 Streptomyces sp. NPDC047117 | reverse complement strand
AGGTCATCGACCCGATGACCTATGTCGCCAAGGGCGCCGGCGCGAGCCTGTCCAAGATCGGCGACATCGCCAAGAGCATCAAGGGCATCGGCAAGGTGGACCTGCCGACCATGCCCGACGGCTCACTGCACCTGCCCGACGGCCAGCTCCCGCAGACCGGCGGCCACCTGCCCGCCGCGAACGGCATCCCCACGTCACCCTCGGTCCCGCACCAGACGGTCCCCGGCACCGGCCTGCCCCAGTCCTGGACGATCGACCAGCCGGCGGCAGCGGCCTCGCACACGGGGAACGGCTTCCCGGGCGTCACGCACGCCAACGACACGTACCCGATGGGCGGCCACAACAACACCCCGGTCAACGCGGCCGGCCACACGCCCGCAGGTTCCTACGGCCCGCCCCCGAGCGGCTCGTACGGCCCCCCGCCGAGCGGTTCCTTCGGGCCCCCGCCCAGCGGTTCCTACGGCCCCCCGTCCGGCGGAGACTTCGGCCCGCACGGCGGCTCCTTCGGCCCCACGGGCGGCTCGTTCGACCAGGTCCCGGGCAACGCGGGCAACCACGTACCGACCCCCCACATCGACCCGGCCGGCCACGTCCCGACGGGCGCCGTCCCCGACCACGCCCCCACGGGCGGGCAGCACGTCCCCACAGGTGGGCAGCACGTCCCCACGGGCGGTCAGCACGTGCCCACCGGTGGGCAGCACGTACCCGGCGCCGCCGGCCACCCCGGTACGCCGAACGCCTGGTACCACCAGACCCCGACGAACTCCGTCACGCACGACGTCCCGACCACCCCGCACCCGGGCGGTCACGACGTACCCGGCACCGGCGGCCACGGCACCCCGGACGCCCCGCACCACGGCCCGGGCCACGACGGCCCCGGCGCGCACGACGGGCACGGTGGGCACGGCCACGACGGTGCGCACGGCGGCGGCCATGCCGACGACGCGGCCCACGCGGGCGACGACGCGGCGCACGCCGGCGACCACCCGGACTTCGGGGACGGCGGCGCGCACCACGGCGCCGACACCCCGACCGCCCCGGGCCACGGCGGCACGGACGTACCGGGCAGCGGCGCCGGCGAGCCATTCGAGTACAAGCCGCACATGTCGGACGCCGAATTCGCCAAACTCTCCGCTGCGGAGAAGCATCGGGTGGCGCTTGCGGAACTGTCCGACGGCACGGTGGATTTCCCCAGCGACATTTCCGCCGAGAAGTACGGCCAGGGGCACTGGAACGACTACGCGGAGAACATGCCGCAGTCGCAGAAGGACGCGGTCTTCGACTACACGAAGGAGCCCCCGCAGCCGACGCCGACCTACAAGGAGATCAACGGCTACCTGCGCGGCAACTCGGACTTCGACACCCCGCAGGTGCGGCACGAGGTCGAAGAGATCGACAAGGCCCTGGCGGGAAGGACCATGCCCGAGGACATCATGGTCGTCCGCGGGACGGGTCTGGGGCACATCGACGTACCAAGCCCGGTGCGTATGGCGGGCAACACATACCCGGACCACGGGTACATGTCGACCTCGCTCGGCAACCACCCGGTACCGAGCTTCGCCGGCAAGGAAGCCATCCTCCGCCTGCGCGTCCCCAAGGGGACCCCGAGCATGTGGGTGGAGAAGGTCAGCGCCTTCGGCAAGGGCGAACGCGAACTGCTTCTCGGTCGCGGCACCGAGTACAAGGTGTCCCGTGTCTTCATGGATGACAGCGGTCGGTGGCAGATCTACGGTGAGGTCCTTCCCAGGACGTAAGCGAGAACAGGCACAGACATGAGCAACGAGGACCGTCTCAACCCGCGCTTGAACGAGGATCTGCACTTCGAGCGTAGCGCCGGGCCTCCCGACTACGGCTACCGGACGGACAAGCCCGTCCGCTACTTCGCCGTGGCGGACGAGACCGACACCGTACTGGGATACGTGTGGGCCAACGACGAGGACGACGCCGCGGCCTGGCAGCCGCGGCCCGCCGCCGGCCCCAAGGCGTTCAACGGCGGATTCCTGTGGGAGATGAAGCTGCGTGAGTTCAAGGCGCGCGGCATCGCTCCCACCGTGGCCCTGGACGAGCTGGCCAGGAACGCGAGCGACATCGAAACCGGTCATGTCGTCGCCGGCTCCCTGGCGGAGGCCCCCAGTCTCGCCGCGCTCAAGGAACTGGCCTCTGGTGGCTGAAGCCGTCCCGGTCGAACAGCCCGAGGGCTCCACTTCGGTGCAGTACGTCAGCGTCGCCGCCCCCGACGGGCAGGTGATGGGGTATGTCTGGTTCGGCGACGACGGTGTCGGGTGGGCGGACCGTAAGGCGAGCAGCATCGACGCCTACAAGGCAGGGCTGGAGTGGTACGGCGCTCACGTGCATGAGGCGCGGGAACGCGGGCTCGCTCCCTCGGACATCCTCGGCCGCCTCGGTCGCGAGACCGGCGTCGGCCCCGTCACCGCGGCCCCCGATGTGGCCGCGGTCGAGGAGCTCGCCGGCACCGTCACCCCGGCCGACGACCGGCGTCTCATCGCCGCGCTCGAACGGGTCGACGCGGCGGCCTGGCGTACGCTCGCCGACGCCTTCGACGCGCTGACGGACGAGGACCGGAAGGTCGAGTGGGGTGGCGGGCAGGCGAACGCCAGAGGCGTGACCCAGATCCCGTATCCCCGCTACGGCGAGGCGCTGTTGCGTGCCGTCAGCGCGCTGCGGAACGTCGTCGTCACGACCGAGTACCGGTGGTCGGCCAACCCGCTTCCCGAGTTGTCGTCGGACGGCCGGCTGTCTCCGGCCGACGCCGTCCGCGCGGCGATGGCGCTGGTGCTCGGGGAGCGGATCAGCGAGGGAATGATCGACGAGGCGCTGAAGAACGGCCTTCTGGACGCCGCCGTCGCGTCGCTCCGCGCCTGGTACGCGACGGAGGGCGCGCGCTCCGCGCACGAGTCCGCCGCGCCCGGGGCCTCGGCAGCCCACACGGCACCGCAGTACGCCACCCACCCGCTTCCGCACCACACGGGGAACACCATCACCGCGCCACCACCGCCCCGGCCCACACCCCCGTCGGCCAACCCCTACGCCCAGCAGCCCGCCCCGCACCGGCCCGGCCAGCCGCAGTACGGCTATCCGCAACAGACGCAGCCGCAGTACGGGATGCCGCCCGCGCCGCAGGGGATGGCGCCGCAGCCGTACGGCTACCCGCAGCAGGGCCAGGCCCCGTACGGGCAGCCGCAGTACGGGATGGGGCCGCAGGCCGGGTACGAGGCGTGCAGGTTCTGTGGAGGAATGCCGACGGCACGGGTCACGTTCCGGGCGCATCAGGGGTTTCTCATTCTGATGCGATTCCTCAAGTACGACGGTCCGATGTGCGGGACCTGCGGCATGGCCGTCTATCGCACGATGCTGACGGCCACCCTGTGGCAGGGCTGGTGGAGCCCGTTCTCGCTGTTCATTTTCACGCCGTTCACGGTGATCTGGAATCTCGTCGCACGCGGCAAGGTGAGCAAGCTGCAGCGGCCGGCGCCGGGGCAGCACGGTCAGCAGAAGGATCCGGGCAAGCCGATGTATCAGCGGCCGCTCGCGTACGTCGCGCTGATTCCCGTGCTGTGGACCGGTTTTCTGATCTTCCAGGGGATCGGCGGGGCCTGACCCTGGGCTGTACTGCTTCCTCACGCATGCCATATGTTCCAGGGACCACGACCCACGCAACGGACGACTGAGGCAACGGACGACAAGACGGATGGCACGGGATTACGACAGCCAGCTTCTGGAGTCGGTGGCGGTACGCCGGCGCAGGATGCGGGACGCGCTGCTGTTCGGCGCCCAGCGGGCCCGGCGGACGGCGGACGAGCGGCTGGGCAAGGTGTTCGCCGGGATCGCCATCGCCGCCGTGCTGTGCGCGGGCTGCGTCGGCTGGTCCTTCCTCCAGCACACGCTGGCGAAGCAGAAGGCCGAGCAGGAGAAGCAGCAGCGCCAGGAACAGCAGTACCAGCAGCCGGCCCCGACAGCGAAACCGGAGGATTCCGGGAAGGACGCGAAGAATTCTCCGGATTCGTAGCTTTCACCGGATTCACAGCATTCACCGGATCTCCGGAGGCCGGCAACTCGCTCGTACAAAGCGGGAATCCGGCGCCTGTATCAGTAATTCCACGCAAAAAGGGAAAGGGCCCGGCACCAGTAACATGAGTACGCCGCACAGGCCCGACTCCTCAACGCCGCGACGATAGGTTCCCGTAAGTGGTGAGCACAGCAACGACATCCCGGGCGCAACTCAGCCGGGTGACTCTGGTCGGCGAGCGACGCCGGGCCGACATCGTCCTGCCCTCCGACACCCCGATCGGACAGCTGCTGCCGGACATCCTGCAGCTGCTCGACGACCGGGCGGCGTCGCGGCCGATGACCCGGCAGCTGATCACGTCGGACGGTTCCGCGCTGCCGCACGACAGCACGCTGGCGTCGGCGGAGGTCGCGGACGGCGCCGTGCTCCGGCTCGTCCGGGCGCACTCCGCGCCCCCGGCCCCCGTCGTGCACGACGTCACCGACCTGGTCGCCGACGACCTGGACCTGCAGGCCTGGCGCTGGCGGCCCGCCACCCGCCGGATCAGCGCGGGCGTGGCGACCGTCGCCTTCGCCCTCACCGCCGCGGTCCTGGCCCGCCAGGAGTTCGCGCTCGGCTCGCTCGTGGGCGTACTCGTCGCGGTCACGCTCCTGCTCCTCGCGGCCGGTGCCCTGGTCTCGAAGATCGGGCAGGGCAACCGCGGGCTCGCCACGGCGCTGCTCCTCGCCTCCGGCGGTCTGGGCATCCTCACCGCGTGGACGGCGGCCGACGCGTACGACTGGTCGGGGACCACCCGGCTCGCGGCCGTCGCGGGCGCGCTCGTCGTGATGCTGCTCCTCCTCGGGTACTTCTCGCCGCTCGGCCGCGGCGGGCTCATCGGCGCCGCCGCCACCGCCGGCATCGGTGTGGTGTGGGAGGCCGTCGCCGCGATCCAGGACGATCCGGCCCGGCTCGGTGCCGTGATGGCCGTCTTCTCCGTGATCCTCCTCGGGCTGCTGCCGCGGCTCGCCCTGATGGCGTCCGGGCTCACCGCGCTCGACGACCGCCGCTCCGGCGGCACCTCCGTCAGCCGCCACCAGGTGGCCAACGCGCTCGCGGCCACCCACCGCGGTCTCGCCCTCGCGACGATCGTCACGGCGGCGTCCGCCGCGGCCGGCAGTTGGCTGCTCACCCGTGCGGAGACGCCGACCGTGTGGACCGTGACACTGCCCGCACTGGTGGCCCTGGTGCTGCTCTCCAGGGCACGCGCCTTCCCGCTGGTGGCCGAGGTCGTGGCGCTGTTCGCCGCGGCGGCGGTCCTCGTCGTACGGCTGGTGATGGTGTGGATGGACCACGCCGGGGGCGCCGGTCCGCTCGTCGTGCTGTGCGCGGCCGCGGTGCTGCCGCTGCTCGTACTGGCGGTACGGCCGCCCGAGCACGTGCAGGTCCGGCTGCGCCGCGTGGCCGACCTGGTCGAGTCGATCGGCGTGGTGGGGCTCTTCCCGCTGGCCGTGGGCGCGTTCGGCGTGTACGGACAGCTGCTCGACAAGTTCTGACGCTCGACACACGCTCAACAGGTTCTGAGAACGACGCGCAGGCGCTCCGGGCGGGGCAGCAGGGCGGAAAAGAAGGGCTGACATGCCGAACGGAGACAACTGGCAGGGCGACGTGCTGCGTGACCTGCGGGGCGGTGCCACGCCGCAGGGCGGGCAGCAGCAGGGTGCGCAGGGCGCCCAGGGGCCTGCCGGACAGCAGCAGGGCGGGCAGGGGCGCGAGGCCGCACCCCAGGCCACCCCCACCCCCGGCCACCCCACGCCCCCGCAGCAGCCACAGGCACAGCCGCAACCGCAGGCGCAGCCACAGGCACAACCTCAGCCGCAGCAACAGCCCGGCTACCCCGGCGCGCCGAACCAGCCGAGCCGAGCGAACCAGCAGTACGACCAGTACCCCCAGCAGTACCAGCAGCAGTACCAGCAGCCGCCCCAGCAGCAGCCGCAGCAGCAGCCGCAGTACCAGCAGCAGGTGCCGGCCCAGGCCGGCTACGCGCAGGCCCACCCGCGCCGCACCCCCGACTCCCGGCCCGTGGTCGACAAGAGCCTGGCCGTCACCGGGCGCAAGCCGCGGCACGGCGAGTCGTTCGCCGCCCGCGCCACCCGCAACCTGCGCCGTACGGTCTCCTCCTCGGCCGCGCGCGAGGTGGCCGACACCACCGCCACCGCCGAGGTGCTCCAGCAGCCGGTGACCACCGGCCGGCAGATCGCCGTCACCTCCATCCGGGGCGGCTCCGGCAAGTCGACCGTCGCCGCGCTGCTCGGTACCGCGTACGCGCACTACCGGCAGGACCCCGTCCTGATGGTCGAGGCCGACCCCTCGCTCGGCTCGCTGCCGCTGCGGCTCGGCGCGGAGACCCTGCGCTGGACCACCGGCGACCTGGCGGGCATCGTCGAGCCCCAGATGTCGCTGCTGGACGTGACCGGTTACCTCGTCCAGCTGCCCAACAACGCCTGGCTGCTGCCCGGCAGCCAGGGCCAGATCGGCGCCATGCTGGAGACCAGGGCGTACGAACGGGTCATGGTCTCGCTGCGCCGGTACTTCGGTGTGACCGTCGTGGACTGCGAGACGCTGCCCGCCGAGGTCGCCCGCGTCGCGCTCTCCGCCGCCCAGGCCAGGGTGCTCACCGCGCCCGCCACGCTGGAGGGCATCACCAGCACGTACTCGATCCTCCAGTGGATGCAGGGGCTGCCCCCGCACGTGATCGCCGGCACGGTCGTGGTGCTCAGCGAGCTCGTGCCGCACTCCGGGCTCGACCTCGACGAGGCCGTCGAGAAGCTGAAGTCCACCGGAGCGAGCGTCCTGATCATGCCGTACGACCGCCACCTCGCGGCCGGCGGCACGATCCGCACCGAACTCCTCGCGCACGCGACCAGGGAAGCCGCCACCCGCCTCGCGGCGGACGCGTTCCGGCTCTCCCAGCAGCGCCACTGATCCCCATGCCGAGCCCGACCGTGAGTGACGGACGCCGATGAGTACCCGACTGATCCACCGCCCGGCCCGTACCGCGCGGCCCCAGGCCGCGGCCGAGGCGCGCACCATCGAGGCCCCGCCCAACCTCCCCGAGGGGAAGTCGGGCAACATCGCGATGTCGCTGCTGCCCGTCGCCGGTGTGCTGTCGTCCGTGATCATGATGACGGTCGTCCGGAACAGCCAGTTCGCCGGGCTCGGCGCGATCATCGTCGTCGTCACCCTCATCGGCACCCTCGGCCTCGCCTTCTCGCAGCGCGGCAAGGCCCAGCGCACCCGCCGCACCCAGCGCGAGGCGTACCTCTCGTACCTGGAGGACCTGCGCGAGGAGCTGTCCGGCGAGGAGCGCGAGCGGCGCGAGCAGGCCGACGTGCTGAACCCGCCGCCGGACGCGCTGTACGACATAGTCCGTGACCCGGCCCGGCTGTGGGAGCGCCGCCGGATGGACGGCGACTTCCTGCGGGTGCGCGTCGGCACCGGCGAGATGCCGGTCCGCGACCTGCAGGTCGCCCAGCAGGGCTCCTCGGTCCTCACCCCGCCCGACCGCTTCATGCTCAACGAGGCGTCGGCGCTGATGGACCGCTTCCGCACCGGTACCGAACTCCCGCTCACCGTCCCGCTCGACCGGGTCGGCAACATCAGCGTCGTCGGCCCGCGCGAGGACTGCCTGCGCGTCGCCCGCGCCCTGCTCGTGCAGACCGCCGCCACCCACGCGCCCGACGACGTGGCGATGGCGCTGGCCGTACCCGGCGCCCGGCTCCCCGACTGGGAGTGGGCCAAGTGGATGCCGCACCTGCTCGACACCGAGCAGTTCGACGGCCCGGTGGCGGCCCGCCGGATCGCCCCCTCCGCGCCCCAGCTGGCCCGGCAGATCGGCCCCGAGCTGCGCCGCCGCGCCTCGTACGCGGCCGAGGTGCGCCGCGGCCTGTCCAACCGGGACGCGCTGGCCATGAACTCCCGTCTGCTCGTCGTCACCGACGGGCACGGCGAGGACGCCGTGGACCTGCCGCGCCCGGACGACGCGGTGGGCCTGCGCGACATGGGCGTCACCGTCCTGCACCTCCTGGAGCAGCGCATCCAGGAGCCGGGGCAGATCAGCGTACGGATCACCGTCGACGGCGACGAGGTCTTCATCGAGGACCTGCGCGAGCAGGAGCCGATCAGCGCGCACGGCACGGTGGACGAGGTCAGCGTCCCGTTCGCCGAGGGCCTGGCCCGGATGCTGGCGCCGATGCGGCTGTCCGCCGAATCGCTCGTGGACGCCCCGCTGTCCGGCCCCGTCGACTTCGCCGAGCTGCTCGGCATCGACGACGTGGCGCAGCTGGACCTGTCGCGGCTGTGGGCGCCGCGCGGCGAACGCGCCTTCCTCCGCGTACCGATCGGCATCAGCGACTCCCGCGAGCCGGTGCTGCTGGACCTCAAGGAGTCCTCCGAGCTGGGCATGGGCCCGCACGGCCTGTGCGTCGGCGCGACCGGTTCCGGCAAGTCGGAGCTGCTGCGCACCCTCGTACTGGCGCTGGTCGCCACCCACCCGCCGGAGGACCTGGCGCTGGTCCTGGTCGACTACAAGGGCGGTGCGACCTTCGCGCCGTTCGCCGACCTGCCGCACGTCGCCGGCGTCATCACCAACCTGGAGAACCAGGCGGGCCTGGTGGAGCGCGTGCACGCGTCGCTCGCCGGTGAGGTCAAGCGCCGCCAGCAGGTGCTGAAGGACGCGGGCAACGTCGCCGACATCGGCGACTACGCCCAGCTGCGGGCCGAGAAGCGCCCCGACCTGGACCCGCTGCCGCACCTCTTCGTGGTCATCGACGAGTTCGGCGAACTGCTCACCGCCAAGCCGGACTTCATCGACCTGTTCCTGTCCATCGGCCGCATCGGCCGGTCCATCGGCGTGCACCTGCTGCTCTCCAGCCAGCGCATCGAGGGCGGCAAGCTCAAGGGCCTGGACACCTACCTCTCGTACCGGCTCGGCCTGCGCACCTTCTCCGCCGACGAGTCCCGTACGGTCCTGGACACCACGGACGCCTTCCACCTGCCGCCGCTGCCCGGCTTCGGCTACCTCAAGGTCGACACCACGCACTACGAACGCTTCAAGGCGAGCTACGTGTCCGGTGCCTACCGCGGGCCCGTGCAGCGCCACGAGGAGGAGGACACCGGGCCGCTGGCCCTGGAGTACGAGGCGTTCAACACCCTCGCCGAGCCGGAGAACACCGGCGAGGGCGAGCCGACGGTGCGACGCCGGGAGGCCGGCCCGACCGAGATGGGCGTGATGGTCGGCCAGCTGGAGGGCGCCGCCGCACAGGTGCGCCGCATCTGGCTGCCGCCGCTGCCCGCCGCCATGCCCCTGGACAAGGCCGCGGGCCCGGTCGAGGTCGGCGCGCGCGGCATGCAGCTCGCCGCGCGCCGCGGGCCGCTGCAGATCCCGCTCGGCCTGCTGGACGACCCGACCAAGCAGTGGCAGGGCCAGTACGTCCTGGACCTCACGGTCGCGGGCGGCCACGCCGCGATCATCGGCGGCCCGGCCTCCGGCAAGACCACGCTGCTGCGCACCCTCGCGCTGTCGACCGCGCTGACCCACACGCCCCAGGAGGTCGGGATCTACGGCCTGGACCTGGTGGGCGGCGGCCTCCAGGCGCTGTCGGAACTGCCGCACGTGGGCGGGGTCGCGGGCCGCGCCGACCGCGAGCGCACGGGGCGCACCGTCGAAGAGGTGCGCAACATGCTCGGGCTGCGCGAGGAGCTCTTCCGCGAGCACGGCATCGACTCCGTCGAGCAGCTCCGCATGCTGCACGCCGCCGGCCGGCTGCCGCAGCTGGCGTCCGCCGAGATCGTGCTGGTCATCGACGGCTTCGGCGCGCTGCGCGACGACTTCGAGGAGCTGGACGAGGCGGTCGCCGACATCCTCAAGCGGGGCAGCGGCTACGGCATCCACGTGGTCGCGGGCATGCTCCGCTGGAACGACGTACGGATCGCCACCCAGTCGTACTTCGGCACCCGCGTCGAGCTGCGGCTGAACGACCCCAGCGAGTCCAGCATCGACCGCAAGCTCGCCCAGACCCTCTCGCCCGACGAGCCCGGCCGCGTCCTGACCGACGGCAAGCTCTTCGCGCAGATCGCGTTGCCCCGTACGGACGGCCTGGCCGACACCTCGGAGCTGGGCGCGGTCCTGGAGCGTACGGCCCGTACCGTGCGCGCCACCTGGAGCGGCGAAGTGGCCCAGCCCGTACGGGTCCTGCCGCGCGTCCTGGAGCCGCATCTGCTGCCCGGCCCGGCCGCCGAGCCGCAGCGGGTCCCGATCGGCCTGGACCAGACGGCGCTGGCGCCCGTCATGGTCGACCTCTTCCAGCACGACCAGCACCTGCTGATCCTCGGCGACAGCGAGTGCGGCAAGACCAACCTCCTCAAGACCGTCGCCAACGGCCTCATCGAGCGGTACGGCGAGGACGACCTGGTCTTCGCGGTCATGGACCCGCGGCGCGGGCTGCGCGGCGCGATCCCCGAGGAGTTCCGCGGCGGCTACGCGTACAACCCCAAGATGTGCGCGGGCCTCGCCCACGGCGTCGCCGGCCAGCTGGAGAAGCGGCTGCCGGGCGACGGCACGGACGTGGAGGACCTGGAGCCGGGCAGTTGGGGCGGCGGCCCGCGGATCGTCGTCCTCGTCGACGACTACGACGTCCTGACGACCGCCGGCCAGGCCCCCCTCGAACCCTTCCTCCCCTACATCCCCTCGGCGGCCGACATCGGACTCCACTTCGTCCTCACCCGCCGCGTCGCGGGCGCCTCGCGCGGCATGTACGAACCGCTGATGCTGAGCCTGCGCGAGTCGGGCGCCTCGGCACTCCTGATGTCGGGCGACCGCAGCGAGGGCCAGCTGTTCCCCGGCACGTACGCCTCCCTCCAGCCCCCGGGCCGCGGCATCTTCATGCAGCGGGGCCGCCCGAACCGGCTGATTCAGACGGTGTATACGGAGGGGTGAGGGAGCTCCCCCTCTCCCTCGCTCTCTCTTCCCGACCAGGAACCGAACGGACGACCCCCATGACCAAGGACGTCATCACCCTCACCCCGAAGATGCCCGACCCGATGACCGTGCTCGCGGGCCTGCTCTCCGGCGGTCCCGACAAGCTCGTCGGGACGACGGGTGAGGACGCGGTCGTACAGCTCTGCGACCCGGAGGGCCGCCCGCTGATGTCGGTCGAGGCGCCCCTGCTCGTACAGGTCGCGGGCGAGGCCGAGCGGCTGCTCGGGGCCACGCCGCCGCGGCTGCCCTTCTGGTGGACGGAGGCACGCGCCACGACCGGCGTCGGCGAGGCCGAGCGGCTCGCGGGCACCTTCTCCGCGCGGCTCGCCTCCCTGGCCGGCGGCTCCGCCTGGCCTCCGGAGGCCGCGCGTTCGCTCGCCGTGGTGGAGACCGACGGGGTGAGCGTCGCACCCACCCCCGCGGCCGCGCAGCCCGCCGTCGACGTACTCACCGACAAGGTCGCCGTCGTCATCCAGGACCGCCCGGTGGTCGCCATGACGGCCTGGCTCTCGGACGCGTTCCGCGCCGTCGCCAACGCCGAACTGGGCCTCCAGATCGTCACGCCCGCCGGCACCACCCTCTCCCCCGCCGTACGCAACAGCCTGCCCGGCTGGCCGTCGCGCTGGGTCGTGCAGGACGAGCGGGACGGCTACTACGACGGCCTCTCCGGCGCCGTACTCCGCTTCCAGAACGGCCTGTTCGCCCCGGTCGAGGGCGAGGGCGCGACCCCGATGGACGCCCGTACCCCGCTGGCCGCCTCCTTCCAGGAGGTCACCGACACCGGTGAACGCCAGCTGGCCGTCTCCTTCCGTACGGTCCACCCCGCCGACGACCGGCTGGTGCTCGGCGGGGCGCTGGAGTCGGTCTGGCGCGAGCTGACCGGCGAGCCCCCGGCCGGCTGGGGCACCGCCGAACCCGCCAACCTGCCCTGGTCCCTGCGCCAGCTCACCGACCTCGCGCACGACCGCTCCCCCGAACCGACCTGGGTCGTGGTCGTCGGCTCCCCGGAGCGGCCGGGCCTCGCGACGGTCCGCATCACCCGCACCAAGGGCGGCGTCGAGGAGGACGTCACCCTCGCGTTCGGCTACGGCCCCGGCGAGGAGCCCCCGGTGGACGCCCTCACCCGCGCCGCCGAGGTACTGGCCACCCGCCACCACCTCCAGTCGATGCTGGTCCAGCTCCGCAAGGCCCGTCGCGACCTCGCCGTCCCGCCGCACTTCGAGGGCCCCGGCGTCCCCCTGGCCTTCGTCCTCGGCGCCGAAGAGGTCCGCGAAATGCCCGGCGACCGCGCCCGCCACACCCCCCTCGCCGAGCCCCCCGTAGAACTCGGCCCCAAGACCCGCCCCGCCCTCTACTACCCCCTCCCCGGCGACCCCTCCGACCTGTCGGGCTGGCAGGACTTCGAACGCCTGATGAGGCACTTGAAGGGGGCGTGAGGGAACCGACTGGGGCGGGGCGACTGCAGCGGAGCGACTGTCAGTGCACCGTGATACAAAAAGTCATGTCCGTCACGCGGGATGACCGCCGCGTCGGGGCGGCCGGTGGGGGCCGGTTCCCGGGGCGGACAGCGAGGCGAAACGTATCGGCATAACGGTATGCCGCAGTCGGGGGGCGGTAGCGATGAAGATCGAGCTCAAGCCGGACCAGATTCCGCAGTACACCGGCGATCTGCCTCAGCTGGAGAAGGACCACGCCGCGCTCAAGAAGGACGCCGGCCACATCCGCAAGACCGGCTCCGACGTCCACTCCCACTTCCAGGGCCTGTCCGCGTTCTACAAGGCCCCGGAGGCGGAGCAGCTCTTCGCCACCACCAAGCCGGTCCAGACCCGCGCCGACGCATTCGCCGACGACCTGGAGACGGTCTCCTCGGCCCTCTCCTCCTACGCCGACGAAATCCGCCCCCTCGTCCCAAAGCTGAAGGCACTCAAACGCAAGGCCGAGGCCTTCATCCGCGACCACAAGGACGACGAGGACGGCGACTACGACGAGGACCTGATCGCCGAGCACAACCAGCTCCGCGACGACATCACCGCCACCGTCGCCGCGTTCTGGGCGGCCGAACGCACCTGCTACAACAAGATCGTCGCCCTCTGGAACGGCCCCCAGATGGTGGCCGGCGACGGCTCCAAGAAGGAGCACCAGTACGGCTTCAACGCCGAGGACATGAAGAACGCCAAACTCCCCTGGGGCGACCCGGTGGAGGAGAAGCACCACTGGTACGAGGTCGGCCACTGGGTCAAGTCCTTCGTCTGGGACGGCCTGATCGTCGACGGCATCTGGGGCACCATCAAGGGCCTGGGCACCCTGGTCGGCTTCGGCGGCTGGGACGCCATGGGCCAGGCCTGGAAGGGCCTCGCCCAACTCGCCACCGGCCTGGCCATCGTGACCATCGGCGGCCCCGCGGCCGCCGCGTTCCTGACCCTCCCCGACGACAAACTCCCCTCCTGGCTGCGCGACTCCCGCACCGCCATGAAGGAGACCGGCAAGGCCCTGGTCGCCTGGGACGAATGGGGCAAGAACCCCGGCCGCGCCGCCGGAGCCGTCACCTTCAACGTCGTCACCACGGTCTTCACCGGCGGCGCGGGCGGCGCGGCGGCCGGCGCGGGCAAGGCCGGCGCGGTCGCCAAGGCCCTCTCCGTCGCGGGCAAGGCGGGCAAGGTCATCGACCCGATGACCTATGTCGCCAAGGGCGCCGGCGCGAGCCTCTCCAAAATCGGCGACATCGCCAAAAGCCTCCGAGGCATCGGCAAAATCGACATGCCTCCCCTCCCCGAAAACGCCATCGAGCTCCCGGAGGGCGCGATGGCGCTGCCCGACGGCACGGTGCACCTGCCCGAAGGCTCGGCGATACCCAAGGGGGCCATCGAACTCCCGGACGGGGCCGTCAAGCTCCCCGAAGGCTCGGTCCCCCTCCCCGAAGGAACGGTCAAGCTCACCGACTTCGACGGCAACACCGTCTACGCCGACCCCAAGGGCAACCTCTACGACGACACCGGCGCCCTCAAACAACACCACACCGACGCGCCCTCTGACATCGTCGACAGCACGCCCCACACTCCCCCGCCGACGCAACCACCCCGCACGTGGAAGCCCCGACCAACGACCGCATCCTGGTCGGCGCGGGCGCCACCCACACCGCGGACAACCCCGCCCACGTCCGCTTGGGCAGCAGCCTGGACGACACGGGCCGCCTCGGCGACGACGCCACCACGCCCGGCGGGCACGTCGGTGGTCCCCCGGGGCACGGCCCCGGCCACGCTCCCGGCGGCATGGCCGGCCACCTTCCCGACGGTCACGCCAACGACCTCGGCCACACCCCCTCAGCCAGCCACGAACCACCCACGGGAAGCGGCGGCCACGCCGGTGCCCACGGTGATGGGCCCACCAGCGCGCGCGGCGACGGTCCGGGCGGTGGCAGCGGTCACGGTGGCTCCGGCGGGCCGCACGCTCCCACGCCGCCTCGTCACAGCGACTCCACACCCGGCAATCACGCCGACGACGGCATCCACCACGCCTCCGATGACGGCCCCGGACACAGTCATGAACCGCACACGGACCGCACTGATCACAACGAGGTGCCCACGGATGACAGCCTCCCGCACCATGGCGACGCCGTAGACGGGCCGGACAGTGGGCCTTCCCACGACACGGCCGACGGGCCTCAAGGCACATCTCTGGAACCGCAGCCCGACTGGCACGGTCAGAGCGCCGACCAAATGCGCCACTACCGGCGTCCTGCGCTGGATGTGTCGCACCTGACCCCGGAGGAACGGCTGACCGTCCTGGAGCGAGAGGCAGTAGAGCTGGCCGACGAGGCCCGCAAGGCACCGGCCGGAGAGGCGCCCCCAGGCCAGAATCATCTGGACACCGGATGTGCGGGGAGTTTCCTGCACGACAACGTGATCACCGTGCACACCAGCACGACTAAGATGCACGGTCAGACGTTGCCGCACACGCACAAGGTGCTGGACGACATGCTTCAGAAGATCGCGGACGACGCAAAGGCCGGCGTCATCGAGAAGAAGGGGAGCGGGCACGGAAAATGTGCCGAGATCTCCCTGATCAGTGACCGGCTGCGGCAGCTGGATCCGACCGGTACACAGGTCCGTACAATTGATGACGCCCGCCGCGTGTTCGACGGGAGTGTCATGCACACCAGGCGTATCGGAGACTTCGTCATCAAGAAGACCGGAGAGGTGCGAAACCGGCACGGTGACTATTTCCCGCCATGCGACACCTGCAAGCATATTCTTCCGCAACTTGGCATTCGCGCGCATGAGTGAGGGCACGCTCCCTGGAGGGAAAGAATGACTCCGACCACGCCACCCCCGGACGTGTTGGCATGGCTGACGCAGCACGGCTGGTTCGACGGGCGGGATATTGGGGACGAGGCGCAGCACCTCATCTCCGTACGTCTACAGGACGCCGCCGAGCAAGGCTTCCCACTAGAGGCCGTGGAAGCCGCAGTGCGCATCATCCGCACCTACGGGCTGCTGAAGCTGACGCATCCGAGGGCATCGGACTCGGCATTCGAAATGGAGCCGACAGGCGGGTACGAAGGCGACGCCCGGGAAATCGCCGAGATGGCGTCGGGATTGGGTAAGAAACTCTTTCCGGTCGGGTTCGAGTCGTCGGAGTACGGTCTACTCCTTGTCGATGAAACAGGACGTTGGTTCCTGTTGCATCACACAGGAGGGTATTTTCTGGGAGAGGACGAATACGACGCTTTCTCTCGATTCATGACCGGGGACGACACTCCGGACGTGGAGGACTTCTTTGTCTGAGCAATTCCCAGCCGTCGCCTCATCCCTGCTGATCCATGGGACAGTGGTCAGCCATACCAGCATCGTCGGCAGCGAACGTCCGAACCTGCACCCCTCCATCTGGAAGTTCGCAGAGGAACTGTCACCGGAGCAACGCATGCCGTTCACCGCCCGCTGCGCTGAATCCGCCCTGGTGTCCGATCAGCTGTGGGCAATTGACAGTGCGCGAAATGATGGCCGGACAACGACCCTTCGTGAGGCGGCGCCGCACTTCGAGGGTTCCGTACTCATCTCGAAGATGGTTCGCGACCAGGGCCACCCCGACCACGGCCGAACCACGGAACCGTGCGGATTCTGCACACTGCTTCTACAGGAGTTGGGCGTACGCGTCATGCTCTGAGCCCGCTCTGTGCGCGCCGCGCCTGATGCCGGTGCAGCACTGATGGCCACCGTCGTTCGCGAGAGTTTCTGACTACGTGTTCCCACCCTCTGTATAGCGCAGAGGGAGCTTCGTCACCTTCCCCGACCAATGGATCAACAGTTCGGGACAACCGTGAAGTCGCCCATGTTTCGCCCCCACCTCGTCGGCCTCGTGAATTCGGAGGGTCATCAGCGCGGGCGGCACATTCCACACCCTGAAAGACCGAAAAAAAGAACCGGAGCCGCTCTCCAAGAGAACGACCCCGGTTCCAAGCATGGATCACACGTTGAACCGGAACTCCACCACGTCGCCGTCCTGCATCACGTAGTCCTTGCCTTCCATGCGGGCCTTGCCTGCTGAGCGGGCTTCCGCGACCGAGCCGCATTCGACGAGGTCGTCGAAGGAGATGACCTCGGCCTTGATGAAGCCCTTCTGGAAGTCCGTGTGGATGACGCCGGCGGCCTCGGGGGCCGTGGCGTTCTTCTTGATGGTCCAGGCGCGGGATTCCTTGGGGCCGGCCGTGAGGTAGGTCTGCAGGCCGAGGGTGCGGAAGCCGACGTGGGCGAGGGTCGCGAGGCCGGGCTCTTCCTGGCCCACGGACTGGAGGAGCTCCAGGGCCTCCTCCTCGTCGAGCTCGGCGAGGTCGGCCTCCAGCTTGGCGTTCAGGAAGATCGCTTCGGCGGGGGCGACGAGCGCGCGCTGCTCGTTCTTGAAGTCCTCGTCCGTCAGCTCGTCCTCGTCGACGTTGAAGACGTAGAGGAAGGGCTTGGTGGTGAGGAGGTGCAGGTCGTGCAGGAGCTCCTCGTTGCCCGAGCCCTGGACGATGCCCGCGGAGAAGAGGGTGTCGCCCCGCTCCAGGATCTCCTTGGCCTCCTCGACGGCCTTGACCTTCGGGACCACGTCCTTCTTGATGCGCGACTCCTTCTGGAGGCGCGGGAGGACCTTCTCGATGGTCTGGAGGTCGGCGAGGATCAGCTCGGTGTTGATCGTCTCGATGTCGTCCCGGGGCGAGACCTTGCCGTCGACGTGGACGACGTTCTCGTCCTTGAAAGCACGGATGACCTGGCAGATCGCGTCGGACTCGCGGATGTTCGCCAGGAACTTGTTGCCCAGGCCCTCGCCCTCGGAAGCCCCGCGCACGATGCCGGCGATGTCGACGAAGTCGACGGTGGCCGGGAGGACCTTCTGGGAGTCGAAGATCTCGGCCAGCTTGGTCAGGCGCGGGTCGGGGACGCCCACGACGCCGACGTTGGGCTCGATGGTGGCGAACGGGTAGTTGGCCGCCAGCACGTCGTTCTTGGTCAGGGCGTTGAACATGGTCGACTTGCCGACATTCGGCAGACCGACGATTCCGATCGTGAGCGACACGTTGGCGACTCGACTTCCGACGGGAGGTGGGGTGGGGCGGACATCGGCCCGGGGCCGGCGCCCGGCTGCTGGGCAATGGTCCCGGTGGGCCACCGGCCCGGGCGGGCAGGCGATGCCCGAGGGGGCCGATCCACCAGTCTACGGGGCGGGGCGGGTGACCGGTGCGCCTCGGTCCGTCGGCGCGACGGACGTCGTACCGACACGCCCACACGTACGACGTTCGTACCGCTTCCGGATGGTGATCCGGCGGCATCGTCGTGGAAAGCGCGTGTCCTACGGGCTATTAATCCCACTTAGCGGCCTACCGTTGGCGAGTGGAGCAACACGAAGCGCGCGCACCTCAGCACACCCCGCCCCGGACCGGCCGTCCGGCCGCGGGGCGGGCCGTCGGGAACCGCCCCGCCGCGGCTCCCCCCGTCGCCCGCGGCGGCCGGCCCCCTGCGAAGGCCGCTCAGGCCTCAGCAGAGGGTGCGCAAGGCGCTCAGCAAGGCACTCAGCAAGGCGCTCAGGCCGCCGTGCAGGGTGGTGCGCGAAGCGCATCGGCCCGGTCGGCCGGGGCGGACGGGGCGGCCAGGTCGGACGGTGGTCCTGCCATCGCCGAGACCTCGACCGTTTACCGGGCGGGTGCCCGGCGCGTGCTGCCCGGGCCGCTCGCCGCGCTGGTGCGCAGGCTGCCCGCGCCCAAGCTGACCGGGCTGGGCTGTGCCCTGCTGACCACCCTCGCGCTGCTGGTCCTGGCCTTTCTGGACCGGCTGCTGGCGGGCGGCTCGCCCACCGTGTACGGCGTCTGCTTCGTGCTGGCGGGGGCCGCGGGCGCGCTGTGGGTACGCCCGTACGACCTGGTCGTCGCGCCGGTCACGCTGCCGATCGCGTACACCGTGGGCTGCCTCCCCATCGCCGGCGCCGGCGGCTCGGGCAGCCTGCTGATGGGCGTCTTCACCGTCCTCGCGGTGAACGCGGGCTGGCTCTACCTCGGTACGGCCCTCAGCGTGCTGCTCGTCGGCGTACGGAAGTGTCTGCTCATCCTCCGGCGGCGGGCGCAGCGTCCGGACGGCCGGCAGGACCGGGATCGGCGGCCCCGAGACCGGCGTCCTGCCCCGGAGCGGGAGCGGCGGCAGCCGGGTCGCAAGCCCGCCGGGCGGCCATTGCGGCCCCAACGATCCCCGCGTTGTTCTGAAGCTGCGCAGGCACGATCTCAGCCTTGACGCCCTTGATCAGCGGCAGGAACTTGTGGGCCTTGCGGCTCACTCCGCCGCCGATCACGAAGAGCTGGGGCGTGAAGAGCATCTCGACGTGACGGAGGTACTTCTGGAGCCGGTGCGCCCAGTCGTGCCAGCTCAGGTCCTCCTCGTCCTTCACCCGGGTCGAGGCGCGGGTCTCGGCGTCGTGGCCGTCCAGTTCGAGGTGGCCCAGCTCGGTATTGGCGACCAGCTGCCCGTCGGTGAAGAGGGCGCTGCCGATGCCGGTACCCAGGGTCAGCATGATGACCGTGCCCGTACGGCCGCGCGCGGCGCCGAAGTGCACCTCGGCGAGGCCGGCGGCGTCCGCGTCGTTCAGCACGGTGACCGGGCAGGGTCCGGCTTCGCCGCCGAGCCGGGAGGTCAGCAGCTTGGCGGCGTCGGTGCCGATCCAGGACTTGTCGACATTGGCGGCCGAGCGGGTCACCCCGCCGGTGACCACGCCGGGGAACGTCACCCCGACCGGCCCCGACCAGTCGAAATGCTCCACGACCTGCTGGACGCCGTCGGCGACGGCTTCCGGGGTGGCCGGGTGCGGGGTGAGCACCTTGAAGCGCTCCTCCGCCGGCTCGCCGCGTTCCAGGTCCACGGGCGCGCCCTTGATGCCCGACCCGCCGATGTCCACACCGAATACGTTCATGGGGAAAAGGCTAGGCGCGGAGAGGCCGGCTCACCCGTCAAAAGGCGAACCGGCCCGGCGAGGACGAGGACAAGGACGTGGGGGAAGCCTCACGCCTTCGCGATGACGAGGGGAAGCCTCACGCCTCCGGCGCCGACCCGTCCTCCGGCTTCGTCTCCGTCGCCGCCGTCGTCTCCGTCGCCGTCTTCGCCTCCGAGCGGAGGTCGCGGCGGAGCTCCTTGGGCAGAGAGAAGTGGATGGACTCGGTGGCGGAGGTGATGGTCTCCACGTCTTCGTACTCGCGCTGCGCCAGCCACTCCAGGACGCCCTCGACGAGGACCTCGGGGACCGAGGCGCCGGAGGTGACGCCGACCGTGCGGACGCCCTCCAGCCAGGCCTCGTCGATCTCCTCGGCGCCGTCGACCAGGTGCGCGTCCTTGGCGCCGGCGCCGAGCGCGACCTCGACGAGGCGGACGGAGTTGGAGGAGTTCTTGGAGCCGACGACGATGACGAGGTCGGACTCGGCGCCCATCTGCTTCACGGCCGTCTGGCGGTTCTGCGTGGCGTAGCAGATGTCGTCGCTGGGCGGGGAGAGGAGGTTGGGGTAGCGGCCCTTGATGGCGCCGACCGTCTCCATGGTCTCGTCGACCGACAGGGTGGTCTGGGAGAGCCAGACGACCTTGTCCGGGTCGCGGACCTCGATGTTCTGCACGTCGTCGGGGCCGTCGACCAGGGTGATGTGCTCGGGGGCCTCGCCGCTGGTGCCGATGACCTCTTCGTGGCCCTCGTGACCGATCAGGAGGATGTCGTAGTCCTCCTTGGCGTACCGGACGGCTTCCTTGTGGACCTTGGTGACGAGCGGGCAGGTGGCGTCGATGGTGGCGAGCTGTCCGCGCTTGGCCTCGTCGTGGACGACCGGCGCGACGCCGTGCGCGGAGAAGATCACGATGTTGCCCGGGGGCACCTCCGCCGTCTCTTCGACGAAGATCGCACCCTTCTTCTCCAACGTCTTGACCACGTATTTGTTGTGGACGATCTCGTGGCGCACGTAGACGGGGGCGCCGTACTGCTCCAGGGCCTTCTCGACGGCGATGACGGCTCGGTCCACGCCGGCGCAGTATCCACGAGGGGCGGCGAGGAGGACGCGGCGGGAAGTCGGGGTGGTCATGGTTCCCATCGTACGGGTCGGGGTGGTGTCCCACGGAAGGCCTGGCCAGGGGTGGGGACAGGCCGTTACAAGGCCATAACAAGGGCATATGTCCGCACGGCAGGGCGGCTTGCCCGAAACGACGGGACGGCCGACGATCATGTGAGGCCGGCGAGCGCCGCCGGACCGTTCGTCACGCAGAGGTGTCCGTCATGCCCCCAACGGCCGATCCGCAGCCCCCGCACGGCGGCGTTCCCGATCCCGCCGGCCCCGCCGGGGCCGCGGACCCTGCCGGGGCGACCGTGGCCGCCGGGGGCCGGCTGAGGCGGACCCTGTCCTTCCGGGACCTGATCGTCTACGGGCTGCTGTTCATCGCTCCCATGGCGCCCGTCGGCATCTTCGGCACGCTGCAGGCGAAGTCGCACGGGGCGATCACCCTCGTGTACGTCGTCGCGACGATCGCGATGGCGTTCACGGCGTACTCGTACGCGCAGATGGTGCGGGTCGCCCCGCAGGCCGGCTCGGTCTACACGTACGCCCGGGTGGGCCTGGGCGAGGGCGCGGGCTTCGTCGCGGGCTGGATGGCGATGCTCGACTACCTGCTGATCCCGGCGGTGGCGTACCTCTTCTCGGGGATCGCGCTGCACTCCCTGGTGCCGTCGGTGCACCAGTGGATCTGGACGGCGGTGGCGGTCGTCGTCACGACGCTGCTGAACCTGTGGGGCGTACGGACGGCGGCCGTGGTCGGCTTCCTTGTGCTGGCGATGGAGATCGTCGTGCTGGTGGTCTTCGTCGTGGCGGCCGTGTGGGTACTGGCGACGGACGGCGCGCAGCGCGGCTGGACGGTGCCGCTCACGGGTGAGGGCGGCTTCTCGACGAGCGCGGTACTGGCGGCGGTGTCGGTGGCGGTGCTGTCGTACCTGGGGTTCGACGCCATCGCGGCGTTCGCGGAGGAGTCGGCCGGGGGGTCGAAGCGGGTGGCGCGGGCCGTGCTGACCTGCCTGGTGGTGGCCGGTGTGCTGTTCGCCGTGCAGACGTACCTCGCGGCGCTGCTCGCCCCGATGTCGGCGGCGGAGCTGGCGGCGAAGCCGGCCGAGCAGGGCGACGCCTTCTACACGACGGCGAACGCTGCCGTCGGCGAGTGGCTGCAGAAGCTGGTCGCGGCGAGCAAGGCGATCGGCGCGGCGTTCGCGGCGCTGGCCGGGCAGGCGGCGGCCGGGCGGCTGCTCTTCGCGATGGCCCGGGACCGGCGGCTGCCGGGAGCGATGTCGAAGGTCGACGCCGGGAGCGGGGTGCCGCGCCGGGCCCTGCTGGGCGCTGCGGTGGTGACGCTGGTCGCGGCGGTGTGGGCGGCGCGCCGGGACGACGGCCTGGACCACCTGTCCTCGATCGTGAACGTCGGGGCGCTGACCGCGTTCGGGCTGCTGCACGCGTCGGTGATCGGCTACTTCTGGCTGCGCAAGCGGGCCGCCGCGCCGAAGGTGCTGGGCCATGTGGTGATCCCGCTGCTGGGGCTCGCGGTGGTGGTCGCGGTGATCGTCGAGGCCTCCCCGACGGCCCAGGTGGTCGGCGGCGTGTGGCTGGTGATCGGGCTGGCGGTACTGGCGGTGCAGTACGCGAGGGGGCGGAGGGCCGACCTGCCGGGCGTATGAGGGAGCGACACCGAGCTGTCGGTCCTCGCCGATACGCTCGATCCCATGGCTCTACAGACGTCCGCAGAGACGCCCATCCCGGTCGGTCAGGTGTCGCGGCTGATCGGCGGGTGGATCGACCGGCTCGGCGCGGTGTGGGTCGAGGGGCAGATCACTCAGCTGTCGCGGCGGCCCGGCGCGGGCGTCGTCTTCATGACGCTGCGCGACCCGTCGCACGACATCTCGGTGAGCGTGACGTGCTATCGCCAGGTCTTCGACAAGGTCGCCGACGTGATCAGCGAGGGCGCCCGGGTCGTGGTGCACGCGAAGCCGGAGTGGTACGCGCCGCGCGGCCAGCTCTCGCTGCGGGCCGCCGAGATCAAGCCGGTCGGCGTCGGCGAGCTGCTGGCGCGGCTGGAGATGCTGAAGAAGGCGCTGGCCGCCGAGGGACTGTTCGCGGACGGGCGCAAGCGCCCGCTGCCGTTCCTGCCGCAGCTGATCGGGCTGGTCTGCGGCCGGGCGAGCGCGGCGGAGCGGGACGTACTGGAGAACGCCCGGCACCGCTGGCCGGCCGTCCGCTTCGAGGTGCGCAACGTCGCGGTGCAGGGCATACACGCCGTGCCGCAGGTGGTGGAGGCGGTGCGGGAGCTGGACGCCCGGCCGGACGTGGACGTGATCATCGTGGCGCGGGGCGGCGGCAGCGTGGAGGACCTGCTGCCGTTCTCCGACGAGCAGCTCGTACGGACCGTGAGCCAGGCCCGTACGCCCGTCGTGTCGGCGATCGGCCACGAGCCGGACAGCCCGCTGCTGGACCTGGTCGCGGACCTGCGCGCCTCGACGCCGACGGACGCGGCGAAGAAGGTCGTACCGGACGTGGGCGAGGAGCTGGCCCGCATCCAGCAGCTGCGGGAGCGCGCGCTGCGCTCGGTCACCGGCTTCCTGGACCGGGAGGAGCGCGGCCTCGCGGGCGCGCTGAACCGCCCCTGCATACGGGAGCCGCACCGCATGGTGGAGGCGCGCGAGGAGCAGGTCACCGCGGTGCTGGAGCGCGGCCGGCGCACGCTGGGCCATCTGCTGGACCGGGCCGACTCCGAGCTGACGCACACCCTCGCGCGGGTGGTGGCCCTCTCCCCCAAGGCCACGCTGGAGCGGGGGTACGCCGTGCTGCAGCGCTCCGACGGCCATGCGGTCCGCACGCCCGAGGAGGTCGGCGAGGGCGAGGAGCTGCGGGCGCGGGTGGCCGAGGGCGACTTCACGGTCCGTCGGACGGACGGCGCTGTCACACCCCCCGCTTAGGCTGGGGCCCATGGCCAAGGCGAAGACGGACACGGGCATGGAGACGGACGGCGCGGCGGGTGCCGGGGCGGCGGGCGCGCCGGACGTGACGTCCACGCTCGGGTACGAGCAGGCGCGGGACGAGCTGATCGAGGTGGTCCGCAGCCTGGAGGCGGGCGGCACGACGCTGGAGGAGTCGCTCGCGCTGTGGGAGCGCGGCGAAGAGCTGGCGAAGGTGTGCCGGCGCTGGCTGGACGGCGCCCGCGCCCGACTGGACGCGGCGCTGGCGGAGGACGAAGGCGAGGACGGGGCCGGGGCCGGGGCGTCCGAGGAGGACTGAGGCCACCGCGCGGGCACTGTCAGGAGCCCGCGCGACGCCGCTCGCTTTCGCTCCCGCAACGCGGCCATGTGAAACCGCTCACAATCCTCTCGCTTTAGTTGAAACTTAATCTATCGACGTTAGAGTGGAGGGTGTACAAACCGGACCGGCCCGGCCCGGAACCACCACGAACCACCGAGGTGCCCTTCATGACTCTCGCCCTTGACGCCGCCGCTGCTGACCTCCTCTTCCGTGAGGCCCAGACCGCCAACACGTTCACGGACGAGCCGGTCACCGACGAGCAGGTTCAGGCCGTCTACGACCTGGTGAAGTTCGCCCCGACCGCCTTCAACCAGTCGCCGCTGCGCCTGACGCTGGTCCGCTCCGAGGACGCCCGCAAGCGCCTCGTCGAGCACGCCATGGGCGCCAACGGCCCGAAGACGCTGGCGGCCCCGCTGACCGTCATCCTCTCCGTGGACCTGGACTTCCACGAGAAGCTGCCGGAGCTGTTCCCGCACGCGCCGGGCATCAAGGACACCTTCTTCTCCGAGGCCGCGGCGCGTGAGGTCGCCGGCACCCAGAACGCCACCCTCCAGGCGGGCTACTTCATCCTCGGCATCCGCGCCGCCGGCCTGGCCGCCGGCCCGATGACCGGCTTCGACTTCACCGCCATCGACAAGGAGTTCTTCGGCGACGGCAAGCAGAAGTCCTTCATGGTCATCAACGTCGGCAAGCCGGGCGCTGACGCCTTCTTCCCGCGTTCGCCGCGGCTGTCCTTCGAGGACGCCGCCGCCACCGTCTGAGCCACGGCGCCGGCCGGCACCCCGGCCGCCCCGCACGGCAGGAGGCCGCCGCACCCGCTCCGGGTGCGGCGGCCTCGTCGTGCTCGAGGAGTGGTCGTGCGTACGGGGCGAGGGCCCGGCCGCTGCTTCCTTCTCGGCCTTCGGCTACTTCTCGCTCTTGGCCTTCAGCGCGCCCGCCAGCTCCGCGAGGCCGTCGTAGGACGCGGTGCCGGTGACGACCGTGGTGTGGCCGGACTCCTTGCGGACGAGGGCCTTGTACGTGTCGCCCTTGTACCGGTCCCAGCGGGCGCCGTCGACCTGCCGGCCGCCGCCGGCCGGGGTGGCGTTCAGCGTGACCTTCTTGACGAAGTCGCGGGCCGGGGCGTCGCTCTGCTCGACCGCGGCGTACTGGTCCTTCGGGTCCAGGAAGCCCAGGTGCCAGGCGCCGCCCTTGCCGTCGCTGTCCGCCTTGTACGAGACGGAGGTGGCCCGCCAGCCCTGGGGCAGCCCCTCGGGCGCGGCGACCGGGTACGGCGCCGCGCGCCGGGCCGTCGCGAGCTCGACGCGGTAGCCGACGGTCTTCACCGCGGCCTTCTCCGCGTCCTTGCTGTCGTTGTGCGGGATGAAGAGATAGATCGCCGCGACGACGATGCCGATCACGGCCATCGACAGGACCATGTCCCGCACCGTTTGCTTGCCTCGCATACCAGCCACGCCCCCTATGGTCCCCCATGCCGGGAACGCATCGGACAAGACCCCCACTCCGGCCACGCGCCGGGCCGCGCGCACGGCTTCCCGGGGCCGGTGAGCACTGCTCATACGTGGGGCGCCCTGCTCATAATCTCGACATAGCGATAAGGTCAAGCGAACCCTCATCTAACCGGCCGTCGCCGTACAGAAAGGTGCGCTCCGATGACCGAGCATCATCTGCCGTCCCAGCTTGAGGTCAGCCCCGAGGCCCCCGACCGCAACCTCGCCCTGGAACTGGTCCGCGTCACCGAGGCGGGTGCGATGGCATCGGGCCGCTGGGTCGGCCGCGGTGACAAGAACGGCGCGGACGGCGCCGCGGTCAAGGCCATGCGGGCCCTGATCCACACCGTCTCGATGAACGGCGTGGTCGTCATCGGCGAAGGCGAGAAGGACCAGGCGCCGATGCTGTTCAACGGCGAGCGCGTGGGCGACGGGACCGGCCCCGAGTGCGACGTGGCCGTGGACCCCGTGGACGGCACGACGCTGACGGCCAAGGGCATGGCCAACGCCGTCTCCGTCATGGCCGTCGCCGACCGCGGCTCCATGTTCGACCCGTCCGCGGTCTTCTACATGGACAAGCTGGTCACCGGCCCCGAGGCCGCCGACTACGTCGACATCAACGCCCCGGTCGAGGCGAACATCCGCCGCATCGCCAAGGCGAAGAAGTCCAGCCCCGAGGACGTCACCGTCGTCGTCCTGGACCGCCCCCGCCACGAGGGCATCGTCAAGGAGATCCGCGAGGCCGGCGCCCGGATCAGGTTCATCGCCGACGGTGACGTGGCCGGCGCGATCATGGCCGTACGCGAAGGCACCGGCGTGGACCTGCTGCTGGGCATCGGCGGTACGCCCGAGGGCATCATCACGGCCTGCGCGATCAAGTGCCTGGGCGGCACCATCCAGGCCAAGCTGTGGCCCAAGGACGACGAGGAGCGGCAGCGCGCGATCGACGCGGGCCACGACCTGGACCGCGTCCTGCACACCGACGACCTGGTCAGCGGCGAGAACGTGTTCTTCGTCGCCACCGGCATCACCGACGGCGAGCTGCTGCGCGGCGTGCGGTACCGCGCGGAGACCGCCACCACCCAGTCGCTGGTCATGCGCTCCAAGTCCGGCACGATCCGGCAGATCGACTCCGAGCACCGGCTCTCCAAGCTGCGCGCCTACAGCTCGGTCGACTTCGAGCGGCCCAGCTGAGACAGCGCTCCGTACGCCCGACGGCCCGGTGCCCCGCCGCTCTCGCGGAGGGGCACCGGGCCGTCGGGGATTCGTACCGGGTTCAGCCCGCGGCAGGCATGCGGGCCGAGCGCTGGAGCTCGGCGTCGCGGCGCCGGCGGCGGGCCAGGACGACCCGGCGTTCGGCGGCGGTCAGGCCGCCCCAGACGCCGTACGGCTCGGGCTGGAGCAGCGCGTGCTCCCGGCACTCGATCATGACGGGACAGCGGGCACAGACCCGCTTCGCGGCTTCCTCCCTGGCCAGGCGGGCAGCCGTCGGCTCTTTTGACGGCGCGAAGAAGAGTCCGGCCTCGTCCCGTCGGCACACCGCCTCGGAGTGCCAGGGGCCGGCCTCGTCCCGAGCGGGCACTCGCTGGGCGGGCACGACGGCGGCGTCCTGCAGGGGCTGATGCGGTAGCAGCACGGTCTACTCCTGACGACGGCTCGGCGATTTCAGTCACCACTTGCCCGTCTCGCTGCGCACGACGTTTCGCACACCCCGCAGCCGTACGAGAGACGATGCACCAGCCCTACCCGCTGTACGCGGCTCTATGCACACCGTGGCGTACGGTTTGAAAGCAGCGTCGGATTGCGGCGCGCCTTACAGGCGGGTCCCACCTGCGGACCGGCAGCGCCTCAGTGCCCCAGGTGCCTGCGCCGGCGCTCGCGCAGCATGCTGTGCAGGTCCCGCACCCACTTGCCGCGCTTCGGCTTCGCCTCGACGCTGCCGAGCACGGCGAAGCCGCCCACGGTGATCACCGGGGCGGCCGGGTCGTCCGACTCGTCGGTCCGGATCTCGAAGGAGCCGAGCACGCCTGAGCCGCTGCCGCGCAGCGTCACGTTCTCCGGCACCCGGATGTCCACGCTGCCGAAGATCGAGGTGGCGTTGATGTGCACGTGCTGCTGCGTGAAGATCGCCTCGGTCAGGTCGATCTCGACCGATCCGAAGACCGATACCGCGATCAGCCGGCCCGGCACCCGCCAGCGGCCCGCGCGGACCGCGGCGCCGAAGACCCCGACGAGACGGGTGTCCTCGGGGCCGGCGACGGACTCCGGGCCGTACGCCGTGCCGGCCGCCGGGGGTGTGCCCGCCGCGTCCCGCGCCGCCGGCAGATCGCTGATCAGCGGCTCCAGCTCACCCATGGTCTTGGCCCGGTAGACGCCGTCGATGCGCTCGGCGTGCTCCTCGGCGTCCAGCCGCCCCTCGGCCAGCGCCTCGCGCAGGATCCCGGCGATCCGGTCCCGGTCGGCGTCGGAGGCGCGGAGCGCGGCGTCGGCGGGCGGGGCCGGCGCGGGCTTGGCGAGTTCCACGGGTGCGGGGCACTGTCCCCCGTTGTCTGATGCGTCCACCTCAACAGCGTAGCGAAACGCGATAGATCGCGACCAGGGGACAGCGCCGGTCTCAGCTCTCCGGGCAGAACCGCTGCGGAGCGGGATGCGACTTGCTCGTCGCCTGGACACAGCCGCCCGGCAGACCGTGGTACGCCGTGCTGCCGAAGTTGGCGGTGATCTTCAGTCCGCCGCTGCCGCCGAAGGTGGTCCGCTGCACCTTGTGGTCGGCGGTGAGCGTGCGGAAGTCCGTCATCGCCTCCGTGCCCGCGGTCTTCTGGATGCCGGCGAAGAACCGCTGCATCTCCGCGATCTCCTTGCCGTGCGCGTCCAGCACCTTGCCGTCGAGCGCGAGGTTCACCGGGGTGTTGTAGAGCATGGCGAGCAGCGCACGGTCCCGCTTCTGCTCGGGGAGCTTGTAGAGGGACAGCTCCCAGCGGTCGGTGCTGACCACCGAGTCGTGCAGCACCGTCTCGTACAGCGGCACCCGGTACGCGGGGTCGAACATGGCCTTGGCGACGGACGCGTCCAGCCTGGCCTCCTTGAAGAACATGCCGGGCCGCCCCTCGGGCCAGTAGCCGCCCCAGGTCTCCTTGTCCCGCTCGGCCTTCCACAGGCCGTCGTGGACCGGCGTGCTGGAGCCGTGGCTGAAGTCGAGCACCTGGTTCGCCCAGGAGCCCGCCGACTCGGAGCCGAGGACGAACGGACGGCCGCCGGCGAGGGAGCCGTCGGACACCCCGCGCATCCGCTCCAGGCGGTTCGCCCGGTCCCCGGCCTGGGTCATCGGGTGGCCGGGCGTGTGGTCGCGGAACAGCTCGCCGGTGGCGTCCACGTCCAGGAAGTAGCTGTGCACGCCGTTCGCCGACATGTCCCGCACGCGGTCGGCGAGGTAGTGGTGGCCCGGCTCGGCGTCGGCGAGCGCCTGGGAGCTGAGGTAGCAGCCGCGGCCGCCGAAGCCGCCCTCCGGCTTGCCGTCGGCGTCGTGGACGCAGCCGTCGGGCCACAGCCGGTCCGGCCACTTCGCCACGCTGGTGTCGGCGCTCTTGGGGTCCTGGGCGTTGTCCCAGCTGTCGTACGGGCCGACCAGGTAGCCCGCCTGCTGCGCGGCGGCGACGGCCTCCTTCGTCATCGGCTCGCCGTCGGCGTCGTAGCCGAGCCACATCCGGGAGACGCCGAGCTTCTTGAGCCGCTCGACGGTCTCCTTGCTGCGGCCGTCGCCCCATACGTAGGCGTGCGGGGCGCCGATCAACTTGGCGACCTCGGGGTTCTTGCGGATCTTCGCCTTCAGGCTGCCGAGCTGCCCCTTCGAGGCGAGGTACCGGCGGTAGTCCTTGGCCGCCGCGACCGGCGAGCCGTCGGTCAGGGAGAAGGCCACGGTGTAGTCGTCGGTGCCGTCCGCGCGGCGGAAGTCGTGGGAGGCGGCGGTGCGCAGCTTCCCGTCCTGGGAGGCGAAGCGCAGATTGGTGCCCAGGTCGGTGGGGACGAGGGTGCTCACTCCGCGGTCGCCCGCCGTGGTGCCCCAGAAGGGCATCGTCAGGTCCTTGAGGTCGATGCCGTCCGCGCCGGTCAGCCCGGCCTTCCCCGAGTTCCAGAAGGTGTCGGCCGCGGGGATCCGCAGCCCCTCGCCGCGGGGCAGCTCGTAGGCCGTGCCCCGCGGCTGTGCGGCGCCTCCGGCGGGCCAGGCGATGCTGCCGTCCTTCTTGGCGTGCATGCGGACGACCAGCCGCCCGTCGCGGGCCGCCACCGAGACGTCGAGGCCGCGGTCGGGATAGGACCACCGGGCGGTGGCGCCGTGGCGGGTCACCGGGGAAACGGTGCCCAGCGACTCCCCGGCCGCCGCGGAGAGCTCGGACTCGGCGCCGCTCGCCGTACGGGCGGTGATCCGCAGGGTGCGGGGGTCCACGTGCGCCTCGCCGCCCTTGATCCGCAGCGCGACCGTGCCGCCGCCGTCACCGGGCTCCGCGGGCCCGGCGTACGCCTGGAGGGCCGTGAACGTGCTCGCGGTCAGCGCGGTCCCGGCCAGCGCGGCGAGGGCGGCCCGCCGCTTCCGGGAGCCTGTCGCAGCTTTCAGGAAACGTGTCATGCGACGGCACTGTGCGCGGGGCTTCTAAGGGAGATCTAAGAAGCGCCCCGGAGGGGGCGCGGCACCGGGCCGGCCGCGGGCGGGCCCGGGTGAGCCTTACCTCACAGCCGCGACGCCCGTAAGGGGTTCTAAGGTGTTGAGGCTGCCGTTGATGACAGCGAAGTCACCGTCCAGTGAGGATTATCCGTAATGCCGGAATTCGCCTATACCGACCTCCTGCCGCAGGGCGAGGACAAGACCGAGTACCGCCTCGTCACGTCGGAGGGTGTCAGCACCTTCGAGGCCGACGGTCGGACGTTCCTCAAGGTCGAGCCGGAGGCGCTGCGCAAGCTCGCCGCCGAGGCGATGCACGACATCGCGCACTACCTGCGCCCGGACCACCTCGCGCAGCTGCGGAAGATCCTGGACGACCCGGAGGCCTCGGCCAACGACCGCTTCGTCGCGCTGGACCTGCTGAAGAACGCGAACATCGCGGCGGCGGGCGTGCTCCCGATGTGCCAGGACACCGGCACCGCGATCGTCATGGGCAAGCGCGGCCAGAACGTGCTGACCCGGGGCGGCGACGAGGAGGCCCTGTCGCGCGGCATCTACGACGCGTACACGAAGCTGAACCTGCGGTACTCGCAGATGGCCCCGCTGACCATGTGGGACGAGAAGAACACCGGCTCGAACCTGCCGGCCCAGATCGAGCTGTACGCGAACGACGGTGACGCGTACAAGTTCCTCTTCATGGCCAAGGGCGGCGGCTCGGCCAACAAGTCCTTCCTCTTCCAGGAGACCAAGGCGGTCCTCAACGAGGCCTCCATGATGAAGTTCCTGGAGCAGAAGATCCGCTCGCTCGGCACGGCCGCCTGCCCGCCGTACCACCTCGCGATCGTGGTCGGCGGCACCTCCGCCGAGTACGCGATGAAGACCGCGAAGTACGCCTCCGCGCACTACCTCGACGAGCTGCCCGCCGAGGGCTCGCCGACCGGTCACGGCTTCCGCGACAAGGAGCTGGAGGACAAGGTCTTCGAGCTGACGCAGAAGATCGGGATCGGCGCGCAGTTCGGCGGCAAGTACTTCTGCCACGACGTGCGCGTGGTGCGCCTCCCCCGGCACGGCGCGTCCTGCCCGGTCGCCATCGCGGTGTCCTGCTCCGCCGACCGCCAGGCCGTCGCGAAGATCACCGCCGAGGGCGTCTTCCTGGAGCAGCTGGAGACCGACCCGGCGCGCTTCCTCCCGGAAACCACCGAGGAGCAGCTGACCGAGGGCGCGGGCCCCGACCTGGACGCGGTGCGGATCGACCTGAACCGCCCGATGGACGACGTGCTCGCCGAGCTGACCAAGCACCCGGTCAAGACCCGGCTGTCGCTGACCGGCACGCTGGTCGTCGCGCGCGACATCGCGCACGCCAAGATCAAGGAGCGGCTGGACGCCGGCGAGGAGATGCCGGAGTACCTGAAGAACCACCCGGTCTACTACGCGGGCCCGGCCAAGACCCCCGAGGGCTACGCCTCCGGCTCCTTCGGCCCCACGACGGCCGGCCGCATGGACGCGTACGTCGAGCAGTTCCAGTCGGCCGGCGGCTCGAAGGTCATGCTGGCCAAGGGCAACCGCTCCCAGCAGGTCACCGACGCCTGCCACGCGCACGGCGGCTTCTACCTCGGCTCCATCGGCGGCCCGGCCGCCCGCCTCGCCCAGGACTGCATCAAGAAGGTCGAGGTCCTGGAGTACGAGGAGCTGGGCATGGAGGCGGTCTGGCGGATCGAGGTCGAGGACTTCCCGGCGTTCATCGTCGTGGACGACAAGGGCAACGACTTCTTCCAGGACCCGGCCCCGGCGCCGACCTTCACCAGCATCCCGGTCCGCGCGGGCAGCTGACCGTTCCCCGTCGCTTTCCGAGGGCCCGGCCGCACTGCGGCCGGGCCCTCGGCGCATTCGCCATCATCTTCCCCGTACGAGTGATGTATTGGCATATGACTTTCCCCAGGTATATGCCGCAGGCTTGGCTTCAGCCATGGTCAACTCTCAACACGAGGCGCTCCATCGGGCGTATCAGGAGATCCCTGAGCTGTTCACCCGGGCCTTCGATCTACTGGAGCTACCCGACCCCGGGCCAGCCTCGGTGACTGTCCGCAATTGCGACGTCGCGGACATCACGCCCCTCGAACGGCGCGTGGACACACTGAGCATTTCCCAACCTCAGGTTGAGGCGTGACGAAGGTCGGGGGTGGTCTTCACGATGGCTGTGACCCGGTTGGTGCTACAGCGGAGTTTCCGCGGGAAGCGCCAGCCCTTCAGAGCGGCCATGGCTTGCTCGCCGAGGCAACGGATTCCGGCCTGGGTGCTGTTGTGCCGACGTTGCCGCGGCTTGAGACGCAGGCCGCGGAAGGGCGCCCGGGTGGTGCCGCCGGCGCCTTGATACGCCTTGCCCGCCCAGCACTTCACCTCCGCGGCGCGGGGGGTGTAGTCACCGGTAGCACCCATGTCGTGGCGAGCGCCGGGAACGGTGGGTGAGGCCGACAGCAGCCGACCTGCCGCATCGGCGATGACCTGCCACGCCGAGCCGACTCGTCGGACATGACGGCGCCGAGCCGGCTGAGAGCCACCGCGGAGCTGCGCACCGACCGGTGACCGGTCGGTGCGGGCTCGGTCTACCGGTTCGCGGCTTCGCGAGAGGCGATCCGGTTCGTGCGACCGACCGCGCGGCCCACCGTGTTGCGCACCGCGAGGCCCGGCCGGGTGCGGGGCACCATGAGCCTGGAGAGCAGACCGACGCGTCGCTGCCGCGGACCTACCTCGCGGCGGAGCCGCGACTCGTAGGCGGCGAAGGCGCGGGCGTGGTCACCGGGATGGGCGGCGAGCTCTTCTGCGAGGGCGTACGCGCCCGCCATCGCCATGCTGGACCCGTCACCCAGCAGGGCTGTCGCCGCCGCCGCGTCCCCGAGCAGTACGACCCGCCCGCGGGACCACGAGGGCACCCGGAGGGTGGTCAGGGGGTCGAAGAACGGAGCCGGGTGGTCGAGGAACGCCGCCACGAATTCCGGCGCCCGCCACCGCACGTCGGCGTAGGCGTCGGCCACGGTCTGCTTGTGAAGGGCGATGTTCTTGCGGTCGTGGGGCGCCGACTGTGCGGCCCGGAAGGTGAAGATCGCGAGCGGGGTGGTCCGCGAGGGGTGGAGGACCAGCATCCGGTTCGGCACGGTCAGCATCGTCATCTCGGTCGGGTCCTCGATGGCGTCGGGTTCCAGCGGGACGGTCGCGCCGTACAGGCCCAGGTCGCTCGCGAACTGCCGCTCGGGGCCGAATACCAGGCGCCGTACGGTGGAGTGCATCCCGTCGGCACCGACCACCAAGTCGAAGCGCCGTGGCGCGGACCGCCGGAAGGTGACATCCACCCCGCCTTCATCCTGGTCGAGAGCGGTGACCGTGTCGTCGAACAAGAACTCGGCCTCGGTCTGCGCCGACCGGTGGAGCACCTCGGACAGGTCGGCTCGGGTCACCTCGACCGTCGGCGCCTTGTCCGAGGTGAGCGGGGATTGCAGGATTCGCCTGCCGCCGGGGTCGAGCAGGGTCAGCGACCGATTGCGGGTGGCGAGCTCGCGGAGCTGCGGGAGGATGCCCATGCGCTCGGCGACCGGGATCGCGGGCCCCTTCACGACGATCGCGCTGCCACCGGAGCGCAGCTGCCGGGCGCGTTCGACGACCGTCGGCCGGTACCCATTCCGGGAGAGCCAGTAGGCGAGTGCGGGCCCTGCGATTCCGGCACCGACTATCAGCACCTCGGGCTTCTTCATGACGATGACCTCTAGGAGTGTCGATGACCAGGCCCCCGGTGAGTGCCGGGGCCGGGGCTCAGGGCGCGGCGGCACGGGGCAGCGCACCCCTGGCAAGGTACGAAAGATTTCGTACCTCAGTGGAGCACGCCCTTCAGGTACGATGCAAGTCGTACTTGAAGGAGGTGCGGCATGGCCGGGAGGAACCTGGTCGGCCCGGAGGCCGATGCGCTCGATCTGGGTGCGGTGTTCCGTGCCCTCGCCGACGAGCACCGTCGTTCGGTGTTGACGGAGTTGGCCGCCGACCGCAGCGACAGCGAGCGGGGCTGCAACTCGTTCGATCTTCCGATCTCGAAGCAGACCCAGACCCACCACTTCCGGGTCCTGCGCGAGGCAGGTCTCATTGACGAGATCGACTACGGCAACCGCAAGGGCATCCGACTACGACGCGCGGACATCGAGAAGAGATTCCCCGGGCTGCTCACGCTCCTAGAAGCAGAGCCCCTGGGCGGTACTGCTCCTCGCTGAGCACAGCTGAGCACACCGGAGGGGAGTCCGAGTCGGCCCTGAGCCGCGAGCTCGGCCGAATCCAGCTCGCGCCCGGCTCGCAGGTAGCCGAGCACGACGCGGGCACGAAGGGGATCGGTGTCGCTTCGACCACCGTCCCGCGCTCGTGATCGGCGCCGAGCACTTCCGCACACTCCCTCACGCCCACACCCACTGAGGTTTCCTCAACCTGCGCGCGGAGCAGGGCCGCTGGGGGGTGAGGGCGGGGTCCGGGCGTGGAGAAGCTCCTGGTAGACGGGTGCGTGTCGAGTCCAAGCCATCCTGCCAGGAGCTTTCCGCGTGCTTGTCTACCCAGCCGGGGTCGATCTGTCCACCTCCGCTCTGCGCTTCCTCGCTCGTGAGTTGACCGCACGTCGTCTTGCGCAAGGGACACGATGGCGCCGGCCGGCCGGCCGCCGGACGGCAGGCACTGCTCGTGCCGGCTCAACTACGATGCGGCCATACTTACGCCCAGCTCGCCGCCGGATTCGGTGTGGGCACCACCACCGCCTACCGGTACATCGCCGAGGCCGTCGACATCCTGGCCGCTCTGGCTCCAACCCTCGCCGACGCGGTGAGGACAGCCTCCGGCAAGGCATTCGTGATCCTGGACGGCACGCTGCTGCCGATCGACCGGATCGCCGCCGGCCGACCCTTCTACTCCGGGAAACATAAGAAGCACGGCATGAACGTGCAGGTGATCGCCGACCCGGCGGGACGGTTGCTGTGGGCGTCGCCCGCGCTGCCGGGATCCGTCCACGACATCAAGGCCGCGCGAACCCACGGCATCATCGGTGCCCTGGCGGGAGCCGGGGTGGAATGCTGGGCCGACAAGGGCTACCGGGCGCCGGCGGCACCGTGCGAGTTCCCTACTGGGGGCGCTGGGAGACTCTCTCCGCTGGCCAGCGGGCCGTCAACTGCTCACACGCGAAGATCCGTGCACTCGTCGAACAGGCCACGGCCACCCTCAAAACCTGGCGGCTCATGCGCAAACTGCGATGCTCTACCAGCCGTATCACCAGCCTCGTCCAGGCCGTCCTCACCCTGCACCTGACATGCACAAACTGAGGTTGGAAAAGGCTCACTGCTTGAACTGGAATGCGAGACCGGAGAAAACCATCTGCTGATCGTCGAGAGCCAGAAACGCAAGGACCCGGAGAAAGCCCGGAGTTGGGCCTACTACCCAACAGGCACAAGCGGCACCATCCGGTTCTGCTGGTCCTCTGCACCGACGAGAAGACAGCGAAGTGGGCAGTGGGCCCGTTCCGTATCGGAATTCCGGGCAGGCCCAACCTTCACGTCAGTCCTTTCGTCCTCTCGCCCGAGAACGTGCCCATGATCACGGACGTGGCGCGAGCAGCGGCGGACCTTCCCATGGCCGTGTACTCCGCGCTGACACACAGCGCCGGCCCGAGGATCGGTGAAATACTGGAGGCCCTCGCCGGCGCCATGAAACAGGCCACGAACGACGATGCGCTCACTGCCTACGCCGAGGAGCACGGACCCGAAGAGTGGCGCTTCGGCCCTGTTCGCTCTGAGCCTTCTCCTGCGCAGCATCCCGGAAAAAACTCCGCTCGACGAGCAGAACCGCGACCTGCGCCGCCGGATCGAGCAGATGGTCGAGCTGCGAGGTGTGCCGCTGACCCCCGCGTAACGCCGGCGCGTCGCCGAGTGCGACGACCCCGACCTGCTGTACCGCTGGCTCGGCCGCGCAGCCTTCGGTGGTGGGCCCGCCGATGTCTTCCGTGACGACGACGAGGACGTCGCCGGAGCGCCGGTGCCGGAATAGGGAAGATCCACGCGATGCTGGGCGTCATGGAGGTGCACCCACATGACCGACAGCACTGAGTACAGGACCGAGCACGACTCCATGGGCGAGGTACGGGTCCCCGTCGACGCCAAGTGGCGGGCCCAGACCCAGCGGGCGGTGGAGAACTTTCCGATTTCCGGGCAACGGCTGGAGCGGGCGCACATCGAGGCGCTGGCCCGGATCAAGGCCGCAGCGGCCAAGGTCAACGCCGAGCTGGGGGTGGTGGACGGGGACGTCGCGCGGGCGATCCAGGAGGCCGCGGCGGAGGTCGCCGACGGTCATTGGGACGACCACTTCCCCGTCGACGTCTTCCAGACCGGGTCCGGGACCTCGTCCAACATGAACACCAATGAGGTGCTGGCCACGCTCGCCACCGAGCGGCTGGGCCGGGACGTGCATCCCAACGACCACGTCAACGCCAGCCAGTCCTCCAACGACGTCTTCCCCTCCTCGATTCATATCGCGGCCACCGCCGCCGTGACCGCTGACCTGATCCCGGCCCTGGACCACCTGACGGCCGCGCTGGAGCGCAAGGCGGAGGAGTTCCAGGACGTCGTGAAGTCCGGGCGTACGCATCTGATGGATGCCACGCCCGTGACGCTGGGCCAGGAGTTCGGCGGGTACGCGGCGCAGGTCCGGTACGGCGCCGAGCGGCTGCGGTCCTCGCTGCCCCGGCTCGCCGAACTCCCACTGGGCGGCACGGCGGTGGGTACCGGCATCAACACCCCGCCCGGCTTCGCCGCCGCGGTCATCGAGGAGGTGGCGCGGGCCACCGGGCTGCCGCTGACCGAGGCGCGCAACCACTTCGAGGCGCAGGGCGCGCGGGACGGCATCGTGGAGACCAGCGGCCAGCTGCGCACGATCGCGGTCGGGCTGACGAAGATTGCGAATGATCTGCGGTGGATGGCTTCCGGGCCGCGTACGGGGCTGGCGGAGATCCAGCTGCCGGATCTGCAGCCGGGCTCGTCGATCATGCCGGGGAAGGTCAATCCGGTGGTCCCCGAGGCGGCGCTGATGGTGGCCGCGCAGGTGACGGGGAACGACGCGACGGTGGCGGCGGCGGGCGCCGCTGGCAACTTTGAGCTGAACGTCATGCTGCCGGTGATCGCCAAAAACGTCCTGGAGTCGGTGCGACTTCTGGCCAATGTCTCGCGGCTGCTGGCGGACCGTACGGTCGACGGCATCACCGCCAACGTCGAGCGGGCGCGGGAGTACGCCGAGTCCTCCCCTTCGGTCGTCACTCCGCTCAACAAGTACCTCGGCTACGAGGAAGCGGCGAAGGTGGCCAAGAAGTCACTGGCCGAGCGGAAGACCATCCGCGAGGTGGTGATCGAGTCCGGATACGTCGAACGCGGCGCGCTGACCGAGGCCCAGCTGGACGAGGCCCTGGACGTGCTGCGCATGACGCATCCGTGACGGTCGCTGCGGCCCACGTCACGGCAGTGCGGCGGTTCCGCCCCTAAGATCTGCGCATGACAGCGGATACGGTGGAGACAAGGGACGGCCATACGTCCGGGACCGCGCGCTGGGCTCCCGGCGAGCACATCCTGTGGCGCTATCGCGGCAATGCCACCGACCGCTTCCACATCTGCCGTCCCGTCACCGTCGTCCAGGACACCGACGAGCTGCTCGCCGTGTGGCTGGCGCCGGGCACCGACTGCGTCAAGCCGGTGCTCGCGGACGGCACGCCGGTCCACCGCGAGCCGCTGGCCAGCCGGTACACCAAGCCGCGGCGCGTGGTGCGGGACCGATGGTTCGGCACCGGCGTCCTGAAGCTGGCCCGGCCCGGCGACCCGTGGTCGGTGTGGCTCTTCTGGGAGCGCGGCTGGCTGTTCAAGAACTGGTACGTCAACTTGGAGGAGCCGCGCCGCCGCTGGGCCGGCGGCGTGGACTCCGAGGACCACTTCCTGGACATCGCGGTCTACCCGGACCGGCACTGGGAGTGGCGGGACGAGGACGAGTTCGCGCAGGCGCAGGCCGACGGGCTGATGCCGGCCGCGCAGGCCGAGGAGGTGCGGGTGGCGGCCCGCGCCGCGGTCGAGCGGATCGCCGAGTGGGGCGCCCCGTTCGCGGACGGCTGGGAGCACTGGCGGCCGGACCCGCAGTGGACCCTGCCGGCGCTGCCGGACGACTGGGCCCGGCTGTCCGACCACTCCCCCTCGTGAGCGACCCTTCGTGAGTGGCCCCTCGCCAAAAAGCGGCCGCTTGTGCGGAATCCGCACCCACGGGAGTGAAATGGCGGGCCTCAAGGCTGACGGAACCGTCCGAATTGCAGGGACTTCGGGGAACATGCGTTCCCATTTGCGCCATGCTCAGGGGCGAGCCCCCTTGCTGCGCCCCACGGGTTCAAACGTAGGATCGTCCTCCGCAAGAGGCCGAGAAGGCACAGACGCAACTCCAGAACTGGAAACCGAACTTGACCGCGGTCGCAGGAGGGGCGGGGTCGTGAGCGACAGCTACGACGGGTACGAGGGCCTGAACCGGTTAGCACTGGACCGGGCCGGGCAGGCCGAGGCGTTCAACGCGATCGCCTCGTCCTACGACAGCGCGTTCCCCCACAAGGAGGGGCAGCGTGCCGCCGGAGCCTGGCTCGCCGCCGCGCTGCCGGACGGCGCCCGCGTGCTGGACGTCGGCTGCGGCACGGGCCTGCCCACCGCCCAGCAACTCTCCGGCGCCGGCCACCACGTCGTCGGTGTCGATCTCTCCGCCACCATGATCGAGATGGCGCGGGAGAACGTTCCGGCCGCCGAGTTCCACCGCCTCGACCTCGCCGATCTGCGCGACGGCCGGCTCGGCGGCCCCGGCTCGTTCGACGGCATCGCCGCGTTCTTCTCCCTGCTGATGCTGCCGCGCGCGGAGATCCCGTACGCGCTGCGGATGCTGCACTCACTCCTGCGGCCGGAAGGGCTGCTCGCCCTGTCGATGGTCGAGTCCGACGTGGACGACTACCCGATTCCGTTCCTGGGCAACACGATCCGGGTATCGGGTTACCTGCGGGACGACTTGCGCCATGTCGTGCGCGACGCGGGTTTCGAAGTCACCGGGGAGGACTCGTATGCGTATGCCCCGGCCAGTACGGACGTGCCACCCGAGATCCAGCTCTTTCTGCACCTGCGACGCGCTTGAGACGCAGCGCGCCCGGCGCGCAGCCCCGGACGGATGGAATCCCACGCGTGACGGAGCACCCCACCTCCCACCCTTCGCGACCGGCACCCCTGCCGGCCGCGCCCCCGGCCATGGCGCCGCGGGGGCTGCCGGAGACGACGGCGCACGGCGCCGCCGATCCGCGCAGCGCCCTGCAGCGGCCCGTCGGCCCCGCCCCTGCCGACCTGCCGGGGCCCGCCCTGCCCGATTCCGTGGCAGGCGGACCGCCCGAGCGCACCGGCGGCTCCGGTGAACTGCCCGCGCCCCCGGGGCGCAGCGGGAAGAAGCGCCGACGCCAGCGGGACCGGCGGACCGCGGACGCCGCGGACCACAACGCCGCGCAGGGCGCCGGCGGCCACACCCAGGCGGGTGGGCCGGGCGGCGAGCCCGTCGGCGACCCGGCCCGGGACCGCGGTGCCACGCACGGCGGGGCACGGTCCCGTGCCGAGGAGCCGGAAAGCGGCTCCGGCGCGCACGAGAACGGCGGTCCGGGCGGCATCGGGCGGCCCCGGGACGGCGAAGGCCGGGCCCGGCAGCGGCCGCAGGACTCCGCGGTACCGCCCGAGGGGCCGCGGCGCGGCCGCACCCAGAACGGCGGCGGAACACGCCGGCAGGCCGAGGAGCCGGTGCGCCCGGAGGCGCCGCCGGCCCGTTCGGCGCATCCGGCCGAGGGGGGTGAGCCGATGCCGGCACGGCAGCCCGGCGGGGACCGGCTGCGCTTCGTCGGCGCCGCCACCCGGCGGATCGCACGCGGTATCGACCTGGACGAGATCGTGCTCGGGCTGTGCCGGGCGACGGTCCCGACGTTCGCCGACGCGATCCTGGTGTATCTGCGCGACCCGCTGCCGGTGGGCGACGAGCGGCCGGCCGGCCCCGTCGTGCTGCGGCTGCGGCGTACCGACCGGATCCCCGAGGAGGCGGACACCAACGGCGGCCGGCTGCCCACCCTGCCCGCGCAGCCCGACCTGGGCCCGGCGATGGGCGGGACGGCGGCCGAGCTGGCCGAGGTCGTGCCCGGCGGGCCGCTGGCCGAGGTGCTGCGCGGGGTGCGCCCGCTCTTCGGTGAGGCGCAGGCCGCACAGGCGGCCCTGCCCGAACTGCTCGGTACCGGCACCCGCATGCCGCCGGGCCAGCGCGTCATCCTGGCGCCGCTGCGCGGCCGCCGCCGGGTGATCGGCGCCGCGGTGTTCCTGCGCCGCCCCGACCGGCCCGCGTTCGAGCCGGACGACCTGCTGGTGGCCGCGCAGCTGGCCACCCACACGGCGCTCGGCGTGGACAAGGCGGTGCTGTACGGGCGCGAGGCGTACATCGCCGACGCGCTCCAGCGCACGATGCTGCCCGACTCCCTCCCGCAGCCCACCGGCGTCCGGCTCGCCAGCCGGTACCTCCCGGCCGCGGAGACCGCCCGGGTCGGCGGCGACTGGTACGACGCGATCCCGCTGCCGGGGTCCCGAGTGGCCCTGGTCGTCGGCGATGTGATGGGTCATTCGATGACCTCGGCCGCGATCATGGGTCAGCTGCGCACCACCGCGCAGACCCTGGCCGGGCTCGACCTGCCGCCGCAGGAGGTGCTGCACCACCTCGACGAGCAGGCCCAGCGGCTCGGCACGGACCGGATGGCGACCTGCCTGTACGCGGTCTACGATCCGGTCGCGCACCGGATCATCGTGGCCAACGCCGGGCATCCGCCGCCGGTCATGCTGCACCGCGGCGGCCGCGCCGAGGTGCTGCGCGTACCGCCCGGCGCGCCCATCGGCGTCGGCGGCGTGGACTTCGAGGCCGTCGAGCTGGACGCGCCCGCCGGGGCGACCCTCGTCCTGTACACCGACGGCCTGGTGGAGTCCCGGATACGGGACGTCTGGACCGGCATAGAGCAGCTGCGCGAGCGGCTCACGGAGACGGCCCGGCTGACCGGTCCGAACCCGCCACCGCTGGAGCCCCTCTGCGACGAGGTGCTGGACATGCTCGGCCCGGGCGACCGGGACGACGACATCGCGCTGCTCGCGGCCCGCTTCGACGGGATCGCGCCGAGCGACGTGGCGTACTGGTACCTGGACCCGAAGGCGCAGACCGCCGGGCAGGCCCGCCGGCTGGCCCGAAGAGCGCTGCAGCGCTGGGGGCTCGAAGAGCTCACGGACCAGGTGGAGTTGCTGGTCAGCGAGGTCGTGACCAACGCCGTGCGGTACGCGGAGCGGCCGATCACGCTGCGGCTGCTCCGTACGGACGTGCTGCGCTGCGAGGTCGGTGACGACGTGCCGCAGCTGCCGCGGCTGCGGCAGGCACGCCCGTCGGACGAGGGCGGCCGGGGCCTGTACCTGGTCAACCGGCTGGCCCGGCGCTGGGGCGCGACCCGCCTGAGCACCGGCAAGGTGGTGTGGTTCGAGCTGTCGATGCCGCCCGTGGCGCGGCGGCTGCCGGGGCGGGAGTAGGCGCCCGCCCGGTCCCGCGCACGCGTGCGGCCCCCGTCCTCCGGAGAGGGCGGGGGCCGCACGGCGTGACCGGGTCAGTCGCCCAGCATCGGGTGCCTGCCGTTGCCGTTGTCGTTTCCGTTGCCGGTGTCCTCGTCGTCCCCGCCGGGCAGCGGGAGTTCCTCGGACTCGCTCGGCGACGGGGAGACGGAGGGCGAGGGGGACCCACTGGTGTCCGACTCGCTCGGCGACGGGGAGACCGAGGGCGAGGGGGACTCGGAGGTCTCCGACGGGGACGGCGAGGGGGACTCGGACTCCTCGGTCTCGGTCGGCGTCGGGCTGGGCGGCGGGGCGACGCCCGCGCCCATGTCGGTGTCCAGGTCGAAGCGGGCCGTCAGATCGCCGCCCAGCGCGTTCTGGGTGTAGGCGGCCCAGATCTCCGCGGGGTAGCCGCCGCCGTTGACGCGGCCGCCGCCGCCCGCGCCCTTGAGCGTGACCTGGGGGTGCGGCGCGTCCGCGTCCTCGCCGAAGAGGCCGACGGCGGTGACCAGCCGGGGCGTGTAGCCCACGAACCAGGCCGACTTGTTGTCGTCGGACGTACCGGTCTTGCCGGCGATGTCGTAGTCGGTGTTGCGGACCGCGGTGCCGGTGCCGTCCTTGACCACGCCGGTCAGCACGGAGGTCACGGTGTCCGCGGTCGTCCGGTTGAGCACCTGTCCGCCGACCGGGTCCGGCAGGTCGACCGGGTCCTCCTCGCCGCGCTGCGCGTGCGTCACCAGCTGCGGGGTGATCTTCTTGCCGTGGTTGTCCAGGGTGGCGTAGACGCCGGCCATCTGCATCGGGCTGGCGCCCATCGAGCCGAGCGTCATGGCCGGGCGGGACGACATCTTCTCCGCGTCCATACCGAGCTGCCCGGCGGTCTGCCGGACCTTCTCCAGGCCGACGTCCACGCCCATCTGCGCGAAGACGGAGTTGACGGAGTTGTTCATGGCCGTCTGGACGCTGATCGGGCCGTAGTCCTTCTCGTCCTCGTTGGGCGGCGCGAAGCCGATGGCGCTGCCCTTGACGGGCCGGCGGCTGGTGCCGTCGTAGACCGTGTTCGGGTTGATCGGCGTGCCGTCCTGGGTGGTCGAGTTCTTCTCCAGGGCGGTCGCGAGGATCAGCGGCTTGAAGGTGGAGGCGGGCTGGTAGTCGGCGCGGGTGGCGTTGTTGAGGTAGTGCTCCAGATAGCCCTTGCCGCCGTACATCGCCACGACGTGCCCGGTCTTGGGGTCGACGGAGACCGCGCCGGCCTGCGCGTCGGCGTCCACGTCCCGGACCTTCGGGTCGAGCTTGCTGGTCAGCTTCTCCTTGACGGCCGACTCCAGCGCCTTCTGGCGCTTCTTCTCGACGCCCAGGGTGATGGTCCAGCCGCCGGCCGCGATCTGGTCGTCGGTGACGCCCTGCTTGTTCAGCTCCTGGTCGGCGAGCTTGACCAGGTAGCCCTTCTGGCCCTTCAGGCCCGAGCTGGGCTTGGGGTCGTCCGGCACCGGGAACGTCAGGCCCTGCCGCTTGCCGGCGTCCAGCCAGTGCATCTCGACCATGTTGTCGAGGGTGTAGTTCCAGCGCGCCTTGACCCGCTTCCGGCCGGCGTCGGTGGCGCTCGCCCAGTCGTACTGGCTGGGCGCCTGGAGCAGGGAGGCCAGGTACGCGCCCTGGGCGACCGTCAGGTCGCGGGTGTGGACGCCGTAGTACGCCTGCGCCGCGGCCTCGATGCCGTACGCGCCGCGGCCGTAGTAGCTGGTGTTGATGTAGCCGGCCAGGATGTCGTTCTTGCCGAGCTTCTGGTCGACCTTCAGGGAGATCACGATCTCCTTGAGCTTGCGGCTGACCGTCTGTTCCTGTGTCAGGTAGTAGTTCTTCACGAACTGCTGGGTGATGGTCGAGCCGCCCTGCTTGCCCTGGCCGCGCAGGGTGTTGAGGATGCCGCGCGTGGTGCCCTTCAGGTCGATGCCGGAGTCCTTGTAGAAGGTCTTGTTCTCGGCGGCGACGAAGGTGTGCTGGACGCCCTTGGGGATGTCGCTGATCGGCACGCTCTCGCGGTTGAAGCCGGTACGGGCCAGGACGGAGCCGTCGGCGTACTTGTAGACGTTGCTCTGCGCCGCGGCCTGGCCGTTGGCGGAGGCCGGCACGTCGATGAAGAGGTACAGGCCGACGAAGCCGACGATGCCCAGCAGGCAGACGGTGAAGAACGCCCCGAGCAGCTTCTTGAAGGTGAAGAAGCGGCCCACGCCGCCGCGTTTCTTCGCTTTCGCCCGGCGCCTGCCCCTCTTCTGCGCCCGTCTCGCCTCGGCTCGGCCCATCTCTGTCGTCACTCCAGTCGTTCCGCCCCCAATAACCCAGCCTCCGAAGCTAACCCCCCGGTGTCATCACATACGCATCGATCAAGCATTTTCCGGACGTGACAATCAGCACCCCATTCCTGTGCAACCGTTCGGCGCCTTCTTCGATCGCGTCCGGCCGGCCCTTGCACTGCCGCCATCCAAGGGCTTAAATAGCTATCACTTTGCTAGACCAGTGAAAGCACGCTGACGAGTACGCGCACGGAGTGCCGTACGGAACGGGGGACCGCATGTCCGACTCCACGCCCACACCGCCCGCCGCCACCGATCCCGACACCCCGAAGCTGCCGGAGCCGCAGGTCAGGGAGGTCACCGCGCACAGCATCCCGGGCGGCCTCGGCCTGCTGCTGACCATCGTCGGCGTGCTCGGCGGCATCGCGCTGCTGATCCTCGGCGCCGCGTCCTCGGCGGACGGCAACAAGCCGTTGGGCGCCACGCTGATCGTCGTCGGCGTCGTACTGCTGCTCGTCTCGCTCTTCTGCATGGGCGGCGTGAAGATGGTGGCGCCCGGCGAGGCGCGGGTCATCCAACTCTTCGGCCGGTACGTCGGCACGATCCGCACCGACGGCCTGCGCTGGATCAACCCGCTCACCAGCGCCACCAAGATCTCCACCCGGGTCCGCAACCACGAGACCGCGGTCCTGAAGGTCAACGACGCGTACGGCAACCCCATCGAGCTGGCGTCGATCGTCGTCTGGAAGGTCGAGGACACGGCGCAGGCGCTGTTCGAGGTGGACGACTTCCTGGAGTTCGTCGCGACCCAGACCGAGGCGGCCGTCCGGCACATCGCGATCGAGTACCCCTACGACGCGCACGACGAGGACGCGCTCTCGCTGCGCGGCAACGCCGAGGAGATCACCGAGAAGCTCGCCGCCGAGCTGACCGCGCGGGTCGAGGCGGCCGGCGTCCGGATCATCGAGGCGCGCTTCAGCCACCTCGCCTACGCCCCGGAGATCGCCTCGGCGATGCTCCAGCGGCAGCAGGCCGGCGCGGTCGTCGCGGCCCGTCAGCAGATCGTCGAGGGCGCGGTGGGCATGGTCGAGTCGGCGCTCGACCGGATCAGCGAGCAGGGCATCGTCGAGCTGGACGAGGAGCGCAAGGCCGCCATGGTCTCGAACCTGATGGTGGTGCTCTGCGGAGACCGTGCCGCGCAGCCCGTCCTGAACACGGGCTCGCTGTACCAGTGAGTGAGGAGCCCGGGGCACCGGGGCGGCGGCCGCGGCAGCGCAAGCAGGTGCTGCTGCGGCTCGACCCGGCCGTCCACGACGCGCTGGCGCGGTGGGCCGGTGACGAGTTGCGCAGCGTCAACGCGCAGATCGAGTTCCTGCTGCGCGGCGCGCTGGCGGAGGCGGGCCGGCTGCCCAAGGACGCCGGGGCGATGCGGCGCCGTGGGCGGCCGCCGAAGAACCCGGAACCGGCGCCCGAGGAGACCGGGCCCACGGACAGTCCGTCCGAGGAAACCGGCCCTTCGGACGCCCCGCCCGAGGAGTGACCCGAGCACAACGGCCCCGAAGGCCCGACGGCCTTCGGGGCTCGCCTTCACCCGCCTATACACTCGATGTATACACCTCATGTAGTGTGCTCCGCATGCTCTTGGAACACCCCCACCCGTCCGTACGTCCGGAGGCCCGCGCATGACACCGGCCGGTTCCCTGCTCGCCGCCCGCGACCTGCGCAAGGCGTACGGGCGCACCCCCGCGCTGGACGGCGCGGACTTCTCGGTCCACCCCGGCGAGGTCGTCGCCGTCATGGGCCCGTCCGGCTCCGGCAAGTCCACGCTGCTGCACTGCCTCGCCGGCATCGTCCGCCCCGACTCCGGCACCGTCCACTACGACGGGCAGGACCTCACCGCCCAGAGCGACGCCCGGCGCAGCGCCCTGCGCCGTACCGACTTCGGCTTCGTCTTCCAGTTCGGCCAGCTCGTCCCCGAACTCACCTGCCTGGAGAACGTCGCCCTCCCCCTGCGCCTCAACGGCGCCAAGCGCAAGGCCGCCGAGGCCACCGCCCGCGAATGGCTCACCCGCCTGGAGGTCGACGACGTCCACGGCAAGCGCCCCGGCGAAACCTCCGGCGGCCAGGGTCAGCGGGTGGCCGTCGCCCGCGCACTCGCCGGCCGCCCCCGCGTCCTCTTCGCCGACGAACCCACCGGCGCACTGGACTCCCTCAACGGCGAACGCGTCATGACCCTCCTCACCGACGCCGCCCGCGACACCCACGCCGCCGTCGTCCTCGTCACCCACGAAGCCCGCGTCGCCGCCTACTCCGACCGCGAGGTCGTCGTCCGCGACGGCACCGCGCGGGAACTGGCGGGCAGCGCATGACCGCCACCGACCGGCGGCCCCGCGTCCGCGCCGGGAACGCGCCGACCCCGCCCTCCGGCATCACCGCCCGGCTGCGCGACCTGTCGATGGGTGTGCGCTTCGCGCTCGCCGGCGGCCGCGAGGGCTGGACCCGTACGCTGCTGACCGCCGTCGGCGTCGGGCTGGGCGTCGCCCTCCTGCTCGCCGCCACGTCCGTGCCGAACCTGCTGCAGGACCGGGCGGAGCGCGGCGACGCCCGCAAGGTGCCGCAGAGCACGAAGACGGTGTCCCGCGGGGACGACACCCTGCTGACCGCCACGGCCGACACCGTCTACCGCGGCGACACGGTGCACGGCACGCTGCTGCGCCCCGACGGCTCCCGGCCGCCGGCCCCGCCAGGCGTGTCCGAAGTGCCGGGCCCCGGCGAGATGGTGGTCTCCCCCGCCCTGCGCGAGCTGCTGTCCTCCCCCGAAGGCCGGCTGCTGCGCGACCGGCTGGACTACCGGATCACCGGCACCATCGGGGACGCCGGGCTGGTGGGCCCGGCCGAACTCACGTACTACGCGGGCAGTGACACCCTCACCGGCGGCACGGCGCGCCGTGTCGCGTCCTTCGGTACGCACACCGAGGCCGAGCCGCTCAACCCCCTGCTCTCCGTCCTGATCGTCGTGGCCTGCGTGGTGCTGCTGATGCCGGTGGCCATCTTCATCGCCACCGCCGTCCGCTTCGGCGGCGAGCGCCGCGACCGGCGGCTGGCCGCGCTCCGGCTGATCGGCGCGGACGCCGCGACGACCCGCTGGACCGCGGCCGGCGAGGCGCTCTTCGGCGCGGTGTGCGGGCTGCTGGCGGGCGCCGGGATGTTCCTGGCCGGGCGGCAGTTCATCGGCTCGTTCACGGTCTGGGAGGTCAACGCCTTCCCCGCCGACATGACGCCGGTACCGGCCCTGGCCGCGCTGATCGTGGTCGCCGTGCCGCTCGCCGCCGTGGTGGTGACGCTCTTCGCGCTGCGCGGCGTGACCATCGAACCCCTGGGGGTCGTACGGCACACCGTGGCCCCGCGACGGCGCATGTGGTGGCGGCTGCCGATGCCTCTCGCGGGCATCGCCATCCTGCTGCTGGCCAGGGCGCTCAAGAAGGACGGGGTGGCGGCCCCGGCGTTCGTCATCGCGAGCGGCACCGTGCTGGTGCTGCTCGGCCTCGCGCTGCTGCTGCCGTGGGCCGTCGAAGCGGTCGTGGCCCGCTTGTCGGGCGGCCCCGTGCCCTGGCAGCTGGCCGTCCGCCGGCTCCAGTTGTCCGGCGGCGGCGCGGCGCGCGCGGTCAGCGGGATCACCGTCGCGGTGGCCGGCGCGATCGCCCTGCAGATGCTCCTCGGCGCGATCCAGGCGGACTTCATGAAGGTCACCGGGCAGGACGGGCGCCGGGCCCAGCTGGATGTGTCGCTGCCCACCGCGGACGTCGCCACCACCCGGCAGATGGTCAAGAAGTTCCGCGGGACCGAGGGCGTACGCGGCATCATCGTCGGCATCGAGGCCGACGCCGCGCGTCCCGGACCGCTGCGCAAGGGCGAGGACTTCATCCCGCGGACCCAGTTCACGGTCGGCGACTGCCCCTCGCTGCGCGAGATGGCACGCCTGGATTCCTGCCGGGACGGCGACGTCTTCATCGTCCACGACAGCACCGGCATGGTCCCCGACGACTACATCGGCGAGACCGCGCGCCCCGGCAAGCCGGTGATCTTCAACCTGGACGCCACGACGGACAAGCCCGACGGCCCGCCGCGGCTGTGGACCCTCCCGAAGTCCGCCCGTACGGTCGACTCCCGCAAGGACCCGGCGGGCCGGACCGCGTTCGGCATCTTCGCCACCCCGGGCGCCGTGGACACCGGGCTGCTCGACGCGCCCGTCGCCCGCGCCATGGTGAAGACCGACCCGCGGGTGCCGGACGCCGCCGAGTACGTCCGCAACACCGCGGCCCGGATCGACCCGCTGATGGAGGTCGCCGCGCTGCAGAACATCCAGCGGGACAAGAACTACGCGAGCGTGCGCACCGGCCTGCTGATCGGCTCGGCCGCGACCATGGCGCTGATCGCCGCGAGCATGCTGATCTCGATGGTGGAGCAGCTGCGTGAGCGGCGCCGGCTGCTGTCGGTGCTGGTCGCCTTCGGCACCCGGCGGACAACGCTGGGCTGGTCGGTGCTCTGGCAGACGGCGCTGCCGGTCGGGCTGGGGCTGGCGCTGGCCGTCGCGGGCGGCAGCGCTCTGGGCGTCACCCTGCTGGGGCTGGTCGGCAAGTCGGCCCCGGACTGGTCGGTGCTCTGGCCGCCGGTCGCCACGGGCGCGGCGCTGGTGCTGGCGGTCACCCTCATCAGCCTGCCGCCGCTGTGGCGGATGATGCGGCCGGACGGGCTGCGTACGGAATGAGGCGGTGCGGGCGGAGCCGGACGGCTCCGCCCGCTATGCACAGCACGTATACACGCAGCGCACACCACGACGTAGAGTGAGTCGCATGTCTATCGGTCACACCTTGCTGGGCCTTCTGGAGTCCGGACCCCGCCATGGCTACGACCTGAAGCGGACCTTCGACGAGCACTTCGGGCAGGACCGCCCGCTGCACTACGGGCAGGTCTACTCGACCATGTCCCGGCTGCTGAAGAACGGCCTGGTCGAGGTGGACGGCGTCGAGGCCGGCGCCGGGCCCGAGCGCAAGCGGTACGCGATCACCGACGCCGGTGTGACCGATGTCGCCCAGTGGCTGCTGCGGCCGGAGAAGCCCGAGCCGTACCTGCAGTCCACCCTCTACACCAAGGTGGTGCTCGCCCTGCTGACCGGCCGGGACGCCGCCGAACTGCTGGACACCCAGCGCACCGAGCATCTGCGGCTGATGCGCGGGCTGACCGAGCGCAAGCGCAAGGGCGACCTCGCCGACCAGCTGATCTGCGACCACGCCCTCTTCCACCTCGAAGCCGACCTGCGCTGGCTGGAGCTGACCGCGGCCCGCCTCGACAAGCTGGCGCAGGCGGTCCGCACATGACGCCGGAGGGCTCGGTCCTCTCCGGCGAAGGACTCCACAAGCACTACGGGCGCACCCCCGCGCTGGACGGCGCGGACTTCTCGGTCCACCCCGGCGAGGTCGTCGCCGTCATGGGCCCGTCCGGCTCCGGCAAGTCCACGCTGCTGCACTGCCTCGCCGGCATCGTCCGCCCCGACTCCGGCACCGTCCACTACGGCGGCCGCGAGCTGACCTCCCTGCCGGACGCGGAGCGCAGTGCCCTGCGCCGTACCGACTTCGGCTTCGTCTTCCAGTTCGGCCAGCTCGTCCCCGAACTCACCTGCCTGGAGAACGTCGCCCTCCCCCTGCGCCTCAACGGCGCCAAGCGCAAGGCCGCCGAAGCCACCGCCCGCGAATGGCTGACCCGCCTCGAAGTGGACGACCTCGCCCGCCACCGCCCCGGCGAGATCTCCGGCGGCCAGGGCCAGCGCGTGGCCGTCGCCCGCGCACTCGCCGGCCGCCCCCGCGTCGTCTTCGCCGACGAACCCACCGGCGCACTGGACTCCCTCAACGGCGAACGCGTCATGACCCTCCTCACCGACGCCGCCCGCGACACCCACGCCGCCGTCGTCCTCGTCACCCACGAGGCCCGCGTCGCCGCCTACTCCGACCGCGAGATCACCGTCCGCGACGGCCGGATCAAGGAATTCCTGGCGGGTCTGTGATGGCCCTGCTCGACACGCGGGGCACCGGCAGCCGTAGTGGCCGCGCGCCGCACCGCCCGTCCGGCGGACCCGCCGCCTGGCTGCGCGACCTCGCCCTGGGCGCCCGGTTCGCGGTCACCGGCGGCCGCGAGGGCTGGTTCCGTACGGCGCTCAGCGCGGTCGGCGTGGGCATCGGCGTCGCGGTGCTGCTGCTCGCCGCCTCGGCCCCGACGCTGCTCAACGCCTGGCACGGGCGGGAGAAGGCCCGTGAGAACCTCGGCCAGCTGCACGAGCCGCGCGCCTCCGACCACACCCTCCGCTACGCCCAGGCCGACACCTCCTTCCACGGCGACGCCGTACGCGGCCGCCTGGTCAGGCCCGACGGCACCCACCCGCCCGTACCGCCGGGCCTGCAACGGCTCCCGGGCCCCGGCGAGATGGTGGTCTCCCCCGCCCTGCGCGAGCTGCTCGCGAAGCCCTCCAGCGGGCAGCTCCGCGAGCGCCTGGACTACAAGGCCGTCGGCACCATCGGCGACGCCGGGCTGCTCGGCCCGCAGGAGCTGACGTTCGTCGCGGGGATGGACGACCGGTCGGCGGGCGAGTCGTACCGCATCGGCCACTTCGGGAAGATCTTCGACCCGCAGCCGCCGAGCACCCGGCTCGTCCTGCTCATCGTCCTGGCGTGCGTGGTCCTGCTGATGCCGGTCATGGTGTTCGTCGGGACCGCCGTACGCTTCGGCAGCGACCGGCGCGAGGCCCGGCTCGCCGCGCTCCGGCTGATCGGCGCCGACATCCCCACCACCCGGCGGATCGCCGCGGGCGAGGCGCTGGTCGGGGCCGTCCTCGGCCTGGCCGTGGGGCTGATGGTCTTCCTCGCGGGGCGGCAGGCGGCCGGCGCCGTCACCCTGTGGGACGTCAATGTCTTCCCCGCCGACGTGGTGCCGGCCCCGGCCCTCGCGGCCCTGATCGCCGTACTGGTACCGGCGGTGGCCGTCGGCGTCACGCTGTTCGCGCAGCGCTCGGTGACCGCCGAGCCGCTGGGCGTGGTCCGCGACCGCCCGGTACGGCGGCGCCGCATCGCCTGGCGCCTCGTCCTGCCCCTCACCGGCCTGGGCCTGCTGTCGTCGCTGATCTGGGCGCCGGACCCGGTCTGGTTCCGCGCCGTACGGCTGGGCGTCGGCTCGGCCCTGCTGCTCCTCGGCGTCACCACGCTGCTGCCCTGGCTGGTCGAGGCCGTGGTGGGGCGGCTGCACGGCGGGCCGGTGCCCTGGCAGCTGGCCGTGCGCCGGCTCCAGCTGTCCAGTGCCGCGGCCAACCGGGCCGTCGCCGGCATCACCGTCGCGGTGGCCGGCGCGATCGCCATCCACATGGTCTTCACCACCTTCCAGGCCGGCTTCGCGCACGCCTACGCGAAGACCGCGGCCCGCCAGGTGATCGAGCTGAGCGGCAGCGCCGCCGACTGGCGGGGGACCGAGAAGGCGCTGGACACGCTGCGCCGCACACCGGGCGTGACCTCGGCACACGGCAGTGTCAACGCGCTGGTGGGGCGGCCCGGCGACCGCGGCACCCGGGGCAACGACGGATTCGTCAGCTCCGACAGCGCCTTCGTGACCGTCGGCGACTGCGCCGAACTGCGGCGCCTGGCCCCGGTCGGCAGCTGCCGGGACGGCGACGTCTTCGTGACGGAGCTGCGCGGCAGCCCCGCCGCCCGGGCCGGCTTCATCCGTCCCGGCGCCCCGCTGAACCTGAACCCGCCCGGCGGCTACACCGCGCCCGGCCCGCCCCGGCCGTGGACCGTCCCGGCCTCGGCCCGCCGGGTGACGGCCGTCCAGCGCCCCGGCGAGGACCTGCCCGGCGACCTCCTCGCCACCCCCGGCGCCCTGTCCCCCGCCCTGCTCCAGGCCCCCGAGATGAGGCTGCGCGTCGGGTACGACAAGGCCGGGGAGGCCGCCACGGTGGAGCGCATCCGCACGGCGGCGTTCCGCGCGAACCCGGGGATGCGGGAAATGTCCGCGATCGACAACCCGCACGACCGGCAGTACGCCGGGGTGCGCACCGCGGTGTACGTCGGTGCCGTGGTGGTCCTGCTGCTCATCGGCGCGGGACTGATCGTCTCCACGGTCGAGCAACTGCGCGAGCGGCGGCGGCTGCTGTCCGTGCTGGACGCGTACGGCACCCCCCGCTCGACCATGGGCTGGTCGGTGCTGTGGCAGACCGCGATCCCCGTGGTGCTGGGACTGGGGCTGGCGGTCACCGCCGGCGTCGGCCTCGGCACGGTCCTGCTGACCACGAGCGAGTCCGGCGTACAGGTGGACTGGCCGGTGGTCGCCGGCCTCGCGGGCATCGGCGGCGGGCTGATCCTCCTGGTCACCCTGCTGAGCCTGCCGCCGCTGTGGCGCATGATGCGCCCGGACGGACTGCGTACGGAGTGACGGAGCGGGCGGGGGCGGCCGGCGGGCGCGTCCCCCGGGCGCCCGCCGTCAGGCCGCGATGCGTACCGGCAGCGGCCGCAGGGCCTCGCGCAGCGCCCCCGCGAACTCCTCGAACTCGCGCTGCCGGGCCGCGCCCGTCCGCATCGCCAGGGCGATCCGCCGGGAGGGTGCCGGGTCGTCGAAGTATCCGGTGGTCAGCGCCTCGTTGCGGCCGGTCTCCACGCGCAGCGCGGTACGCGGCAGCAGCGTGACGCCCATGCCGCCGGCCACCAGCTGTACGAGGGTGGAGAGTCCGGCCGCGCTGGTCGTCACCGCGGCGCCCTCCTCGCGGCCCGCCTCCCGGCAGATGTCCAGCGCCTGGTCGCGGAGGCAGTGCCCCTCGTCCAGGAGCAGCAGGTCCAGCTCGCGCAGCGCGTCGCGGGGTATGTCGCCGCGGCCGCCGAGCCAGTGGTCCTTGGGCGCGACCAGCACGAAGTCCTCGTCGAAGAGCGGGACTTCGGTGACGCCCGCGACGCCGAGGGGGACGGCGAGCAGCAGCAGGTCGAGCCGGCCGTGCGCGAGCCCGTCCAGCAGCGAGGCGGTCTGCTCCTCGTGCACCTGGAGGTCGAGGTCGGGATAGGTGCTGTGGACGAGGTTCAGCACGGCGGGGAGCAGGTACGGCGCACAGGTCGGGATGACGCCGAGGCGCAGGACGCCGGTGAAGGGCGCGCGGGCCGCCTCGGCCTCCTCCATCAGATCGCCGACCGCCTCCATCACTGTGCGTGCCCGGGCCGCGACCCTCTCCCCGGCGGGCGACAGCAGGACCTTGCGGGTCGTACGCTCCAGAAGCTGGACGCCGAGCGCGTCCTCCAGCGCCGAGACCGCACCGGAGAGCGCGGGCTGACTCATGCCGATCTCGGCGGCCGCCTCCCGGAAATGCAGGTGCTCAGCGACCGCGGCGAAGGCGCGGAGCTGCGAGAGCGAGGGCTGCCGGGGACGTCCGGCAGCCGGGGTAGTGGGCGAGACCACTGATAACCACCTCCGATCAACACCCCCGAGTCTAGCTATTTCCCTGATCAATGCCCGCTGTGGCACTGTGGACAGCGTCCAACCCCCAGGAAAGCCCCAAAAGGGATTTCCGACCCTGCAAGGAGTGCGCGTGCTCACTGTCGGTGACAAGTTCCCCGAGTTCGACCTGACTGCCTGTGTCTCGCTGGAGAAGGGCCAGGAGTTCGAGCAGATCAACCACAAGACCTACGAGGGCAAGTGGAAGATCGTCTTCGCGTGGCCCAAGGACTTCACCTTCGTGTGCCCCACCGAGATCGCGGCCTTCGGCAAGCTGAACGAGGAGTTCGCCGACCGTGACGCCCAGGTCCTGGGCTTCTCCGGTGACTCCGAGTTCGTGCACCACGCTTGGCGCAAGGACCACCCGGACCTGACCGACCTGCCCTTCCCGATGCTCGCGGACTCCAAGCACGAGCTCATGCGTGACCTGGGCATCGAGGGCGAGGACGGCTTCGCGCAGCGCGCCGTGTTCATCGTGGACCAGAACAACGAGATCCAGTTCACCATGGTCACCGCCGGCTCCGTGGGCCGTAACCCCAAGGAGGTCCTGCGGGTCCTGGACGCCCTGCAGACCGACGAGCTGTGCCCCTGCAACTGGAGCAAGGGCGACGAGACCCTGGACCCGGTCGCGCTGCTCTCGGGCGAGTGAAAGGGAGACTGAACACACATGGCTCTCGATGACCTGAAGTCCGCCGTTCCGGACTACGCCAAGGACCTCAAGCTGAACCTCGGTTCGGTGATCGGCAACAGCGACCTGCCGCAGCAGCAGCTGTGGGGCACCGTGCTGGCCTGCGCCATCGCGTCGCGCTCGCCGAAGGTGCTGCGCGAGCTGGAGCCGGAGGCCAAGGCCAACCTCTCCGCCGAGGCGTACACCGCCGCCAAGTCCGCCGCCGCCGTCATGGCGATGAACAACGTCTACTACCGGACCCGGCACCTGCTGTCGGACCCGGAGTACGGCAACCTGCGGGCCGGCCTGCGCATGAACGTCATCGGCAACCCCGGTGTCGACAAGGTCGACTTCGAGCTGTGGTCGCTGGCCGTCTCGGCCATCAACGGCTGCGGCATGTGCCTGGACTCGCACGAGCAGGTCCTGCGCAAGGCCGGTGTGGAGCGCGAGACGATCCAGGAGGCCTTCAAGATCGCGGCCGTCCTGCAGGCGGTCGGCGCCACGCTGGACGCGGAGGCGGCACTGGCCGCCGAGTAGTACCGGTTGCTGCGGGCCGGCCGACCGGCCCCCGCACCAGAAGGCCCCCGCGGACATCGCGTCCGCGGGGGCCTTCGCGCGTGTACGGCCTCGACGGCCCGGCATCCCGCCGTAGGAGGCCCGGCCGGTGGGCCGGGTGCACCACCGTCGTGGCTAGTCGCGCAGTTCCTCGCGCCCCTTGGGCGCCGGCGTCACGCTTGCGGCCGTTGCGCCGTGTGGCGCCGGGGCCGTGCGGAGGGCCTGTTCGTGGGCGTATGCCCGGAGGTAGGTGGCCACCGTATTCGTGACGGCCACCAGCGGCACCGCGACCACCGCACCGCCGATGCCCGCGACCAGGCCGCCCGCGGCGACCGAGAGGATCACCGCCAGCGGATGCACCCGCACCGCCCGGCCGAGAATGAAGGGCTGCAGGATGTGGCCCTCGATCTGCTGTACGGCGAGCACGACCACCAGCACCATCAGGGCGGTGAACACGCCCTGGGTCACCAGCGCGACCACGCACGCCAGCGCGCCCGAGACCACCGCACCGACCAGCGGGATGAAGGCGAACAGGAAGATGAAGACCGCGAGCGGCACGGCCAGCGGCACGTTCAGGAAGTAGAGCCCGATGCCGATGAAGATCGCGTCGATCAGGGCCACGATCACCGTGCCCCGCACATAGGCGGTCAGTGTCCGCCAGGCCCGGGGCCCGGCACCCGCGACGCCCCCGCGCGCCGCGCTCGGCACCAGCTTCAGCAGCCACTCCCAGATGCGCCGCCCGTCGTACAGCAGGAAGAGCGTGGTGAACATCGCGAGGAGGATGCCGGTGAGCATCTCGATGACAACCGTGACGCCTTCCAGACCGGCGCTGGTGATCTCCTCGGTGTTCGAACCGATCGCGTCCTGGAGGTTCTTCGCGATGTCGTTGATCTGACCCTCGGTCACATGGAACGGGCTCTTCAGCAGCCAGTCCTTCAGCTCGCTGATGCCGTCCTGCACGCGGCTGGAGACCGAGTCGATGTTGTCCATGACCTGCCAGACCACGAACCAGCCGACCAGGCCCATGATGACGAAGCCGGCGATGAACGTGATCGCCGTCGCGGGCCCCCTCGGCAGCCCCCGGTGCCGGAGCCAGGCCACCGTCGGCTGGAGCAGCGCGGTGATCAGCAGCGCCGCGACGAACGCCAGCACCACGAGCTGGATGCTGGTGATGGCACGCGCCAGTACGTACACGGCGAGGGCCAGTACCAGCAGCCGCCAGCCGGCCTCCGCGGCGACCCGTATCCCCCACGGCACCGCGTCCACCGGCTCGGGCCGGCGCTGAACGGCGGGCGCGTAGGCGGGCGGCGCGGGCACGGACGCGGCGGGCGACCGGCCGTCGTCGGCCGTGCTGCCGTTCCCGCCGGCCTTGGCGGCGCCGTCAGCGGACGCTGTGGCGCCGGAAGTGGCTGCTGTGACGTCCGGGGCGGGGGAAGCGGCCGAGGGCCCTTCCGCGGGCCCGGTGGCCGCCTCCACGGGCCCGTTGGCCGCTTCCGCGTGGCCGTCGTCGCCGCTCGGCACGGGCCGGCCGGGCACGACGGGCGGCTCCAGCGGCATGGGCGGCACCTGGTGACCGTTCCGCGCGCCGTGCCCCAGCCGCTGATCACCGTCAGCGGCCGCGGCCTCCGTGCGCCGGCGCCGTTCTTCGAGGCGCTCGGCCAGCCGCGACAGGCCGGCACCCGCACCGCCGACCCACTGAGGCAGTCTGGACATGTCGCTTCCTCTTCCCCCCTCGTTACGCGTCACTGTCGGAACGACGTTACCCGGGCCCGACGCGCGAAACCCCCGACCCTTGTCCGGTCGGGGGTTTCGCGTCGCTGTGCTGCGAGCCGGTCTAGTACCAGCTGTTGGCCTGCCAGAACGACCAGGCGCCGCAGGGGCTGCCGTAGCGGTCGTTCATGTAGCCCAGGCCCCACTTGATCTGGGTCGCCGGGTTGGTCTGCCAGTCGGAGCCGGCCGAGGCCATCTTGGAGCCGGGCAGCGCCTGGACGAGGCCGTAGGCGCCGGACGAGGCGTTGGTGGCACGGTAGTTCCAGCCGGACTCGTGGTCCACGATGTTGCTGAAGCACTGGAACTGGTCCGACGGCATCATCTGCCGGGCCATGGCCTGCGTCTCGGCGACCGAGTACGAGGCCTTGACGGCGATGTCACCGAGAGAGCCGCGCTCGGCGGAGCGGCTGGCGGCCTGCTCCTTCGCCTCCGCGCGCTCCTTCGCCGCCTGCTTTTCGGCAGCGACCTGCTTCTCGGCCGCGTCCTTCTTGTCCTGCGCGCTCTTGGCGGCCGCCTTGCGGGCGTCCTCCTGCGCGGACTTCAGGGCGGCGGCATCCGCCTGGGTGGACTGGTCATCCGCCTGCTGCACGAGGGACGCCGTCTCCACCTGGGCCTGCTGACCCGCGGGGATGTCGGCGATCGTCGCGTCGGCAGCGGCGGCCTCGGTGTTGGCGACCGAGCCCGGCTGGCTGCCGGACGCGACGCCGACAACGGCGCCGACTGTGGTGACCGCGGTGGCGGAGGCCACGGCGAATCCCCGGACCGAAATCCGGCTCACACGTTTTCCTTCCAGCGTCGACCGCGACGTGACCATCGCGGACGCAATCGTGCCCCTGACGCTGGCCTCCGTATTGCTCCGTCCCCGAAGTGCTGGTGGGGTCGGCTGGTCACAGGAGGCACTGGCCCGGTACGTCCCCCTCGGGGGTCCGCGTGGTGCTCGGGCGGCATACGGCGAACGCTTTTCAGTTCTGTGGTTCTACACCGCTGGGGGTGCTGATGTGCCGTATGCGGGGCCTGACAGGTCCCAGACTCTGCCCGAAGCGGACGCACGGAATCAATTCCGAGCCGGGTGTGAAAGCTCACACCTCGTTTACGCCACAGAGTTTCCGGATATCGCCGCGCGCGCCAACGCCGCCCGGCTAGGCTCTCTGGCTTCGCCGGACGGCGCAGGTCACACAACGGGTCGGACCCCTCCGACCGCCTCATTCGGGGCGCGGCCCCTATACAGGATCAGATGCGGCCGTCCTCCAGCATTTCGGTCACCAGGGCGGCGATCGGCGAGCGCTCCGAGCGGTTGAGCGTGATGTGCGCGAAGAGCGGATGCCCCTTCAGCTTCTCCACGACGGCGACCACACCGTCGTACCGCCCGACCCTGAGGTTGTCGCGCTGCGCGACGTCATGGGTGAGCACCACCCGCGAATTCGCCCCGATTCGGGACAGAACGGTCAACAGGACGTTCCGCTCCAGGGACTGCGCCTCGTCGACGATCACGAACGCGTCGTGCAGCGACCGGCCGCGGATATGGGTGAGCGGCAGCACCTCCAGCATCCCGCGGCCCACCACCTCCTCGATGACGTCGGCGGAGGTCACGGACGTGAGGGTGTCGAAGACGGCCTGGGCCCACGGGCCCATCTTCTCCGCCTCCGTGCCCGGCAGGTAGCCCAACTCCTGCCCGCCCACGGCGTACAGCGGCCGGAAGACCATCACCTTTCTGTGCTGCCGGCGCTCCAGCACGGCCTCCAGGCCCGCGCACAGCGCCAGCGCCGACTTGCCCGTACCGGCCCGGCCGCCCATCGAGACGATGCCGACCTCCTGGTCGAGCAGCAGGTCCAGCGCGATCCGCTGCTCGGCGCTGCGGCCGTGGATGCCGAACGCCTCCCGGTCGCCGCGCACCAGCCGCACCCGGCCGTCGGCGGTGACCCGCCCGAGCGCCTTGCCACGGTCCGACTGGAGCACCAGGCCGGTGTGGACGGGGAGCTCGGCGGCCTCCGGGACGTACGCGCTCTCCACGGAGAAGAGGTCGTCGACCTGTTCGGCGGTGATCGTCAGCTCCGCCATGCCCGTCCAGCCGGAGTCCGTGATCGCCAGTTCGGCGCGGTACTCCTCCGCCAGCAGGCCGACCGAGGACGCCTTGATGCGCAGCGGCAGGTCCTTGGAGACGACCGTGACGTCGTACCCCTCGGCCTGGAGGTTGCGGGCCACCGCGAGGATGCGCGAGTCGTTGTCCCCGAGCTGGTAACCGGCCGGGAGCACCCCCGGATCGGAGTGGTTCAGTTCGACCCTCAGTGTGCCGCCGACCTCCCCGATCGGGATGGGGGCGTCCAGGCGGCCGTACCGTACGCGGTAGTCGTCCAGGAGGCGGAGCGCCTGCCGGGCGAAGTAGCCGAGTTCGGGATGGTGCCGCTTGGCTTCCAGTTCCGTGACGACCACTACCGGGAGCACGACTTCGTGCTCCTCGAAGCGGGCCATGGCGCCTGGATCCGCCAGCAGGACGCTGGTGTCGAGGACGTAGGTGCGCCGGTCGGCCTCACGGCGCTGCTTGCTGTTCACCACGGGTGGACGAACCCCCTCGGATGAGGTCGGGGTGCGACGGCGTCGCGGGGGATGGGGCCGGGCTCGGGCCGCGAAGCGCGGGCCGGGCACCGGCCCTCCGCGTCGGACGTGCGGTCCGCACGATCGTCCGTGGTGCGCAACGGGCCTCCCGGGCGGACGGCCCCATGCCGTCCGCTGCGAGCGGCACCCACTGGACCTGGCTTTTCGGGTGCCGTCCTGGAAGGGATATTCCCGGGAACACCTGCGGGCATGCCCCGGCACAGGTCGCACGGCCAGTGAATTCGTGGTTACGGATGAACCGCTGAGCCCATGTGACGCATCGGGCCCGTCCCCTGACAGCCCGTCGCCGGGCCCGAAAGGCCCGCCCCGACTGCTCCGAGAGGGTGTCCTAGACGCCGTACCGCCGGTGCCGGTAGGCGTAGTCGCGCAGGGCGCGGAGGAAATCCACCTTGCGGAAGGCGGGCCAGAAGACCTCGCAGAAGTAGTACTCCGAGTGGGCGCTCTGCCACAGCATGAAGCCGGACAGCCGCTGCTCGCCGCTCGTACGGATCACCAGGTCCGGGTCCGGCTGGCCGCGGGTGTAGAGGTGCTCGGAGATCTTCTCGACGTCGACGCCGTCGGCGATCTCCTCGACGGAGGCGCCGCGTCCGGCCTCGTCCAGCAGCAGCGAGCGGACCGCGTCCGCGATCTCCTGCCGGCCGCCGTAGCCGACCGCGACGTTGACGACGATGCCGCCGATGTCGCCGGTGGCCTCCTCGGCCTCCTTCAGCACCCGCTGGGTGCCGGCGGGGAGCAGGTCACGGTTGCCGACGTGGTGCACGCGCCAGCGGCCGTCGGCCGCCAGCCGCCGCACGGTGTTCTCGATGATGCCGAGGAGCGGCTTCAGCTCCTTCTCCGGCCGGTCGAGGTTGTCCGTGGAGAGCATCCACAGGGTGACGACCTGGACGTCGGTCTCCTCGCACCAGCCGAGCATCTCCTCGATCTTCGCCGCGCCCGCCTGGTGCCCCTGCTCGGTGGTCAGGCCGTCGGCGCGGGCCCAGCGGCGGTTGCCGTCCAGGATGACGCCGATGTGCTTGGGCACCTGGGAGTGGTCCAGCCGGCGCTCCACCCGGCGTTCGTACAGCTTGTACACGAACTCCCGCACAACAGGGGGATACGGGATACCCATCCCGGAAGATCGCAGCATGTGTGGTCCAGCCCCTCCGTGCCAATTGGCGGTCGCCCCCGTCGCCTCAAGGCCGCAACTTTACTTCTCAGGGGTGGCAATGACCCAATCAGGTGTGTCACAACTCCGTGATAAGGAGTGAAGCATGACAAGCACCTCCGGCTACCTGGCCGACGATTCCCGGTACGACTCCATGGAGTACCGCCGCACCGGCCGCAGCGGGCTGAAACTCCCCGCGATCTCTCTCGGGCTCTGGCACAACTTCGGCGACGACCGCACCCTGTCGTCGCAGCGCGCGATCCTGCGCCGCGCCTTCGACCTGGGCATCACCCACTTCGACCTGGCGAACAACTACGGCCCGCCGCCCGGCTCGGCGGAGCTGAACTTCGGGAAGATCTTCGGGCAGGACTTCCGGCGCTACCGGGACGAAATGATCCTTTCCACGAAGGCCGGATATCTGATGCACCCCGGTCCGTACGGAGAATGGGGATCCCGGAAATACCTGCTCTCGTCGCTGGATGCGTCGCTCGGCCGGATGGGCGTCGATTACGTCGACATCTTCTACTCGCACCGATTCGACCCGGACACTCCCCTCGAGGAGACGATGGGCGCGCTGGCGTCCGCGGTGCAGCAGGGCAAGGCCCTGTATGTGGGTGTTTCCTCCTACAACTCCGCGCAGACCCGCGAGGCGGCCCGCATTCTGCGGGAAATGGGTGTGCGTCCGCTGATCCACCAGCCCTCTTACAGCATGATCAACCGCTGGACCGAGGACGACGGGCTGCTGGACACCCTGGAGGCGGCCGGCATGGGCTGCATCTCCTTCGCGCCGCTGGCCCAGGGCATGCTCACCGACAAGTACCTGAACGGCATCCCCGAGGGCTCGCGCGCCTCCCAGGGCAAGTCGCTGGACCCGAATCTGCTCTCCGAGGACGTCGTACGGCGGCTGCGCGGGCTGAACGACATCGCCGCGCGCCGCGGCCAGTCCCTCGCGCAGCTCGCGCTCCAGTGGGTGCTGCGGGACCCGCGGATGACCTCGGCGCTGATCGGGGCGAGCAGCGTGGCGCAGCTGGAGGCGAACGTCGCGGCGCTCGACGGGCCCGCGCTCACCGACGCCGAGCTGGCCGAGATCGAGGAATTCGCCACCTCGACGGACGGCGTGAACATCTGGGCGCGGCGGTAACCGGCGGCGCTCCGGACCCCGGGAAGAAAAAGCGGGCCGGTCCGTGGGGGGGGATACGGACCGGCCCGAGGGGGGGTTCCCACCATAACCCCGCGCGGGGTGTGCTTCGCGCATCAGAGGCGGTCAGCCCGCGCGTCGCAAAGTTGATCAAGGCGTTCGGAGGACACGGAAGCGGCCCGCGAATTCATTTAATGATCTTGAATTCGCGCCGCTTCACCCGCTCCATGGCGGGCCCGGCGGCTCCAACGATCTTGATCGGCAGGGCACCACGCCCCGCGACCCCCGCCGCCCCGCCCGCGTGACACACCTCTCGCCGCCCCGGCACGGGTAGCCCGCAGGAGCGACAGCCCTGGCGGTCACGCACTTGACGGCCGGCCGGCGCCGCCGCGCACCGTGCGGCGCAAAGGGAAGCGCTCCGGGCGCGGCGCGGCGCACCCGGAGCGCGAGGCATGACCGGACTTCCCGGCCGGTCGCACCGGACCCCCGGTCCTCGTAACGGACTCCCCCGGTCGTCATGCGGTCGTTCCGTCTCGGTCCTCCGCGACCCCCAATCGTCACGTCCTCACGTCCTGCCCTGCCGGGCAGCACCGCGTCGACGACCCGCACATCAGCTGGTGGCTCGTCACCACGGGCCCCGCGGCCCCCTTCGGGAGGCGGCGGACAGCCCGCGTGATGCGCTTCCAGCTGATCGCGTGCGAGCGGTGCGGAAACGACCATAGGGCACATACCCCCCGTATGTACTATCTTCCCGGCCAACTTCCCTTTTCACGCCGCGCAATTACCCCCGTTGCCACGGAAGGGCTCATACGGCACACGGCTGTCCGGAAGCGTCAGGACACGCCGTACGCCCCGAGCAGCAGGCCGAGCAGCGTGCCCAGGGCCATGAAGGGGCCGAACGGCATCGCGGCCTTCCGGCCCACCCGCCGCACGATCATCATTCCGATCCCGTAGACCGACCCCAGCACGAAGCCGGCGAAGGCGCCGAGGAAGAGCACGCCCCAGCCGTACCAGCCGAGCGCGGTCCCCAGCGTCAGGGCCAGCTTCACGTCCCCGAAGCCCAGCCCGTCGGGCCGGATCAGGAAGAGCACGAAATACCCGCCGGCGAGCCCGAGCCCGCCCAGCAGCGCGCCGGTCCAGCTGCCGCCGTGGCCGGGCAGCAGGGCGGCGGCCCCGAGGAGCGCGGCGGTGGCCCCGGCCGCCGGCAGCGTCAGCACGTCCGGCAGCCGGTGCACGGCCGCGTCGACCGTCCCGAGCAGCACCACGACCGGCACGAGCAGCAGCCAGACCGCCAGCTCCGGGCGGGGCCCGGCGGCCGCGGCCAGCAGCGCGCAGGACACCGCGGTGACGAGGGGCGCGGCGGTACGGGCGGGGCCGTAGGCGCGGCAGGCGGCGGGCGAGGGGCCGACGGGGGCAGGGGCGGCGGCGGGGACGAGCGCGGCGGGCGCCACGGCCGGACAGCGGGCGAGGCCCAGCCAGCCGCGCGCCACGCCGGTGATCAGGTGGCCGTTCGGGCACGCCGTGCGCCGGTCCTCCTCGGGCTCGACGGCGAGCCGGTACGCGGCGCGCGGCACGAGCAGCCCGGCGGCGGCCCCGTACACGGCGGCGAGGGCGATCAGGAGCGGATGCACCCCTCGAACGTACGGCCAGAAACCGTCCCGGTCATGGGCCCTGGGGCCCAACCCTGGGCAACCATGGGCCGCACCGGCCGCACGCGGCGCGCCATCGCGCACCGCGCCGGTAGCATCCCCGGCCGACCGGGCGGGGGCCGCGGCGTACGGGAGGGAACACGATGGGCGGATGGCACGACGGCCGGGGGCGGCTGTGGCTCGCGACCGGGAGCGGGAGCGGGACCGGGAGCGGGGATGAGGCCGGGGGCGGGGGCCCCCGGGCGCCGCTGCCCCTGGAGATCGCGGCGTCCTACCGTGCGCGCACGCGCGGCCTGCTGGGCCGGGACGGCGTCGAGGGGGCCCTGCTGCTGACGCCCGCGAGCAGCGTGCACACCTTCCGCATGCGCTTCGCGATCGACGTCGCCTACCTGGACCGCCGGCTGAACGTCCTCGCCGTCCACACGATGCGGCCGAACCGGCTGGGCCGCCCCCGGCTGCGCTCCCGGCACGTCCTGGAGGCCGAGGCGGGCGCGATGGCCGCCTGGGGTCTGCGCCCTGGCACCCGCCTGACGGTCGAGACGTGACCGGTGACGGGGCCCACCGGCGCCGGGGACTACCGGTGCCGGCAGACGGTCGCGCGGCCCGCTCTCACCACTTCGCGCGGTCCATCGGGTACGGCAGCTCCTCCAGCGCGCCGGCCTTGCGGAGCAGGCCGTTGACCGCGAGCACGTGGTCGGCGTCGGGCGCCGAGCCGTCCGGCCGGCTCAGGTCGAGGACCAGGCCGCCGTGCTCGGTGACCGACCGGCGCCCCGGTACGTCCTCCGGGACCAGCGCGCCGCGCCCGCTGGAGAGGTAGACCGCCCGGCCGCAGCGCGGCGTGGAGTTGTCCAGCTCGTACTCCTTCTCCAGCACGCCGAGGAGGTCGTCGTCGGCGATGTCGCCCCAGTCCGCGTCCCAGGACTCCACGATCGCGGTGAGCACCTCGGGGAGCCGGGCGACCAGCGGGGCCGAATCGTTCAGGTCGGCGGAGCGCACGGTGATGACCGCGGTCTGCGGTGCGAACTGCGGTGTCCCGCCCGCGCCGACGCTGAGGGTGATGATGGGCCGGCCGGGGGCCGCCGCGACCAGGACGGCGGAGTACCCGATCGTGGCGGCGTCGTCCTGCGGGTTGACACGCTCCAGGTACGAGGTGAACCAGGCCGCGTCGGCGTTCTCGGGCAGCTGCTCGGCCTGCCCGACCGCCTCGGCCCGCCAGCCGGCGAAGTCCTCCGGCGCGATCTTCGCCAGCCGCCTCAGGAGACGCAGCCAGCGCTCGGCGAGCTGGTCGGGGCTCTCCTGCCGCGGCCCCCAGACACCGCCGACCGTCAGATCCAGTGCCATGTGAGCTCCACTCCGGTGTTCCGTATGTTGCCGTTCGTTGCGTCCGGCACGTACGGCAGCCATCAGGCCGGCGCTCGCCCGGTCCGGATGCACGCTGTCATCCACCCCCCGGCCGCGTCGAGTCCGTCCTGCTCCTTCTTCACCACCTTCAGGGGATATGTGGTGCGTCTTCACATCGAGGCGCCCGTCACGGACGCCCGTGCCGCGTGCCGCTTGGCGCGGCGTGGTGGTGACCGCGGTCAGTCGGCGCGCGGGAAGGAGACCTCCACGCGGCGGTTCTTCTTGCGCCCGTTTTCCGAGTCGTTGCTCGCGACGGGCGCGTCCTCGCCGTAGCCGCGTATCTCGAAGGTGATGGCGCTGCCGTCCAGGTCCTCGTTCAGCTGCTGCTGCACGGCGTCGGCGCGCTCCTTGGACAGCTTCAGCCCGTGCTCGGACGAGCCGAGGTCGTCGGTGTAACCGGCCACGGTCACGTTGGTGGCCTGCTGCTTCTTGATCTCCTCGGCGATCTGCCGGATCCGGTCGTTCGCCACGTCCGACAGCTTCGCGCTGTCCTTCCCGAACAGCACCTCGGCCTGGAGCTGGAACTTCACATCGGAGTTGGAGTCCTCCCGCTGCTCCGTACCGCGCTCGTCCCCGACGACCGTCTTGATGTCCAGCACCTTGGGCGCGGCGAGCGACTTCCCTTCGGGGAGCTTGAGGTCGGGGTCGTTGACGTCGACCTTGCCGATGAAGACGGAGGGGGCCGGGGGTGGTACGTCGTCGGCGGCCGCTGTCGGCGCGGCGGCGGCCGAGAACCCCGTGGCCAGCACGGTGGAGAGCAGGAGCGCGGGAGTGCGCTTCCGGTATGCCGTCCTCATCGGTCACGCGTCCGTGAGCGCGAGCGAGGCGGACTGGAACGTGGGGATCTGCAGGTCGACCTCGGTGGTGCTCTTCGGCGGGGCCGGGAACTGCATGAAGACCCGGTTCTCGGAGCGGGGCTTGATGCTGGAGAGTCCGAGTGTCGTCAGCGGGCGGTCCTCGGTGTCCCGGAGGGTGTAGTACCGCTTCTTCTCCGCCTTGTCGATCAGCGATGCGCCGCCCAGTGAACCGCCGCCCGCGCCCTTCTGCAGGGCCAGTTCGGGCCCCGTCCAGAAGTCCGTACCGAAGTACTCGGAGTCGGAGCTGTTCTTGATGACGCCGTTGACCGTGACGAAGCCGCCGGAGTCGCGCGTCGCCGAGGTGACGTCGAGGCTTATCCCGTCCGCACCCTGAAGCGTGGCGATCACCCTGCTGTCGTCGGGCTGTTCCGGCTGCTCCGCCTGTTCCGGCTCTTTCGCCCGGTCCTCGCCCTTCCCGCCCTCGGTGCCCTGGCCGGCGGCAGTGTTAGCACTCCGGTTCCCGTCCTCACCGCACGAGGACAGTGTCAAGGCGAGTGCCGCCGCGAGGGAGGCGGCGGCCACCGTCCGTCGCGCCCGGGTGATCTGCCAGATACTCATGAACTCGTCCTCTACTCGTCTTCGCGCCGTCAGCCGCGAGCGGGCTCAGTCGGCAAGCCTTACGGCGAACAGGTCCGCGGCGCGCGGGAAGTCAGGACGCGCGGGGTCCGGTTCGTCGGGATCGATGGACCACTCCTGGCCGTCACACATCAGGTTCAGGCGCTGGGGGTCGCGGTCCTTGCCCTTGTCCTTGTCGTCCGTGCCGGGTGCCGGGTCCGGGTCACCGGTGCCGTCCTCGTCCGGCTCCTCCTCCGGCACCGCGCACTTCGGCTCGATGACCGCGGTGGCCTTCGCCTCCGACTGCTCGTTCTCGGTGCCCGGGATGACCGAGGCACCCATGCCGCCGGTGGTGCGCACCTGGACGGTGAAACCCTGTCGCTGGTCGCCGAGTTGTCGGCAGCCGCCGCCCGCCACCTGGGCGTCGTTGTGTGCGGCGAAGCTGCCGGCCGCCACGCAGGCACGGGCCGCGTCGTACACCTCACCGCGGAGGAACACGGCCCAGTCGGCGGGCTCGTGGAGGGAGGCGAGCAGGCCGTCGCGCAGCTGCTCGCGGGCGTCCTGTGCGGCCCCGAGGGCCGCCGCGTCGGCCGCGGACTGGGCGCCGTTCCTGGAAGCCGCCGCCTGGCCTACGGCGAAGTAGGCGAAGGCAAGAAAAAGCAGGCCCGCCACCACCGTGATGTAGATGGGGAGGGCCTGCCCGGAATCGCCGAAGGCACGGCGCGTCCGCGCCGCGGCATCGGTCAGCCGCCGGTCTTCACGCTGCTGATGGCTTCCTTGATCTTTGTTTTGATCGTGGTGCCGATGTCCGTGAACCCGGCGATCGCCGCCATGATCGCCACGACCACCACGATCATGCCGATGTACTCCACCGCGGTCTGCCCCTTCGAGCGTTCGCGGCCGTACATCCGCTCGATGCAGGCGTCCCGCCAGGACCCGATGTGCACCTGGGTGGCGGTCGTGGCCTTCAGCATCCGCTGGTTCATGGTGGTGTTCCCCTCCGGGTTCGGCCGGCCGGCAGCCGGCCCGCGCGCAAGCGTTCACGCCGACCGTCGTGACGGCCGCCGCGTCCGCGCGGCCGGTACCGCCGGCGTCCCGGGAAACGTACGCCGGGACCACCCCGCCCGGCATGGGCCCCCGGGCCCAATCGCGGGCCCAAACCCCCTCCAGGGCCCAAATCCGGGCCCAAACCCGGTCCCGGCCCTGGGCCCATCCCCCCTCAGCCATGGCTCTGCGTTCCCCCTCGGGCGGTGCCGAGCCAGACGGCGATGGCCTGGCTGCGGCTGGTGGCCGGCAGCTTGGTGAAGATCCGGTTGATGTGGTTCTTCACGGTCTTCTCGCTGATGAAGCACGTGGCGGCGATCTGCGCGTTGGTCATGCCTGCCGCGATCAGTTCCATCACCTCCGCCTCGCGATGGCTCAGCCCGAACCGGTCCGTACCGTTTCCCCGGGGTGTCAGCGGGGCACGGTCCCCACCGTCCCGCTGTGCGGGGACCACAGGGGCCGCGCCGTGCGGCCCAGTCGCAGACTGTGCCATACCGGCTTGCGGTTGCGAAGTGGTTTGCGAGGGTCGCGATGAATTCGAGACCGAGTACGCCCCGCAATACTGCGGACTTGCCCCACTCGCGGGGCCATTCTGACCGGAATTGCCATTTGCAGGAGCAGCGCGTTCTTCCGGTGCCGCCCGGCGTTGGCCGGAAGGTGAACCCCCGGCTCCTTGGCCGGTTCCGTACGCCGAGCGGCCCGGATCGTCCGTTCCGTACCGCGCCTCATCCGTTCCGTACCGCGCCTCGTCCGCGCCGTCCGCTCCGTACGCCGACCCCAGGCCCTCCGGGAGGGGTCCGTACGCGGCGTCCGGCGCGGGCGAGGCCGCTCGGACGTGGTCCAGGAGGGCGTTGCAGGCCGTGGTGGTGAAGCGGGCGCGGCCCGCGGTGATGTCCCGTACGGCGGCGGCCAGTTCGTCGGCGGTGAATTCGCCGTGCACGAGGTAGCCGCCCGCGCCGAGCCGCAGCGACTCCCGCACGATGTCGCTCTCCCGGCTGTAGGTCAGCATCATCACGGGCGCCAGCCGGGCGAGGTGGGGCAGGGCCGAGATGCCGTCGACGCCGGGCATGCGGACGTCGAGCAGGATGACGTCGGGGCGGTGCAGTCGCGCCTCCTCGTACGCCTGCCGGCCGTCGGCGGCCTCCGCCACGACCTGGATGTCGGGGCGCCCGGAGAGCAGGACGGTGAGCCCGGCGCGTACGACGGGGTTGTCGTCCGCGACGACCACCCGCAGCGGCGGGCCCGGCTCGGGCGCGTGGCCGCCGGGCACGGCGAAGGGGTCGGCCGGTGCGGCGGCGAAGGGGCCGGCAGGCAAGGAGGGGGCGCCGCCCTCCGCGCCGAAGGCCGAGGAGGCGTCGAAGGCTGAGACATCATCGAAGACTGAGGGGTCGTCGAAGGCTGAGGGGGCGTCGAAGACGAACGGGTCCTCGAAGGCGAAGGGGTCGCCGACGAGGGCGAAGGGGTCGGTGGCGGGCGCTCCGCCCGACTCACGGAATTCCGGCATGGCGCGGCCTCCTCTCACGGCCTGGCGGGGGGACGGGTCGTTTGATCGGGTGCGGGTGCGAACGGCGGTACGAGGGGCTTCGGCACCACCGCCGCCAGCGGCAGTTCCACCCGGACTTCGGTGCCCCGGGTGGCGCGGCCGCGGCCGATGCGGATGCGGGCGCCGATACCGGCCGCCCGTTCCACCATGCCGACCAGGCCGAAGTGGCCGGCCCTGCGCAGGCCGTCCAGGGTCGTACCGGGCGGCAGGCCGCAGCCGTCGTCGTACACGCTGATGCGGAGGCTGCTCTCGACCACGCCCGCCGCGACGTCCAGGCGGCTGGGGGCCGCGTGCCGGCGGGCGTTGTCCATGGCCTCGGTGGCGATGGTGAGGAGCTGGCGGGCGATGGCGTGCGGGACCTGGGGCGCGGGGCCGTCGCCGAGCGGGCGGTAGCGGGCGGGGATGTCGGCGCGCCGGGCGAAGTCGGCGACCTTGGCGGAGAGTTCCCCCGCGACGTCGACGCCGCCGCACAGGCCGGTCTCGCGCCGCAGGTCGGAGAGGAGTTCGCGGGATTCGGCCGCGGCCCGGCGGGCGGCGCGGGAGACCAGTTCCGCCCGGCGCTTGACGGTCGTGGGGTCCGTACGGTCGGCGGAGCCGGCCAGGCCGTCGGCGGCCATCGCCAGGCCGTGCAGGGTCTTGGCGACCGAGTCGTGCATCTCGCGGGCGAGCCGGGCGCGTTCGGACTCGACGGCCTCGTGGACGGCGAGCCGGGAGCGGGTCTCGGTGAGCGCCTGGCTCGCGGCGCCGAAGCGCAGCATCAGATTGCGGAGGGTGACGCCTGCCGCGCCGGCCACGACGCAGACGCCGGGCAGGAAGGTCGAGCCGGCCAGGGTCACTTCGAGGTCGGCGTCGCCCACGTACGCCAGTAGGACGATGCACACGGTGAGGGACGCGAAGACGCCCGCGCCGCGCCAGCCGTAGGCCAGGCCGGCGAGCAGCGGCGTGCACATCGTGACGTAGCTGAGCGGGCTGGCCGGCGAGGCCGTGAAGAGCAGCAGGGCGCCGAAGGCGGCGTCCACCGCGAGCAGGACGGGGTGGCGCAGCAGCAGCGGGCCGAACCGTTCCCAGTCGCGGAAGAGCAGGTACGAGGCCATGAAGGTGAACAGCACGGCGGAGCAGATCAGGACGGTGGGCCAGCCGCGCTTGGTCCCGAGGATCGCGAAGGGCGCCGCGAGGGCGATCATCGCGAGCCGGAAGCCGAAGACCTGCCGGCACAGTGCCTGGAGGGCGCTCAGCTGGAGCCGGAGGGTCGGCTCCTCGGGCGGCGGTGCCGTGCCCTCCGGGCCGTGCGGCGGCAGCGGGCCGCCGGCGGTGATGGGCGCGGCGGCCCCCCGCCGGAACATCACGCGCCGCCGGTCCCGCCGCACAGCCCCGCTCCTCACCCCAGGAGCCCCGATCCCAGGAACATGCCGGCGCCGATCAGCAGGATGGTGGCCGGGACCATGACCATGGTGATCGTGGTGGTGGCCTTCGGCACCGCCCGGGCCGCCTTGCGGCGGGCGTTCTGGGCGTCCGTGCGCCGCATGTCGTTGGCGATGGCGATGAGCGTGTCGACGATCGGGGCACCCAGCTCCTCGCCCTGCTGGAGGGCGGTGACGAACATGGCGACCTGCTCGGAGTCGTTGCGCCTGCGCAGCTCCTCGAAGGCCTGGCGGCGGCTGACGCCCATGTCCATCTGACGGAGCGTGATGCGGAGTTCGTCGGACCAGGGGCCCTGGTACTTCTCGGCGGTGCGGTCCAGGGCCTGGCGGAAGCCGAGCCCGGCGGAGACCACGACGGCGAGGACGTCGAGGAAGTCGGGGAGGGTGCGCTCGATGGACTCCTTGCGCTGCCGGATAGCGGCCCAGAGGGAGACCTCGACCCAGCAGGCGGCGAACGCGATCATGAGGAGGGCGAGGATCGCCTGGCCGTTGGCGGCCATGGCAAGGGCGCCGAGCGCCCCGGTGACGCCGTAGACGAAGCGGCGCGCCGCGTACCGGTCGACGGTGAGCCCGCCGGGGTTGCCCGCCATGTCGATGCGCTTGCGCAGCCGGTCGACGCGCTTGGGGCCCATCAGGCGCAGCACGGCCGGCGCGTACCGCATGCCGAGCCGGTCGATGAGCGAATGCGCCGCGCCGGTGCGGGAGGAGCCGACCTCCAGGGCGACCACGAGGTCGCCGGGCAGTTTCGCCTCGGAGCGGTACAGCCGCCAGCCGTACACGGCGCCGAGGACGGACAGGCCGAGGAGGAGGGCGAAGAGGAGTCCCATGGTGCGGCCTCTCAGACGTCGATCTTGCCGAGCCGGCGGACGAGGAAGAAGCCCAGCGCGTACAGGGCGAGCGCGACGAGGATCGCGCCCTGGCCCAGGACACTGCCGGTGATCTTGTCCAGCGCGCCGGGCCAGATGTTGTTCATGACCAGCAGCGCGCCCAGGCCCATCAGCGGCACGATGTAGCCGGTGGCGGTGACCTGCGACAGCTGAGTACGGACCTCGCGCCGGGTCTCCTTGCGCTCCTCCAGGGTCTCGGTGAGGTTGCGCAGCGAGCTGACAACCGTGCCGCCGGCCCGGTTGGAGAGCACCAGCGTGGTGACCAGGACGACCAGTTCGCGGGAGGGCAGCCGCTCGGCGAGCGCACCGAGCGCGTCCTCCACGGAGTGGCCGATGGCGAGCTGGTCGGCGACCTTGCCCAGCTCCTCGCCGGCCGGGGCCTCCAGCTCCTCGGCGGCCATGGCCAGCGCGGTACGGAGCGCCAGTCCGGCCTGGGTGGCGTTGGCGAGGACGCGGGACAGTTCGGGGAGCTGGTTGATGAACCGCTCGGTGCGCTTCTGGCGCTGCCAGCCGAGGTACGCGAACGCCCCCCACAGCCCCGCGGCGCCGGCGATCGGCCCGAAGAACGGGGCGAGCAGCACACTGGCGAGGAGCCACAGGCCGAGGACCGCGGCGACCATGGCGACGAAGAACGCGCCGGGCGTGATGTCCAGCCCGGTGGCGGCGAGCCGGGTCTCCAGCCGCTTGCCGAACCGCGTCCGGCGCAGCCTGCGGTCCAGGCCGTGGAAGGCACGACGGTGGCCCGGCGCGCGCGGCTGCCCCGCCCGGTCGAGCCGGTCGACCAGCGCGGCGTGCTGCGCGCGGCCCGAGGCGACGGCATGTACGCCGAGGACGGCGAGCAGGCAGCACACCAGCGTGGCGCCGATCGTCAGGAGCGCGAGGTTGTCCATGGCGGCGGGGGTTCCTCCGGGAGGGGGCGGGGGCGGACGGAGGGTCAGGCGGGGTACTCGCCCTTGCGGACGACGAGCTGTCCGGCGTCGTCGGCGACGCCGAAGGCGGCGGGAAGCGGCTCGTTCTTCATGTAGAGGCGTTCGGCGACCCGGCGGGGCAGCGGGTAGTACTCGAAGGCGCCGTGCACCGTGCCGTCCGGGCCCATCGGCTGCGGCACGAATCTGGCGACCGAGACGATGCGGTAGTCCTCGCGGCCGCGGGAGTCCACGATCGCGATCTCGCTGATCTTCCGGGTGCCGTCGGCGTGCCGGGTGAGCTGGACGAGGACGTCCAGCGCGCTGTTGATCTGGTCCTTGATCGCCACGAACGGGATCTCGACCTCGGACATCGACGCCAGGGTCTGGAGCCGCATCAGCGCGTCCTCCGCGCTGTTGGCGTGCACGGTGGCCAGCGAGCCGTCGTGACCGGTGGACATCGCCTGGAGCATGTCCAGCGTCTCACCGCCGCGCACCTCGCCGACGATGATCCGGTCGGGGCGCATCCGCAGCGAGTTGCGCACCAGGTCGCGGATGGTGATCCGGCCCTTGCCCTCGACGTTGGCCGGACGGGCCTCCAGCGTGATGACGTGCGTCTGCTGGAGCTGGAGCTCGGCGGAGTCCTCGATGGTGATGATGCGCTCACCTTCGGGGATCAGCCCGGAGAGCGCGTTGAGCAGCGTGGTCTTGCCGGAGCCGGTGGCGCCGGAGACGACGACGTTGAACTTCGCCCGTACCAGGCCCGAGAGCAGCATCAGCATGTGCTCGTCCAGCGAGCCGAGGCCGATCATCTCCCGGAGGGTGTAGGAGCGGGGGAAGCGGCGGATGGTGAGCGTGGCGCCGGACAGCGAGAGCGGCGGGATGACGACGTTGACCCGCTCGCCGGAGGGCAGCCGCGCGTCGACCATCGGATTGGTCTCGTCGACCCGGCGGTTGACGGTGGAGACGATGCGCTCGATGGTCTGCATCAGCTGCTCGTTGGAGGCGAAGCGCAGTGGCAGCAGCTCGACCTTGCCGGCCCGCTCCACGAAGATCTGGTCGGGCCCGTTCACCATGATCTCGGTGACCGAGGCGTCCTCCAGCAGGGGTTCGAGGATGCCCAGGCCCAGCGCCTCGTCGACGACGCGCCGGATGAGCATGGCCCGCTCGTGGGTGGAGAGGACCGGGCCCTCGCGGCTGATGATGTGGCCCAGTACGCGTTCCAGCCGGGCCCGCCGCTCGGCGGCGGCCAGCGAGGACATCTCCGCGAGGTCGATCTCCTCCAGCAGCTTGCCGCGGTAGACGGCGACGAGGTGGTTCTCCTCCTGCTGGCCGTTGGGGGCCTCGGGAGCGTTGATGCGCGCCCTCAGGCTCATGGTGCGGACTCCTTCGTACGCGGCATGGTCACGGTCTTCTCGGTGGCGAGGCCGTCGACGAACGGGATGACCGAGGGGATCGTCACCTTCGCGGTGACGGACACCCGGTCCGGCGCGGGGCGCTCGACGAAGTCGGCGCCGTCCGCGATCCAGGCGCTCATCGCGGCCTTCCCGGCCTGGACGTAGCCGATCTCCGGCTCGTCCAGCCCCGCGGTCCGGGCCGCCGCCCGCGCCCCCGTACCGGCCTGCTGGATCGCGTACGCCGCGATGCCGAACTGGACCAGGGCCAGACCCACCAGGATCAGGACCGGCAGCATGCCGAGGAACTCGACCACGGTCTGTCCGCGGTCGCCCCTCTTCTTCGCGCGCAGCACCATGGCTCAGTCCCCTTCCCGTACGGCGGCGGCCTCGCCGGTGACGTCGAACGGGAAGGCGACGGAGCCCGGGAAGAGGACCGGTACCCGCAGCGTGACCCGGGCCTTGACCAGGCCGGGAGCGTCGCTGCAGCGGACGGCGGCGGTGGCCCGCCAGCTCGCCCCCAGGTCCTGCGTCCCGCCGCGCTCGCACGCCCCGGGGCCGCCGGAGCCCGCCGCGCGCGCGGCCCCGTCGGCGGCGTTGCCGGCCAGCGTGTACGTGAAGCCGACCAGCGCGCACTGCCACAGCAGCACCAGGGTGATCACGATGAGCGGCAGCATGCCGAGGAACTCCACCGCGACCTGTCCCCGGTCCTCCCGCGCCCGCCGTACGCGCCGCGCGACCCGTACCCGCCAGGCCGTCATCCGTCAGCCCTCCCCTGCCGGTCTGCCGGCGGCGGGCGCGCCGCCCCGGCGCCGCCGGAGCCCGATCGAGCCGCGGTCGTTGCGGTACCGGCCGCGCCTGTTCCGGCCGTGCCCCGGCGGCCCGTCGTCCGGCCCTTGGCCCAGGCCCAGTTCGCCGGCCAGCGCCCACATCGCCTGCTTGACCGTGCCGCGGTCGTCCAGGTCCTGCATCCGGCCCGAGTCGACCGCGGGCTGGAGCTCCTTGAAGCCCGCGGGCACCGCCGTACGGGCCACCCGGGTGCCGACGATCCGCTGGACCAGCGGCGGCTGGATCTCCGTGCCGCGGTTGTGCCGGTTGACCACCGCGAGGGTGTCCTCGGCCTTGCGCACCTGGAGGCGGTCCCACATCCGTACGGTGCGCTTGGCGGCCCGTACGGTGACCACGTCCGGGGTGACGACCAGCACCGCGCCGTCCGCCATCTCGATGGCGGCGGCGTTCGCGCCGGTCAGTTGGGACCCGCAGTCGATGATCACTACGTGGTACCGGCTGCGCAGCGCGTTGATGATCTGCCGGGTGGTCCGCTCGTCCACCTCCTCGCCGCGCTCGCCCTCGCCCGGCGCGAGCAGCAGCCCGACGCCCGTCTCGTGGTGCATCACCACGTCCTGGAGGACCCGCGGCGAGATGTCCTTGATCCCGGCCAGGTCGGCGATCGACCGGCGGAACTGCACGTCCAGGTACGAGCCGACGTCACCGCTCTGGAGGTCCATGTCGACCAGCGCCACGTGCGTGCCCACCGACCGGGCGGCCAGCGCCAGCTGCACGGCGAGCGTGGTGGTGCCGACGCCGCCCTTGGCGCCGCTGACCGTGATGACCGTGCCGCCGGCCCCGGCCGGCAGCGTCGGGTCGGCGGTGAGGTGACGGCGCACGCCGGTGGCCCAGTTGGCGGCGGCCTGGAGCCGCGCCGACAGCTCGTCGTAGGAGAGGGGCAGCCCGACGACGCCGCGCGCGCCGGCGTCCATGGCGGCGGAGTACACCGAGGGCCCGGCGTCGGCGGTCATCAGGACCACGCCGACCGCGGGGAAGCGCAGGGCCACCTCGCGCACCAGCTCCAGCGCCGGCAGCGGGCCGACGCGCTCGTGCACGAGGACGACCTCCGGCAGGTCGGCGACCGACTCGTCGGCGAGCTGCCCGAGGGTGTCGAGCAGCAGCGTCGAGTCGGCGACGGGCCGGCCGGGGTCGGCGTCCGGCAGCTGGCTCAGCAGCGTCGTCACCGAGCGGGCCGCGTCGGCGTCCCCGACGGCCGGGAGGATTCGTGTGACCATCCGTTACCTCACTTGTCCCCGGCCAGGGTGTAGTCCCGCTGGTCGTCCGGGATGGTGGCGTCGCTGCCCGGCGCGACCAGCGCCAGGCGTACGTGGGTGGCGAAGGACTCCGCGTACGCCACGCGCTGCGCGTCGAGGGTCTTGAGCGCGAAGGTGATCGGCACCGCCTCGCCGCCCCCGTTCGCCGCCTCGCCGGGCCGCGGCTTGAGCGCGGTGAGCCGGCCGACGTCGATGACCTTGGCGTTGCTGACGATGACCTTGGAGCTGTCGGCGTCGCCTTCCTTGCCCGCGAAGGTGGCGTAGATGTTGACCGTGGCACCGGGCGTGATCTTGCCGGCCACACCGGTCGCCGCGTCGATCATGATCGCGATCTCCTGCTGGCCGGGCTGGAGGGCCGGCCGGTCGGCGACCATGTCGCGCTGCAGCAGCGAGCCCTTGCGCAGCGGGTTGACCGCGATCCGGCCCACCACCTCGTCGAGGTTCCGTACCGCGGTTCTGGGCAGCCAGCGCTCGGGCAGCCGGATCTTCCGGAACTGCCCCGCCTCCAGGGTCTTGTACGCGGCGACGTCGGTCCTGAGCTCGTAGGCGGAGACCTCGGGGCCCACCTTGGACTCCACGTCGCTGATCACCGACAGGACGCCGGCGAAGGCGCCGAATGCGCACAGGACCGACAGGAGCAGCAGGATGATGCCGCGGCGCTGGCGTGAGTTCATGGTTGCGGACTACCTCGTTCAGGGCGGTTACGGTGAGCGGGGCGGGGCATGACGCAGGGGAGGCGCGGGAGCGGTGGGTCCGTGACCGGGTGGCGGAGTGCCGCCGTCGCCGAGTAATCCGTCCATGTGCCCACTGTGGCCGCCGCACCGGGTGGCCGCTACCGCGACCGGCCGGACGGTCCGGCTCCGCGCGCTGCGGCGGTGCCGGAGGGGCTGCGGTGTTCGGCGGGAAGCACGGGAGCGGCGCAGAACGCGCAGCGGTCACCGATGAGTTCCAGGCCGCACCAGGGGCAGGGAAAGCGGTGCACGGAGGCGACCAGCTGAGCGAGTACGGCCGTGTCCGCGATGCCGGCCGCGAACTCGGTCAGCCTGCCGGTCCCCCACCAGCGCGCGGATTCCGCGGGCAGTTCGGCCTGGTGCACGGCCTGTACGGCCCACTGGCCGGCCAGGGTGTGCAGCCACTCCGAGGTGAACTGGCCCTCGGCCACCGTCATGTGGGTGGCGAACTCCGGGCCCGGGAGCCGGACGTCCTCGGCGCCGGGCATGACCAGCTGCGGGGTGGGGTGGGCCAGCACGGCGAACTGCGAGCCGGGCACCCATGACCGGGCGTGCGCCTTCAGGCTCACGGGCACGGCGTCGAGCCGGGTCACGCTGTTCAGCAGCGCGCCCGCGTGGATGTAGTACGTGAGCAGCCGGGCCGCGGCGCCCAGGACGCCGGGGCCGACGTCGCAGACGGACAGCTGGCGCAGCTGACGGACCAGCAGGCCGACGCCGAGCGGCGGTAAGTCGCTGCCGATCAGGGCGATCCGGTCGCTCTCCAGGACGGCGCGGAGGGTGTGCAGCCGGCGGACGTGCTCCTCGGACACCGCGCGGGAGTGGACCACGAGGACGTGGCCGTGCTGCTCCAGGAGGAAGTGCATCTGGGACAGGGCGTCGTCCAGCGACTGGCGTTCCGGGGGGCCGAGCACATGCGCCGGGGGCGTGATCCGGTCGGGGGGCGCGAGCACCAGATCAGGACTGGTGACTGCTATCGCGGTCGGCATGTGTGTGTCCCCGTTTCACCACGTCACTCGCTCCACAACTTCCCTCGCTGCGGTGTCCTGTCTTCCGCAGACTTTAGCCGCGTCCCAGGCGTCAGAAAACACTTCGCCGGCTCCGGAGGCCGCCACGGCAGCGTTCTCACGGTAGCCATTCTGGAGATCATTTACCGATCAACCTCGATCTATCCATGGCCGTTGAAAAAGAACGCGCAAATGCACGTGCATCCGCAGATGCGTACCGTCTATTTCGCGACATTGCCGACAACCGGCGCTATAGGGCGCTCAGTTGCCCCGTAGCCCCCTACAACACCCCGTCAGCACCCAGCCGTTCCGCACCGTTCACCACCATTACGCCCCTTTCGCGACGGCACCGCATCGCCGGAATTCCCCCCTTCTCACCGGAATGGACTGCGGAACACATCGACTGCCCGGAATTCATCGCACGGTCGCCGGAAACCTCCCCCGGAAGTGATCACTATCAATTCCCCATTCGGGTCCGGCTCTTGACAGAACCATTGGTCTGGACCACGTTGTACGGCAGCACGCAGGGGCCCCTGAGCGCGCACTCCGTAACACCCGACTTCCCCCCACGGAGGCTGTTGTGGTTCGCGCACGTCCAAGAATGTTCACGCTCACGAAGAGACTGCTCGGCTGTCTTGCCGCCGCCGCGCTGACGACCGCGGGACTGACCGCGGCGGGCGCCGTCGACGAGGCCCGGGCCGCCGCCCCACCTGCGCACGCGCTCACCGGTTACTGGCAGAACTTCGACAACGGCGCCACCGTCCAGAAGCTCAAGGATGTCCCCGACGCGTACGACATCATCGCCGTCGCGTTCGCGGATGCCACCGGTACGCCGGGCGAGGTCGGTTTCACCCTCGACCCGGCGCTCGGCTACGGCTCGGTGGACGACTTCAAGGCGGACATCAAGGCCAAGCAGGCGGCCGGCAAGTCCGTGATCATCTCGGTCGGCGGCGAGAAGGGCGCGGTCTCGGTCGCCGACGACGCCTCCGCGCAGAAGTTTGCGGATTCGGTCGGGAAGCTGATGTCGGAATACGGCTTCGACGGCGTCGACATCGACCTGGAGAACGGCCTCAATTCGACCTACATGACCAAGGCGCTGAAGTCGCTGCACGACGCGCACGGCGACCTGGTGGTCACCATGGCGCCGCAGACCGTCGACATGCAGTCGCCGCAGAACGAGTACTTCAAGACAGCGCTGGCCATCAAGGACTTCCTCACGGTCGTCAACATGCAGTACTACAACAGCGGCTCCATGAACGGCTGCGACGGCAAGGTCTACAGCCAGGGCTCGGTGGACTTCCTCACCTCGCTGGCCTGTATCCAACTGGAGAACGGCCTGGATCCGTCGCAGGTCGGCATCGGCGTTCCGGCGTCCTCGAAGGCGGCCGGCAGCGGATACGTCGAGCCGTCCGTGGTCAACGCGGCGCTGGACTGCCTCACCAAGGGCACCGGCTGCGGCGCGTTCAAGCCGTCCAAGACCTACCCCGGGCTGCGGGGCGCCATGACCTGGTCGACCAACTGGGACGCGGCGAACGACAACGCCTTCGCGAACGAGGTGGGCGGGCACGTGCACGGCCTCTGACAGTCGTCCGCCTCCCCCGGACCACCCCCCACATCGCGGGTCTCCCCACCGCCCGCGAACGGGCCCGCCGCCGGCTCTCCCCGGCGGCGGGCCCTTTTCCGTCTCACGGCGGGGCGGTCACTCCCCGGCCGGCTTGGGCAGCGTGCACCCCTCCCGGCTCAGGTCGAGCTTGTTGCCCGTACCGAAGCACTTCGGTATCCCGTACGTCTGCTGGGCGTAGCCGATGCCGGAGTGGACGGTCACGTTGCCGTCCGCGTCCACCTCGCACGGGTTGTTCAGCGTGCAGCGCGCGCCGTCCTCGTTGAGCGTGTTGTTGACCGCCGCGACCTTGCCGGTGGCGGTGTCGACCACCGGGGAGCCCGAGGTGCCGCCGATCGTCTTGCAGGCGGAGGTGTAGCGGACCGAGTCCTTCCAGGTCCACTCCCCCTCCTTCAGCGTCGGCGCGAAGCCGTCGATGCCGCAGGAGTAGATCTTCTTCCAGTAACCGGAGACGACCTTGATCGAAGCGCCCTGGGCCGGCCGCTCGGTGGCCAGCGCGAGCGCCTTGATGCCGTACTTCCGCTGGATGTCGGCGTACGTGGAGGTGAGTTCGTACAGCGAGACGTCGGTGTCCGTCATCGTCGCGTACGCGACCTTGCTCGCCCGTACCGTGCCCTTGTTGGCGCCGGTCGAGCTGAGCAGGGTGAAGCTGCGGCTGGACGCCTTGTCGACGACGACCTCGCCGGCCCCCGGCATACCCGACTCCAGGCAGTGGCCGTTGGAGAGGACCAGCGCCTTGTCGGTGTCCTGGGAGTTCGGCAGCCGCACCACCGAACCGGAACAGTTGCTGAGCGCCACGGTGCCGGCGAAGTCGACGGCCCGCGGCGCCGCTTTGTGCTGCGTGAGCTCGACCTGAACCTCGGCCGTGGCCGGCCTGCCGTCGCCGCCGGGCAGATGCGCGTCGGCCACGGCGGGCCCGGCGCCGGCGCCGACGAGGGCGGCCGCGCCCAGTACGGCGCCGGCGAGAGCGGTGCTGAGAGGTCTGTGCATGTGGGGTCCTCTCCGGTATGCGTACCGGAGGTTTCACCCCCCGGTGTTGTCATGCACATACTCCGGGCGCCGGGGGATGAAGGCAATGGGGCGTCAGACGACCAGACTGACTGCCGCGGCCACCACGAAGCCCGCGACGGAGAGCACGGACTCCAGGACCGTCCAGGTCTTCAGGGTGTCGCGCTCGGAGATCCCGAAGTACTTGGAGACCATCCAGAAGCCGCCGTCGTTCACGTGCGACGCGAAGATCGAGCCCGCCGAGATGGCCATGATGACCAGGGCCAGGTGCGGCTGGGAGAGGTGCTGGGCCTCGACCAGCGGCAGGACGATGCCCGCGGTGGTGACGATGGCGACCGTGGCGGAGCCCTGGGCGACACGGAGCACGACGGACAGCAGCCAGGCCAGCACGATGACGGGCAGGCCCACGTCGTGGAAGGTGTCGGAGAGGGCGTCCGCGACACCGCTGCCCTTGAGGACGGCGCCGAAGATGCCGCCGGCGCCGACGACCAGCAGGATGTTGCCGACCGGCTTCAGGGACGCGGTGGAGACCGTCTCCAGGGACTTGCGGGACCAGCCGCGGCGGATGCCGAGCAGGTAGTACGCGAGGATCAGCGCGATGGTCAGGGCCACGAAGGGGTGGCCGAAGAACTCGATGACCGAGCGGCCTGCGGACGGCTGCAGCCCGATGGAGGAGAACGTCGCGAGCAGGATGAGGATCAGCGGGGTGCCGATGATGGCGAGGACGGTGCCCAGCGGCACGGGCTTCTCGTGGGCGTCGACGCCCGCGGCGGCCTTCTCGGCCGCGACCGCGGCCTTGGCCTCCTCGGCGGCCTCGACCATGTCCTGCGGCACGGGCACGAAGACCCGCTTGCCGATCCACGCGGAGTACGCCCAGGCGGCCAGCACGGCGGGGATGCCGCAGATCAGGCCCATCAGGATGATCCAGCCCAGGTCGACCTTGAACAGGCCGGCGGCGGCGACCGGGCCCGGGTGCGGCGGCAGGAAGGCGTGCGTCATGGACAGGCCGGCCAGCAGCGGCATGGCGTAGAGGACGACCGACTTGCCGGAGCGCTTGGCGGCGGCGTAGACGATCGGCGCGAGCACGAAGATGCCCACGTCGAAGAAGACCGGGATGCCGAAGATGAGGCCGGTCAGGCCCATGGCGAGCGGGGCGCGCTTCTCACCGAAGAGGCGCAGCAGCCGGGCGCTGAGCACCTCGGCGCCGCCGGAGACCTCAAGTATCGCGCCGAGCATCGTGCCGAGGCCGATGATGATCGCGACGTGTCCGAGGATGCCGCCCATGCCGCTCTCGATCATCGAGACGACGTCGGACTTCTGGACGGTGCCGAAGAGTTCGGTGACGGAGAGGCCGGCGGCCAGGCCGACCACGATGGAGACGGAGAGCAGCGCGACGAAGGGCTGCAGCCTGACCTTGATGATCAGGACGAGGAGCAGAACGATGCCGAGCGCGGCGACGGTGAGCAGACCGGCTGTGCCCGGTATGACGGCGAGCAGACCGCCGGTGTGCGGTGGTGGCGCTGGGGTGGGGGCCGCGGCGAGGAACATGGCAGGACTCCGTTGTCAGGCAGGGGGTTTCCAGGCAGGGGGGACCGCGGCACGGCGCCCCGTCGGTACGGGGCACCGCGCCGTGCGGCAGGACGTGCGGGTGCGGGGGGTGGACTCGCGCTAACGGCAAGGGGACCGGGGCCTCTTTCCGTGGGGAAGCGGGAGGAGTGTGCGGCTCAGCTGAGGACGGCGAGCGCGTCGATCTCGATGAGCAGGCCCTTGGGCAGGCCGACGTACACCGTCGTACGCGCGGCCGGCGCCTCCTTCAGGCCCTGCTCCTCGAAGTAGGCGTTGTAGATCTCGTTCATCTCGGCGAAGTGGTCGACGTCCGTGAGGTAGACGCGCATCATCATGACGTCGTCCCAGGACGCGCCGCCCTCCTCCAGGATCGCCTTGACGTTGGCGAAGGTCTGGAGGGTCTGCTCGCGCAGGGTCGGGCCCGCGGGGGTGGGCGCCTTGCCCTCTTCCGCCGGGAGGAAGCCGACCTGGCCGGCGACCTGAAGGATGTTGCCCTTCTTGACGCCGTGCGAGAACTTGGCGGGCGGGGTGGTGTGGGTGGCCGGGGTGAGGGCGATCTTCTCGGTCATGGTGGTTCTCAGGCTTCCTTGTGGTCCTGCGGGGTTCTTACCGGGCCGTTGCCGGAGTACTCCCGGCTGATGGCGTCCGCGGTACGGCGTACCAGCGGGAGCAGTGTGAGGAGTTCCTCGGCGGAGACGACGACGTTCGGTGCCGAGACCGACATCGCCGCGACCAGCCGGCCGTCCGCACCGCGGATGGGTGCCCCGATGCAGTTGATGGACTCCTCGTGGCCACCGAGGTCGGTGGCCCAGCCCTGTTCGCGCACCTTGGCCAGCTCGGCCAGGAAGGCCGTGGCGTCGGGGGTCGAACGGGCTGTGTACTGGGGGTAGTCGAGCCGCTCGGCGACGGCGCGCCGCTCCGGCTCGGGGAGGTCGGCGAGCAGCAGCTTGGCGACCGCGGCGACGGTGATCGCGACGGGCTTGCCGATCCGCGAGTACATCCGTACCGGATAGCGGCTCTCGACCTTGTCGATGTAGAGGACCTCGTTCTCCTCGTACACCGCGAGGTGGATGGTGTGGCCGACCTTCTCGTTGAGCGCGACGAGGTGGGGGTGGGCGATGTCGCGCACGTCGAGGTTCTCGACGGCCTCCTGGGCGAGGGCGAAGAGCCGGGCGCCCAGGCGGTAGCGCTGGTCGGCCTGGCGGTAGACCATGCCGTGCTCGTGGAGGGTGCGCAGCAGCCGCAGCGCGGTGGACTTGTGCACGCCCAGCCGGTCGGCGACCTGCTCCAGGTTGGCCGGCCCCTGCGCGAGCAACGGCAGGATGCTCAGCGCGCGATCGACAGTTTGGCTCATGAAGGGACCTCCACCCGTACGTCCACGGCCCCGTCCTCGGTCCATCCGGGGCCGAGTCGCAGTGTCCCCCAGGCCTCCGGGGTGAGTGCGACGAGGTGGTCGGCGAGCTCCCGCGCGGGCGGGGTGGCCAGGTCGCCGGGGACGGTGAGGGAGGCCGCGGCGATGAGGTGGCCGTGCCGGATCCGGTCGAAGACCGGCAGGCCGCGCAGGGTCGCGGAGAGGAACCCCGCGGCGAAGGCGTCCCCGGCGCCGACCGGGGCCGCCACCTCGACGCTCAGCGCGGGCGCGAAGGTCACGGTGTCGGTGCCGTCGGGCTGCCGTTCGTACACCGTGGCGCCCTCGCTGCCCTGCTTGACGACGAGCACGCCGGGCTCGGGAAGGGCCTCGCGCACGGCGGCGGGGCCGTGCACGTCCCAGGCTGCCGCGGCCTCGTCCTCGCCGACGAAGACCAGGTCGCAGCCGCGGGCGAGGCCGAGGAGGATGCCGGGGGCCTGCTCGGCGCGGTCCTTCCACAGGCCGACGCGGTAGTTGAGGTCGAAGGAAACCAGCGGGCGGCCGGGGCGGCGCTCGGTGATCTTCTCCAGGAGGCCGAGGCAGGTGTCGGAGAGGGCGGCGGTGATGCCGGTGACGTGGACGACGCGGGCGTCCCACAGGGCCCGCTCGTCCGCGAGGTCCGGGCCGAGGGCCGAGGCGGCGGAGCCGGCGCGGTAGTAGACGACCTCGGCGAGCTGCCCGTCCGGCTCCCCCTCCGCGCCGGTGGCGCGCTCGCCCGCCGTACGGAAGTAGATGCCGGTGGGGCGCCGCGGGTCGCGCCGGACGTGGCCGACGTCGACCCCGTGCGCGGCGACGGTCTCCAGGAGGTGGTCGCCGAAGCCGTCCGTGCCGACCCGGGAGATCCAGCGCGCGGGGTGCCCGATGGCGGCCAGCGCGCAGGCCACGTTGGACTCGGCGCCGCCGATGGCGCGGTCGAAGGAGGGCACGTCGGCGAGCCTGCCGGGGCGTGCGGGCAGGAAGGTGACCATGGACTCGCCCAGGCAGACGACGTCGGTGGTGACGTTCGGTGGCGTGGTCACTGTGGTCACGGTGTTTCCCTGCTCCTCGCGGTGTGTGCTGGGGGTCCCGGTGGTGCGGAGCGCGTGTTCAGCTCCCTGTTTCCCACCATTGACCCGACGATGAATCGGATGCTAGACAGCATTCAGCGATATGCGCAATGGGCGTTGCAGATGTTGCAACAAGAAATTTGAGGAGAATCCCATGGCCGCCGATCCCCGGTCCGACAACGCAGTCGGACGGCTCGCCGACGAACGGGTGGACCACCGCTTCAAGGCCCTCCCCCCGGACGCGGAGGGACTCACGGTCGGCGACCTGGCGGCCCAGCGCCGCAACCTCTTCACCGGCGGCTTCACCACCCCGGTACTCGCCCTGTCCGCCGAGTCGGTCGAGCACAACCTCGCGCTCATGGAGACCTACTCCGCCCGGCACGGCCTGGCCTTCGCGCCGCACGGCAAGACCTCCATGTCCCCGCAGCTCTTCGCGCGCCAGCTGGAGCACGGCGCCTGGGGCATCACCGCGGCCGTCCCGCACCAGGCCCGGGTCTACCGCGCCTTCGGCATCCAGCGGATCTTCCTCGCCAACGAGCTGGTGGACGCCGCCGCGCTGCGCTGGCTGGCCGGCGAGCTGGACGCCGACCCCGGCTTCCGCTTCATCTGCTACGTCGACTCGCTGCGCGGCGTCGAGCTGATGAACGCGGCGCTGGTCGAGGCCGGCGCCACCCGCCCGGTGGACGTCGTCATCGAGCTGGGCGCGGGCGACGCGGCCCGTACCGGCGTACGGGACGAGGCCACCTGCCTGGACCTGGCCAACGCCGTAGCCGCCGCCGACACCCTCCGCCTGGTCGGCATCGCGGGGTACGAGGGCGAGGTGCCGGACGCGGACTCCGAGCGGGTCGCGGCCTGGCTGCGCCGGCTCGTCGCCCTGCTCACCGACTTCGACAAGGCCGGCCGCTTCGCCGACCTGGACGAGATCGTGCTGAGCGCGGGCGGCAGCGCGTGGTTCGACACGGTCGCCGAGGTCTTCGCCGAGGTGCCCGAGCTGTCCCGCCCGGTGCTGAAGCTGCTGCGGTCCGGTGCGTACGTCTCGCACGACGACGGCCACTACCGCCACCTCACCCCCTTCAACCGGCACCCCGACGAGGGCGCGCTCCAGCCCGCCTTCCGGCTCTGGGCGCAGGTCGTCTCGCGCCCCAACGGCGAGCAGGCGTTCGCCAACGCGGGCAAGCGGGACGCGGCGTACGACATCGACCTGCCCGAGGCGCAGGTCGTCCGGTCCGCCCGGGACGGATCGGTACGGCCTGCCACCGGCGTCGCCGTGACCGGCCTCTCCGACCAGCACGCCTGGGTACGCACCGAGCCCGGCGCCGAGCTGGAGGTCGGCGACTGGATCGGGATGGGCCTGTCCCACCCGTGCACGTCCTTCGACAAGTGGCAGCTCATCCCGCTGGTCGAGGCCGACGGCACGGTCTCGGACTTCGTCCGCACGTTCTTCTGACAGGTCCGAGAAACAGCCCGTCCACCTCCCAGCCCGTCCGGCGATCGAGGACGCCGCGTCCGGAGGACGTGTGCCCCGGACCCGGGCCGAAAGAAAGGCAACCCACATGGACACCGTCGTCCGCGACGTCCGCGTCATCGACGGCACCGGCGCCCCTTCGTACCGCGCCGACGTCGCCTTGGACGGAGGCCGGATTGCCGCGATCCACCGCGAACCTGACGGCGGCGCACGCCCCACGGCGCGCCGCACTGTCGACGGATCCGGCCTGGCGCTGGCGCCGGGCTTCATCGACATGCACGCCCACAGCGACCTCGCGCTCCTGCGTGACCCCTCGCACGAGGCGAAGGCCGCGCAGGGCGTCACGCTGGAGGTCATCGGCCAGGACGGGCTGTCGTACGCGCCCGTCGACGACCGGACCCTCGCCGAGGTCCGCGCCCAGATCGCCGGCTGGAACGGCGACGGCTCGGACATCGACTTCAGCTGGCGTTCGGTCGGCGAGTACCTGGACCGGCTGGACCACGGCTTCGACGGCAACGGCATCGCGGTCAACGCCGCGTACCTGATCCCGCAGGGCACCGTACGGATGCTGGCGCTGGGCTGGGACGACCGGCCCGCCACCGACGCCGAACTGGCCCACATGCGGCGGCTGGTCGCCGAGGGCCTGGAGGAGGGCGCCGTCGGCCTCTCCTCCGGCCTCACCTACACCCCCGGCATGTACGCCTCGGACGCCGAGCTGACCGAGCTGTGCCGGGTGGTGGCGCGCTACGAGGGCTACTACTGCCCGCACCACCGCTCGTACGGCGCGGGCGCGCTCCAGGCGTACGAGGAGATGGTCGGCCTCACGCGCGAGGCGGGCTGCGCGCTGCACCTCGCGCACGCCACCATGAACTTCGGCGTGAACAAGGGCCGCGCCCCCGAGCTGCTGACGCTGCTGGACAAGGCGCTGGACTCCGGCGCCGACATCAGCCTCGACACCTACCCGTACACCCCCGGCTGCACCACGCTCGTCGCGATGCTGCCGAGCTGGGCGAGCGAGGGCGGGCCCGAGGGGATCCTGGCCCGGCTGCGGGACGACGCCGAGGCGGCCCGCATCCGCGAGGTGGTGGAGGTCGAGGGCGCTGACGGCTGCCACGGCGTCCCCATCGAGTGGGACGCCATCGAGATCTCCGGCGTCGCGCACCCCGAGCTCGACGCGTACGTCGGGAAGACCGTCGCGCAGAGCGCCGCCGAGCGCGGCGAGGAGCCGTGGGTGACCGCCCGCCGGCTGCTCATCGAGGACCGCCTCGGCTCGACGATCCTCCAGCACGTCGGGCACGAGGAGAACGTCCGGCAGATCATGCGGCACCGTGTGCACACGGGCGGCAGCGACGGCATCCTGCAGGGCGCCAAGCCGCACCCGCGGGCGTACGGCACGTTCCCCCAGTACCTGGGCCGGTACGTCCGTGAGCTGGGCATCCTCTCGCTGGAGGAGTGCGTCGCGCACCTCACGGGGCGGGCCGCCGCCCGGCTGCGGCTGCCGGACCGCGGGCTGGTCCGCGAGGGGTACCGCGCGGACCTGGTGCTGTTCGACCCGGAGTCGGTGGCGGCGGGCTCGACCTTCGAGGAGCCGCGCACCCTGCCGGTCGGCATCCCGCACGTGCTCATCGACGGCCGCTTCGTGATCGAGGACGGCAGGCGTACGGACGTCCTGGCGGGACGGTCGGTGCGGCGGACGCCCGCGACGCGCGACTGAGCCCCGTACCGGCGGACATGTCGAAGCTCACATTCCGTCGGCGGACCGCTCCGCGCCCGCTGCGGATTCCGTTGTGCGGCTTCGATGGCGAAGCACGCGATGGTGAGCACATGGGAAATATCGGTGCGGTGTCGCGCGTGGCTTGGAATGTGCAGCGAGGGGCAGTGGGCGCCACCCGGCGCCCGCTCCCCCGCCGCCCCCGGCGTGGCCCATAACACCAGGCGGGGCGCGTCGCACGCCCGTAGGGTGGCGGACATGCAGGTGATCCAGTCAACCAAGCTCGCCAACGTCTGCTACGAGATCCGTGGCCCGGTTCTTGAGGAGGCGATGCGGCTGGAGGCAGCAGGTCATCGCATCCTCAAGCTCAACACCGGCAACCCCGCCGCGTTCGGCTTCGACTGCCCGCCGGAGATCCTGGAGGACATCCTCCGCACGGTCGGCACGTCGCACGGCTACGGCGACGCCAAGGGCCTGCTCTCCGCGCGCCGCGCGGTCATGCAGCACTACCAGACCCGCGGCATCGACCTCTCCGTCGACGACATCTACCTCGGCAACGGCGTCTCCGAGCTGATCCAGATGTCGATGCAGGCGCTGCTGGACGACGGCGACGAGGTCCTGGTCCCGGCCCCCGACTACCCGCTGTGGACGGCGTCGGTGTCGCTGTCGGGCGGTACGGCCGTGCACTACCGCTGCGACGAGCAGGCGGACTGGATGCCGGACCTGGCCGACATCGAGCGGAAGGTCACCGACCGCACCAAGGCCATCGTCGTCATCAACCCGAACAACCCCACGGGCGCGGTCTACGACGACGAGCTGCTGCGCGGCATCGCGGAGATCGCCCGCCGCCACAACCTGATCGTCTGCGCCGACGAGATCTACGACAAGATCCTCTACGACGGCGTCACGCACACCCCGTTCGCGGCCCTCGCCCCCGACCTGCTGACCCTGACGTTCAACGGCCTGTCCAAGGCGTACCGGGTGGCCGGCTACCGCAGCGGCTGGCTGGCGGTCTGCGGCCCCAAGGCGCACGCCACCTCGTACATCGAGGGGCTGACGATCCTGGCGAACATGCGGCTGTGCGCCAACATGCCTGCCCAGCACGCGGTGGCCACTGCCCTCGGCGGCCGGCAGTCGATCAACGACCTGGTGCTGCCCGGCGGCCGGCTGCTGGAACAGCGGGACGCCGCGTTCGACCTGCTCTCGCAGATCCCGGGGGTCAGCTGCGTGAAGCCCCGGGGCGCCCTCTACGCCTTCCCGCGGCTGGACCCGAAGGTGTACAAGATCAAGGACGACCGGCAGATGGTGCTCGACCTGCTGCGCGCCGAGAAGATCATGATCGTGCACGGTACGGGCTTCAACTGGCCCGAGCCGGACCACTTCCGCCTGGTCACGCTGCCGAACAAGGACGACCTGACCGACGCGGTCACCCGCATCGGCACCTTCCTGGACGGCTACGGACAGTACTGAGCACAGCCGGTTGCTGTACGCGGGACAACTTTAGACTCGGTCTAATGTAGGATGGTCTCCTGACGTTGCCAGGAGGCCATCCCATGTACGAGCCGATCCGCACCAAGTCGGTCCACTCCATGGCCGAGCAGGATTTCCCGCACCGCTCCCGCGCGGAGGAACTGGACATCCGGCTCGCCGGGCATCTGACCGCTCTGCTGACCACCCTCGACGAGCTGCGTGCGCTCACGCCGTCCGACGCGCTCGACGACGCCGCCGACCGGCTCGCCGAGCAGGTCGCCCGGCTGCGCGGCGGCGACTTCCCGCTGCGCGCCCGGCCGTCCGGCGGCGACCGGGGCCGGCTGCCCTCGCTCCGCCGGCGTGCCCACACGCTCGCCGGGAACGCCCTGGTCGTGGCCAACTCCCGGTCCGACAAGGCGGCCGCCGCACTCGCCGCCGAGGTACTGCGGCTGCACGACGACGCGGGAAAGCTGGCCACCGCCTGACCCCCGCCCCTTCACCTCCGGGGGCGGCCGTGGTGCTCATCCCGTCCGCCCCCGGAGCTCCACCTCATGAGAAGGGCCCCGGCACCGATTCGGTGCCGGGGCCCATAGAAAGAGCCATTCCCCGCCGCCGCTAAAGCCAGCTATTCCCCCAAGACGAGACGCATCAACAGAGCCCGGTACA
>NZ_JBEYUN010000025.1:5173-114230 GCF_040643545.1 Streptomyces sp. NPDC047117 | reverse complement strand
TACCCCATACACCCCGCGGGGACTGGAGTTCAGAGGTGTGCACTACCGAACTGGGACTCCTACCGGAGTCCCGCCCCGCCTCCGTCTTTCGGCCCAGGCCCGCCCCCCTTCCCCGGGTTCGCCCCGCACCTGCTGTTAGCCTGCTCTTGCAAATTGATTGCAACTACTGCTGTTGAGCAGCTTGGAGGCTGGGCGTACATGGCGACCTACACACTTCCTGAACTCCCCTACGACTACTCGGCGCTGGCGCCCGTCATCAGCCCCGAGATCATCGAGCTGCACCACGACAAGCACCACGCGGCCTACGTGAAGGGCGCCAACGACACCCTGGAGCAGCTCGCCGAGGCCCGCGACAAGGACCAGTGGGGCTCGATCAACGGCCTGGAGAAGAACCTGGCCTTCCACCTCTCCGGCCACATCCTGCACAGCATCTACTGGCACAACATGACCGGCGACGGCGGCGGCGAGCCCCTGGACAAGGACGGCGTGGGCGAGCTGGCCGACGCCATCGCGGAGAGCTTCGGCTCCTTCGACAAGTTCAAGGCCCAGCTGACCAAGGCGTCGGCCACCACCCAGGGCTCCGGCTGGGGCGTCCTCGCGTACGAGCCGGTCACCGGCCGCCTCATCGTCGAGCAGATCTACGACCACCAGGGCAACGTCGGCCAGGGCTCGGTCCCGATCCTGGTCTTCGACGCCTGGGAGCACGCCTTCTACCTCCAGTACAAGAACCAGAAGGTCGACTTCATCGAGGCCATGTGGCGCGTCGTCAACTGGCAGGACGTCGCCAAGCGGTACGCGTCCGCGAAGGAGCGCGCGAACAACCTGCTGCTGGCCCCGTGAGGCCGTAGTACCCCCACGCGTCCTGCCTCGTGATCGTCTTCTCACCTTTCACTTGGCGGGCGGATAACGGAACCGCCCCCGCGAGGACCTGACTCGCGGGGGCGGTTCTGTACGTGCGGCGCGGGGCTCACTCGAAGCTGGGGGCTGCCGTCCTGGTGCGCTTGATCTCGTAGAAGCCCGGGATGGACGCGACCATCAGGGTGCCGTCCCAGAGCTTGGCGGCCTCCTCGCCCTTCGGGTGCGGGGTGACGACGGGGCCGAAGAAGGCGATCTGCCCACCCGTCGCCCGACCTCCACCCCCAGAAGAGTTCGCTTCGCTCACGCTGCTCTCCGGGCCGGGAACGGCGATGACCGGGGTGCCGACCTCCTGGCCGACCAGGTCGATGCCCTCCTTGTGCGAGGCGCGCAGCCGCTCGTCGTGCGCGTCGGTGTCGGCGGCGTCCGCCAGCTCGGCGGGCAGGCCCGCGTCCTCCAGCGCCGCGAGGATCGTCTCGCGGTTCCGCGGCAGGCCCTGGTTGTGGAAGCGGGTGCCGAGCGCGGTGTAGAGCCGGGCGAGTACCTCGCTGCCGTACTTCTCCTCGGCCGCGATGCAGACCCGCACCGGGGCCCACGCCTCGGTCCGCATCATCTCCTGGTACTTCTCGGGCAGGTCGTCGAGCTTGTCCTCGTTCAGCACCGCGAGGCTCATCACGTGCCAGCGGACCTCCACCGGCCGGACCTTCTCCACCTCCAGCATCCAGCGGGAGGTCAGCCAGGCCCACGGGCACAGCGGGTCGAACCAGAAGTCTGCGGGGGTCTTACCGGTGTCGGACACGAGAGTCTCCTCTACGAGCGGGTCGGTAGCCGGTTCAACCGCGGCGTGCCGTGCCATGATTCCCAGTGTTCGATATTCGAGACACAGACGAGGGAGTCGCGTCGTGCCCGGTGAAAACCTGTCCCGAGACGAGGCCCGCGAACGGGCCCGGTTGCTGACCGTCGACGGGTACGAAGTGGCGCTGGACCTGCGGTCCGCGGTGGAGCAGGGTGACGCCTCCCGGACGTTCCGCTCCCGCACGACCCTCCGCTTCCGCTGCGCGGAACCGGGCGCCGACACCTTCGCCGACCTCATCGCCCCCGAGGTCGCCCGGGTGACGCTGAACGGCCGTGAGCTGGACCCCGCCACCGTCTTCGACGGCGCCCGGATCACTCTGCCCGACCTGGCCGCGGAGAACGTCCTCGTCGTGGACGCGCGCTGCGCCTACAGCCGCACCGGCGAGGGCCTGCACCGCTTCGTCGACCCCGAGGACGGCGAGGTCTACCTCTACACGCAGTACGAGCCGGCCGACGCCCGCCGGGTCTTCGCGAACTTCGAACAGCCCGACCTCAAGGCCCCGTTCACCTTCGAGGTGACCGCGCCCGAGGGCTGGGTCGTGCTCAGCAACGGCGTCGAGGAGGGCCCCGCCGACGGCACCGTGCACCGCTTCGCCCGTACGCAGCCCATCTCCACGTACATCACCGCCGTCGTCGCCGGCCCGTACCACTACGTCTCCGACACCTACCGGCGTACGTTCGAGGACGGCACCGAGCTGGAGGTCCCGCTCGGCGCGCTCTGCCGCAAGGGGCTGGCCCGGCACTTCGACGCCGACGACGTCTTCACCGTCACCAAGCAGGGTCTGGACTTCTTCCACGACCACTTCGACTACCCGTACCCCTTCGGCAAGTACGACCAGGCGTTCGTCCCCGAGTACAACATCGGCGCCATGGAGAATCCGGGCTGCGTCACCTTCCGCGAGGAGTTCATCTTCCGCGGCAAGGTCACCCAGGCGTCGTACGAGCGGCGGGCCAACGTCATCCTGCACGAGATGGCGCACATGTGGTTCGGCGACCTGGTCACCATGGAGTGGTGGGACGACCTGTGGCTGAAGGAGTCCTTCGCGGACTTCATGGGCGCGCTGTCGCTGGCGGAGGCCACCCGCTTCAAGGACGGCTGGATCACGTTCGCCAACGGCCGCAAGGCCTGGGCGTACCGCGCCGACCAGCTGCCCTCCACCCACCCGATCACCGCCGACATCCGGGACCTGGAGGACGCCAAGCTCAACTTCGACGGGATCACCTACGCCAAGGGCGCGTCCGTCCTGAAGCAGCTGGTGGCGTACGTGGGCAGGGACGCCTTCCTGGACGGCGCGCGGCGCTACTTCAAGCGGCACGCGTACGGCAACACCACCCTGGCCGACCTGCTGTCCGCGCTGGAGGAGACCTCGGGCCGCGACCTGGCTTCCTGGTCCCGCTCCTGGCTGCAGACGGCCGGCGTCAACGCGCTCACCCCGCAGGCCACCTACGACGCGCAGGACCGCATCACGGAACTGTCCGTCCTCCAGGAGGCCACGCCGGCCCGGCCCGAGCTGCGGCCGCACCGGGTCGCGGTCGGCCTGTACCGCCGCGCCGGCGCGGACGGCGCGCTGGTCCGGTACGCCCGCGCCGAGCTGGACGTCTCCGGGCAGCGCACGGTCGTGGCGGAGCTGGCGGGGGCCGAGCGCCCCGACCTGATCCTGGTGAACGACGAGGACCTGACGTACTGCAAGATCCGCTTCGACGAGCGGTCGCTGGCCACCCTGCGCGGCCACCTCGGCGAGATCACCGACCCGATGGCGCGCGCCCTGTGCTGGTCCGCGCTGTGGGGCCTGACCCGCGACGGGCTGATGCCGGCCCGCGACTACCTCGACATCGTGCTGCGGTTCGCCGGGCGGGAGTCCGACATCGGCGTGCTCCAGACCCTGCACGCCCAGGCCCGTACCGCGCTGCACCACTACGCGGCCCCCGAGTGGCGGCAGGCCGGCGCGCAGCTGCTGGCCCAGGGCGCGCTCCGCGAGCTGCGGCTCGCCGAGCCCGGCAGCGGCCACCAGCTGACCTGGGCCCGCTTCTTCGCCTCCGTCGCCTCCACCGAGTCCGACCTCCAGCTGCTGAACGGCCTGCTGGAAGGCACCGCGAAGATCGACGGCCTGGAGGTCGACCAGGAGCTGCGCTGGGCGTTCCTGGAGCCGCTGGCCTCGCACGGCGCCGCCGACGAGCGGCGCATCGACGCCGAACTGGCCCGGGACGACACCGCGTCGGGCAAGCGGCACCAGGTCCGCTGCCTGGCGGCCCGGCCGTCCGCCGACGTCAAGGCCCGTGCCTGGGCGGACGTGGTGGAGTCCGACGTGCTCTCCAACGCCCTGGTGGAGGCCACGATTTCGGGCTTCGACCAGCCGGGTCAGCGTGCCCTGCTCGCGCCCTACGCGCCGCGGTACTTCGACGCCGTGCAGAAGGTGTGGCAGGAGCGGTCGATCGAGATCGGGATGGCCGTCGTCCGGGGCCTCTTCCCTGCGCTGCAGAGCAGCGCGGAGACGCTGGACGCGGCCGACGCCTGGCTCATCGCGCACCCGGAGGCGGCCCCCGCGCTGCGCCGCCTGGTGTCGGAGTCCCGCGACGATCTCGCGCGGGCGCTGCGGGCACAGGCTTGTGACGCAAAGGTCGGCGCGAGGCCGTAACCCCGGGGAGGACCAGCACTTATCGGCCGTCGAACGCTCGTACTTTAGGACGCGGTTGTGCGTAAACGTCGACGGATCGGTAACAGCGGTTAGGCGGCGGCTCGGGCGAGGGAAAGGGCGGTGACATGAACCACAACACCCCGCTCTCTCCCCGCCCGTTGCACCACCTCTCCGATGTACGGCACCGCGTCCTGACCGCACGGCAGTTGCGCGAGCACGGCATCGCGCCGTCCGACCTCGCCGAGCGGTGCCGGCCCGGCGGCCCCTGGCAGCAGATCCTGCCGGGGGTGCACCTGCTCCACCCGGGCCCGCCCACCAGTGAGGAGCGGCTGCACGCCGTCCTGCTGTACGCGGCCCGGCGCACCCCCGCGGCGTCCGCGGGGCCGGACGGAGAGCCCGCCGTACCGCCGCAGGGCGGCGCCGACCGGCACGAGCCCGAGGCGATGATCACCGGGCTGGCGGCGCTCGCCCTGCACCGCTTCTCCTCCGCTCCCCCGCTGTTGTCCCTGGACCGCATCGAGGTGCTGGTGCCGCGCTCGCGGCGGCTGCGCTCGGCGGGCTTCGCGCGGATCGTCCGGGCCCAGACGCCGCCGCCCGCGGTCGAGGTCACGGGCCTGCCGGTGGCCCCGGTCCCCAGAGCGCTGGCCGACGCGGTGGCCCGGCTGACCGGCCCGCAGACCACCCGTTCGGGGTTCGGGGAGAGCGAGATGACCGCGCTGGAGGCGGTCGGCGGGCCGACCGCCATCCGCCGGCTGCTGAGCGAGGCGGTGCGCGGCGGGCACTGCGATCCCACCGCGGTGGTGCGGGAGCTGAGCCGGGCCCGGCTGCTGGGCAAGCCCCAGGTGATGGACGCGGTGGACGGCCTGCTGGCGGAGGGCAGGGCGCTCGCCGAGGGGATGCTGTACGCGCTGGTGCGGGACCACCGGCTGCCGGACCCGGTGTGGAACGTGGACCTGCGGCTGCCGGGCGGCCCGTACCTCGGCGGCGTGGACGCCTTCTGGCCGGTGCAGGCGGTGGCGCTGACGATCGACGCGCGGTCCCCGAAGTACGCCGACCGGACGCTGTGGCCGGAGCACACCCGCACCCGTGAGCGGCTGGAGCGGCTGGGCATCACGGTCGTGCAGGTGACGCCGAAGAAGCTGCGGGAGGCCCCCGAGCAGCAGGCGATGGTGGTGCGGACCGCCCTCATGGCGGCGGTCGACCGGGAGCCGAGCGCATACGTGGCGGTGCTGCCGAAGTAGCTCCGCGGCGGCGCTCGCGGGAAGCGGGAGGGGCGGGTCCGGTGCCGGACCCGCCCCCGCGCGTTCCGGGCCCGCGCGCCGGGCCCGCGCCCGGTCAGCCGCGCTTGAGGAGGAGTTCGGTGTTGCGGTCCCCCGGCTCCCCGGCGAGATCGGTGCGGGCCTCCGGCGCGTTGAAGGAGAGCTCCCGGTAGAGGGCGGCGAGGCCGGTCTGCGAGAAGTCGTGGAAGTCCGTGCGGTGCGGCGCCGCCGACTCCACGAGGGTGGTGAAGAGCGAGACCGTCCCGTCGTGGTTGTCCACCACCTCGATCACCCGCGCGAGCTGCGGGAAGTCGATGTGGGACGCGGTGGAGACCTCCCAGAAGCCGTCGTGCGCGGTGATGTCGTTCTTGTGGCTGTGGCCGTTGATCCAGGCCAGCACGTTGCGGTGGCCGGAGAGCAGCCGGACCAGCTCGTCGCCGCCGTGCCGCCCCTCGTCCGGACGGGCCGGGTCGGGACGGGTGTTGTCCATGGTCTTGCTGGTGTGGTGGCTGAAGATCAGGACGTAGGAGTCCTTGTGCTCCTTCAGCTGCCGCTCCAGCCAGCGCAGCTGCCCGGTGCCGACCGAGCCGGTGTAGTGGCCGCCGGGGTCGGTGGTGTCCAGGCTGATGCCGATCACGTCGTCGGACACCTGGAAGCTGTAGTACAGCTGATCGTCGTGGACGTTGGCCTCGGTGAAGCCGTGGCCGTGCGGGCCCTTGCCGGTGTAGGCGGGGTCGAGGTGGGCCCGTACGTACTCGGCGCGGGTGAAGGGCGCCCGCCGCGGGTCCGGCGTCACCTGCCGGGTGTGCCGGCGGTTCGCCTTCATCAGGGCCTTGAAGTCGGCGCCCGTGGGGTCCAGGCCCTTCTTCACCGCCGTCCAGACCCGCTCCGCCTCGTCCGCCGGCAGCGTCTCCAGCTTCCGGCCGCCGGTCGCGATCTCCGTCCAGTACGAATCGCCGGGGGCGTAGCAGCCGCCGGGCAGCTGGTCGTGGTTGCCGACGGTGGTGTACCAGGGGATGTCCAGGCCGGGGCTGTGCACGGTGCGGATCGCGGCGTCCAGGAAGCCGGGCAGCCGCGGGAACCCGAGCTGCTTGTCGGCGTCGCGCAGGTCGCTGTCCGGCTGCCAGTACAGCTTCAGGTCGCTGTCCTGGACGCCTTCGTAGTGCCGCGGGTCACCGGTGTTGGGGATGATGCGGCCGCCGCTCATCGCGGCGAGGAACCAGTCCAGTTCGATCTTGGAGTTGTTGTCGGTGTTGTCGCCGGTGGTCATGGCGAACGCGAGCGGCGAGCCGGTGGCGGGGCCGCCCTTGAGCGCGTTGACCCGCTCGATGAGCGAGACCAGGCCGGCCACCGACAGCGCCTCCTGCGGCCGCCAGGCGCTCGCGGTCTGCGCGCGCAGGTACTCGTACCGCAGCGGGCTCTGCACGTCGACCAGGTGCAGGTCGGTGAACTGGACGAAGGAGGCGAGCGTGGTCCGCCGCTCGTCGCGGCCGGAGCGGGCCGACGCGAGTTCGGTACGGACGACGCGGGACCAGGCGGGGCCGTCGCCGAGGCGGCGGTAGCCGGTGGTGCCGCGCGGGGTGGCGACGGAGTCGAGGGTGGTGCCGCGGCGGAACGGCACGGGCGGCACGGCGGGCGCGGCGACCGGCTGCGGCGCGAAGGGCGGAGGTCCGGCCTGGGCGGGGACGGCGGTGGCCGTCCGGCCGGTCAGCCCGAGGGTGAGTCCGGCCCCGGCGGCGGCGCCGGCCACTCCGGTGGCGGCGAGGAAGGTACGGCGGTCGAGAGTGGCGGCGGACCGTGTGCGGGACATGCGCGAACTCCCCGAGTGCGGACGCGGTGGTGTCGGGGCGGGCCGGCCGCCCCCTCACCAGGGATGTTTCGCACCGGGGGTGGACTGCGCGTGAACATGACCACAACGGCGGCCGCCGATCTCCGCACAGGGATCACGGGCGGGCCGGGGCGTGGTCGGCCCGCAACGGACCGCTCGCGGGCCGGGTGGCCGCGCGTTACGTCGTGTTCACCTCACGGGGTACCGGACCGCGCACGGGGGACGCGGGGGTGTGCACCGCCTCAGCGGTACGCCGGGGCGCGCGTCACCACCAGTACGCCGGGTACTTCCGGGAGCCCGGGCGGTGCAGGCAGACGCCGACGCCGGAGAGGATCACGGTGGCCGCGGCCAGCAGGGCGAGAAAGGGCAGCGGGTCGGGGCCCTGGAAGCCGACGATCACGGATGTGGCCACGGCGGGCGAGTGCGGGGTACGGGCCAGGGACGTCGCCCCGAAGGCCAGCGCGCCGGCCACGACCGCGCTCCAGACGCCGGGCCCCGCGACGGCCACCACGAGGAAGCCGACGCCGGCCGCGAGCAGATGGCCGCCGATGACGCTCCGCGGCTGGGCGAGCGGCAGCGCCGGCGCGCCGGCTATCAGCGCGGCGCTGGCCGCGAGCGGCGGAATGAGCACCGGGTGCTCGATGACGGCGCCGGTCCCCGCCAGCAGGAGCAGCGCGAGGCCGATCGCGGCCATCGCGGCCAGCAGGACGAGCGGCCGGGGACGCGGCGGGGCGGCGGAGCGCAGGGTCCGCCCGGTGCGGGCGGGGCGTACGGCGTCGGGGGCGGTGGCCTCCGGGGCAGCGGCCTCCGGGGCGTCGGCGAGGGGAGCGGGGGCGGTCACAACAGCCTTTCTGCGGGCGTGGACGCCCCGTTCGGTACCGGTACGTACGGTTTCCTGTGCCGGCACCTCGTCGTGACCTACGCACTGTCTTCGACTGCGAGATTATGGGAGGTCAGCAGCGACTCAGTAGTTACTTGCCTCTGTGGCAAAGTCCGTGCCCCACTCCCACTCCGTGAAACGGATTGGACAAGGCGACGGGTGTCACACGCATGATGGACAAACTTCTGAGCAGGGTTTCCTTTCGGAAATCGTCGCCAGTTCCCTAGAAGGAGTGCCATGAGGATCGGAATCGTCGGAGCCACCGGCCAGGTCGGCGGTGTGATGCGAGGGATCCTCGCCGAGCGGAACTTCCCCGTGGAGCAGCTGCGCCTGTTCGCCTCGGCCCGTTCCGCCGGCCGTACGCTCCCGTGGCAGGACACCGAGATCACCATCGAGGACGCGGCGACGGCCGACTACTCGGGCCTGGACATCGTCCTCTTCTCGGCCGGCGGCTCGACCTCCAAGGAGCTGGCGCCGAAGGTCGCGGCGGCCGGCCCGGTCGTGATCGACAACTCCTCCGCCTGGCGGCGTGACCCCGAGGTCCCCCTCGTGGTCTCCGAGGTGAACCCGCACGCGATCGCGGACCGCCCCAAGGGCATCATCGCCAACCCGAACTGCACCACGATGGCCGCCATGCCCGTGCTGCGCCCGCTGCACGACGAGGCGGGGCTGACCGCCCTGGTCGTCTCCACCTACCAGGCGGTCTCCGGCTCCGGCCTGGCCGGCGTGGCCGAGCTGGACCAGCAGGCCCGCAAGGCGATCGAGCAGGACGCGACGAAGCTCACGCACGACGGTGCCGCGGTGGAGTTCCCGGAGCCGGACAAGTACGTCCGCCCGATCGCGTTCAACGTACTGCCGATGGCCGGCTCGATCGTGGACGACGGCCTGAACGAGACCGACGAGGAGCAGAAGCTCCGCCACGAGAGCCGCAAGATCCTGGAGATCCCCGAGCTGAAGGTCTCCGGCACCTGCGTGCGGGTCCCGGTCTTCTCCGGCCACTCCCTCCAGGTCAACGCGCGCTTCGAGCGCCCGATCAGCCCCGAGCGGGCGACCGAGCTGCTGGGCGGTGCGCCGGGCGTGGCCCTCTCCGACGTGCCCACCCCGCTGGAGGCCGCCGGCCAGGACCCGTCCTTCGTCGGCCGCATCCGCCAGGACGAGACGGTCGACAACGGCCTGTCCCTCTTCCTCTCCAACGACAACCTCCGCAAGGGCGCGGCGCTCAACGCCGTCCAGATCGCGGAACTGGTCGCAGCCGAACTCAAGGGCTGACCCCACCGGCACCACCGCGGGGCCCGTACGGACACGCGTCCGTACGGGCCCCGCGCCCTTCCCTCCCCCGCGCTACGGCCTGCGCACCTCGAAGTGCAGGCAGCCGTACTCCACCGCCCGTACGTGCACCAGCGCGGTGCCCGGATCTGCGAAGGCCTCGTCCAGCGCGGCGTCCAGGGCCGCGTCGGCGTCCTCGGGCAGCTCCAGCAGCCGCCCGCCGGCGATGTGCCCGGCCGCGGTATACCGCCGCAGGACACGCAGCGCCCCGGTACGGGTGAACGGGTAACCGGTGACATCCGGGTCCGGCCCGCCGCACTCCTCGGCGTGCACGAACACCGGCCCCTGCTCGTTGTACGCCCCCGGCTCGGCCCCTGTCTCCGCGGCCCATCGCCGCAGCGGCGCGTACGACACGAGCGCGACCCGCTCCCCGGCCCGAACGGGCCGCAGACAGCACCGCAACGGACTCTCGACAGCGTCCACCGGCGCCCCCTCCCCGGCGGCCGTGAACGCCCGCATCGCCTTCCCGGCGTCGTCAGCGGTACGAAGTTCCTTCAGCGCGATGGCGTCGACGGGACGCGGCAGATACCTGGTCATGCCCCCAGCCTGCGCGCAACGCCCCCGGGCTTCCGGCGGCAATCGGACGTGACGCTCGCCGAGAACCGGGAGGCCCGGGCACAGGTCACCGTGGAAGGATGACGGAAACGTCGCATACGAAGGATCTACACCGAGGAGATGACCGCGTGCCTGGCACGAATCTGACCCGTGAAGAGGCGCAGGAGCGGGCGCGCCTGCTGACCGTGGACGCGTACGAGATCGATCTGGATCTGAGCGGCGCGCAGGAGGGGGGCGTGTTCCGGTCCGAGACCACGGTGCGCTTCGACGTGGCCGAGGACGGTGCGGATTCGTTCATCGACCTGGTGGCGCCTGCCGTGCACGAGGTGGTGCTGAACGGAGCGGCGCTGGACGCCGCCGCGGTCTTCCAGGACTCGCGGATCGCGCTGGCGGGGCTGCCGGCCGGGCGCAACGAGCTGAAGGTCGTGGCCGACTGCGCCTACACCAATACCGGTGAGGGGCTGCACCGGTTCGTCGACCCCGTGGACCAGCAGGCCTACCTCTACACCCAGTTCGAGGTGCCGGACGCGCGGCGGGTGTTCGCGTCCTTCGAGCAGCCGGACCTCAAGGCCACCTTCCGGTTCACCGTGAAGGCGCCGGAGGGCTGGACCGTGGTGTCCAACTCCCCGACCCCGGAGCCGGCGGACTGGGGGTCCCCCCAGACGAAGTCCGGGGGAGTATGGGCGTTCGAGCCCACGCCGCGGATCTCCAGCTACATCACGGCCCTGATCGTGGGCCCGTACCACTCCGTGCACAGCAGCTACGAGAAGGACGGGGTGCGGGTCCCGCTGGGCATCTACTGCCGGCCCTCCCTCGCCGAGTTCCTGGACGCCGAGGAGATCTTCGCGGTCACCCGGCAGGGCTTCGACTGGTTCCAGGAGAAGTTCGACTACGCGTACCCGTTCGCCAAGTACGACCAGCTCTTCGTGCCGGAGTTCAACGCCGGCGCGATGGAGAACGCCGGCGCGGTGACCATCCGCGACCAGTACGTCTTCCGGTCCAAGGTGACCGACGCGGCGTACGAGGTGCGGGCGGAGACCATCCTGCACGAGCTGGCCCACATGTGGTTCGGCGACCTCGTGACCATGGAGTGGTGGAACGACCTGTGGCTGAACGAGTCGTTCGCCACGTACACGTCCATCGCCTGCCAGGCGTACGCCCCGGGCAGCAAGTGGCCGCACTCCTGGACCACCTTCGCGAACTCCATGAAGACCTGGGCGTACCGGCAGGACCAGCTGCCGTCGACGCACCCGATCATGGCCGAGATCCGCGACCTGGACGACGTCCTCGTCAACTTCGACGGCATCACGTACGCCAAGGGCGCCAGCGTGCTGAAGCAGCTCGTGGCGTACGTCGGCATGGACGAGTTCTTCCGGGGCGTGCAGCAGTACTTCAAGGCGCACGCGTACGGGAACACCCGGCTCTCGGACCTGCTCGGCGCGCTGGAGGAGACCTCCGGGCGCGACCTGAAGACCTGGTCGAAGAAGTGGCTCCAGACGGCCGGCATCAACGTCCTCCGCCCGGAGATCGAGACGGACGCGGCGGGCAACGTCACCTCCCTCGCCATCCTGCAGGAGGCGCCCGCGCTGCCCGAGGGCGCGACCGGCGAGCCCGTCCTGCGCCCGCACCGCATCGCCGTCGGCTGCTACGACCTCAAGGACGGCCGGCTGGTCCGCTCCGACCGGATCGAGCTGGACGTGGACGGCGAGCGCACCGAGGTGCCGTTCCCCGCGAACACCCCGCGCCCGGCCGTCATCCTGCTCAACGAGGACGACCTCTCCTACGCCAAGGTGCGCCTGGACGAGGAGTCCCTCAAGACCGTCACCGCGCACCTCGGTGACTTCTCCGAGTCGCTGCCGCGCGCGCTGTGCTGGGCCTCGGCCTGGGACATGACCCGCGACGGCGAGCTGGCCACCCGCGACTACCTGGAGCTGATCCTCGCCAACATCGGCAAGGAGTCCGACATCGGCGTGGTCCAGTCCCTCCAGCGGCAGGTGAAGCTGGCGCTGGAGCTGTACGCCGCGCCGGAGTGGCGCGAGACCGGCCTCGCGAACTGGACCGACGCCTGCCTCAAGCAGCTGCGGGCCGCCGAGTCCGGCAGCGACCACCAGCTCGCGTGGGCCCGCGCGTTCGCCGCCACGGCCCGTACGGACGCACAGCTGGACCTGCTCCAGAACCTGCTGGACGGCACGGAGGAGATCACCGGCCTCGCCGTCGACACCGAGCTGCGCTGGGCGCTGCTGCAGCGGCTGGCCGCCACCGGCCGCGCGGACGAGAAGGCCATCGCGGCGGAGCTGGAGCGGGACCGGACCTCGGCGGGCGAGCGGTACGCCGCGACGGCCCGCGCGGCCCGTCCGACGGCGGAGGCCAAGGCCGAGGCGTGGGCATCGGTCGTGGAGACGGACAAGCTGCCGAACGCCGTGCAGGAGGCCGTCATCGGCGGCTTCGTCCAGACCGACCAGCGCGAGCTGCTGGCCCCGTACACCGGGAAGTACTTCGACGCGCTGAAGAGCGTGTGGGAGGCGCGCAGCCACGAGATGGCGCAGCAGATCGCCGTGGGCCTCTACCCCGCGCTCCAGGTCGCGCCGGAAACCCTGGAGGCCACGGACGCCTGGCTGGCCACGGCCGAGCCGAGCGCCGCCCTGCGCCGCCTGGTGACGGAGTCCCGGGCGGGCATCGAGCGGGCATTGAAGGCCCGGGCGGCGGACGCCGCAGCCGCCTGACGGCGGCGCCGAGTCGACGCTGGGGGTGCCCCTCCCCCGCCGTGCCCGGCTGCGGCGCCGTCGGCGCTGAGCGCGCAGTTCCCCGCGCCCCTTAAGGGGCGCGGGGAAGTGTCGATATGCGGCTCCGCCGCGTGGGCGCGAGCAACCGAGACGGCGGGACGGTCCGCAGCGAGCGGATGCTGCCCCCCAGCCTCGGTGTGGTGGTACCGCCCGGCGTCGGCGCAGCCATCCGCAGCCGTCCGCCGGACGAGTCGATGAACCGCGGCCGTAGGCCGCCCCGTCAGCCGTTCAGTTCGTCGAACCGGCGGCGCAGCGCGGCGCGGCCGTCCTCGGTGAGGCTGCCGTGCACGCGCATCCGGGCGAGGCCGCCGTCGGGGAAGACGTCGAGCCGTACGTGGGTGGCGGTCACCGCGGCCGGCAGCGCGAACCGGTGCGGGGTGTCCGGCTGGAGCTTCGTCTTCGGCAGGATCTCGAACCAGGAGGACTCGTCCTCCGGCGTGCCGTCACAGCCGTACAGCGCCGCCCACCCGGCGGAGTTGCCCTTGAGGTACGCCGTGTCGATCTCGATCGCGCGGATCTCGCCCTGCGCGGCGAGGCGGAAGCGGACCCAGTCGTTGGTGCCCTTGACCCGGCGGCGGCGGTTCTCCCAGCCGTCGTCCATCTTGCGGGACAGGTCGGGCTGGATGATCTGGGTGGGCGAGGAGTAGAAGCGGTCCGAGGCGTCCTCGACCGCGCCGCCGTTCAGGACGGAGGCCAGGTCGACGGTGCCGAGCAGCTCCAGCCACTCGGGGTCGGCGACGACCTCGCCGTACACCCGGAAGCGGGCTATGCCGCCGTCGGGGTGCTGCTTGAGGCGGAGGTGCGTGAAGCGGCGCTCGGCGGTGACCTCGAAGCCGTTGGCGGCGTGGCCGCGTACCGGCGTGCGGGGGACGATCTCCTCCCACTTCACGTCGTCGGCGAGCAGCTGCTCCGGGCTGGGGCTGCCCGGTACGGAGGTGGCCTCGACGGTGACCTGCTGCGGGTAGTTGCCGCGGAAGTGGGCGGTGTCGACGACGACGCCGCGGATCACGCCGGGCACGGCGAGGCGGATCAGCGCCCAGTCGTGCTCCTCGTCGGTCGGGAAGGGGTGGTCACCGTCGGCGCCGCGGCGGCGCCGGGTCTCCCAGCCGTCCATGATCTTGCCCTTGTGCCCGAAGTGCTCCGGGTCGAACACCGCGCGGTCCGGCTTCAGCAGGTTCTCGCGCTCGGCGAAGAACTCGTCGTTCGCGGCGATCACACCGGCACCGAAGCGGCGGTCGGCGAGGTCGACGAGCGAGGTGAAGGCGAAGTCCCCGCCGCGGTAGTCGGCGTAGGGGTCGCCACCGCCGTACGGGGCGGCGTCGTTGGCGTGCGGATCAGTGGAGGAGGCGGCCGGGGTGGTGGTCATCTCTGCCCTTCGTCGTCCGGGGGTGAGGTGTGCTCACCGCACGTAGTGCGTGTTCACACCATCGACCTTCGCAGAGCCGTTCGGGCAGGTCTATCGAAAGTTTCTGCAGTGGACGTGAAGCAAACTTGAAAGGTCTGCTCCCCGTCCGCTCCCCCAAGGCCTCCGCCTACTGATCCGACAACTCCGCCGCCGCCTGGTGGAGGGCGGCCAGGGCGCGGGACATGCCGGGGGCGTCCTCCGCGCCCCGGCGGACGGCGGCGACCACGTGGCGGCGGGGCTGGTCGGCGTGGAGGACGCGGACGGCGACGCCCGCGCCGCCCCGCTCCGGGCGCATCGCCATCCGCGGGACGAGCGCCACCCCCATCCCGGCCGCGACCATCGACAGGATCGCCGCCCAGTCGGCCGCCGCGTGCGCCTGCTCCGGTACGAAGCCGGCGTTCTCGCAGACCGTGGTGGTGATCTCGGACCACGGCCCGCTCCGGCCGAAGATCCAGGGCTCGCCCGCGAGGTCGGCCAGCCGCAGTCCGGGCTCGGCGGCCAGCGGGTGCCCGGCGGGCAGGGCCACGTCCAGCGGGTCGGCGAGCAGCGAGAGCCGGGCGAACTTGGGGTCGCGGGGCGTGGGCGCGTGCGCCGCGAGGGAGAGCGCGAGGTCCACGCTGCCTTCCGACAGCAGCTCGTACGCCTCGGCCGCTTCGGCCTCCCGTACCCGGACCACCAGGCCCGGGTGGGTCTTGCGCAGCCGCTCGACGGCGGGCACCACCAGCGCCGGGATGGCGGTGGAGAACGCGCCGACCTGTACCTCGCCGACCTCGCCCTGGAGGTAGCCGAGCAGCTCCGCGTCCGCCCGCTCCAGCTGTGCGAAGACCGCGTCGGCGTGGCGGAGGACGAGGTGGGCCGCGTCGGTCAGCCGGACCCGGCGGCCGTGGGCCTGGAGGAGGGTCACCCCGAGCTGCTTGGCGAGCCCGGTCAGCTGCTGCGAGACCGCCGAGGGCGTCATGTGCAGCGCCTCGGCGGTCGCGGTCACCGTGCCCAGCTCGCCGAGGGTGCGCAGGATCCGCAGCTTCTTGATGTCCCAGTCGGCCATGCGGGCAGCGTATGCGGTCACCGGGCGGCTCTTCGCCGCGCGCCCGCGGCGAGCACCACTCCGCCGAGGATCAGACCCATGCAGAGGATCTGCACCGGGCCGGTGTGCTCGCCGAGCAGGAGGTGGGCGAGCAGGGCCACGCAGACCGGCTGGAGGTAGTAGACGGCGCCCGCGCGGGCCGCGCCGACGAGGGAGATGGCCTTGTTCCAGGCGAAGAAGGCCACGGCGGAGGAGACGACCCCGACGTAGAGCAGCGGTCCGACCGTGTCGGCGCCGGGCGTGAAGCCGCCCTGCACCGCGAGGCTGACGGCGTACGCGGGGGCCAGCATCAGCGTGCCGAGCACGAAGGTCACGCACAGGAAGACCGGGCCGGCGATCTCCGCGGGCTTGTGGCGCACCAGCGCGCTGTACCCGGCGAAGCAGGCCATGGCCGCGAGCATCCACAGACTGCCGGCGTTCAGGTCCAGCCGGAACAGGGCCGTCGGGTCGCCCTTGCCGATCAGGGTCAGCACGCCCGCGGTCGCGATCAGCATGCCGGCGGCGCGCCGCGCGCCGATCCGCTCGCCGCCGCGACCGAACCGCCCGAAGAGCACCATCAGCGTCGGCGACGCGGCCATGAACATGCCCATCGTGCCGGCCGGCGTGGTCAGCCCCGCCTGATGGACCAGGGTGTTGTAGAGGGCGACGCCGAGCAGCGAGGCCAGGAGCAGGAAGCGCAGGTGGCGGCGGAGGACCGCGCGCTGCCGCCAGACCTGGCGCAGCGTCAGGGGCGCCACGGCGAGCAGCGCGATCACCCAGCGCCAGAAGACGGCCTGCACGGGCGGCACGCTGTCGTGCAGCGCCCGGGTCGCGACGAAGCTGCCGGACCACGCGACGGTGGCGGTCAGCGCCAGCGCGAGGCCGGTGAGGGCGGTGCTGCGGGCGGTGGCGGTGCGGGTGGCGGCGGGGCCCGCGGGGCCGGCCGTGCCCCCGGTGCGTACGGCTTCTCCCTGGTCCAGGACTGTCACGGCTTCCTCTCGTCGGCGCGGAGGCATTCACCGTGACAGCCCAGGACTCCTCAGGTCCATCGAATGTTTTCGATGATTCTTTTCAGCAGAGCTGAAAGGTCACCGAACGGCAGGGCTCAGCCCTTGCGTGCCGCCTTGCGGGCCTCCCGGGCCGCCAGCCGCTCGTCGAACTTGCGCGCCTGGTCGTCGAGGCCGCCCATGAAGAGGCCCAGCTCCTCCTGTGCCTGCAGACCGACCGGGCCCAGGCCGCCGATCTCCATGACCTTCAGGAAGCGCAGGACGGGCTGGATGACGTCGTCGTGGTGGATGCGGAGGTTGTAGATGCCGCCGATCGCCATCCGGGCCGCGGCCCGCTCGAAGCCGGGCATGCCGTGGCCGGGCATCCGGAAGTTCACCACCACGTCGCGCACAGCGCTCATGGTCTGGTCGGGGGCCAGCTCGAACGCCGCGGAGAGGAGGTTGCGGTAGAAGAGCATGTGCAGGTTCTCGTCCGTGGCGATCCGGGCGAGCATCCGGTCGCAGACCGGGTCGCCGGAGTGCCGTCCGGTGTTCCGGTGCGAGATGCGGGTGGCCAGCTCCTGGAAGGCCACGTACGCCACGGAGTGCAGCATGCTGTGGTTGTTGTCGGACTCGAACCCCTCCGACATGTGCGCCATGCGGAAGCGTTCCAGCTGCACCGGGTCGACGGCGCGGCTGGTCAGCAGATAGTCGCGCATGACGATGCCGTGCCGGCCCTCCTCGGCCGTCCAGCGGTGCACCCAGGTGCCCCACGCGCCGTCCCGCCCGAAGAGGGTGGCGATCTCGTGGTGGTAGCTGGGGAGGTTGTCCTCGGTCAGCAGGTTGACGACCAGCGCCGTACGGCCGATGTCGGTGACCTTGGACTGCTCGGGGGCCCAGGGCTCACCGCCCATGACGCCGTCGAAGTTCCGGCCGTCGCTCCAGGGCACGTACTCGTGCGGCATCCATTCCTTGGCTATGCCGAGATGCCGGTTCAGCTCCTTCTCGACGACCTCTTCGAGCGCGTAAAGGAGCTGAGCGTCACTCCAGGCGGTCTGGCCGCGCTCTCCGTCATGGTGGGCGGGGGCGATGGTCATGCGGGGTCTCCTGGGGACGTGGAAAACCTTACGGCACCGTAGGTTACGGCATCGTAGGTTAGGACCACGTCAAGAGAACCCGCCGTTCCGATCGGGTGGCGAATTCTGGACAAAAGGGGCTCATGGCATGACAAAAAGCGCCGAACGGTTCATGCGAACCGTTCGGCGCCGTGCAGTACGTGGTGCCCGGTGAGCCTGGAGGCCGGGTGTCAGCTCTTCTTGGCCTTGCGGGACTTGTCGCCCAGCATGACCAGGCCGGCGATGACCAGGAAGAGGACGATGGGCGTCACGACGTAGAGACCGAGCGTCTCGACGACGCTCAGGCCCGGACCCGGGTCGTCACCGTCGTCGCGGGTGAGCGCGAAAGCAGGGGACGACATCAGCAGCAGCAGCGCGGTACCGGCGGTGATCGTTCCGGCGCGCAGGGCGTGGTTCTTGACCTTGTTGCTCACGTACCTCAACGTATCGGACGCCCGAGCGACCCGCGCGCTCGGGGTGCCCTAACGGCCGATGTCCGCCCGCGGCGTCGCGTCGAACTCCGCCAGCAGCGCGCGCAGCCGCGGCGACTCCACGATCTCCTCCAGCGTCATCGGCCGGCCGTCCGCCGCGGCGATCGGCAGCCGCCAGTTCGGGTACTCGTCCCAGGTGCCGGGGAGGTTCTGCGGCCGCCGGTCGCCCACCGCGTCCGGCAGCCAGACCCCGACCATTTTCGCCGGGGTGCGCAGCAGGAAGCGGTGCAGCGCCGCGACCGCGGCCCGCTCGTCCGCCTCCGCGTCACCGGTCGCCGTACCCTCCGGCAGCAGCCCCAGCCGGCCGAGCCACTCCAGCCAGGTGGCGACCTCGGCCGCGTCCGCGGCGCGCGCCTCCTCCAGGGAGCCGTCCAGCAGGCCGATACGGTGCCGCAGCGCGGTGTGCTCGCCGGTCAGCCGCCCCGCCGTGCTGGGCAGGTCGTGCGTGGTGGCGGTGGCCAGGCAATCCGCGCGCCAGCTCTCCGGCGGCAGCGGCGGCTGCCCCTCGGCGGTCCAGTCGCGCTCGAACCACAGGACGGACGTCCCGAGGACGCCGCGCTCCTCCAGGGCCTCGCGCACCCCGTTCTCGACCGTCCCCAGGTCCTCGCCGATGACCGTGGTGCCGGCCCGCGCGGCCTCCAGCGCCAGCACGGAGAGCATCGCCTCGGCGTCGTACCGGACGTACGTGCCCTCCGTCGGCGGCCGGCCCTCCGGGATCCACCACAGCCGGAAGAGGCCCATCACGTGGTCGATGCGGAGCGCTCCCGCGTGCCGCAGCAGGCCGCGCAGCAGTGCGCGGAAGGGCGCGTACCCGGTCGCCGCGAGCGTGTCCGGGCGCCAGGGCGGCAGCCCCCAGTCCTGGCCCCGGGAGTTGAAGGCGTCCGGCGGCGCGCCGACGGACATGCCGGCCGCGAAGGCGTCCTGGCGGGCCCAGGTGTCGGCCCCGGCGGGGTGCACGCCCACGGCCAGGTCGTGGACCAGTCCGACGCGCATGCCCGCCCCGTGCGCCGCGTACTGGGCGGCCGCGAGCTGTTCGTCGGTGAGCCAGGCGGCCCTGCGGTGGAAGTCGATGCGGTCGGCGAGGGCGTGCCGCATCCGCTCGGTGCGCGCCGAGCGGGGGTCGCGCAGGCCGTCGGGCCAGGCGCGCCAGTCCGGGCCGTGCGCCTCGGCCAGTGCGTACCAGGTGGCGTGGTCCTCCAGGTCCTGGCCCTGGGCGGCGCGGAAGGCGTCGTGGGCGGCCTGCCGCTCGGCGCTCAGCGGCACCGTGCGCAGCAGCTCCAGCGCCTCCGCCTTCAGCTCCCAGACCGCGTCACGGTCGATCAGCGCGCCGTTCTTCAGTACGGCGTCGCGGAGCGCGGCGGCCTGTCCGGCCAGTTCGCCGGCGCGCCGCCTGGCGGCGCCGGACAGCTGCGCGAACTCGGGGACGTCCGCGATCCGCAGATGCACGGGGTCGGGGAAGCGGCGCGAGGAGGGGCGGTACGGGGAGGGGTCGGTGGGCGGTCCCGGTACGGCCGCGTGCAACGGGTTGAGCTGCACGAAGTCCATGCCGAGGGTCCGTCCGGACCAGTCGGCAAGCCGGGCCAGGTCGCCGAGGTCGCCCATGCCCCAGGAGGCTTGGGAGAGCAGGGAGTAGAGCTGGACCATGAAGCCGTGCCCGCGACCGGACACGGCGGGCATCCGGTCGGGTGCGACGACGAGGTGGGAGTGCGCGGCGGAGCCGTCGGGGGCGGAGGCGCGCAGCACGTGCACGCCGGGCGGCAGCGGGGCCGCCCGCCCTCCGGGGACCAGGCCCCAGTCCAGGGTCCGCCCGTCCTCGGTGTCCACGCGCAGCGTGGTGCCGCCGGGCAGCCCGGCCAGGTCGGGCGGGCGGCCCTCACGGGTGACGAGGGTGGGCGGGAGGAGGGCACGGGCGGGGCCGTGGTCGTACGCGTCCAGTGCGGCGCGTACGGCCTCCGGCGTGGAGGCATCGATGCCGAGCGCCGCGAGTACGGCGACGACCGTGTCCTCAGGAACGTGGACGGTGCGGCCCGGCGCGGGCTCGTAGGACGTGGTGACGCCGTGCAGCCGGGCGAGCCGCGCTCGGCCCATCAGACCTCCATGGACTCCGTGCCGTAGCCGGCGGCGGCGGGCTCACTGGTGAGCGGCAGCTCGGCGGCGATCGGGGTCTCGCTGGTGAGGGGGGTGCTGTCGGCGAGCGGGGGCTCGCTCGTCAAAGGAGGCTCGGAGAAGGTGAACGAGCCGCATCCGTCCAAGCCGCAGTCCGGGTCGGAGACCCCTGCCAGCAGATCCGGCTCGGTCGGTTTGGAGAGGGCGTCGAGAAGAAGCTGAGCGGACGGAGCCACGAGGGCCTCCCGTTCGTCGAGAGTAGGACAACCGGGCCCTACCCAATCCATGCCGCCGCAGACGTATCCGGTCACTAAACGTGTTCCACCTCACACCCCCGCTCCGGCGAACGATTTAGCGGCGGGGCCGGTCACTCACGCAGGAGATCCCGACTAAATGGACATCATAGCGAAACTCCTGCGGCATTTCCCTCGGACCGCCACTCCCGGGAGCCTCGGCGGTCACACAGGGCAAACGGGGGCACTTCGGTTGCCGTCGTTGACACCTCGACCCCCGAGTGGTGGGCTCACAGCCCATGGCGGCCGCTCCGCCGACCGACCACACGGAGCCGGCCCGCCGGCGAGGCTGCAGACCGACGGGGACGAGGAGAGGCCGTGCGATTCCGTGGCGCCGGCGCCAGGAAACGGAACGGCGCCGGGTCCGGCGCCAGGGTGGCAGGCACGACAGCGCTGGCCGCCGCCGTCATAGGGGGCCTTCTCGGCGGTGTACCGGCCGCCCAGGCCGCACCCGAGGAGCCGCCCGTCGGCGCCCCCGATCAGGCCGCCGACGCGGGGGATCCGCCCGCCGTGTGGCCCCGCCCCCAGTCGCTGCGGAGCCTCGGCACGGCCGTGCCGCTGGGCACCGCCGTCACGGTCGTCACCGCCGAGGACACCGACCCGTACGCCGTCGAGGCGCTCCTGAAGCTGTTGCGGGGCGCGGGGGTGCGCACGGTTCACGAGGCGCGCCCCGGTGCGCCGGTGCCCGGCGCCGGGCCGCTGATCCGCGTCGGCGGGCAGCACGCGGCCGACGCGCTGCGGGCCCTGCACGCCCCGGCCCGCGGCACGGATCTGCCGTCCGGCGGCTACCGCCTGGCCGTCGGCGAGGTCGCGGGCCGCGCCACCGTCGCCATGGAGGGCGCGGGCCCCGACGGGGTCTTCCACGCCGTGCAGACGCTGCGGCAGCTCGTCACGGACGGCCCGGCCGGCGGCCGGCAACTGGCCTCCGTCGCCGTGCGCGACTGGCCGGGCACCGCGGCCCGCGGCACCACCGAGGGCTTCTTCGGCGCGCCCTGGTCCCAGGCCGAGCGCCTCGCGCAGCTGGACTTCATGGGCCGTACGAAGCAGAACCGCTACCTGTACGCGGCCGGCGACGACCCCTACCGCCAGGCCCGCTGGCGCGACCCGTACCCCGCCGCGCAGCGGGCCCACTTCCGCGAGCTGGCCGAGCGGGCCCGCGCCAACCACGTCACGCTGGGCTGGGCCGTCTCCCCCGGCCAGTCGCTGTGCATGTCCTCCGCCGAGGACGTGCGCGCGCTGAAACGCAAGGTCGACGCCATGTGGGCGCTGGGCGTGCGCGACTTCCAGCTCCAGTTCCAGGACGTCAGCTACAGCGAGTGGCACTGCGACGCCGACGAGGACGCCTTCGGCACCGGACCCGAGGCCGCCGCCCGCGCCCAGGCACAGGTGGCCAATGCCCTCGCCGCGCACCTGGCCGGGCGCCACCCCGGCTCGGCGCCGCTGTCGCTGATGCCCACGGAGTACTACCAGGACGGCTCGACCGCGTACCGGGACGCGCTGGCGGGCGCGCTCGCGGACCGGGTGGCGGTGGCCTGGACCGGCGTCGGCGTCGTGCCCCGCACCATCACCGGCCGCGAACTGGCCACCACCCGCGAGGCGTTCGGGCACCCCCTGATCACGATGGACAACTACCCGGTCAACGACTACGCGCAGGACCGGATCTTCCTCGGCCCGTACACCGGGCGCGAGCCCGCCGTCGCCACCGGCTCCGCGGCGCTCCTCGCCAACGCGATGGCCCAGCCCACGGCCTCCCGCATCCCGCTCTTCACCGCCGCCGACTACGCCTGGAACCCCCGCGACTACCGACCCCGGGAGTCCTGGCGGGCGGCCATCGACGCCCTCGCCGCCGACCTGACGGACGGCACGGAAGCGCCGGCCGGGGCCCCGGCCGCGCCCGCGGCGGGCGGCACGGCCGCCGCGGACCGCCGGGCCCGTACCAGAGCGGCGCTGTACGCCCTCGCGGGCAACGACGCCTCCTCCGTCCTGCACACCGGCGAGTCGGGCTACCTCCGGCCGCTCATCGACCGCTTCTGGGCGACCCGCGCCGCCTCGATCAACGGCGGCGACACGGCCGACGACGAGGAGTACATCAAGGCGGCCGCCGCGCTCCGCTCGGCGTTCCGCACCATGAGCGAGGTCCCCGACCACCTGACCGGCGGCCTCGCCGACGAGGTCCGGCCCTGGTCCGAGCAGCTGGCGCGGTACGGCCGGGCCGGGGTGGAGGCCGTCGACATGCTGCGCGCCCAGGCCCGTGGCGACGGGTCCGCCGCGTGGCGGGCCCAGCGGTCCGCCGAGGGGCTGCGCAAGGACATCGGCGAGCGGGCCGCGACGGTCGGCAAGGGCGTCCTCGGCCCCTTCCTCGACCGCGCCCTGCGCGAGTCCGACGCCTGGACCGGCGCCGCCTCCGACACCCCGGCGCCGCACGAGGCGGCCCACGCCACGTCCCTGACCGTGCCGTTCGCGCGCCCCCGTACGCTCTCCGCGGTCACCGCGCTCACCGACCCGTCCCGGGACGCCGCGCGCGCCACCGTGGAGGCGCGCGTGCCGGGCAAGGGCTGGCGGCGCATCGGCCGCCTCGCCGCCTCCGGCTGGACCCAGACGGCGGCCCACGGGCTGCGCGCCGACGCGATCCGGCTGCACTGGGACGAGGACGGCCCGGCGCCCTCGGTGAAGTCCCTCACGCCGTGGTTCGACGACACGGCACCGGCCGGCCTCGAACTCTCCCGGAAGGACGTGGCCGCCGACACCGGCGGCACGGTCTCCGTCGACGCGCTGGTCTTCTCCCGCCGCCCCTCCGACGTGCACGGACGGCTCCGCGTCAAGGCACCCAAGGGCTTCGCCGTGCACGCCCCCGACCGGCTCACCGCGCCGCGGGGCGGCACCGCGACCACCCGCCTCCGGATCTCCGTGCCGGAGAACGCCCGCTCCGGGACGTACGAGATCCCGGTCTCCTTCGGGGACGAGGAGCGGACCCTGACCGTACGTACGTTCCCGCCGGCCGGCGGGAAGGACCTGGCGCGCGGCGCGCGGGCGACCTCCTCCGGCGACGAGACGGCCGACTTCCCCGCCTCCGCGGCCACCGACGGCGACCCGAAGACCCGCTGGTCCTCACCGGCCGAGGACAACGCCTGGCTGCAGTTCGCCCTGGACCGCCCGGTCCGCCTGGGCCGGCTCGTCCTCCACTGGCAGGACGCGCACGCCGCGCGCTACCGCGTCCAGGTCTCGCCCGACGGCCGCACCTGGCGCACGGCCGCCACGGTGCGTGACGGCAAGGGCGGCCGCGAGAGCGTCCGGATGGACGCGCCCGACGCGAGGTTCGTCCGCATCCAGGGCGACAAGCGGGCGACCCGCTTCGGCTACTCCCTGTGGGGCGTGGAGGCGTATGCGGTCGCCGGCCGCGGGCACGAGGACGGCCGCGGGCACGGGGACGACGGCCGCCGCCGGGACGGCGACGGGCGCCGGGGCCATGACGACGAGCGCCGGGACGAGCACCGGCGGCGGGGCGAGCAGGACCGCGGGGACGAGCAGGGCCGTCGGAACGACGACGGCGACCACGTCCGCAGAGACGAGAACGAGCACGGCCACCCGCCGCGGGGGTGACCGTCCGGTGGCCCGCTGCGGCCACGTCGTGGCTGGTCGCGCGCTTCCCCGCGCCCCTGAAAGGGCGCGGGGATCACGCTCCGGGAACGTGAATGGCCCGGATCTACGCGGAAACCGCGTCGATACGGGCCATCGCATCATCCGCGCCGTACGGCTGCAGGTATGGCAGCCAGCGCGGGTCCCTATGCCCCGTGCCGATGATCCGCCACGCGAGCCCCGATGGCGGCGCGGGCTGATGCCGCAGCCGCCACCCGATCTCGGCGACGTGCCGGTCGGCCTTGACGTGGTTGCAGCGACGGCATGCGGCCACGACGTTCTCCCAGGTGTGCTGCCCTCCGCGGCTGCGCGGGATCACGTGGTCGACGCTGGTTGCGACGCCACCGCAGTACGCGCACCGGCCGCCGTCACGGGCGAAGAGCGCACGGCGGGTCAGGGGAACAGGGCCACGAAAGGGCACACGCACGAACCGCTTGAGACGCACCACACTGGGAGCGGGGAGCGCACGGGTCGCACTGTGCATCAGGGCGCCGGAATCCTCGAGGCTGACGGCCTTCTCATTGAGGACGAGGATGAGCGCGCGGCGGAGCGGTACGACGCCGAGCGGCTCGTACGACGCGTTGAGGACCAGGACATGCGGCACGGGTGCCTCCTTGTACGCCGGCGGCGCGTGGCTCGCGCCGGGACGATCTCCCCACAGTGTCCCCCGGTGCCTGGTCGGAGCGCCACCATGACCAGGTAACGGGTCGGAGGTGTTTTCGACCACACTTCTTTTCTGCCCAGCAATTCGGCCCGGTCTACTCGAACAACGGCGCGGACTGCCCGCGTTGCCCCGTTAGTGTGGTTGGTCTGCCCGATGTGCGGTTACGTGCCGCCCGGGTCTGCTGTCCCGTACGGAAGGTCCTTGCTGTGTTCTGGTCCGCTTCTCCGGTAGCCGCCCCGGCGCCGGACCCGTCCTCCATATCCGAGGCCACGGAGAAGGCCACCGACGCCGCCGGCTGGGTGCAGGAGAACTGGCAGAGCTGGCTCGACGCCGGCCTGCGCATCATCCTCATCGTGGTCATCGCGGTGGTCCTGCGGTCGCTGGTCCGCCGTGCGATCACCAAGCTGATAGGCCGGATGAACCGCAACGCCGGCGCGGCGCGCAACGGCCCGCTCGGCGGTTTCCTCGTCAACGCCGAACGCCGCCGGCAGCGCTCCGAAGCCATCGGTTCGGTGCTCCGCAGCGTCGCGTCCTTCGTGATCCTCGGCACAGCCGCGCTCACGGTCCTCTCCGTACTGCAGATCAATCTCGCGCCGCTGCTGGCCAGCGCCGGTGTGGCGGGCGTCGCGATCGGCTTCGGCGCGCGCAACCTCGTCACGGACTTCCTCTCCGGCGTCTTCATGATCCTGGAGGACCAGTACGGCGTCGGCGACTCCATCGACGCGGGCGTCGCCTCGGGTGAGGTGATCGAGGTCGGGCTGCGGGTCACGAAGCTGCGCGGCGCCGAGGGCGAGATCTGGTACGTCCGCAACGGCGAGGTCAAGCGGATCGGCAACCTCAGCCAGGGCTGGGCCACCGCCAACGTCGACGTGCAGCTGCGCGCGACGGAGGACCTGGACCGGGTGCGGGAGATCATCACCGAGGCGGGCGAGGCGATGGCGAAGTCCGAGCCGTGGAACGAGCGCCTGTGGGAGCCGGTCGAGGTGCTCGGCCTGAGCGAGGTCCTGCTCGACACCATGACGATCTCCGTCTCCGCCAAGACGATGCCGGGCAAGTCCTTCGCCGTCGAGCGGGAGCTGCGCTGGCGCATCAAGCGGGCCCTGGACGAGGCCGGCATCCGCATCGTCGGCAACGCGCCGCTGCCGGCGGAGGGCGAGGAGGCGGCCGACCCGTCGGCCGCCGTCGCCGCCCCGTCCGCCTTCGCGAACCCCCTCTCCCCCCAGTCGGTGGCCAGCAACCCGGTCACTCCCCCGCCGAACCTGAACAAGTAGCCGTCCACGAACAGGGACACCTCGTCGGCCCGCTCCCCTTTCCGGGGGGCGGGCCGATTCGTGTCCGGACCATTGACGGGGCCGGTACGAGGACTTACCTTCCTGGAAGTTGATTGGAAAGTTTCCTAACAGATCAGCTTCCGGCCACCGGGCGGTGGGTTCCGGGGCGGGGTGACGGCGGGTGGGCGGAATGGGCGGGACGGGCGGAACTCCGGGGACTCCCCGGGTGCTGCGGGCGATGAACGACCGGGCCGCGCTGGAACTGCTCGTGTCGCAGGGTCCGTTGACGCGCACCCGGATCGGCGAGCTGACCGGTCTGTCCAAGCCCACCGCCTCGCAGCTGCTGGGGCGGCTGGAGTCGGCCGGGCTGGTGCGGACGACGGGGAACGTGACCGGGCGGCCGGGCCCCAGCGCGCAGCTGTACGAGGTGAATCCGGCGGCGGCGTACGTGGCCGCGCTGTCGGTGGACCCCGGCGGCGTGACCGCCGTCGTCGCGGACATCACCGGACGGGTCGTCGGCGAGCGGCGGGCCGCCGCGGAAGGCGCCGTGGACGACAGCGACACGGAAGACACCGTGGACGGCGTCGCGGACAACGCCGTGGACGCGGCCGGGCAGGGCGGCGGAAGCCCGACCGCCCGGGTGGTCATGGCCGCCGTGGACGGGGCCCTGGAGAAGGCCGGGCTGGACCGGGGCGCGCTGCACCGGGTCGTCATCGGCACGCCCGGCGCGCTGGACCCGCGCACCGGCGAGCTGCGGTACGCCCCGCACCTGCCCGGCTGGCACTCGCGGGCGCTGCTCGCGGAGCTGGGGGACGCGCTGGGCGCGCCCGTCGTCGTCGAGAACGACGTGAATCTGGCCGCGCTGGCCGAGCAGTACGAAGGCTCCGCGCAGGACCACGACGACTTCGTGCTGGTGTGGGTGGACGAGGGGGTCGGCGCGGCGATCGTCCTCGGGGGCACGCTGCTGCGCGGCGCCACCGGCGGCGCCGGCGAGATCGGGTACATGCCGCTGCCGGGCGCGCCGCTCGCGCGCGGCGGTCCGGACGCGGCGGCCGCGCCGGACGCTGGCGGTGGTTTCCAGAGCCTGGTGGGGCAGCCCGCCGTCCTCGGCATCGCCCGTGACCTGGGGCTGGACCCGGCCGACAGCGGTGCGGCGCTCGCGGATCAGCGGGTCGTGGACGAGGTGGCGCGCCGGCTGGCGACGGGTCTGGCGGCCGTGGTCGCCGTGGTCGATCCCGAGCTGGTGGTGCTGTCGGGGCTCGTCGCGCAGGCGGGCGGCGAGCGGCTGCGGGTGCGGGTCGAGGAGGAGCTGACCGGGCTCGCGCTCCCCCGGCCGCAGCTGCGCATCAGTGACATCGAGGGCGACCCGATCCTGACGGGCGCCCTGCGGACGGCCCTCGTCCAGGCGCGGGACGTCGTCTTCGACACGGCCTGAACGACACGGCCCGAGCAACACCGCCCGAGTAGCACCGCCCGAGCAACGCGGCCCGAGCGCCGTACGCGGCGGCCCCGCGTACCCCTCCCCCACCCGTGAGAAGGGTTATGTCATGTTCTCACCAAGACGCGCCGTCGGCTGCACGGCGGCGGCCGTCGCCCTGCTGCTGGCCGCCGGCTGTGCCAATCCCGGCGTCGGCAGCGACCGGGACGATCCGACGAAGCCGGTCACGCTGAAGTTCTGGCACGGCTGGTCGGCGCCGGGCGAGGTGAAGGCGATCGATGATTCGCTCCGCCGGTTCGAGGAACTGCATCCGAATATCCATGTGGTGGCGACCGGGAACGTGTCGGACGAGACCACCAATCAGGCGCTGCGGGCCGGCGGAAACGACGCACCCGACGTGGTGTCGTCGTTCACCACCAACAATGTGGGGCAGTACTGCGATTCGGGGATGTGGACGGATCTCGACCCGTTCATGGAGAAGACCGGGCTGGACAAGCACAAGGTGTTCCCGAAGACGCTGCTGGAATACAGCAGTTACGAGGGAAAGCAGTGCGCGCTGCCGCTGCTCGCCGACGCGTACGGGATGTACTACAACAAGGACGCGTTCGAGGAAGCGGGGATCGCGCGGCCGCCGCGGACCATGTCGGAGCTGGTGCGGGACGCGAAGAAGCTGACCAGGAAGAAGGCGGACGGCGGGTACGAGCGGGTCGGGTTCATGCCCAACTTCCGGATGTACCAGAACAGTCCGGACCGGCTCTTCGCGCAGTGGGGGCCGCGGTATTTCGACAGCAAGGGGAATGCCCGGCTGGCGAAGGAGAAGACGGTTCCGGAGTTCTTCCGGACGACCGGCGAGCTGATGACGGCGCAGGGCGGATACGCCCCGCTGGAGAAGTTCCGTACGACGTTCGGCGACGAGATGTCCTCGCAGAACGCCTTTCTCACCGGGAAGGTGGCGATGCATCTGGACGGCGAGTGGCGCGGGCTGATGCTGGACGAGGCGAAGGCGGACTTCCGGTGGGGTACGGCGCCGCTGCCGGTGCCGGACGACCGGCCGGAGACGTACGGCCGCGGATTCCTGACCGGGACGGTCGTGGGGATCTCGCACAGCAGCCGGCACCAGAACGCCGCGTGGGAACTGGTGAAGTTCCTGACCGCGGACACGAAACAGGTGGTGCGGTTCGCCAACGCCATTCACAACGTGCCGTCGACGAAGGAAGCGCTGAAATCCCCGGAGCTGGACGCGGACCGCTCGTTCCGTACGTTCCTCGACATCGCGCGTAATCCGTACAGCACGGCGCTGCCGCCGTCCACGAACGGCGGACAGTACGTGGTCTCGCTCCGGGACTTCGCCTACAACGTCGAGGCCGGGAAAGTGCCCGATCTGCGGTCCGGACTGCGCACGCTCGATGCCCAGATAGACGCCGACACCCTCCAGTCCAAGAGCTGAGGACGTATCCCATGGCTCTCTCCCACGCGCCCGAACTCCGGCGCAAGCACCGCCGCACCCGGCTCCGTACGCTCGGTTTCCTCTCGCCGTGGCTGGTCGGCTTCTCGGTCTTCTTCGCGTATCCGCTGATCGCGACCGTCTACTTCTCCTTCATGCACTACAACCAGATCAAGGAGCCGACTTTCGTCGGGCTGCGGAACTGGACGTACGTGCTGACGCAGATGCCGCTCTTCGGGCCCGCGCTGTGGAACACGCTCTGGCTCGTCGTCGTCATGGTCGCGCTGCGGGTGGTCTTCGGGCTCGGCATCGGGATGCTGATCACGAAGATCAAGACCGGTGTCGGCCTCTTCCGTACCGCGTTCTACGTGCCGTACCTGGCCCCGCCGGTCGCCGCGACCGTCGCCTTCGTCTTCCTCCTCAGCCCCGGCAGCGGGCCCGTCAACGAGATCCTGTCGGCGGTCGGCATCGAATCGCCGCCGACCTGGTTCAACGATCCGGCGTGGGCCAAGCCGTCGCTGGTGATGCTGTCCCTCTGGGGCATCGGTGACCTGATGGTCATCTTCATGGCCGCGCTGCTGGACGTGCCGAAGGAGCAGTACGAGGCGGCGGAGCTGGACGGGGCCGGCGCGTGGGCGCGGTTCCGGTACGTCACCTGGCCGTCGATCACCCCGATCGTGATGTTCGCGGTGGTGACCGGGGTCGTGCAGACGATGCAGTACTACACGCAGGCACTGGTCGCCGGGAAGCTCGCGTCCGGCATCTCCGTCGGCCCCGGCACCGTCATCCAGCCCGGCTACCCGGACCACGCCACGCTCACCGTGCCGCAGCTCGTGTACTCGCTCGGCTTCCAGAACTTCAACACCGGTGCCGCGTGCGTGCTCTCGCTCGTGCTCTTCGCGATCGCGATGGCCGTCACCACGTTGCTGATGCGCAAGCGCGCCGGCCTGCTCTCGGCGGAGGACTGACCGATGACCACCACGACCCTGAGAGCGGCGACCGACGTCCGGACCGGGAGCAGCGGCGGCCCGGCCGTCCGGGCGGTCCGCCGCAAGCGGGTGCTGCACTGGATAGCGGTGCACTCCCTCGCGGTCGCCGCCGCGCTCTTCTTCGTCCTGCCCTTCGTGTTCGTCTTCCTGACCTCGGTGATGAGCGACGGGCAGGCGATGAGCGGTGAGCTGTGGCCGCGCGCGTGGCACTGGGAGAACTACGCGCAGGTCTTCCGCACGCCGGGCTTCCTGGACTGGTGGCGCAACTCGCTGATGTACGCGGTGCTGGGCACGGTCCTCACCGTGTGCTCGTCCCTCCCGGTCGCGTACGCGCTGGCCAAGTTCCGCTTCCGCGGCCGGCGCACGGCGATGCTGCTGGTGATCTCGACGATGATGCTGCCGCCGCAGGTCATCGTGGTCCCGATGTACCTGGTGTGGGCCCAGCAGTTCCATCTGTCCGGCTCGCTGTGGCCGCTGATCATCCCGATGGCCTTCGGGGACGCGTACTCCATCTTCCTGCTGCGGCAGTTCCTGCTGACGATCCCGAAGGAGTATCTGGAGTCGGCGCGGGTGGACGGCTGCGGGGAGCTGCGGACGCTGCTGCGGATCGTGGTGCCGATGGCGAAGCCGGGCATCGCGGCCGTCGCCCTCTTCCAGTTCTTCTACTGCTGGAACGACTACTTCGGGCCGCAGATCTACGCCGCGCAGAACCCGGGCGCCTGGACGCTGTCCTACGGCCTGGAGACGTTCAAGAGCGCCCACATGGTCGACTGGAACCTCACCATGGCGGCGACGCTGCTGGTCATGGCTCCGGTGATCGTCGTTTTCTTCTTCGCACAGAAGGCCTTCGTCGAAGGCGTCACTCTCACAGGGGTCAAGGGCTGAAGCACATATGACAGGTATCAAGCTTGCGGTGGTCGGCGGAGGCTCGACCTACACCCCCGAACTCATCGACGGTTTCGCGCGGTTGCGGGACGTGCTGCCGGTGGACGAGCTGGTCCTGGTCGATCCGGCGGCGGACCGGCTGGAGCTGGTGGGCGGGCTGGCCCGGCGGATCTTCGCCAGGCAGGGCCACCCGGGCCGGATCACCTGGACCGGGGACCTGGACGCCGCGGTGGACGGCGCCGACGCGGTCCTGCTCCAGCTGCGGGTCGGCGGGCAGGCGGCCCGCAACGAGGACGAGACCTGGCCGCTGGAGTGCGGCTGCGTGGGCCAGGAGACCACCGGCGCGGGCGGGCTCGCCAAGGCGCTGCGCACGGTGCCGGTGGTGCTGGACATCGCGGAGCGGGTGCGCCGCCGCAACCCCGACGCCTGGATCGTGGACTTCACCAACCCCGTCGGGATCGTGACGCGGGCGCTGCTCACCGCCGGGCACAAGGCCGTCGGGCTGTGCAACGTGGCGATCGGCTTCCAGCGGAAGTTCGCGCGGCTGCTGGACGTGGCCCCGCAGGACGTCCAGCTCGAACACGTCGGGCTGAACCATCTGACCTGGGAGCGCGCTGTCCGCGTCGGCGGCGAGGACGTGCTGCCGAAGCTGATCGCCGAGCACGGCGACGCGATCGCCGCCGACCTGCACATGCCGCGGACGCTCGTCGAACGCCTCGGCGTGGTCCCCTCGTACTACCTGCGCTACTACTACCAGCACGACGAGGTCGTACGCGAGCTGCGCACCAAGCCCTCGCGGGCCGCCGAGGTCGCGGCGATGGAGAAGGAACTGCTGGCCATGTACGGCGACCCGGCGCTGGACGAGAAGCCGGAGCTGCTGGGCAAGCGGGGCGGCGCCTTCTACTCCGAGGCGGCGGTAGCGCTCACCTCCTCCCTCCTGCGCGACACGGGGGACGTACAGGTGGTGAACACGCTGAACAACGGGACGCTGCCGTTCCTGCCGGACGACGCGGTGATCGAGGTGCCGGCCACGGTGGGCGCCCGCGGCGCCGTACCTGTGCCGGTACGTCCGCTGGAGCCGCTGTACGCCGGCCTGATCGCGAACGTCACGGCGTACGAGCACCTGGCACTGGAGGCGGCACTGAAGGGCGGCCGGGGCCGGGTCTTCGACGCGCTGCTCGCCCATCCCCTCGTCGGGCAGATCGAGTACGCGGACCGGCTGGCCGACGAGCTGCTCGCACACAACCGGGAGCACCTCGCGTGGGCCTGAGCGGGAACGGGAACGGGAACGGCCCCCCGGCCGTGCTGGCGGTCGACGCGGGGAACAGCAAGACCGACGTGGCGGTGGTCGGCGCGGACGGGAGGGTGCTGAGTTCCGTACGGGGCGGCGGGTTCCAGCCGCCCACGGTGGGCGCCCCGCGGGCCGTCGCGGGGCTCGCCGCACTCGTCGACGAGGCACTGCGGCAGGCGGGCACCGACCGGGTCGGGCACCTGTCCGCCTGCCTGGCCAACGCCGATCTGCCGGTGGAGGAGGAGCGGCTGACCGAGCTGCTGACGGCGCGCGGCCGGTCGGACACGGTCACCGTCGCCAACGACACCTTCGCGCTGCTGCGGGCCGGGCTGCCGGACGACGGACCGCACACCGGCGTCGCCGTGGTCTGCGGTGCCGGCATCAACTGCTCGGGGCTCGGCCCCGGCGGCCGTACCGCGCGCTTCCCCGCCATCGGCCGGATATCCGGGGACTGGGGCGGCGGCGGGCACCTCGCCGAGGAGGCGCTGTGGTGGGCGGCGCGCGCCGACGACGGCCGGGGCGTGCCCAGCGCCCTCGCGGACCGGCTGCCCGCCCACTTCGGGCTGCCGTCGATGCCGCGGCTCATCGAGGCGCTGCATCTGAAGGAGGTGCCGGCCGAGCGGCGCCACGAGCTGGTGCCGGTGCTGTTCGCGGTGGCGGCCGAGGGGGACGCGGTGGCGCGGGCGCTCGTCGCGCGGCAGGCCGAGGAGATCGTCGTCATGGCCACGGTCGCGCTGCGCCGCCTGGACCTGCTCGCCGAGCCGGTTCCGGTGGTGCTCGGCGGCGGGGTGCTGGCGGCGCGGCACCCGGTCCTGCACGAGGCGGTGGTCGCGCTGCTGGCCGAACGGGCCCCGAAGGCGGTACCGCGGGTCGTCGGCGCTCCCCCGGTACTGGGCGCCGCCCTGCTGGCGCTGGACACCACGGCCGCACCGGCAAGCGCGTACGCCCGGCTGCGCGCGCACTACGCGACGGCCGGACCGTAGCGGCCGGCAGTCGTCCAACGGCCGGTCGGCAGCGGCCGCCGGTCGTCCGACGGCCGGACCGTGGCGGTCCGCTAGTCGTCCAACGGCAGCGCGAGGTCCCGTACGTGCCCGGCGAGCAGCTTCACGGCGGCGTCCACCGCGGCCCCCTGGTCCTGCGCCCGGATCGCCTCGACGAGGAGGTGGTGCGGGTCGGTGGGCGCCGCCGTCGCGGTGTCCAGGCAGGCGGCGCGGCGCAGTTCCGCGCGGAGCGCCGTGCTCAGCGAGCGGTAGATGTCGGCCAGTACGGGGTTGGCGCTCGCCTCGGCGACCAGAACGTGGAAGTCGGCGTCGGCGGCGGTGAACGCCTCGTCCTCGTGCGCCGCGAGCGCCGCCCGGCGGCGGGCCAGCACGGCCTCGATGGCGGCGAGCTGGGCGTCCGTGCGGTGCCGCGCCGCCTGCCGCGCGGCGATCACGTCCAGGCCCTGCCGGACCTGGGTGACATGGGTCAGCTCGGCCCGCTCCAGGCGGCGCCGGAGCGCCACCGCGCTGTCGTCGTCGGAGATCACGAACGTGCCGTCGCCCTGCCGGGTCTCCAGCAGCCCGGCGTGCACCAGGGCGCGGATCGCCTCCCGTACGGAGGCCCGGCTCACCTGGAGCGTTTCGGACAGGGCGCTCTCGGGCGGGATGCGGCCGCCCACGGGCCAGACGCCCTTGACGATCTGCTCCCGGATCTCGTCGGTCGCCGTCTCCACCAGCGACACCCTGCGCACCGTCCGCACGCCGCCCTCCCCTCCGCCGGCCTCGTGCCCCGGCGTCCGCCGCCGGCCGCCCGCGGTTCACAGGTCACCTGACGTCAGGCAACTCTAGTCAGCCCCGGGCTCCGGTGACTGCCCCGGCGGGAACCGAACACCGTGCGAATGCGTCCAGAGGGGCACAAGGGGAGGCAACGGGGGCCGGGGACGAGACCGCCGGGCGACGGGACCCGAACGAGATCGCGATCCGAACAAGATCGTGGCAATACCGGTGTGGTGACCGGTCCCTGCGGCCATACTGCTGGCCATGCACCCCTTTCCGTGGCCCGGGTCGCGGGTGCACGTCCAGCGACCGAGGGGGAGGTTCCGTGTCATACCCGCCGACCGGCAGCGCGGCACCGCCCGCCCCCGCCCCGGCCCCGGAGCCGGACGCGGCCGCCACGCCTGCCGCCGAGCCCCCGCCGCCCTCCGGTGAGCGCGCCGTCTGGATCGAAGGGCTGCGGCGGCTGCGCGCCGTCGCGACCACCGAGCCGGGCCGGCTGCGCGTCATCGGCGCCGTACTGGCCGCGCTGGTCGTGCTGTTCGGCGCGCTGACCGCCTGGCAGGTGACGGACCGGTCGGCCGCCGCGAGCGACGTCCTGGAGAGCAGCCAACCGCTGAGCCGGGACGCGGCCGACATCTACCGCTCGCTGGCGGACGCCGACACCACGGCCGCCGGCGGCTTCCTGGCCGGCGACCGGGAGAGCGCGGCGTCCCGCAAGCGGTACAGCGACGACATCGCCACCGCGGCCCGGCTGCTGGTCCGGGCGTCCGCCAACTCCCGGGGCTCGGCGACGGCCCGCGAGCAGATCGAGCGGCTGAACGACGCCCTGCCGCGGTACACGGGCCTGGTGGAGACCGCCCGGATGTACAACCGCCAGGGCCTGCCCGTGGGCGGCGCCTACCTCCAGTACGCCAACGACCGGATGCGCACCCAGCTGCTGCCCGCGGCCCGCCGGCTCTACGTCACCGAGACCGGCCGGCTCGACGCCGACCACGACGACGCGACCGCCTGGCCGTGGGTGGCACTGGCCGCCGGGGTGGTCGCGATCGGCGGGCTCGGCTGGGCGCAGCGCCGCAACTACCTGCGGACGAACCGGGTGTTCAACCACGGACTGCTGATCGCCACGGCCGCCTCCGCCGTGGTGCTGCTGTGGACGGTGGGCGGGCACGCGGTGGCCCGCGCCGGCCTGGACGACTCCATCGAGCACGGCGCCAGGTCGCTGCGGGTCCTGAACGAGGCGCGCATCGCGACCCTTCAGGCGCGCGGCGACGAGAATCTGACGCTGGTGGCGCGCGGTGGGAAGGTGACCGGCGGCGACCAGCGGGACTTCTACGAGACGGAGTACGCCGCGGGCATGCGGGACCTGGCCGGCACGGGGAAGGGCGCCGGGGCGCCGGCCGGCGGCAAGCTGCGGGAGGCGCTGGCGCTGGCGGACGACGAGGCGGGCCGCGCGCCGGTGCGGGAGGCCCTGAAGAACGTACGGGAGTGGCAGTCCCGGCACGCCGAGGCCCGCGCGGAGAACGACCGCGGCGACTACGAGGGCGCGCTGGCGAAGGTGATCGGCAAGGACCGGCCGACGAAGGAGTCGTTCGACAAGGTGGAGGCGGCCCTCCAGCAGGCGCTCCGGCACGAGCAGACCGAGTTCCGGGACGCGGCGGAAGGCGGTAGGCGCGCGCTGTCCGGGCTGGCCGGGGGCGCCGCCGTACTGGCCGTGCTGGCCGCCGCCGGCGCGGTGCTGGGCATCGGCCGCCGGCTGTCGGAGTACCGGTGAAGGGGGCGGGCATGAGCATGCGCGCGCGAATGGCGGACCTCCGCTCCACGCTGGCCCCGGTGGCCGCCGGCATGGGGGTGATGGCCGCGGCCGCCGCGGTGCTGGTGCCGGTGCTCAGCAACGCCCCCGCGGTGCCGCCCCGGCCGCACGACCCCGCGCCGCCCCGCGCCGCCGTGGCCGCCCCCGCCGCCACGGACTCCACGGGCTGCACGGCGGAGAACGCCGCGGAGAGCCTGCGCCCCTCCGGCGCCGACGGCGACGCGGTGAAGCGGATCAAGAAGGCGGGCCGGCTGGTCGTCGGCGTCGACCAGAACAGCTACCGCTGGGGCTACCGGGACCCCGACAACCCCCGGAACCTCATCGGCTTCGACATCGACCTGGCGAAGGCCGTCGCCGAGGACATCCTCGGGCCGGACCCGGACATCGTGTACCGCGCCATCCCCACCAACCAGCGCATCGACGCCGTACGGCAGCGCAGGGTGGACATGGTGGTGCGCACGATGACGATCAACTGCGAGCGCAAGCAGCAGGTCGCCTTCTCCACCTCCTACTTCAAGGCCGGGCAGCAGGTGCTCGCGCCGAAGAGGTCGTCGATCGACGCGTTCGACGACTCGCTGCGGGGAAAGAAGATCTGCACGGCGAAGGGATCGACGGGCGAGCAGGAGCTGAAGCGGGAGGCCCATGGCGCGACGGTCATGACCGTGCCGAACCAGCTCGACTGCCTGGTCCGGCTCCAGCTGGGCGAGGCCGACGCCGTCGTGACGGACAGCGCGCTGGCCGCGGGCCAGGCGGCGCAGGACCCGACCGTCGAGCTCAAGGGCGAGCCGTTCAGCACGGACATGTACGGCGTAGCGATGAACAAGGAGGACGAGGACCTGGTGCGGCGGGTGAACAAGGTGCTGGAGGAGTACCGCGAAGGCGGCGCCGACAGCCCCTGGACGACCGCGTACGACAAGTGGCTCAAGGCCGACCTGCCGGGCGTCTCCGGCCCGCCGGCCCCGCAGTACAGCGACTGACCGGCCCGGCCGGACGCGCCCCGCTTCCGGCCGTCCGCAGCGCACCGCACGCACTCTGGAGAGGTGATCGATGGGGGTCCCTGGACCCGCCCCGGCCATGAGCCGCGACGAGGTGGACCGCGCCCTCGGCAGGCTCGGCGCCGAGCACGAGGCGATCGAGACCTCCCTGCTGGCACTCCAGGACCACGCGGGCCGCCGCCTCCTGGAGGGCGCCGAGCTGACCGGGGTCACCAAGGACCGCTGGGCGACGGCCGAGCGGCGGATCACCGTGCTCTGGGCGCACTTCGAGGCGTACACCGCCGCGCTGGACGCCGCCCGCGACCTGCGCGCCCGCCGCCGCTGGCTCTCCCAGGACGATCTGGCGGCCCTCACCGACATGCTTTGCGGCAACGGCGTCACGGTCTCCGGCGGTTCGGCCGCCGGCAGCCCCGGCCGGCTCAGCGAACAGCTCAGCCTGGAGACGCTGGTCGACCGGATGAACGGCCTCTACGCCCGCGCCCTGGACGTCATCGTCAGCGCCGACTCCGTATGGACCGCGCTGCCCGCCCGCATCGACCTGCTCGCCGCCGAACTGCGCCGCACCCGCTCCCTCGCGCACTCCGTCGGCGTACGCCCCGGCGAACACCCCTCCGGCGACGACCTGGAGGACATCACCGCCGAACTGGACCGGCTGCGCGCCGAGGTGCTCACCGACCCGCTCGCCTTCTGGGTGCCCGCCACCGACGCCAGCGCCGCGCCCGGCGGCGGCCGCCCCGACACCGGCCGGTACGACCGCGCGGCACGCGCCCTGGAGGACGTACGGCGCGAGATCGAGGCGGTGCTCGCCGTGCGGCAGGACGCCGAACGGCGGCTGATGCAGGTGCGCGACCTGCTCTCGCGCGCCGACCGTACGCTCACCGAGGCGCGGCAGGCGCGCGGCGAGGTGCTGGCGAAGATCGCCGCGTCCGAGGTCCCGGCCGTCTCCGGCCCGTCCGCAGCGCTGCACGAACAGCTCGCCACCGCCGCCGAATACCGCAGACGCTCCCAGTGGCACCTGCTGTCGCCGCTGCTGGAGAGCCTGGAGGAGCGCGCCGAGGAGGAGTTGCTGCGTGCCCGCGAGTCGCTGACCGCGGTGACCGCGCCGCTGGCCGTCCGCGCCGAGCTGCGCGGCCGGCTCGACGCGTACAAGGCCAAGGTGGCGCGGCACGGCCTGGCCGAGGACCTGCTGCTGGTCGAGCGGTACGACATCGCCCGCCGGATGCTGTGGAGCGCGCCCTGCGACCTGCGCGCCGCCGAACACGCCGTGCTGCGCTACCAGCACGCGGTGGCCGAGGCGGTGGCGGCCGGACAGCAGGACCGCGAGGAGGAGTCATGAGCGGCGCGCCGGACACCGACTGCCAGCGGCCGGAGTGCGGTGGCACGTACGAGGACGTCGGCGGCGGCGAACTGTACTGCGACACCTGCGGCATGGCCCCGGTCATCTCCCGGACCGGCATGGTGGCCTCGCCGCCGACCGGTGTCGCGGGCGCGGCCCACTCCTCCGCCGGATCCGGTTCCGCGCGGAGCTCCGGCGGCTCCGGCTCCTCGTCCTCCGCCCGCTCCGCCGGCTCCCGGCGCTCGGTGTCCGGGCGCCTCTCGCGCTCCCTGTCCGGCCCGTCGACGCAGCTGGTGTCCGTGCGCAGCGGAAGCTCGGGGCAGGGCTCCACGTCCGGCTCCGGCTCCGGCGCGGGGCGCGGGCGGCTGGGTGCCGGGCTGGTGGCGGTGCCGGACGTGCCCCGGCCCGATCCGCACACGGTCGTGCTGGAGAACCCGGAGGTCCCCGAGCGCAAGCGATTCTGCAGCCGCAGCGACTGCGGGGCGCCGGTGGGCCGGGCGCGCAGCGGACGCCCCGGCCGTACGGAAGGGTTCTGCACCAAGTGCGGCCACCCCTACAGCTTCGTGCCGAAGCTGCGGGCCGGTGACGTGGTGCACGGCCAGTACGAGGTGGCGGGCTGCCTGGCGCACGGCGGGCTCGGCTGGATCTACCTCGCGGTGGACCGCGCGGTCTCCGACCGGTGGGTGGTGCTCAAGGGCCTGCTGGACACCGGCGACGAGGAAGCGCTGGCGGTCGCGGTCTCCGAGCGCCGCTTCCTCGCCGAGATCGAGCACTCCAACATCGTCCGGATCTACAACTTCGTCGAGCACCTCGACCCCACGACCGGCAGCCTCGACGGCTACATCGTCATGGAGTACGTCGGCGGCAAGTCCCTCAAGGAGATCGCCAACGACCGGCGCACACCCCAGGGAAGGCGCGACCCGCTCCCGGTCGAGCAGGCCTGCGCGTACGGCATCGAGGCGCTGGAGGCCCTGGGCCACCTGCACAGCCGGAACCTGCTGTACTGCGACTTCAAGGTCGACAACGCCATCCAGCAGAACGACCAGCTCAAGCTGATCGACATGGGCGCGGTGCGCCGGATGGACGACCACGAGAGCGCGATCTACGGCACGGTCGGCTACCAGGCGCCCGAGGTCGCCGAGGTCGGCCCGTCCGTCGCCTCCGACCTCTACACCGTCGCGCGCACCCTCGCCGTCCTCACCTTCGACTTCCAGGGCTACACCAACGTCTTCGCGGACTCCCTGCCGGACCCCGAGCACATCGAGGTCTTCCGCCGGTACGAGTCCTTCTACCGGCTGCTCGTCCGCGCCACCGACCCCGACCCGGCGCGCCGGTTCGCCGACGCCGAGGAGATGGCCGAGCAGCTGACGGGCGTGCTGCGGGAGGTCGTGGCGCTCCAGACGGGCGAGCAACGGCCCGCGCTGTCCCAGCTGTTCGGGCCCGAGCTGCGCGTCGTGGACACCGAGCTGATGCCGGCCGTGGACGGCGACACCTCGCTGCTGGGCGGCCGGGCCGCGCCGCCCCGCCGCCTGGGCCGGCGCAGGCAGGCGGCTGCGGCCCTGCCCGGCCGGGGGCCGACGGCGGGGCTCGTGGGCGCCGCACCGGACACGCCGTCGATCCCGGCGCAGGTGTCGTACGAGGTCTCCCCGCTGCCCGGGTACGGGCGTCAAGGCCCCGCGCTGCGCACCCTGGACACCTCGGCCACCGTGCTGGCGCTGCCGGCGCCGCGGGTGGACCCCGGCGACCCGAACTCCGGCTTCCTGGCCGGCCTGCTGGCCGCCGCCCCCGCCGAACTGGTCGCCGCGCTCCGCTCCGCGCCCGCCGACTCGCTGGAGGTCCGGCTGCGCGACCTGCGGGCGCGGCTGGAGATGGGCGACGGGCCCGAGGCCCGGCGGGTGCTGCGGGAGATCGAGACGGACCCGCTGGCGGAGTGGGCGTCGGACTGGCGGGTGGTCTGGAACCGCGGCCTTGTGGCCCTGGCCACCGGCGACAAGGAGACCGCCGCGCTGTCCTTCGACGCGGTGTACGACGCGTTCCCCGGTGAGCCCGCGCCCAAGCTCGCGCTGGGCGTCTGCGCCGAGGTGCTGGGCCAGCTGGACAACGCCGCCGAGTACTACCACCTGGTGTGGTCCACCGACCACAGCTACGTGAGCGCGGCGTTCGGGCTGGCACGAGTGCGGCTCGCGGCCGGTGACCGGGCGGGTGCGGTACGTGCCCTGGAGGCCGTGCCCGAGTCCTCGATCCACTTCACCGCGGCCCGCATCGCCGCGGTGCGGGCCCGGCTCCGGCAGCGCCCGGCCGGTGAACCGCTGCTGGCGGACCTGCGGGCCGCGGCCGGGCAGATCGAGCGGCTCGCGGACTTCGGGCTGGACGCGCAGCGCCGGGAGACGCTGACGACGGAAGTGCTGGGCTGCGCCCTGGACTGGGTGCTGTCCGGACGGGCCGGGGAGCGGGTGCCCGGCCCGCCGGACGCGGCGGGTCAGGTGGCGGCGGGCAGCCGCCCCGTGCTGCTCGGCTGTGCGCTGGACGAGCGCGGACTGCGCTTCGGCCTGGAGCGGTCCTACCGGCTGCTCGCCAGGCTGGCCCAGCGCGGTGATGAGAGGATCGAACTGGTGGAGCGGGCCAACCGCTTCCGCCCCAGGACGTGGGTGTGAGATGGCAGTGACAGGTCCCTCCCGGTGCCCGGGCTGTGCCGAGCCGCTGGAGCCGGGGGACAACTTCTGCGGCGTGTGCGGAGCCGAGCGCTCCGCCACGGCGGACGGGAACGCCGCGGCCGGGGACCACCCGACGCTCGCGCTCAGCCCCCAAGGGGCGCCCGGCGGTGCGTACGGGAGTTCCGGGGCCGGACGGCCCGACGAGGCGTACCGGGCGGCGCCCCCGCCCGCTCCGGCGGCGCCCGCCCCGGTGCCGGCGGCGGAGGCCGGCCCGGCCGAGGCACCCGCCGACCCCCGCGAGACGTTCGCCGCCCCGTCCTGTGTCGCGTGCCGGACCGGCACCATCGACCAGGACGGCTACTGCGAGCACTGCGGCCACGCCCAGCCCCGCGAGCGCGACCACTTCGAGCAGGAGCTGGGGCGGGTCGCGGCGGTCAGCGACCGCGGCCACCGCCACCACCGCAACGAGGACTTCTTCGCCGTCGCCGGCACCACGCTCACCGACGGCTCCCCGGCCGTGCTCGCCGTGGTCTGCGACGGCGTCTCCTCCGCGACCAGGCCCGACGACGCGTCGCAGGCCGCGGCCGAGACGGCGGCCGAGGCGCTGGTGGCGGCGCTCCCCCGGGAACCGCAGCCCCAACAGGCCATGCACGACGCGATCGTGGCCGCCGCCAAGGCCGTCGACGCGCTCGCGGCCTCGCCCGACGGGCCGCAGGAGCACGACCCGTACCGCCGGCAGAACGCCCCGGCCTGCACGCTGGTCGCGGCCGTCGCGGCGGCCGGAGTGCTGACCGTCGGCTGGATCGGCGACAGCCGCGTGTACTGGATCCCCGACGACCGCACGGCGCCCGGCGCCCGGCTCACCGAGGACGACTCCTGGGCCGCACAGATGGTGGCGAACAACCTGATGACGGAGGCGGAGGCGTACGCCGACGAACGGGCCCACGCCATCACCGGCTGGCTCGGCGCCGACGCGTACGAACTCCAGCCGCACACCGCCGCTTTCCGGCCGGACCGCCCCGGCGTCGTCGTGGTGTGCACCGACGGCCTGTGGAACTACACCGAGGCCGCGGACGAACTGGCCGAGATACTGCCCCCGGACGCGGGTGAACGCCCGCTGCACGGCGCCCGAACGCTGGTGCACCACGCCCTGGACAGCGGGGGCCACGACAACGTAACAGTGGCCCTGGTGCCGTTCCCGGTTCCCGCCGGCGGGGCAGGATCGGCCTGAGTCACCGCGGCGGCAGCGCCGCGCAGTAACCGCAGTGAACGGTCCGGCACCTGGGGAGGTGCCGACGGGGGGACGGCCTGGGGTACTTCCGCCCGCCCGCATGCCGACGAGCTTCGACGGAGCGTCAAGGAGCGGAACAGATGGCCAACTTCTCCAAGTCCACGGTGCCGCGGTTCTCCGCGGAGGTGTACCAGAACGAGTACCTCCCCGAGGGCGGCCGCGAGGTGAACGCCATCGTCACGGTCACCGCCACCGGCGGCGGCACGTCGGGGGGCCGGCCGCTCGCCGGCGCCGCGGAAGGCCCGTACGCAGCGCCGGGCGCCCCGGACGCCGCCGTGGTCGTGATGGTCGACTGTTCCGGCTCGATGGAGTACCCGCCGGCCAAGATGCGAGGCGCCCGCGAGGCCACCGCCGCGGCCATCGACACCCTGCGCGACGGGGTGGCCTTCGCGGTGGTCGCCGGCACCCACCAGGCCGCCGAGGTCTATCCGGGCGGCGGCCGCCTCGCGCAGGCCTCGCCCGCCACCCGCGGCCAGGCCAAGGAGGCGCTGCGCCGGCTGCGGTCGGGCGGCGGCACGGCGATCGGCACCTGGCTGCGGCTGGCCGACCGGCTGCTGACCTCCTCCGACGCGGCGATCCGGCACGGCATCCTGCTCACCGACGGCCGCAACGAGCACGAGTCGCCCGAGGACCTGCGGGCCGTGCTGGACGCCTGCGCCGGGCGGTTCACCTGCGACGCACGCGGGGTGGGCACGGACTGGGAGGTCGCGGAGGTCACCGGCATCGCCTCGGCCCTGCTGGGCAGCGCCGACATCGTCGCCGACCCGGCCGGGCTGGCGGCGGACTTCACGCGGATGATGGAGACCGCGATGGGCAAGGAGGTCGCGGACGTCGGACTGCGGGTGTGGACGCCGCAGGGCGCCGAGATCCAGTTCGTGAAGCAGGTCGCGCCGACCGTCGAGGACCTGACGGGCCGGCGCACCGACGCCGGACCGCGGGCCGGCGTCTACCCGACCGGCTCCTGGGGCGACGAGTCCCGCGACTATCACCTGTGCGTACGGGTCCCGGACGCCGGTGTCGGCCGGGAGATGCTGGCCGCGCGGGTGGCACTGGTGCTCCCTGTGCCGGGCGGCGAGGCGCCCCGGACGCTCGCGCAGGGCCTCGTACGGGCGGTGTGGACGTCGGACATGGCCGCATCGACGCAGATCAACCCGCAGGTGGCGCATTACACGGGGCAGGCGGAACTGGCGCGCGCCATCCAGCAGGGACTCGATGCGCGCAAGTCCGGCGATGCGGACGGAGCGACCGCCCGGCTGGGCCGTGCCGTCCAGCTCGCGAGCGCCTCCGGCAACGCGGACACCGCGAAACTCCTTGCGAAGGTGGTGGACGTCGTCGATGCCGCGACCGGTACTGTGCGGCTGAAGGCGAAGGTTGCGGAAGCGGACGAGATGACACTCGAAACACGCTCAACCAAGACAGTTCGCGTCAAAAAATGACACACGAGTGACGAGCGAGACGTAACACCGTCGGAAGACGGTACGGAGGGGGACATACCGACATGCCGACCTGCCCGAACGGCCACCAGTCAGTGGCCGAAGACTGGTGCGAGGTGTGCGGCCACCGCATGGCGGGCCCTGTCGCTCCTCCGCCTCCCCCACCGCCCGGCTTCCCCGGCGCCCCGGCGCCCCAGCAGGGGGGATACGGCTTCCCGCCGCCCCCGCCCGGCGCCGGCCAGGCCCCCGGTCCCGCCACCGGCCAGGCCGAGCTGTGCCCGCAGTGCGGTACGCCGCGCGAGGCCACGGCGCCGTTCTGCGAGGAGTGCCGGTACAACTTCCTGACGCACTCCTCGACCTCCGCCTCGTACCCGGCGCCGCAGCAGCAGTCCGCGCAGCCGCCCGGCTTCCCGCCCCAGCCCGGCCCGCCGGACCAGTACGAGTACCAGGGCTCCCGCCCCTCCCAGATGAACCGGCCCGCCGAACCGCTGGGCCCCGGCCAGCAGCCGGGCCCCGCCGGCCCGCCCCCGCCGTACGGCGACGCGACGCCGCCGCCCGCGCCCTTCGGTGACGCGGGCCCGCCGCCTCCGCCGCAGCAGCAGGGCCAGTCCCAGGGCGGCGACGACTGGCTGCTCCCGCCCCCCGGCGGCCCGCAGCCGCCCGGCGCGCCGCAGAACGCCGCCCCGCAGCCCCCGGCGCCGCCCGGCGGCCCCGGCCCGTACGGACCGCCCGTCCCCGGCCAGCACGGCCCCGGCCCCCAGGGCCCCGGCCCGCAGGGCTTCGAGCAGACCGGCCCGCAGGGTCCGGGCCCGCAAGGCCCCGGTCCGCAGGGCTTCGACCAGCCCGGTCCGCCGCCCCCGCCGTACGAGCAGTCCGCGCCCCCGGCGCCGCCCGGCCCGTACGACTCGCAGCAGTCCGCCCCGTGGGAGCAGCCGCAGCAGCAGCCGTTCCCGCAGCAGCAGCCGCCCCCGTACGACCAGCAGGGCCAGCAGCCGCCTCCGTACGACCAGGGCCAGCAGCAGGCCCGGGCCGGTGAGCAGCCGTGGCCCCCGGGCGGCGGCACCGGCCCCGTGCCGACCGCGGCCGGCTGGGTCGCGGTGATCGCTCCGGACCGTGAGTACTTCATGGCGATGATGGGCCGCAGCGGCCCGGAGGCCGCCGGCCTGAACCTGCCCGCCTACTCCCCCGAGCAGCAGCTGCCGCTCTCCGGCCAGCAGGTCACCATCGGCCGCCGCCGGCAGAGCACGGGCGAGTCGCCGGACATCGACCTGGCGCGCCCGCCGGAGGACCCGGGCGTCTCGCACCAGCACGCGATGCTGGTCCAGCAGCCGGAGGGCGGCTGGGCCGTGGTGGACCAGAACTCCACCAACGGCACGACGATCAACGGCGGCGAGGAGCCGATCCAGCCGTACGTCCCGATCCCGCTCCAGGAGGGCGACCGGGTGCATGTCGGCGCCTGGACGACGATCACGGTCCGCCGGGGCTGAGCCCCGACGTGCTCCCCCGGCCGGGGTCAGTCCCGGCCGGGCAGCGGCCAGCGGTGAGGACCGCCGGGGTCGTCCAGCCACGCCCACTGCCGCTCGCCCGCGACCGTCACCCCGTACCGCTCCCGGTCCGGCCGGTGCTCCGCGCGCCACAGCGCGTACGCCGCCTGCGGGTCCAGCGTCCCGGCGCTCAGCGCGCGCAGGAAGTGGAAGCGCTCGTCGCGCAGCGCTTCGGTGGGCAGCGCGGCGGTCTCGGCCTGCACCCGGTCGTGCCCACCGTCCCCCGACGCGCCGCGGGGCTCCGCGGGCGCTTCTGACCCGCCGCGCAGCCGCACGAAGTACGCCGGGGTCGACAGGAACCGCCCCTCCGCGTGCTCCGGCCCGGTCACCCGCAGCAGGACCAGCCCGGTGGCCAGCGGCGTGAGGATCAGCCCGCCGGTCCGGCACTGCGCCGGCCACGCCGGCGGCACGGACGGCAGCCGGCAGGTCGCCATGATCCGGTCGAACGGGGCCCGCTCCGGGCAGCCCGCCGCGCCGTCCCCGGTGACCACCAGGGGCCGGTACCCGGCCGCCGCCAGATGCTCCCGGGCCGGCCCGGTGATCTCCTCGTCGAGGTCCACGGTGGTGACCCGCCCGTCGCCGAGCCGGTGCGCGAGCAGCGCCGCGTTGTAGCCCGTGCCCGTGCCGACCTCCAGCACCTCGTGCCCGTCCTCGACCGCCAGCGCGTCGAGCATCATGGCCATCAGCGACGGCTGGCTGCTGGAGGAGACCAGCTCCCCCTCCCGTACGTGGGTGGCCAGCGCGCCGTCCGTGTACGCTCCGCGCAGCCACTCGGCCCGGCGCAGCGGATCGGGGTGGTCGGCGGCCCGCCGCTCGTACCCGCCGGCCGCGCCCACGTAGTACACGGGGACGAACAGATGCCGGGGCACCTCGGCGAACGCCGCCCGCCAGCGGGGGTCCGCGAGCCCGCCGCCCAGCGTGATCAGCCGCACCAGCCCGGCTCTGGCCGCCGCGGCCTCGGCGGCGTACGGATCGTGCGTCGGTTCCGCGCCGTTACCGCTCATGCCTCCACTGTGCTACGCCCGTGCCCCGGCCGTCCTCCCACCGCCCGTGGTCCTAGATCTTCCGTACTCGGCCGGTGCGTCTGAGACGATGGAGGGGTGAACGAGATTCCGCGCGGCACGCTTCAGGACCAGACCTTCTACGAGCAGGTCGGTGGCGAGGAGACCTTCCGGCGTCTGGTGCACCGTTTCTACCAGGGCGTCGCCGAGGACCCGCTGCTCCGGCCCATGTACCCGGAGGAGGACCTCGGCCCGGCCGAGGAGCGCCTCACGCTGTTCCTCATGCAGTACTGGGGCGGTCCCCGTACGTACAGCGAGGGCCGCGGCCACCCCCGGCTGCGGATGCGGCACGCGCCCTTCACCGTCGACCGCGCGGCGCACGACGCCTGGCTGCGGCACATGCGGGACGCGGTGGACTCCCTGGAGCTGGCGCCCGAGCTGGAGACCCAGCTGTGGAACTACATGACGTACGCGGCCGCGTCGATGGTCAACTCGGAGGGCTGACGCGGAGGGTCGGCTCGGAGGGCTGACGACCCACGCGACGCCCGTCCGGCGAACGGCGAGAGGCCGGGCTCCCCTTTCGGGGCGCCCGGCCTCTCTCTGCTGTGCACGTCTGTGTGCGTCTGTGTACGTCGCTCAGGTCGGGGTGACCGAGAGGCCCTGGAGGCCACCGCTACGGACGGCGATGGAGCCGTGCGGCGTACGGAACCGGAGCCAGCCGCCCGCGGCGAGCAGCGTGTACGGCTCCGGGAGGCGCCCGGCGCCCGCGGCGCCGACCGCGGCGCGCACCGGACGCAGGAAGCCCAGGGACTGCGCGGCGTGCACGGCGCGCAGCGGCAGATGCGTGTCGCCGACCGTGCGCGACCAGATCTCCCGGCCGATGCGGTCCCGTTCCGTACGGGTCCGCCGCTCCGGCGACAGCTCCGCGTCGCGGGCGCGGAACTCGGCGACCGAGGCCGCGAGCATCCGGCCCAGCGCGTCGGGCGCGGGCAGCCCCGGCACCCGACGCCAGCCGCCCTGCGGCGGCAGCACCCCGGCCCACGGCGGGCCGGTGACCGCGGCGGGTACGGCGAGCGTGCCCGCCGGTTCCGCGAGGCCGTCGAGCAGTTCGCCGGCCGAGACGGTGGCGTCCAGCCGGGCCGGCTCCGCGAGCCGCGCCGTGCGGATGGCCAGCACCTCGAAGGACGGCGGCCGGCCGAAGACGGCGAGCACGCCGCCGTCACCGGCTCCGCCGGGCGCCGCCTGCAGACGCACCGCGGCGGCCCGGTCGTAGTGCAGCAGCCGGGACAGGAAGGCGGCGAGGTCCGCCGCCTCCCCCTCGTCGGCGAGGCGCAGAACCGTCATGCGGCGACGGCCTCCGAGCGGTCGGCGCTGCCGTTGCCGCTGTCGTCGGCGTCGTCCCGGTACTTCTGCAGGAACGACTTCTCCTCGGCCGTGATGCGCCGCGGACGCCCCGCTTCGAGGTCGTAGGGCACCACGACGGTCGAGGCCCGCACGTACACGGTCTCCCCGTGTTCCGGCGTAGCGGCGTCCTTGATCTCGTACTGGATCGTCAGGGACGCCGCGGTGATCCGCGTCACCCACGACTCGATGGTCACCGGCGCATGCCGGTGGACCAGCGGACGCACGTAGTCGATCTCGTGACGGGCCACGACGGACCCGCCGGAGAACGACGGGCTGCCGTCCCCCGGCGCCAGCCGGAACATGAAGTCGATCCGCGCCTCTTCGAGGTAGCGGAGGAAGACCACGTTGTTGACGTGGCCGAACGCATCCATGTCCGCCCAGCGCAGGGGGCAGGAGTAGACGTGTCGCACGCGATCAGCCTCAGCCTCGGGTCAGCTTCTTGTAGGTGGCGCGGTGCGGGCGGGCGGCGTCCGGGCCGAGCCGCTCGATCTTGTTCTTCTCGTACGACTCGAAGTTGCCCTCGAACCAGAACCACTTGGACTCGCCCTCGTACGCCAGGATGTGCGTGGCGACCCGGTCCAGGAACCAGCGGTCGTGGGAGACGACCACGGCGCAGCCCGGGAACTCCAGCAGCGCGTTCTCCAGCGAGGACAGGGTCTCGACATCGAGGTCGTTGGTCGGCTCGTCGAGGAGGAGCAGGTTGCCGCCCTGCTTCAGGGTCAGCGCGAGGTTCAGGCGGTTGCGCTCACCACCGGAGAGCACGCCGGCCGGCTTCTGCTGGTCCGGGCCCTTGAAGCCGAACGCGGAGACGTACGCGCGGGACGGCATCTCGACCTGGCCCACGTTGATGTAGTCCAGCTCGTCCGACACCACGGCCCACAGGGTCTTCTTGGGGTCGATGTTGGCGCGGTTCTGGTCCACGTACGAGATCTTGACCGTGTCGCCGACCTTGATCGAACCGGAGTCCGCGGTCTCCAGGCCCTGGATCATCTTGAACAGGGTCGTCTTACCGGCACCGTTCGGGCCGATGACACCCACGATGCCGTTGCGCGGCAGGGTGAAGGACAGGTCGTCGATGAGGACCTTGTCCCCGAACGCCTTCGAGAGGTGCTCGACCTCGACGACGATGTTGCCCAGCCGCGGGCCCGGCGGGATCTGGATCTCCTCGAAGTCCAGCTTCCGGGTCTTCTCGGCCTCGGCCGCCATCTCCTCGTACCGCGTCAGACGGGACTTGGACTTGGCCTGCCGGCCCTTGGCGTTGGAGCGGACCCACTCCAGCTCTTCCTTCAGACGCTTCGCGCGCTTGGCGTCCTTCTGGCCCTCGACCTTCAGGCGCGTGGCCTTCTTGTCCAGGTACGTGGAGTAGTTGCCCTCGTAGGGGTGCGCCCGGCCGCGGTCCAGCTCCAGGATCCACTCGGCCACGTTGTCGAGGAAGTACCGGTCGTGGGTGACGGCGACGACGGTGCCGCTGTACTGCGCGAGGTGCTGCTCCAGCCACTGCACGGACTCGGCGTCCAGGTGGTTGGTGGGCTCGTCGAGGAGCAGCAGGTCGGGGGCCTCCAGGAGGAGCTTGCAGAGCGCGACGCGGCGCTTCTCACCACCGGAGAGCTTGGTGACGCCCCAGTCGCCGGGCGGGCAGCCCAGCGCGTCCATCGCCTGCTCCAGCTGGGTGTCCAGGTCCCACGCGTTGGCGTGGTCCAGGTCCTCCTGCAGCTTGCCCATCTCGTCCATGAGCGCGTCGCTGTAGTCGGTCGCCATGAGCTCGGCGACCTCGTTGAAGCGGTGGAGCTTGTCCATGATCTCGCGGGCGCCGTCCTGGACGTTCTCCAGGACCGTCTTGGACTCGTCCAGCGGCGGCTCCTGCAGCAGCATGCCGACGCTGTAACCGGGCGACAGGAACGCGTCACCGTTGGACGGCTGCTCCAGGCCCGCCATGATCTTCAGCACCGTGGACTTACCGGCACCGTTGGGGCCCACGACACCGATCTTCGCTCCCGGCAGGAAGTTCAGGGTGACGTCGTCGAGGATCACCTTGTCGCCGTGCGCCTTGCGCGCCTTGCGCATGGTGTAAATGAACTCAGCCAAGAGAAACCGTCCGGCAGTCTGGATCTGGAAGTGGGCAGTACTACCCATCTTGCCGTACGCCGGTCCCCCGATGAAAACGGGTAACGACCCGAGCCCCCTCAGCCCGGGGGCGGAAGCCCCTCCGGGGAGCCACTCCGGCGGGGTGGGGCGGCGTGCGCGGGAGCGCTCCCGGAGAGCGGGCAGCCGACGGCCCCGGGCGCCTGGGGCGCTCCGGGGCCGGGGCCTGCTGCTTGCGGTGAGCGTCGCTCACCGCGGGTCACGCCACTGCTGCAGCGTCACCCTTACTGCACTTGCCGCTCTTACTGCGTGACGCCGGCCTTCTTCTTACGGAGGAAGAACACCGCCGCACCGCCGATCACGACCAGCGCGACCGCGACACCCGCGATCATCGGCGTGGCGTTGCTGGAACCGGTCTCCGCCAGGTCGCCACCGGTGTCACCCGCCGAGTCGCCACCGGTACCACCGGCCGACGCCGGGCTCGGGTGCGCGGACGGGGCCGGGGTGCTGTCGCCACCGCTGCCCGCGGTCTTGCAGTCCAGGACGCCGGTGAACTGCTTCGAGAAGCCGTTGTCACCCTTGACCGTGATGTCGTACGACTGGTCCTCGGCGACCGGCACGGTCACCGTCTGGGACTTGCCGGGCGCGACCTCGTAGTCCTTGCCCGCCAGCTGGAAGTGGAACGCCTCGTCACCCTTGTTGCTGGCGGTGACGTCGACGCCGCCCTTCTTGCAGTCCTTCTCGGCGGTCACGGCCGGAACCGCGCCCTGCTTCGCCCAGGAGGCCGTGGCCACGGCGGAGACGGTGGACTCGCTGGAGCCCGCCAGGATCTGCGTCTGGCTCTTGGCGTGCTGACCGACACCGGTGAACGCGCGGCCCACCGGCACCTTCGTGGCGGCCTGGACCGTCAGCGAGGTCGAACCGTCCTCGGTACCGGCCGGCACGTCGAAGAACAGCTGCGAACCGTTGGGCGCGCTGGTGACCGGCTTGCCGCTCTTGTCGACGACCTTGACGCCGGACGGGGCGTCCGCCGCCGGGGTGACCGCCGCGCTCTGCGCGTTGGTGTGGACGGTGACCGGGCCGATCCGGCTGCCGGACTTGCCGGAGACGGCCGGCGGGTCGAGCGTCAGGGACGCCGTCGGCTCCGCGAGGTTCTGCGCGCTCTTCTCCAGGTAGTCCGCCAGCTTCTCCGCCGCGGGGTTCACCGCGTCGACGTCGGCGTGGTCGGAGAAGCGCCAGATCGCGACCTGCGTACCGGCCGCCGCGGTCTTCTCGGTGAGCGTCCCGGCGCCCGCCTTCTGCGCGAGCGCGGCCAGGTCGTTCACCTGCGGGTAGGAGTTCTGCAGGATCCAGCGGATCTTGCCGGCGTCGCTGTTGTTGTGCAGCGACGACTGGCTCCAGGGCACTTCCTGGTACTTGGCCTGGTTCTGCGTCGGGTTGTGGATGTCGATGCAGTACGTCTGGAGCGCACCGCCCTTGTCGACAGCCATCTCGAACAGCCCGGCGCCGATCTTCTGGTCCCGGCCGTTGTCGTGGATGACGGCCTGGTCGTAGACCTTCAGGCCGCCGAGCGTGGCGGTGACGCCGCTGTGCGCCGGGGGCGCGTCATCCGCGACAGCAGGCCCCGCAGTGGCTATCGCGCCCGCCGCCGCCAGGCCCGAGGCCAGGACCGCGGCGGCAAGGCGGGCCGCACCGCGCCTCTTCACAGAAATCATGAAATTCCCCTCTGGGCGAGGCAGGTCGATGGGAGGTGGCCTCGCCGGAAAGAACCGAGAACTCAACAGCCGAACGGAACGATCAGCCCCCGTGAGTGCTCGTGATGATCAGCCCCCGTGAGTCACTCGTGGATCCTAGAGAGCGAGCGCAACAGCGTCCCCAGTGATGCCGTACGACAAGCGATCCGAATCGCAATCGTTACCGAACGAAGCGCCGCTGACCTGGGATTATCGACAAATCCCCGGGGGCAATTCAGGACACTGGCACCTTCTCCGGCGAATCACTTCCCATCACGGAAGCATCAATTCCGCCCCCACGGGCCTCATTTGCTGCTACAGAGTGCGCAGTTCCGCTCGTGAAGAGGTCACTTCCCGGCAGGGGGCGGTCAGTTGGAGAGCCGTCCGTTGTAGTGCCTTCGGTTGTATTGCCTTCGGCGGTATTGCCTTCCGCTGTACCGCCTTCTGCTTCAGAAGTGGTGCTTGGGCTGGCGCCCGGGTCGGGCGCGGGTGCGGTTGCCGTTGCCGTTCCGGTTGCGGCGGCGGAGGTGGTCGCGTCAAAGTCCGTGGCGGAGACCGTCGTCCGGGCGACGCGGCGGAAAGCGGCCGTGCCGCGGGTGAGGTCGTGCCCGATCGCCACGGCGTCGACCTCCGCCGCGAACCACCGGCCGCCACCCCGCTCCGGCGGGTGCTCCCCCTCGCGCATCGTCAACCTCCCCCGTACGAGGAGCGGTTCGCCGACCGCCACCGAGGCGGCGAGATTGTCGGCGAGGGTGCGCCAGGCCCGCACGGTGTAGAAGCTCGTGGGACCGTCCGTCCAGCGGCCCTGCTCCCTGTCGAACCGGCGCGGTGTGCACGCCATCCGGAACCTCGCCGCTGCCGCACCGTCCTTGGTATAGCGGTGCTCCACCGCCGTCGCCGCGTTCCCCGTCAGCGTCACCATCGTGTCGGTCATCGTCATCTCCCCCGTTCTGTCGCGGCCGTTCCGTTCTCCCCGGCGAGCTCCGAGCCCGCCATCGGCCGCGTCGTGAAAACCATGCTGCCCGGATCCGCGAAATCGCGTCGGGGGCTGTGGACAACCACCGAGCGGGACGGGTCGGGAAGGACGTCGGCGAGGGATTGGGGGCCGGGTGGGGGCCGGGTGGGGAAAAGACCGCCACTCGTGTGGGTGAGCAGCCCGAGCGGCCGGGGCAGCCGCCACCCCTCACTCGCCCGGGACTCCCCCGCCGGTCAGGCGCTCCCCCGCCGGTTTAGGCGCTCACGCGCCCGCCGCCACCGCGTACTGCTCGCGCACCTCCCGGTACCGCAGCAGTTCGGCCGCGACCGGCTCCAGCACCCGGGCCCGGCCCGCCCCCGCCGCCGCGGCCCGCAGCTCCCGCTCGGCGTCCTGTCCGTACCGCCGCGCCGGGCCGCGCGCGGCCACCCCGCACAGCCAGGACAACGCGGGCCCGCCGACCGTACCGATCGTGATCAGCGCCAGCGCCGGCAGCCAGCCGGCTCCGCCGGACGCCCGGTCCACCCCGCACAGCAGGCCGACCATCCAGAGGGCACCCAGCACCTGGAGCCCGACCAGCAGTCCCTGTCCCCCGGCGGCCACGGTCCACCACCGCGGCTTCGCCGGCGGCCCGGCCTGCAGTGCCTCGTCGGCCGCCTCCGCCGCCCGGTCCAGCGCTTCCGGCAGCCCGAGCGCTCCCTTGTCCGCCGCCTCACGCACGGCCTGCGCCCACGGCACGGGCAACCCCCGCGCCGCCCCACCTGCCACGGCCCGTACCGCCTGCTCCGTAACGGTCCGCGAAGTCTGCGCGGCGGAACCGGAGGAGATGGCGGAGGCATTCGAGGCAGTGGAGGCAGATGGGGCGGTGGAAGCAGCCGCCACGGACCGCGCGGACGGCACGGAAGGAACGGAGGGAGCGGAGGGAGCGGAGTGAACGGACGATCTGGAGGCGTAGGCCGTGCCGACGGCACCCGGCGACTCGGCAGCCCGCCCGTACACATGGGCCTGTCCGTACTCGCTGCGCTGCCCGCCCCCCGTTCCTGTCGTCGCTCCCGTCACCGCTCCGGTGACCGGGCCGAGTGGCCCCTCGGCAGCGGCTTCTCTCCGTCTCGCCGCGTCCGCGCGCCAGTTGCGGAGGCGTACCCATGGGGTGGCACAGGCGCGCTCCGCGTGGCGCAGCCAGTCGCGCTCCGCGGCGCGTCCGGTCGCCGCGGCGCCCACCGCCTCGGCGAGCCGCTCCTCGAAGTCCTCACGTGCCTGTTCGGTCAGGCCGACCTGGCCGTCCGCCACGTACACGGGCTGCAGCCGTTCCGCCGCCGCGTCCACGTCGGCGGCCAGGCGACGCCCCGCCGCGCCCCGCTCCCCCACGAACTGCCGCAGCGCGTCCCGCAGTTCCTCCACGCCCTCGCCGGTCGCCGCGGACAGCGCGAGTACCGTGGCGCCCGGCTCGCCGTGTTCGCTGAGCGCCAGACCGTCCTCGTCGAGCAGCCGCCGCAGATCGTCGACCACCTGGTCGGCGGCGTCGCCCGGCAGCCGGTCCACCTGGTTGAGCACCACGAACGTCACCTCGGCGTAGCCCGCCAACGGGCGCAGGTACCGCTCGTGCAGCACCGCGTCCGCGTACTTCTCCGGGTCCACGACCCAGATGACGGCGTCCACGATCTTCAGCAGCCGGTCCACCTGGGCACGGTGACCGACCGCGGCCGAGTCGTGGTCCGGCAGGTCGAGCAGTACGAGTCCGCGCAGGGCGTGGTCGCCTGCGGGACCGCCGACCCGCCCGCCTTCGGGCGCGCCTTCGGATTCGGCACCCTGGACACCGCCCGGACCGGCCGCCGTACCGGGGGCGTACCGCCGCGATACGGAGATCTCCAGCCGGTGCAGCAGGGCCTCGGCGCCTGCCCGGTCGCCCGGCCACACGCACGCCACGGGCTGCGAGGTGGTCGGCCGGCGCGCGGCCACCTCCGAACACGGGGCGCCGGAAAGCGCGTTGAAGAGCGACGACTTGCCGCTGCCGGTCGCACCGGCGATCGCCACGACCGTGTGCTCGCCCGACAGCCGGCCCCGCTCGTCCGCCGCGTCCAGCACCTTTCCGGCCTCGTCCAGCGTCCGCCCGTCCAGCCGCGTCCGGGACAGCCCGATCAGCTCGCGCAGCGCATCGATACGGGGCTGCAGCTCGTCCTCCACGGTGCGCCGTACGGGCGGCACGTACGCGTACGAGGGGGCGGCGTCCCGTGCCGCCTCGGCCGCCGGCTCTCCTGGCGCCGCATCCGCCGCGCCCCCTGAAGCGGCGGGGACAGCCGCCTGCGGTGCCACGCGATCGGCCTCCGGTACGCCGTGCCGGTCCTGCGGTACGGGGTGGCCCTCCCCCGACATGGCGCGGTAGCCCGCCTGCATGGCGCGGTACCCCTCCGCCGCAGCCTCGGGCGCGGCACGGTGCTCCTCCGGGGCGGCGCGGTAGTCCTCCGGCGCGGCAGGCACGCCCTCCGACGCGGCGCGATAGTCCTCAGGCGCGGCCGAATCGTCCTCCGGCACAACCCGCCGACCCGCGTACCCCGCACGGCCGGCGTGATCGGCACGCTCCCCGTGACCGGCCCGGCTCCCGTCAGCAGCTCGCTCCCCGTGAGCGGCCCGGCGCGCGATCAGCCCGTCGTCCCAGCCGCTCTTTCGTACAGCGCCGCCGTCCGTACCCTCGCGCTCACCGCTCACCAGAAGCCCTTTCCGTACGAACCAGCAGAGTGCTCAACGTCATCGAGATCACCGACGGCAACCGAGGCGGCCGTGACCGCCAGGCCCGCCACCGCCCGGGTCGTCCGTGACCAGGGCGTCCCCGCCCGCGCCCCTCACCCCGCCATCGCCCCCTCCGCCACCGGGCCGCGTTCGGCGGCCAGTTCGGTGCGCAGGACCGACAGGGCGGCGATCAGTCCGACCTGCTGCTCGGGCGGGACGGTCAGTTCGTCCAGGGGGGCCAGCCGGCGCTCGCGTTCGGCGGCCAGGGCCCGGCCCAGGTACGTGTCGAGCAGCGCGCCCCCCTTGTCGCGCAGCCGCAGCGCTCCGTGGGCGCCGAGCAGCTCGGCGAGGTTCTCGCCCGCCGTACGGGCCCGGCGGCCGCCCAGCAACGTGGTGGCCAGCAGCGCCGCCGCCTCTTCGGGTACAGCGGCCCCCGTACGTTCCGGACCGCGCGGCTCTCCGGGGACAGCGCGCGCGTCGCGTGTCAGCCCCCGTACGCCGCCGAGCAGCCCGCGGGCGTCCCCGGCCGCCTCCCGTGCCGCGCGGGCCTCGCGTGCCTCCTCCTCCGCGAGTTCCTCCAGGCAGCGGCGCCAGCGCCGGGCAAGGATGCCGAGCCGTCCGGCGATGCTCGCGTCTCCGGAGGCGGCGGGCCCGGCCGCTCCCTCGTGTGTCGAGGAGCCCTGCCCCAGTAGGGCCAGTCCGGCAGCCGCAGGGTCGCGCCGCCAGGCCTCAGCCGTCCGCTCGTCCGCCTCCTCGACCGCGCAGCACAAGAGGGAGGCGAGGCCGCGGGTGAGGGAGTCCAGCAGTTCGTCGGGGCGGCCACCGAGGGCGTGGTCGCGCCAGTTGGCGCGAGCGTCGCCCGAGAGGACGTCGCCGCCGGTCACCGCGGCCCGTACCCGTACGGCGGCCTTCTCGTACGCCTCGTCGACCCGGTCGGCCAGCCGGACCGCCGCGGCGTGCTGAGCGGCGGAGGCACCGGCCAGCGCGGGCAGCCGGGCGCGCAGCGAGGCGATCGCCCCGGCCACGGAGCGGGCCGCTGCCGCCTCCCGGGCCACCGGGTCCTCGGCGTGCCGCTCCAGCCAGGCGCGGAGCGCGGCGACCGCGGTGGCCGGCAGCAGGCCGCTGCCGCCGCCCGCCGACTCGGGCAGCTCGGGGATGGTGAAGCGCGGCACGGCACCGAGGCCCGCGCGGTTCAGCAGGGCCGCGTACCGGTCGGTGATGTCCGGCGCGATCTGGTGCGGCACCCGGTCGAGCACGGTGACGAGCGTGACGTCGTACTCCTTGGCCGTGCGCAGCAGGTGCCAGGGGACGGCGTCGGCGTACCGCGCGGCCGTGGTGACCAGCACCCATACGTCCGCGGCGCAGATCAGCTCCGCAGCGAGCTCCCGGTTGCGGGCCACGAGGGAGTCGATGTCCGGAGCGTCCAGAAGGGCGAGCCCCCGAGGGACACCCCGGTCCGTCTCAATACGCAGCGGCGCGGGCCCATCGCCCTCGGAGGCAGCATCACCGTCCCCCTCCTCGTCTTCGTAGGCGCCGACCCCCGCACCCCCTCCCTCGCCGTAAAAATCACTTCCGCACGAACCCTCCCCATACGGGTGATTCCCGGCGCCGCCCTGCTCGGGCATCCACAGGCGGACGAGGTCGGGCAGCACGCGGGGGCCGGCGAACCAGTGCCGGTCGTCGGGGTGGCACACCAGGACGGGCGTACGCGTCGTGGGCCGCAGCACGCCCGCCTCGGTGATGTGCCGCCCGACGAGGGAATTGACCAGCGTGGACTTCCCGGCGCCGGTGGATCCGCCGACGACCGCCAGGAGCGGTGCCTGAGGAGCACGCAAACGGGGCATCACATAGTCGTCGAGGTGAGCGAGGAGTTCGGCACGATCGCGGCGGGCTCGCGCGGCCCCTGGAAGCGGCAGCGGGAAGCGCGCGGCGGCGACGCGGTCACGCAGCACGGAGAGCGCGTCGATGATCCGGGGTCCTACGTCCAAGGTCGCCACATGTGAAGAATGCCCAATTTCGACGCCTTTTTGAAGCGTATAGCCCCATGTGCGCGCCGTACGAACCCGCTCAAAACGGTATGTGTGGCGCGTGGGACGCCCGCGACAGGAGGGGCTCAGGCATAACGAGTGCACAACACCCGTCCCGTGAGGCGCCAAAACCGGTGCAGAATTCGTACCTGCCTGCGATTATCGGGACCGCTTCACCGAACCTCCACAACGTGCCACGGAGGTGAAGCAACCGGGACGAGGCACGCGGCCCCCTATCCTGGTCCGCGGTCCGTGATCCACGTTCACACCCGGCCCCCGTAGCTCAGTGGATAGAGCAGGTGCCTTCTAAGCACTTGGCCGCAGGTTCGAGTCCTGCCGGGGGCGCTTTCAAGGCCCTCCCTGGGGAGGGCCTTTCTGCTGGGCAGCGTAGTCGCAGGCGGGCGGTCGTACGCTGGGCGTGTGCACATCTGTTTCGTCTGCAGCGGGAACATCTGCCGGTCTCCGTCGGCCGCGCTGGTCTTCGGTGAGCATCTGCGCCGGGCCGGGCTGGACGGGGCGGTACAGGTCAGCAGTGTCGGCATCGGGCCCTGGCACGTCGGGGAACCCATCGACGAACGGGCCGGCGAGGTGCTGGCCCGGCACGGTTACCCCACTCGGCACGTCGCGGCCCAGCTCGGTGCCGCGCACATGGACGCCGATCTGTTCGTGGCGATGGACCGCGGTCACGAGAAAGCGCTGCGCCGGCAGGTGACGGACGCGTCGCGGGTGCGGCTGCTGCGCTCCTTCGATCCGCGGGCGGCTGGTACCGGGGACTCCGATCCGAGGGCGGCCGGTGCCGAGGGCTTCGATCCGCGAGTGGCTGGTGCCGGGGGCGCGGGGGCCGGGCTGGAGGTGCCTGATCCGTACTACGGCGGGCCCGAAGGGTTCGACGAGGTGCTGGGCATGATCGAAGCCGCGATGCCGGGGCTTGTCGCCTGGGTGCGCGAGCGGCTGGACGACGCGTGACAGCCGGTACGGCGGCCTCGGACGGCGAGGGCCCGGAGGCCCTGGCGGCCCGGCTCACCGGGCGGCAGGTGAGTGGGAAACCGCGGCTGTCGGGAGCGCTTGCCGAGGTCGCGCTCGACGACGGGCGGGTCGTGGTCGTCAAGCAGGGTGACAGCCCCGGCGCGGTGGCGGCCGAGGCGGCCGGGCTGCGCTGGCTGGCCGAAGCCGACGCGGTCCGGGTCCCCGAGGTGCACGGCCGGGACGGGCGCCGACTGGTGATCGACCGCGTGGCGACCGGACGGCCGAGCGCGGGCGCCGCGGAACGCTTCGGCCGGGAGCTGGCCGCCCTGCATGTCGCCGGGGCACCCGCCTTCGGTGCCGCGCCGCCCGACGGCCCCCGGGACGCCGCCATCGGGCTCGCCCCGATGCGCAACGTCCCCGGCACCGACTGGCCCGAGTGGTACGCCGAGCACCGGGTCCTTCCGTATCTGCGCCGCGCTGTCGACGACGGCACGGTGCGTTCCGCCGAGGCAGCCGTGATCGAGGGCGTCGCGGCGCGCCTCCCCGAACTGGCGGGCCCGGCCGAACCGCCCGCCCGGCTCCACGGCGACCTGTGGAGCGGCAACGTGCTGTGGGGCGCGGACGACCAGGTATGGCTGATCGACCCGGCCGCGCACGGCGGCCATCGCGAGACCGACCTGGCCATGCTGCACCTGTTCGGCTGCCCGCATCTGGATCGGGTGCTCGCCGCTTACCAGGACGCCGCGCCGCTGGCCGACGGCTGGGCCGATCGCATCGGCCTGCACCAGTTGTTCCCCCTGCTGGTCCACACCGTGCTCTTCGGCCGCGGCTACGCCGAACAGGCCCTCGCGGCGGCCCGGTCGGCCGGTCGGATCTGATCGACCGATCGAATCTGATCGGCCGGTCGGATCTGAGCTGACGCCTCGTCGCCCCCACCCCGCGAGACCCCACGAGATCTCCCCCACCGCATAAGCCCCGCCCGGACGGGTGACACCGCCCCTCCCTCTGTGGGTTCGTCGGGCGGTGGCGGCGTGGGGAGGTGACGGCGCGGACGGTTCGGAGGTGAATGAGGGGCCGGGTGCTCCCTGCCCGGTCGGAGGGCGCCTTCCCATGGGTACTCGGGTCACCCCCACGGGTACGCGGTGGTGCGCGGTCGCACCCCGTCCGTAGTGGTGGAACGCCTGCCGGTGGGGCGTGGTGGAGCGACGAGAGGGTTTGTGAGTATGCGTGCGCTGACCGTCCGGCCCTTGCAGCCGGGTTCGCTGGAGGTGCGGGAGGTGCCCGATCCGGTGGCCGGGGCGGGCGAGCTGCTGGTGGACGGCCTCGACGTCGGGGTGTGCGGTACCGACAAGGAGATCGCGGCCGGCGACTACGGGGCCCCGCCGCCGGGCCGGGACCGGCTCGTCCTCGGGCACGAGTCGCTCGGGCGCGTGCGCGAGGCGCCTCCCGGGAGCGGCTTCGCGCGCGGTGACCTGGTGGTGGGGGTGGTCCGCCGGCCCGACCCCGAACCGTGCGGGGCGTGCGCGCGGGGCGAGTTCGACATGTGCCGCAACGGGCGCTACACCGAGCGGGGCATCAAGGAGCGGGACGGGTACGCGAGCCGCGCGTGGACGGTGGAGAGCGAGTACGCGGTACGGCTCGACCCGGGGCTGCGCCGGGTGGGGGTGCTCATGGAGCCCACCACCGTGGTCGCCAAGGCGTGGGAGCAGGTGGAGCGGGTCGGGGGCCGGGCCTGGTTCGCGCCGGAACGGGTCCTGGTGACCGGCGCGGGGCCGATCGGGCTGCTGGCGGCGCTCCTCGGTGTGCAGCGGGGGCTCGACGTGCACGTACTGGACCGGGTGACCGGCGGGCCGAAGCCCGGACTGGTCCGGGACCTGGGCGCGACGTACCACAGCGAGGACATCGACCAGGTGACCGAGGCGCTCCGCCCGGACGTGGTCATCGAGGCCACCGGGGCGGGGCACCTGGTCTTCGACGCGATGGCCGGGACGGCCGCGTACGGGATCGTGTGCCTGACGGGCGTCTCCCCGGCCGGACGGCAGCTCACCATCGACGCGGGCACCGTCAACCGGGACCTGGTGCTGGCGAACGACGCGGTGGTGGGCTCGGTCAACGCCAATATGCGGCACTACCGGCAGGCGGCCGACGCGCTGGCCGGCGCCGACCACGACTGGCTGGCCCGCATGATCACCAGGCGGGTGCCGCTGGCCCGCGCACAGGAGGCGTTCACCGCGCGGGAGGACGACATCAAGGTCGTCGTCTCGCTGGAGGAGTGAGAACGGAGGCCATGGGCGCGGAGGACGGTGGCGACGTATGACGGTGGGACCTGAGTCGACCGGACCCGAGCCGACGGGACCCGGGTCGACAGGACCTGAGTCGACGGGACTCGAGTCGACGGGACCTGAACCCGCAGGGCCAGGCCGCGTCCCGGAGCGGCGGCACCGGCGCCGCCTGATCCGGCGCGTACGGCACCGGCTGCAGATCCGGCGGTTCCGGGAACGCGGCAGCGAACTGGAGCTGCTGCACCGTGCCATGGGCTTCGGCGCGCTGGGGCTGGTGACGCTCGTGCCGCTGCTGATCGTGGTGGCCGCGGCCGACCCGGTACGGCACCGCGGCTTCGCCCTCTGGCTGGTCGACGGCATGGCGCTGTCCGGCCGTTCGGCGGACGCGGTGGAGAGCGTCTTCACCGCGCCGCGCCAGGCGGTCGCCACCACGAGCGCGGTCAGCCTCGTCGCCCTCGCCGTCTTCGGGCTGAGCTTCGCGGGCAGCGTGCAGACCGGGTACGAGAAGACCTGGAGCCTGTCGGTCGGCCCGTGGCACCGGGCCTGGCGACAGCTCGTCTGGCTGGCCGTCCTGCTGGCCTACCTCTACGCCGAGGTGCAGTCCCGCGGCGCCCTACCGGAGCCGCTGCGGATCGTGCTGAACCTCTTCGCCGGCGTGCTGTTCTTCTGGTGGGGCCAGCGCTTCCTGCTCGGCGCGCAGGTCGCGTGGCGGGCGCTGCTGCCCGGTGCGGTCGCGACCATGGCGGGCCTGACGGGGCTGCGTGCCTTCTCGTACCTGGTGTTCGCGCCGCTCATCGTCACCAACGCGGTCAGCTACGGGCCGGTGGGCACCGTGCTGATCGTGGAGTGCTGGCTGGTCGGGGTCGGCTTCGTGGTCTTCGGCGGGGCACTGCTGGGGCGGCACTTCCACGACCACCCCGAGCGCCATGTGTTCCCCCGCGTACGCCGGGCCGTACACGTCCGCCACGTCCACCACCTGCGGCCCGCGCCCCGAGCCGCCCAGGGCAAGAACCCGGCGCGGCCCACCCGGGCCAAGAACCGCGCGGACGGCCGTACGCAGGAAAGCCGCGCGGACGGCCGTACCCGGGACGGGGACCCACCGCCACCCTCCGATGAGCCCCCGCCACCCTCCGGCAGTCCCCCGCACACCCCGTGAACGGCCGGGCCGACCCCGGCCCCCATGAACGGCCGGGTCCCTCTCCGCCCGGCCCTCACCTCACTTGGCCGGTGCTTCCCTGATGTCCGTGATCTGGCGGGTCTCCAGCGAGCTGCGGACCGCTACCCGGGAGGTGCTCGGCCTGCTGCCCGAGTCCCAGGTCAGGGTGACGACCGTGTACGAGCTGCCGGTGCCTGAACCGTCGTAGGCGACCGACCACTTGACCGGGACGTTCTGCGCGCGCAGGACGCCATCGGCGTGGTTCTTGGACTCCCACGTGGCGAGGCGCTTGCGCAGGTCGGCGCGGAGGTAGTGGGTCCGCAGCTGTCCGGCGAGCCGGCCGTCCTCGTCGTACACGGCGTCGATGTACGCGCCGTAGAAGTCCGCGACCCGGTCCACGGTCGATTCGGGGCTGCCGCCGCGCACCGGTTCGGCCGCCGTCTGCGCCGCCGGCCGGACGGGCGGCGGTGTCGTGGTGGCGCCGAAGGCCGGGATGGCGGCGGAGGCGGTGAGGAGCGCGGCGGCGGCCGTGCCGATGACGGCGGTGCGGCGACGCGCGGGACGGGAGGTACGCATGGTGATTCCTTCCCCCAGGATGAGCGTTTGGTCCCTGAGTCAGTGGGTCCACGAGATAAGACACTCATATGCCTGGGAAGGGTTGTATTCGACCCGGTGTGTCATTCGGGGTTCCCCGGGATGGCGTCCATGTGTGTCCGCACTCCGGCCGATTCGACTCGGCCGCGTGTCGACGCCCGGCCGACGGGACCGCACGCACGGGACCGCACCCACGGGACCGCACGCAGGCAAGCACGACAGCAGGCCCAGCGGCATGACGGAGGGCCCGGCCCGGCGGTTGCCGGTGGTCCGGGCCCTCTCGGCGAGCGCGCCGCGGAGTCCTCGGGGCTCAGGTCTCCGCGGTGACGGCGAGGCCGTGCAGGTAGTGCATGAGCGTCATCAGGACGTCGCGGCTGGAGGTGCGCAGCCGGGCGTCGCAGTCCACGATCGGTACATCGGGCGGCAGGTCGAGGGCGCCGCGCAGTTCCTCGACGGGGTACTTCGGCGCCTCCGGGAAGGAGTTGATGGCGACGACGAAGGGGACGCCGCGCTCCTCCAGGCGCCCGATGACGTCGAAGCTGACCTCCAGGCGGCGGGTGTCGACCAGCACGACCGCGCCGAGCGCGCCGTCGAACAGGCCGTTCCACAGGAACCAGAAGCGCTGCTGGCCCGGGGTGCCGAAGAGGTAGAGCACCAGTTCCTCGTTGAGGCTGATGCGCCCGAAGTCCATCGCGACGGTCGTGGAGGTCTTGCGTTCCACGCCCAGGGTGTCGTCGACGCCGACGCCGGCCTGCGTCATCGTCTCCTCGGTGGTCAGCGGACGGATCTCGCTGACGGCGCCGACCAGGGTCGTCTTGCCGACCCCGAAGCCGCCCACGATCACCACCTTGACCGCGGCCGTCGCCGAGTCCGGCAGCTCGTCCTCGCTCCGCGGCCCGACGACCGGCTCCGCGGCGAACGTCTGACCGGCCACGGGCTGCTCGGCGAGCGCCTGTCCGGCGGTCGGCTCAGAGCTGTTGAAGTCCATGGATCACCGCCTCGATAAGGGAACGGTCCGGAAGTTCTGCGGGCGGGACGGGCGCGCGCGCCACCACCCGCCCGTCGGCCAGCAGGTCACCCAGGAGCACGGTGACCACGCTGACCGGAAGCTTCAGGTAGGCGGAGAGCTCCGCCACCGACAGGGGGGAGTGGCACAGCCGCATGATCGTGGCGTGCTCGGGCTGTACGCCAGGTCTCGGCGAACTCTTGGCCACGATCAGCGTGACCAGGTCGAGGGAGAAGGTGTCGGCGGCGCCGGTGCGCCCGCCGGTGATCACATAGAGCCGCTCGGGGCTCTCGTCCTCCCACTCCTGGCCCGCTGTGCTCATGCGGCCGGTCCCTCACCGCGCGGCGGGCTGCTGAGGTGCTCGCCGATCCGCGCCACCAGGTCGCGCATCTTCATCCCGATCAGTCCGGCGTCCACCCCTTCGTCGGCCAGCACCGCGAGGTAGGCGCCCGAGCCGGCCGCCATCAGGTAGAAGAACCCGCCGTCCAGTTCGATGACGACCATGCGCATCTTGCCGTCGCTGCGCGGGAATTCGGCGGAGACGGCACCGGCCAGGGACTGCAGGCCGGCACAGGCGGCGGCCAGCCGGTCGGCGGTGTCGTTGTCCGTGCCGTACTGGGCCATCCGCAGGCCGTCCGAGGACAGCACGACGACGTTGCGGGTCTGCGGGACGCTCTCCGCCAGGTCCTTGAGCATCCAGTCCATGTTGGCCCGGTGCTGAATCATGGCAACTCACTCTTTTCCGACGACTCGTCACTCTTCGGCCCGGCGGCCCCGCCCGGTTCTCCGGAGAGGCCGCTCTGGAAGGCGGCCAGCCACATGCCGGGCTGCACCTCGGGGGCGGGCTCCGACGCGGAGGACCGGTGGTCTGCGGTGTCGGGGGCGGTGGACGCCTGCGGCGCGGGCCGGCCGGCCGGCGCGGTGGCGCGGGACTTGCGGCGCCGCTGCGGCAGCCCGTTGGCGGTCCGCTCGGTCACCACGGGTACGTCTTCCTGGGTGCTCTCGGCCCGGGACGGCAGCGCCGTAGGGGCTGCGGGTGCCGCGGGAACCACGGGCGCCGCGGGCACGGGCCCGGTGGCCTGACGCGGGACCGCCGGGCGCGCGGTGCGCTCGCTCACCGGCCCGGAGGACGCGCCGATGCCGTGCGCGCGTCCGGTGGCCGGCGCCGTGGTGATCAGGTCCTGCGGCACGATGAGGACGGCGCGCACACCGCCGTACGCCGAGGGGCGCAGCGACACCTGGAAGTCGTACGCCTGGGCCAGCCGGCCGACGACCGCAAGGCCGAGCCGCGGGGTCTCCCCCAGGTCGTTGACGTCGATGCCCTCCTGGGCCTGCTGAAGCATCCGTTCGGCCCGCATGCGGGCCTCCTCGCTCATGCTGACGCCGCCGTCCTCGATCTCGACGGCGATGCCGGACTGCACCTCGACCGCGGTCAGGTGCACCCGGGTCTGCGGCGGGGAGTAGCGGGTGGCGTTGTCCAGCAGCTCGGCGAGCGCGTGGATGAGCGGCTCGACGGCCTGGCCGACGACGGCGACCTCGGTGACGGAGTGCAGCTCGACGCGCTGGTAGTCGATGATCCGCGACATCGCGCCGCGGAGCACGCTGAACAGCGGGACGGCGCGGCTCCACTGGCGGCCGGGGCGGGCGCCGCCCAGTACGGCGATGGAGTCGGCCAGCCGGCCGATCAGCGCGGTGCCGTGGTCCAGCCGCAGCAGGTCGCCGAAGACCTCGTGGTTCTGGCCGTGCCGGTCCTCCATGCCGCGCAGTTCCTGCGCCTGCTGGTGGACGATGGCCTGGACGCGGCGCGCGATGTTCACGAACGCGCGCTGGGCGGACTCGCGCAAGTCCTCCTCGGCGACGACCGCCTCCAGGACCGAGCGGAGCACCGCCTCGTGGGCCGCGGTAAATTCGGGGGTCAGCCGGGCCTCGCGGGCCTCCTGCGCCAGCCGCCCGGTCATCGAGGCGAGGACGTCCTCGGGGAACTCCTCCTGGCCGAGCCGGTGGACGACCTCGGGCAGCAGCTCCTCGGCGAGCCGTACGGTCGCGGCCTCCTGGCGGGCGAGCACCTCGGCCTGCGTCCGGGAGGTCCGGCGCAGTTCCAGCAGGGCCCGGCCGCGGCGGGCGACCTCGGCGGAGAGGAGCGCCACCGCGACGGTGGCGACGCCTCCGGTCCACAGGACCGGCGTCAGCGCGTCGGAGGGGACCAGCACGGCGGAGACGACGGCGGCGATCACGGTGAGCGCCGCCGGCAGTATCCACACGAACGCCGAAGCCGGTCGCAGGCCTCCGGGCGACGATCCTTCTCGAACCATCAGCACCCTCAACCAATCGAAAGATACGGGGAAGTTCTCGGGCGCAGCGGTGAGGGCAGCGTCGACACACAGATCACCAGTGGTAACTGCCAGTACGCTGAGCCGGTCTCAGCATAACCGGACTTGATCACTCCTTGACGCCAGGTCATGTCGCCGCAGGTGGAGGGCTATTCGGGGCGCGGAACGGGCGGAAGTGTCCGCGCTGTGGACGCCTCCGGGCCACCCGCACACCATCCTCCGTACGGCACGCGGGCACGCCGGTTTGCCACGCGGGCAAGGGAGTTGGCCGCGCGGCTTACCAACGGGCGGGTTCTCAGAGGCGCACGGTCCGCCGCGGCAGGTTCCTGGCGTCCGCCAGCAGTCCGTTCATGGTGGCGAACTCCTCCACGCACCGGCCGGTGCCCGCCACGACGCAGTTCAGCGGGTCCTCGGCGACCACGACGGGCACGCCGGTCTCCTGGGTGAGCAGCCGGTCCAGGCCGCGCAGCAGCGCGCCGCCGCCGGTGAGCGCGATGCCGTGCTCGATGACATCGCCGGAGAGCTCGGGCGGGCAGGCGTCCAGGGTGCGGCGGACGGCCCGCACGATCGCGTCGACGGGTTCGGCGAGCGCCTGCCGGACCTCCTCCGCGGTGATCTCCTGGACCCGCGGCAGGCCGTTGACGTGGTCCCGGCCGCGGACGGTGCAGGAGTCGAGACGTACCGGCACGGTGGTCTCCGCGTCCGTCTCCGTGTCCGCGTCCACCTCCGCCTCCGCGTCCGTCTCCGCGCCGTCGGCGGGCGGCTGCGGCGCGCGGTCCTCGTCCGGCGTCCGGAGCGCGGAACCGATCGCGATCTTGATGTCCTCGGCGGTGCGCTCCCCGATGTCCAGCGCGTGCTTCTTCTTGACGTACGCCAGGATCGCCGCGTCCATCGCGTCGCCCCCGACCCGTACCGAGTGGGCGGTGACCAGGCCGCCCATCGAGACCACGGCGACCTCGGTCGTGCCGCCGCCGATGTCCACCACCATGCAGCCCACCGGCTCCGCGACCGGCAGCCCGGCGCCGATCGCGGCCGCCATCGGCTCCTCGATCAGCTGCACTTCGCGGGCGCCCGCGCGCTTGCCGGAGTCGATGACCGCGCGCCGCTCGACGCCGGTGATGCCCGACGGCACGCAGATCACCACGCGCGGGCGGGAGAACCGGCGTCCGGGCAGCGCCTTCTTCAGCAGCCCCCGCAGCATCCGCTCGGCGGCGTCGAAGTCGGCGATCACCCCTTCCTGGAGCGGCCGCATCGCGGTGATGCCGGAGGGGGTGCGGCCGATGGTGCGCTTGGCCTCCGCGCCGACCGCGATGACGTCGCCCGCCGCGTTGACAGCGACCACGGACGGCTCGTCGAGCACCACGCCCTTGCCGCGTGCGTACACCAGGGTGTTGGCGGTGCCCAGGTCGATGCCTATGTCGTACGTACCGCCGGAGGAAGTGCTGGCCATGAGGAGTTCGTTCGCTCGCTTTCGGCTCGGACTGCGGGTACGCCCGCGGCGCGGCGTGCGGATCCCCCCGACATCGCGCCCCAGACGGCAGCAATGACGTCAATAACGGGCGATTACCTACCCTACCGGCGTTGCATAGGTGCACGCCGCCCGGCCCGGGGAGGAACACGCGCTCAGCTCCGGGTCCGGTTCAGTGCCCGTGCGAACTCCTCCAGCGCGTCCACCAGCAGCTCGGCCGCGCGCAACGCCACTCCCCCGCCCTCGGCCCCGGCCCCGGCCTCCCACTCCGCCAGCCGTCGGCGCAGACCGGTCCAGTCCATGTCGCCGCCCTCCCGAACGGCCCGCGCCGCACGCTCCACCGCGGGCCCCAGCTCGGCGGCGAACGCCTCGGCGCCCGGTGACGGTTCGGCGTCCGGGCCCGGCAGGTGGGCCTCCATCACTATGGTGACCCGGCCCATCGTGTTGAGGGCCGCTGCGGCGTCCTCCTCGGCGGCCGGGGAGAGCCCGCGGTGCCGTACCGGCTCCTGCTCGGCGCGTTCCCCGCTCTTCACCCAGGCGACGCGCGCCGCGCGCAGGTCGAGCAGGGCCTCGCGCACCCGGCGCGGCCGGCGTTCGGCGGGCCGGGCGTAGATGTCCAGGACGGCGGTGGCGTACCGGCCGCCGGCGAGCAGCCACTCCGCCAGCCGGTCGCGCAGCCGTGAGGTCTCCCAGGCCGGGAAGACGGCGTACGAGAGGGTCGCCAGCACCCCGCCGAGGAGCGTGAGGACCACCCGCTCCTGGACGGTCTGCTCCCAGCCGGCGCCCGCGATGCCGAGCAGGAAGACGACGTACGCGGCGACGCAGGCGGAGGTGACCGCGACGCCGGTGCGCAGCAGCAGGTACATCAGGAAGACGCAGACGACGGCCAGCGCCGCGTCCACGTACTGCCCGGGGTGGAGCAGGGCGAGGACGCCGCCGCCGACGGCGACGCCGAAGAGGGTGCCGGTGAAGCGGGCGATGCCCCGCTGGTAGGTCTGCGCGAAGTCCGGGCGCATGATCATGACGGAGGCGAGCGGCGCCCAGTAGCCGTGCCCGAAGGGCAGCGCGGTGCCCGCGAGGTAGCCGACCGCGGCGACCGCCGCCACGCGCAGCGCGTGGCGCAGCACGAAGGAGGACCACCGCAGCTCACGCCGTACGGCCCGCAGGACCACCGGGACCTGCCGGTGGACGGCGGGGCGCAGCAGGTGGGGGCGGTCGCCGTCGGTGACGGGGCCGGTCGGCTCGACCGGTTCGTCGGCGGCCTCCACGGCGTCGGCCAGCAGGCTCAGCAGCCGGGCCGCCGAGCGGCGCGCCGGGCCGGTCAGCAGGTCGCCGGTGACCGGTACCTCCATGATGTCCATGACCTCGGCGGGCAGCCGGACCGGGCGGGCGTGCCGGATGGCGGAGGCCACCGCGTCCAGCACGGTCGCCGCGGCGTGCAGGAGTTCGCGGACGCGGTCCCGCTCGGGCCCCTCCAACGGCGCGCCGACGACCGGGTCGGCGAGCGAGGCGAGTACCGGGCGCACCTGTTCGGCGAGGGTGCGCGGGCCGTGCAGCTGGGCGGGGCGGCGGCGGGCCTGCCGGGCCGTGACCCGGGAGGCGAGCCGGGCGTCCATCAGGGGCTGCGGGTCGAAGGGCGCGACCGGGTCGTGGCGCAGCCGGCGCGCGTAGTCGGCCTCGGCGGCGAGCGCGTCGGCCAGCGCGTCCCGCTGCCGTCCCCAGCGGCGGACGGGGAAGAGCACGATGAGCGCGGCCTGGACGCAGCCGCCGGCCGCGATGAGCGCGGCGTGTTCCAGCGCGCCCAGGACGGAGGTCGGCAGCGTGACGGTCACCAGCATCACCGCGACCGTCTGGGTGCCGATCAGCCCGGAGACCGGCCCGACCGCCCAGCACAGCCCCGCGAGCAGGGTCCAGGCGCTGAGCAGCAGGACGAAAAGCACGGTGTGCGAGGCGGCGAGGTAGCCGAGGAAGGTGGAGACCGAGAGGCCGCCGGCGACGGCCAGGGCGAGCAGCGGGCGCGGCCGCCAGCTGCGCTGGAAGGTGGCGATGGCGGCGGAGAAGGCCCCGAAGGCGGCGGAGACGGCGAGTACCGGGGAGCCGAGCCACAGGCAGCCCCCGATGACGATGGCCACGCCCACCGCGCCGCGGACCGCGATGAGCGGGGTCAGCTTGGCGCGTTCGACGGACAGTCCGGCGCGGGCGGTCTGCTTCAGCGCGCTCGTCCAGGTCATAGCGAGAGAATACGTGCCACATGCGCGGAAATCGGGCGGCCTGCCACGCGCGGCACCTCCGTACCGGCCGCCCCTCGGATCACGGCCGGTACGGAGGAAGGGGCGGCCGTCAGCGGCGGCCGGGGCTGCAGTCGATCTGGGTGAGCTTGATCGGCTTGGTGGCGTCCAGGCCGACGTAGGCGGTGAAGTGCTGGTCCCTGCCGCGCGGCCAGCTGGTGGTCACCGTCGCCCAGCCGACGCCCGCGGACTGCGCGGTGGTCACCCGGCCGATGGTGATGTCGCGCGGGGCGTTCTGCGCGCAGAGCAGCACGTCGTACTTCTTGTTCTGCTCGACGCGCTTCTTCAGCGCGTCGCCGACCATGTGGCGCCGCTCCCACCGGCGGGGCCCGTGGTTGCCGTAGAACCCCTCCAGGAAGTGGTGGATCTGCTCGGCGCCGTAGCGGGCCGGCGCCTTCTTCGGGGCCGGGCTGGCGGCGGGGGCGGAGGCGGCGAGGGTCAGGCCGCCGCCGAGCAGGGCGGCGCAGAGCGCGGAGACGGTGACAGCTCGCGAAGCCTTACGGATCATCGAATGTCCTCTTCTTCCGGATTTCATCCGCATTATGCGGACCTCACCCGAGCAGACACGCCGCACCGCGCGAGGGTTGCACGACCCGCGGCGCAAGCACCCGCCCGGCCCAACGGAGGCCCGCGCACCCCTGCCGCGAGCGGGCGCCATTAATAGAGTGCGTGCTCTACTATTGGCTCGATGCGCACCGTCGACCCCGACCGGCACGCCCGCAAGCGGGCCCGGATCCTCCGGGCCGCCGCCGAGGAGTTCGCCGCCCACGGCGTGGACGGCACCTCCACCGCGGCCGTCTGCCGCCGCGCCGGCATCGGCTCCGGCACCCTCTTCCACTACTTCCCGACCAAGCGCGACATCTTCCACGCACTGTTCGCCGACGACGTGCCGCGCCACGCCGCGGCCTGCGACCGGGCGCTGGCCGCCGAGCGGCCCGACGACGGCCTCGACGGGCTGGTGGACCACCTCCTCGCCGACCTGCCCGACCCGCTCGTCCCCGGCCTCGCGGCGGCGGCCTTCCTCCAGGCCAACCGGGACGAGGCGTTCGCGCTGATGCTCGCCGCCGACGAGGCCCGCATCCACGCCGCCCTCGTGACGCTGCTGGAGCGGCTGGCGGACGAGGGCCGGCCGCTCGCGTTCGCCCCCGGGCGCGCCGCCGGCTGGCTCCAGCGGCTGATCAACGCCGCCTACCTGAGCGCCGACGAGGCCGGGTTCGACCCCGCGGCGCACGCCGCCGAACTGCGCCACATCATCGACTGGCTCGTGGGCCGCGTCCCGGCCCCGGCCCGAGCGGAAGGGCACACCTGATGTCTGCTGAGGACACGGCCGGGAAGGAAGCGACCCGGATCGGGCCGGGCACCGGCTCCCGCACGCTGGCCTGGGCCGGCTTCCCGGTTCTGGGCGCCGCGCTGGGATGGCTGCTGGACGCGGTGGCGGGCTGGGTGGCCGGGCTGCCGTGGGCGCCGTTCCAGGGCCTGTTCCGGCTCGTCGCCTCGCTCCCCGAGCCGCAGGCCACGATCGGCGCCGCGTTCCTCGGCCTGCTGGCCGGGGTGCTGCTCGCGCTGCTCGCCGAACACGACTACGTGCACGCCGCCGTCGGCCCCGCGCGGACCGTCCTCACCCGCGGGGGCCGGAACCACATACTGCACCGCGCGGACGTCTCGGCGGTCTTCCCGGACGGCACGCACCTCGTGGCCCTCGGCGGGCGCACCGAGGAACTGCTCCGCCTCAAGGGCGACTTCGACACCGGCGCGTTCGCCGCCGCGTTCCGCGCGCACGGCTACCCCTGGCAGGACACCGACCCGCACGCCGAGGAGTACCGCCGCTGGGTGGCCGGGCTGCCCGGCCTCGACGCGGGCGCCCACGCGCTCCTCAAGGCCCGCGCGCACGCGCTGGAGAAGAGCCGCGCGGACGACGCCGCCCAGCTGCGCGAGGAACTGGCCGCGCTGGGCATCGTCGTCCGCGAGGAGAAGAAGCAGCAGTTCTTCCGCCGCGCCCACGGCCTCCCGGCGGCGGAGCCGGAGGCCTGAGCGCGGTTCGCCGCCGGCCGGGTGCCCGCGTCCGGCCGGTCCGGCACCGCGTCCGCTACGACACCACGTCCTTGGTGCGGAAGCCGCGGAAGGCCAGCGCGAAGAGGACCAGCGCGTAGGAGACCGAGACCGCCGCGCCCTGCACCATGTCCGAGATCTCCAGCTTCGGCTGGAGCGCGTCCACCCAGGCGAACTGCCAGTGCGCGGGCAGCACGTCGCGCCAGTTGCCGAGCGCGGTGACCTGGTCCAGGACGTTGCCGACGATGGTGAGGCCGACCGCGCCGCCGACCGCGCCCAGCGGCGCGTCGGTCACCGTCGACAGCCAGAACGCCAGCGCCGCCGTCACCAGCTGCGACACGAAGAGGTACGCCACCACCAGCGCCAGCCGCGGCACCGCGTCCCCGGCCGGCAGCACTCCTCCACCCGGCAGCCGCAGCCCGTCCCAGCCGTACGCGTACGTGCCCACGGCCAGCGCGACCAGCGGCAGCAGCACCATCGCCGCCGCGCTGAAGGCCAGCGCCACGGTCAGCTTGCTCAGCAGCAGCCGGGTCCGCGGCACGGGCGCCGCCAGCAGGTACCGCAGCGAGGACCAGCTCGCCTCCGAGGCGACCGTGTCGCCACAGAACAGCGCGACCGGCACCACCAGCAGGAAGCCCGCCGAGACGAACAGCGCGGTGGCCGCGAAGTTGGCGGCCGAGGCGGTCGCGGTGTCCATCAGGTTGACCCGGCTGTTCCGCCCGGCCGGATCGCCGCCGATGGCGAACGCCGCGGCCAGCACGAACGGCAGCGCGACCAGCACCAGGCCGACCACCAGCGTGCGGCGCCGCTTCAGCTGCCGCAGCGCCTCGACGCGCAGCGGCAGGGTGCGGCCCGCGCGGTAGCCGGCCGCGGGCCCGGCCGGATGTGCGGCGGTACTCATCGGTCCCCTCCGATCAGGGTCAGGAAGGCGTCCTCCAGGCGGCGGTGCGGCCCGACGCTCTCCACCGGCACGCCCAGCCGGAGGAGTTCGGCGAGCAGCTCCGGGGTGCCGGCCGTGCCGTCGAGGCGTACGAGCAGCCCGTCGTCACCGCCCGCGACCGAGGCGACGAACGGCAGCGCGGCCACCTTCTCCACCACCCCGTCCGGCACCGGCGCCGCCGTGCCGACCAGCAGCGTGTCGCCGCTCCCGACGATCTCCGCGACCGGGCCCGCCTGCACCAGCCGGCCCCGGTCCATGACGACCAGATGCGTACAGGTCTGCTCGACCTCGGCCAGCAGATGGCTGGAGACGATCACGGTCCGGCCCTCGGCCGCGTACCGGATCATCACGGCCCGCATCTCGCGGATCTGCGGCGGGTCCAGGCCGTTGGTCGGCTCGTCCAGGATGAGCAGGTCCGGCAGGCCGAGCATGGCCTGCGCGATGGCCAGCCGCTGCCGCATGCCCTGCGAGTACGTACGGACGGCGCGCTGCAGCGCCTCGCCCAGGCCCGCGATCTCCAGCGCCTCGTCCAGGTGCGCGTCCTCGGCCGGCCGGCCGGTGGCGCGCCAGTACAGCTCCAGGTTCTCCCGGCCCGTCAGATGCGGCAGGAAGCCCGCGCCCTCGACGAACGCGCCGACCCGGGAGAGCACCGGAGCACCCGGCCGCACCGCGTGCCCGAACACCCGGATCTCGCCCTCGTCCGGCGTGATCAGACCCATCAGCATCCGCAGCGTGGTGGTCTTGCCCGCGCCGTTCGGCCCGAGCAGCCCGAGCACCTGGCCGCGCTCGACGCCGAAGGTCAGCTCCCGTACCGCGTACCGGTCCACGGCGCCCGCGTACTTCTTCGTCAGGCCGGTGATGCGCAGCGGCACGTCCGCCAGGTCCGGGTCGGGCGCGGGCGGGGCCGTGCGGCGGCGTCCCGTGAGCAGCAGCGCGCCGGCGATCAGTACGGCCGCGAGCGGCATCCCCCACACCCACCAGGGCAGCGAGGTGGGGGCGGTCCGCACGCCGGGCGCGGTCGGCACGCTCAGCGCGTCCTTGCCGGCGAGCGACACCTTGTAGACGGCGGGCTCGTCGGGTGACGCGTACGCCATGTCGGTGGCGGCCACCACCAGCCGCATGTGGTGCCCGGCCTCGAATTCGTGGTCGATGGCGGGGAGCCGGACGGAGACCGTACGGCCGTCCTTCGCGTCCGTCACCCGCAGCGGCGTGACGAGCTGGTGCGGCAGCAACTGGCTCTGCCCGTCCGGGCCGACGTCGTAGACCTTGGCGAACAGCACGGCCTCGTCGTGGTCGCTCCTCACCCGGATCTTCGCCGTGGGCTCCCCCGTGACCTGCACGGACTCCTTCAGCGGCGCGGACTCGAACCGGGCGTACTGGCCGGGGAAGTCCAGCGACGGGCTGTTGCCCAGCGCGCTGAGGCTGCCGAGCGCGGCGCCGATGCCGGGGACGGAGGAGATGGCGGGCGGATCGCCGCCCGCGGGGTTGGCGAGGGTCTGCTCGCGGCCGGCGAGCGGCACGGACCGCGGGTCGCCGCGCAGGCCCGGATAGCTGTCCCCGGTCGCGCCGCGCAGCCGCGAGGCGCCGTCGCGGGCGTTCACGCCCCCGGCCCGGCTGATCCGGAACGCCGGACCGGTGTCGGCGCCGCTGTCCTCCTTCAGGTAGCGGGCGAACCACGCCTCCGTACGCGCCAGGACCCGGGACTCCTCGCGGTTGCCGCCGTCGTGGCCGCCCTCGATCCAGTCCACCGCGACCGGCGCGCCGTTCTTCTTCAGCGCCTTGGCCAGCGCGTCGGACTGGCCGAGCGGGAAGAGCGAGTCGGACTGGCCCTGGGAGATGAGGGTCGGCACCTTGATGCGGTCGGCCACCGCCTTCGGGCTGCGGCTCTCCAGCATCTTCCGGGCCGCCTCGTCCGGCCGGCCGGAGACCGCCACCCGCTCGTACATCCGGCACAGCTGCGCCTCGAAGCGGTTGCAGGCCACGCCGCGTGCGGGGTTGGGCACGGTGGTGGTGACGGGGGCCGAGCCGGTGGTGAAGAAGTAGCCGGCCCACAGCTTCTTGAACACCCCGTTGGGGAACAGCGCGTCGGCGAGGTTCCAGTACGTGATCTGCGGGGCGATCGCGTCGACCCGGGGGTCGTGGGCGGCGGTGAGGAGCGCGATGGCGCCGCCGTACGAGGCGCCGGTCATGCCGACGCGCGGGTCGCCGGCCTTGTCCAGCTGCACCTCGGGGCGTTTCGCCAGCCAGTCGATGAGCCCGCCGACGTCGGCGACCTCGCCCTTCGGGTCGTTGAGGCCGATCTTGCCGGTGGAGCGGCCGAAGCCGCGCGCCGACCAGGTGAGGACGGCGTACCCGGCGCGCGCGAGCTTCCGGGCCTGGCCGGCGGCCGCGGTCTTGCTCGCGCCGAAGCCGTGGCCGACCAGCACGGCGGGCCGGCGGCCGGAGTCCGCCGTGCTGGTGAAGTAGGAGGTGTCGATCCGGACGGTGGACTTGCTGCCGGGCTTCTCCGGCAGCGTCAGAACGTGGTCCTCGCGGTGCACCGCGGGGGCCGCGTCGTCGGACGCGGCGACGGCCGCCCACGAGCCGCCGCCGAGCAGGACGCCCAGCACGGCCACGAGCGCGACCAGTCGCCGGCCACGCGGCCGGGGAACCTTCAGAGCCATGTCGTTCACCCTACGGGGGTGCCCAATGATCTCCGGGTCAGCCCTACGAACTCCGGACCGGCCCCCGCGACCTGCGGATCAGCCCTGCGCGGACCGCGGATCAGCCCTGCGGCGGACCGAAACCGCCGCCCGGCGGAGCGGGCGGGACGGGCGGAGCCGGCGGCGCGCCGTACGGCATGGGCGGCGCCTGCGGGGCCTGCGGCGGTACCGCGGGGGCCTGCGGGGGCGCGGCGGGCGGGCCGAAGCCCGGTGCCGGGGCGGGGCCGAAGCCGGGCTGCTGCTGCGGCTGCTGCATCGGCGGCGCGTACCCGGGCTGTCCGTAACCCGGCTGCGGCTGGCCCGGCGCGCCGTACGGCTGCGCGCCCTGCATCGCGAACGGCGCCGGCCCGGGCACGCCCGACTGCGCCGGCGGGTACCACTCGGCGGCGACGGGCACGCCCGGACGCCCCATCAGGACCAGCAGCGCCACCGCGCCCACCAGCTCGAACAGGATCTGCGTGTGGTTCAGGATCATCGGGAACGCCGGGCCCTGCTGCACCGAGAAGAGCACACCGAACCTGATCAGGGCGATCGTCGTCATCAGCGCGAGCGGCAGCAGGACCAGCGCCAGCCCCAGCGCGAAGCCGCGCGCGGACCCCGCACGCCCGAGGCACAGCAGCGCGCCGACCGCGGTCAGCAGGACGAAGACGACGGACTGCCAGCCGCCCGCCACGCTCAGCAGCGCCGTCAGCGTGCCACGGCCCAGATACAGCGCCTCCAGTACGCCGGAGCCGTACTCCACCACCATGTAGATGTTCCAGACCGCGCCGAACAGCGCGAGGACACCGAGCACCACGGCACCGGTCGCGACCGCCGGCTTCGCGGGACGCATCGGCGGGTCGCTGGGCCGCCGCGTGGGCCAGCTGCGCATGCCCGCGAGGAGCACCACGCCGCACGCGAAGGCCAACAGGATGACGAAGGCGCTGCTGATGAAGACGCCCTCGAAGGTGCCGCTGCTGTTGTCCACCTCACCGCGGAACCAGCGGTCGTCGCTGGTGTGCTGGCCGGTGCTGATGAACACCAGCACGCTGGAGGTGAACGTCAGCGTCGTCGCCACGGCCAGGATGCCGCCGGCCGCCCGCGCCCCGGTGAACGCCGCCCAGACCGCGCCGAGCTGCACCACCGCGAGCGCCAGCGTGAACAGGTCGGTCACCATGCCCGTGCCGCCGGCACCGGCCCAGGAGTCCCACAGCGCCCCGAACCCGCGCTCCGCGACATCGATCGCCATCCATGTGGCGCTGTGCAGCAGGAAGAGCGTGCAGAACACCCCCGCGGTGATCCGCGCCCCCTTGCTGAGGACCGTACTGTGCGGCATCTCGCCCCCGTCTTTTCTCATGTTGTGCCAATGTGCCGAGCTGCGCCGGGTGCCGGAACGGCGGTACGGCGCCCGCGCACCGTAACGGATCTGTACACCCCCCGCGCACCGCCAGTACAACTGAAGAAGGGGTCCGGCGCCGCACCGGGCCGCGGGGGTGGGAGGCGGCATGCGCGCCATCGCGATCGTCGGAGCCGGGCAGGCGGGACTGCAACTCGCCCACGGGCTGCTCGCCGAGGGGTACGACGTGACCGTCGTCTCGGACCGCACACCGGAGCAGATCCGCTCCGGCCGGGTGATGTCGACACAGATCATGTTCGGTCCCGCGCTGGGCCTCGAACGGGCGGCGGGCCTGAACTCCTGGGACGGCAAGGCCCCTGGCATCACGGCACTCCAGGCCACCGTCTGGGATCCGCCGGGCACGCCCGCGCTGCGCTTCAGCGGCCGCTTCGACGAGGAGGCGCAATCCGTCGACCAGCGGGTGAAGACGGCCGACTGGCTCGACCTCTACGAAGCGCGCGGCGGTCGGGTGGAGTACGGCGCGGCCGACGCCCGCCGGCTGGCCGCGCTGGCCGCCTCGCACGACCTGACGCTGGTGGCCGCGGGCCGCGGCGACCTCGCCCGGCTCTTCCCCCGGGACCCGGCCCGCTCCCCGTACGACCGGCCGCAACGCACCCTGGCCTGCATCTACCTGCACGGCGTCGGGCACCCGCCGGAGTACCCCGCGCCGCAGGCCCGCTCCCATCTCACCGCCGAGGCCGGGGAGATCTTCGTGATCCCCGCGCTCACCACGGGCGGACTGTGCGACATCGTCTTCTTCGAGGGGCTGCCGGGCGGCCCCTTCGACTGCTGGCAGGACCGCCCGGACCCGAGCGGCTGCCTCACGCGCACCCAGAGCCTGCTGCGCCGGTACGCGCCCGTGGAGTACGAACTGTGCCGGAACGCCGAACCGACCGACGCACGCTGCACGCTCTACGGCGCGGTCACCCCGACGGTGCGGCGCCCGGTCACCGAGGTGGCGACGGGCCGCTGGGTCCTCGGCATGGCGGACACGGTCGTCGTCAACGACCCTGTCACCGGCCAGGGTTCGAACAACGCGGCCCGCTGCGCCGCCCGCTACCTCCGCGCGATCAGGGAACGCGGCGCCGCGCCCTTCGACCGGGCCTGGATGGAGCGGACCTTCGAGACCTTCTGGGACCACGCGCAGTACGCGACGGAGTTCACCAACGCCATGCTCCAGCCGCCCCCGGACCACGTACGGCGGCTGCTGGCGGCCGCCGCCCACTGCCCGGCCGTCGCCCACCGCTTCGTCAACGGCTACGCCGACCCCGCCGACTTCCGCCACTGGCTCACCGACCCGGAGGCCGCCGCCTCCTACCTGGCGGAGATCCGCGGCGCGTGAGCGCGGCGCGGCTCCTGACCTCGGCGCGCCTCCTCGGTGCGGTCGGCGGAGCCCCGCCGGTCAGCACCGGCAGGGCTCCGTCCGTTGCGCTTCCGTTCCGCCTCCGATCCGCTTCAGTTCCGCTTCCGGGCGTCAGCTGTTGCTGGGGAAGCCCAGGTTGATGCCGCCGTCGGAGGGGTCCGGCCAGCGGGTGGTGACGACCTTGCCGCGGGTGTAGAAGTGCACGCCGTCGTTGCCGTAGATGTGGTGGTCGCCGAAGAGCGAGTCCTTCCAGCCGCCGAAGGAGTGGTAGCCCACCGGCACCGGGATCGGCACGTTCACGCCGACCATGCCGGCCTCGACCTCCAGCTGGAAGCGGCGGGCCGCGCCGCCGTCCCGCGTGAAGATCGCGGTGCCGTTGCCCCACGGCGAGTTGTTCATCAGGGCGATGGCCTCGTCGTACGTGTCGACACGGACGACGGAGAGCACCGGGCCGAAGATCTCGTCGCGGTAGCAGTCCATCTCGGGCGTGACGTTGTCCAGCAGCGAGACGCCGATCCAGTGGCCGTCCTCGTGGCCCTCGACGGTGAAGCCCGTGCCGTCGAGCGCGACGGTCGCGCCCTGCGCGCCGGCGCCGGTCACGTACGAGGCGACCTTGTCCCGGTGCACCTTGGTGATCAGCGGGCCCATCTCGGAGGCCGGGTCGTCGCCGGGGCCGATGGTCAGCTGCCCGGCCCGCTCCTTGATCTTCTCGATCAGCGGGTCCGCGGTGTCACCGACCGCGACCACGACGGAGATCGCCATGCAGCGCTCGCCCGCCGAGCCGTACGCCGCGTTGATCGCGGAGTCAGCGGCCAGGTCCAGGTCGGCGTCCGGCAGCACCAGCATGTGGTTCTTCGCGCCGCCCAGCGCCTGCACCCGCTTGCCGTTGGCGGTGCCCGTGGTGTGGATGTACTTCGCGATCGGGGTCGAGCCGACGAAGGACACCGCGGCGATGTCCGGGTGCTCCAGGATCCGGTCCACGGCGGTCTTGTCACCGTTGACGACGTTCAGCACACCGTCCGGCAGGCCCGCCTCGGCCGCCAGCTCGGCCAGCTTGAAGGCGGCCGAGGGCACCTTCTCGCTGGGCTTGAGCACGAAGGTGTTGCCGCAGGCGACCGCGAGGGGGAACATCCACATCGGCACCATCGCCGGGAAGTTGAACGGCGTGATGCCGGCGACCACACCCAGCGACTGGCGGATCGAGGAGACGTCCACGCGGGTGGAGACCTGGGTGGACAGCTCGCCCTTGAGCTTCTCGGGGATGCCGCAGGCCAGCTCGACGATCTCCAGGCCGCGGGCGACCTCGCCGAGGGCGTCGGAGTGCACCTTGCCGTGTTCGGCGGTGATCAGCTGCGCGATCTCCTCGCGGTGCGCGTCGACCAGCTCGCGGTACTTGAACAGGACCGAGGTGCGCTTGGCGAGCGAGCTGGTGCCCCAGGTCCGGAAGGCCTCCTTGGCGGCGGCGACCGCGGTGTCGACCTCGTCGACGGAGGCGAAGGGGACCTGCTTCTCCTGGGCGCCGGTGGCCGGGTTGTAGACCGGACCGAAGTTGCCGGAGATGCCCTCGACGGGCTTGCCGCCGATCCAGTGGCTGAGGGTCTTCATGTGCGGGGCCTTTCTGGGGACGAAAGCTTCAGCGGAGGTCAGAGGTGGCGGCGGCGTCCGGCCGCCTGGCGGTCGTACTCCTCCCGGGCGAGCAGCGCCGCCTCACGCGTCGCGGTCTCGGCAACAGGAACATCCCACCAGGCCTGCGCCGCGGGCGCGCCCGGCACTGTGTCAGCCGTTTCGGTCTCGACATAGACACATGTGGGCCGGTCGGAGGCGCGCGCCGCCGAGAGCGCCGCCCGCAGCTCGGCCACGGTCGCCGCGCGGATCACGTCCATGCCCAGCGACGCGGCGTTGGCGGCCAGGTCCACCGGCAGCGGCTCGCCGGTGTACGAGCCGTCCTTGGCCCGGAACCGGTACGCCGTACCGAACCGCTCGGCGCCGGTCTCCTCCGAGAGGCCGCCGATGGAGGCGTAGCCGTGGTTCTGGATGAGGACGAGGTTGATGTTGATGCCCTCCTGGACCGCCGTCACGATCTCGGTGGGCATCATCAGGTACGTGCCGTCGCCGACCAGCGACCACACCGGACGGTCCGGGGTGGCCATCCGGACGCCGATCGCGGCCGGGATCTCGTACCCCATGCAGGAGTAGCCGTACTCCAGGTGGTACTGGCGGCGGGACCGGGCGCGCCACAGTTTGTGCAGGTCACCGGGGAGCGAACCGGCCGCATTGATGATCACGTCGTCGTCGCCGACGGTCGCGTCGAGCAGCCCGAGCACCTGCGTCTGGCTGGGCCGCGCGTCCTCGGCACCGGTCAGGTACGCGGTGTCGACCATCCGCTCCCACTCGGCCTTGGCCGCGCCGTACGCCTCCTCGTACGCCCGCTCCACCCGGTGCCTGCCGAGCTCCCGGGACAGCGCCTCCAGGCCCGCGCGGGCGTCCGCGATCAGCGAGTGCGCACCGAGCTTGTGGGAGTCGAAGGAGGCGATGTTGAGGTTGACGAAGCGCACGCCGGGGCGGGCGAACAGCGTCGCCGAGGCGGTGGTGAAGTCGGTGTAGCGGGTGCCGACCCCGATGATCAGGTCCGCCTCGCGGGCCAGCGCGTCCGCGGTCGCGGTACCGGTGTGCCCGATACCGCCCACGTCGGCCGGGTGGTCGTACCGCAGCGAGCCCTTGCCCGCCTGGGTGGAGGCGACCGGGATGCCGGTGGCGTCGGCGAAGGCCCGCAGCGCGTCCTCGGCCTCGGAGTGGTGGACGCCGCCGCCCGCGACGAGCAGCGGCCGCTCGGCGGAGCGGATGGCGTGCACCGCCTCGGCCAGCGCGCCCGCGTCCGGCTGCGGGCGGGTGACGCGCCAGACCCGGTCGGCGAAGAACTCCTCCGGCCAGTCGTACGCCTCGGCCTGCACGTCCTGCGGGAGGGCCAGGGTGACCGCGCCGGTCTCCACCGGGTCGGCGAGCACCCGCATCGCCTGCAGGGCGGCGGGGATCAGCGCCTCGGGGCGGCCGACCCGGTCGAAGTAGCGGGAGACCGGGCGCAGCGCGTCGTTGACGGAGACGTCCCCCGCGTACGCCACCTCCAGCTGCTGGAGCACGGGCTCGGCCGGGCGGGTGGCGAAGGTGTCGCCGGGCAGCAGCAGGACCGGCAGGCGGTTGACCGTGGCCAGCGCCGCGCCCGTGACGAGGTTGGTCGCGCCGGGGCCGATGGAGGTGGTGACGGCCTGCGCGGAGAGCCGGTCGGACTGGCGGGCGTACCCGACGGCGGCGTGCACCATGGCCTGCTCGTTGCGGCCCTGGAGGTAGGGCATGCCCGGGGACTCGGGGGTGGTCCCCCGCTCGTAGCCCGTGGGCTGCGACTCCAGGAGTGCCTGGCCGAGTCCGGCGACGTTGCCATGGCCGAAGATGCCCCAGGTGGCGGCGATCAGGCGGTGCCGTACGCCGTCCCGCTCGGTGTACTGGTGGGCCAGGAATGCGACCAGGGCCTGCGCGACCGTGAGGCGGCGCGTCGTCGGGGCGGTCATCGAGGGTCTCCTGCGGGTGCGCTGTAGAGGGGGAGGCGGGGGTCGACGGGCTGCTCGGGCCAGGTGCCCCGGATCCAGCCGTGGTCCGGGTGGTCGCAGATCAGCCACTCACGGGCCTCGCCGGGGCCCGCCATGACGTTGAGGTAGTACATGTCGTGGCCGGGGGCGGCGATGGAGGGGCCGTGCCAGCCGTCGGGGATGAGGACGACGTCGCCGCCGCGGACCTCGGCGAGCACATCGGTCTCACTGCCGTCGCCGGAGGGCGTCACGCGCTGGTAGCCCAGGCCGGGCCTGGTCGTGCCGTCCTCGCCGGTCGCCGCGGCGATCTCGAAGTAGTAGATCTCCTCCAGCTCGGACTCCTCGCCGGGCCGGCACTCGTCGTGCTTGTGCGGCGGGTAGGAGGACCAGTTGCCGCCCGGCGTCAGCACCTCGACGGCGATGAGCTTGTCGCACTCGAAGCCGTAGTCACTGTCGCCTCCGGCGGGGGCCGCCGCGGCGAAGTTGTTGACCTGGCGCGAGCAGTTTCCCGTGCCCCGCAGCTCGACGGGGACGGACGAGGCGGGGCCGTACCGCGCGGGGAGTTTGCGCTCGCAGCGGGCACCGGTGAGCGCGAAGCGGCCACCGGACTCGCTGGCGATGCCCACGTGCGCGTCGCGCGGTACGTACGCGAAGTCCGTGACGCCGCTGAAGACGCTCTCCCGGCCGGTCAGCGCGAACTCCTCGCCGGAATCGACCGCGACCGTGCACCCGCCGGACAGCGGCAGCACGACCCACTCGCTGTCGCCGGTCGGGAAGGAGTGGTGGCCGCCGGGCGGGAGTTCGAGCACGCGGAGGGAGGAGTACCCCCAGCCGGCGTTCTTGGGATGGATGTCGAGGGCGTACGGACCGTCGGCGGCGGTGCCGGCCGGGCGGTGGAAGCGGGATTCGGCGTTCATGGCGTCAAGTCTCCTACTGATCACTGACAGTGACAGATGTCTGTGGACAACTCCGGCTAGAGCAGGCCGACCGCGGTATCCACAGCGCTTGTCACATCCCCGTCGACGGGGTAGAGCAGCGAGCGCCCGGCGACCAGCCCCTGCACGGTGGGCAGATGAAGGGCCTTGCGCCACTTCTCGTACGTCGTGTCCTGGTCGGCGGCCGAGATGTCCCCGCCGAGCAGCACCGTCGGGAGCGTCGAGGTCTCGCAGACCTGCGCCATGTCGTCGGGGTCCTCGGTGACCGGCAGCTTGAGCCAGGTGTACGCGGAGGTGCCGCCGAGCCCGGAGGCGATGGCGACGGACTTGGTCACCGCCTCGGCGCTCAGGTCGTTCTTCACCTTCCCGTCGACCCGGCGGGAGATGAACGGCTCGACGAAGGTGGGCAGTTCCAGCTCGGCCATGGCGTCGATGGCGCGCGCGGTGGACTCCATGGTGTCCAGCGATCCGGCGTCGTCGTAGTCGATGCGCATCAGCAGCTTGCCGCAGTCGAAGCGGAGCCGGGCGATGTCCTGCGGGCGGTGACCGGTGAAGCGGTCGTCCATCTCGAAGGACGCGCCGGCGATACCGCCGCGGTTCATGGAGCCCATCACGACCTTGCCCTCCAGGGCACCCATGAGGAGCAGGTCCTCCAGGATGTCGGCGGTGGCCAGCACCCCGTCGACGCCCGGCCGGGACAGCGCGAGCGAGAGGCGTTCCAGCAGGTCGAAGCGGTCCGCCATGGCCAGCTTGCGGTCACCGACGGCCAGGGCGCCGCGCGCGGGGTGGTCGGCGGCGACGATCATCAGCCGACCACTGTCGCCGATGAGGGGGCGGCGGGTGCGGCGGGCCGCGGCTTCCGCGACGGCTTCGGGGTGCCGGGCCCGCAGCCGCACGAGGTCGGAGAGCGGAGTGGTCAAGGCGTAACTCACCTTCTTGAGCGCCCGCGCGGTCCGCGCGGGCGGTGTGCGGCGGTGTGGTCAGCGCTCCGCGAGGAACGCTTCGACCTCGGAGGTGGTGGGCATGGCCGAGGAGCAGGCCAGGCGGGCGGCGACGATGGCGCCGGCGGCGTTGGCGTACCGCATCATGCGCTCCAGGTCCCAGCCGGAGAGCAGGCCGTGCACGAGGGCGCCGCCGAACGAGTCCCCCGCACCGAGGCCGTTGACGACCTCCACGGGGGTGGGCGGCACCTCGGCGGTGCGGCCGTCGCGGTGCACGGCGAGCACGCCCTTGGGGCCCTGCTTGATGACGGCGAGTTCGACGCCCCTGTCCAGGAGCGCCTGGGCGCAGGCCTTCGGGTCGCGCACTCCGGTGGCGACCTCGGCCTCGTCGACGTTGCCGACCGCTACGGTGGCGTGCGCCAGCGCCGCTTCGTAGTACGGCCGCGCGTTCGCCATCGCCTGCGCACCGGTCTCGCCGCCGTCACCGGAGGCGCCGCCCTGGCCGCCCCAGAACATCGGCCGCCAGTCCAGGTCGAAGACGGTCGGCCCGGACTTGGCGCGGGCCTCCAGGGCGGCGAGCGTCGCGGAGCGGCTGGGCTCCTCGCACAGGCCGGTGCCGGTGATCCAGAAGACGCGCGCGGCGCGGATGGCGTCCTGGTCCAGCTCTTCGGGGCGGATGACCAGGTCGGGAGCCTTGGGCCGGCGGTAGAAGTACAGCGGGAAGTCGTCCGGCGGGAAGATCTCGCAGAAGGTGACCGGGGTCGGGTACTGCGCGACGGGGGTCACCCAGCGGTCGTCCACGCCGAAGTCGCGCAGCGCGTTGTGGATGTACGTACCGAAGGGGTCGTCACCGGTGCGGCTGATCACGGCGGTCCGGCGGCCCTGACGGGACGCGGCGACCGCGACGTTGGTGGCCGAGCCGCCCAGGAACTTCCCGAACGTCTCCACCTCGGCCAGCGAGACACCCGTCTGCAGCGGATAGATATCCACTCCGATGCGGCCCATGGTGACCAGGTCAAAGCGGCCGGTGTCGGTCGGCTCGGTCATGTGCGCCCCTTCGATTCGCCCGGTGCCGGCTGTCGGCTCCGGCCAGGTCGGCTCCGACCACAGGTCTAACGGGGCAACTCAATCCCTGTCAACAGTTTGTCCTTACATTCTGACGTCGGCGATGCAATGATGACGGAGTCACCCGGGGAGCCGCTCGGAGTTACAAAGTCCTTAAGTCCTTATGTCAGGACGAAGTCTTGACAGGTTCGGCACGCCGATGAAGGCTGAGCGCACCACAACCCCACTCCATCCCTTCCCCCGGTCATCGCCGACCGGCGAGAGGAGAGCCGCACCATGTCCGTACCCAGCGCGAACGTTCCCCGCCTGGACCGGCTCCGCGTCGGATCGGCACCCGACTCCTGGGGCGTCTGGTTCCCCGAGGACGAGCAGCAGGTGCCCTGGGAACGCTTCCTGGACGAGGTCAGCGAGGCCGGCTACGAGTGGATCGAGCTGGGCCCGTACGGCTACCTGCCGACCGACCCTGCCGTACTGCACGCCGAGATCGCCAAGCGTGACCTGAAGGTGTCGGCCGGCACGATCTTCACCTCGATGCACCGCGGCCCCGACGCCTGGGACGCGACCTGGCAGCACGTCAGCGAGGTGGCCACGCTGACCAAGGCGATGAACGCCCACCACCTTGTCGTGATCCCGTCGTTCTGGCGCGACGACAAGACCGCCGAACTCATCGAGCCGAACGAGCTGACCACCGAGCAGTGGAAGCACCTCACCGGCGGCATGGAGCGGCTCGCGAAGCAGGTACGCGACGAGTTCGGCCTGGACATCGTCGTGCACCCGCACGCCGACACCCACATCGACACCGAGGAGCACGTCGAGCGCTTCCTCGACGGCACCGACTCGGACCTGGTCAACCTCTGCCTGGACACCGGCCACTACGCCTACTGCGGCGGCGACAACGTCAAGCTGATCAAGACGTACGGCGAGCGGATCGGCTACCTCCACCTCAAGCAGGTCGACCCCGACATCCTGGCCGACGTCCAGGCCAACGGCACCCCCTTCGGGCCCGCCGTGAAGCAGGGCGTGATGTGCGAGCCACCGCTCGGCGTACCGGCCCTGCCGCCCGTCCTGGAGGCCGCCCAGGCCCTGGACGTGGACCTCTTCGCCATCGTCGAGCAGGACATGTACCCCTGCCCGCCCACCCAGCCCTTCCCGATCGCCGAGCGCACCCGCCGCTTCCTGCGCTCCTGCGGCGCCTGACCCGCCCCACCCCGAGCCCATGACCTCGCCCCGCATGATCACGCCGCGCATGACCCCGCCCCGCACCGAATACGCCCTGCGGAACGGGTACGCCTAGGCGCGGTGGAGCACGTCCCGCCCGGCGGAGCGCGTTCCGCCCGGCGCGGCGTGTGCGCTCAATGCGCTCAAAATGCGGCGCGTGTGCCCACGGGCCCGTGTGCCTACGTAGGCACGCACGTCCAATGCGGTGTGCATGCATGTCCAGGGCGGTGCGAGTGCCCACGTGCGGCATGCGCGTCCAGTGCGGCGTGCGTGGTCGGTACGGCGGTGCGTGGCCAGTGCGTTCGTCCGCCGCGCCGCATCCTCTATCTCCGGCAACGATTACATAAAGTGATTCTACTCCCGGGGATCATCACAGCCTGTAGCTATCACTCGTAAGGATGAGGGACGACATGACTTCGTACGGGACGCTCGGGGTGGCGGTCATCGGCACCGGCCGGATGGGCTCGGACCACGTACGCCGCATCAAGAACGTCATCAGCGGCGCGCGGGTCGCCGCCGTGGTGGACATCGACGCCGACCGCGTGAAGGCCATCGCCGACGGCATCGACGGCTGTACGCCCTACACCGACCCGGCCGCCGCGATGGACGACCCGGCGGTCGACGCCGTACTGATCGCCTCCCCCGGCCCGGCCCACGAGGCAACCCTGCTCGCCGCGTTCGAGCGGGACCTGCCCGTGCTCTGCGAGAAGCCGCTGACGCCGGACGCCGCCTCCGCGCTGCGCGTGCTGGAGGCCGAGCAGAAGCTGGGCCACCGCCGCGTCCAGGTCGGCTTCATGCGCCGCTACGACGCCGACTACATGAAGCTCAAGGCGCAGTTGGACCAGGGCGCTTTCGGCCGGCCGCTGATGCTGCGCAACAAGCACCGCAACCCCACCGCCCCGCCCGGCTTCACCAACTCGATGATGATCAATGACTCCGCGGTGCACGAGATCGACGTGACCCGCTGGCTGCTGGAGGAGGAGATCACCGCCGTCCGCGTGCTCTTCCCGAAGCCCACCGACAAGGCCCCCGAGGGCCTGAACGACCCGCAGCTCATCCTCTTCGAGACCGCCGCCGGCCACGTCGTCGACACCGAGCTGTTCGTCAACTGCGGCTTCGGCTACCAGGTGCAGTGCGAGGCGGTCTGCACCGACGGCACCGCCCGTGTCGGTGACGACCGCGGCGTGTTCACCAACACCGCCAACGGCTGGGGCGGCGCCATCGACCCCGGCTTCGAGGACCGTTTCGTCGACGCCTACGACCGCCAGGTGCAGCGCTGGGTGGACGCCACCCGCCGCGGCGAGGTCGAGGGCCCCAGCTGCTGGGACGGCTACGCCGCCGCCGTGGTCTGCGAGGCCGGCGTCCGCGCCCAGGAGACCGGCGAGCGCGTCGCCGTCGAGCTGATCGAACGGCCTGCTCTGTACCGCTGACCCGCACGTATTCCTTGTAGCGCTGACCCACACGTTTCCTTGTAGCGGTGGCCGCCACGTCCCTGTAGCGGTGACCGTCACGCCCCTTCATTGCGCTGACTGTCGCGACACCTCGTACCGCTGATCCGCCGGCCCCCGTAGGTGCCGGTGTTCGGACCGCCACCGTGGGGCTCCGTCGTGGGGCTCCGTCGTGGGGCTCCGTCATGGGCTCCCTCGTGGGGCCCCGTCCGGGCCCCGGCTTCTCCCGTACCTTGAAAGGCTGCCCTTCCGTGAAGATCGCCCTCGACCCCTACATGTTCCGGAACGTTCCGCTGCTCGAACTGCCCGGTGTCGTCGCCGAGCTGGGCTTCGAGTGGATCGAGCTGTCGCCGCGCGAGGACTTCACCCCGTTCTTCCTCCACCCGCGTGTGGACGACGGCACCGTGCAGAAGTTCCGCAAGGAGCTGACCGCGGCGGGTGTCGGCATCTCCTCCGTGCTGCCCCTGTACAGGTGGTCCTCCCCGGACGAGGACGAGCGGCAGGCCGCCGTCCGTTACTGGAAGCGGGCCATCCAGATCACCGCCGACCTCGGCGTGTCCGCGATGAACTCGGAGTTCAACGGGCGCCCCGAGAAGGCCGACACGAGTGAGGGCCAGTTCTGGCGCTCTCTGGAGGAGCTGCTCCCGGTCTTCGAGCGGGAGGGCATCACGCTCGCCCTGGAGCCGCACCCGGACGACTTCATCGAGGACGGCCACGCCGCCGTCGACATGATCCGCGGCATCAACAACCCGCTGGTGTCCTTCCTGTACTGCGCGCCGCACACCTTCCACATGGGCAACGACGCGCCGGGCATCCTGAAGCACGCGGGCGACCTGACCACCGCCGTCCACCTGGCCGACTCCTTCGACCACACCGGCTCCTCCGGGCTGCGCTACATCGTCAACCCGCCCGGTTCGGCCGTACGCATCCACCAGCACCTGGACATGGGCCAGGGCGAGGTCGACTTCGACGAGCTCTTCCGTGAGCTGGCCGCCAACGGCTTCGACGGCACCCTGGTCTCTTCCGTCTTCGCCTGGGAGGAGCGTGCGAAGGAGTCGTCACGCTTCATGCGGGCCAAGATCGACGAGTACGTCGCCCGCCACTGGAGCTGATCCCATGGTCGCCGCACCGACCGAACCGGACGCGCCCGTCCGCGAGGGTCAGGCCCCCGCCGTGACGGCAGGCCGCGCCAAGCGCTTCATCGTCGGCATCGCTGCCATTGCCGCCATCGGCGGTGCCATGTTCGGCTACGACACCGGAGTCGTCTCCGGGGCCCTCCCGTTCATGGAGGAGCACTTCGGGCTCACCTCGCTCGGCGAGGGCGTCATCACCAGCGCCCTGCTGATCGGCGCGGCCTTCGGCTCCCTCGCGGGCGGCCGGATGTCCGACCGGCTGGGCCGCCGCAACTCCCTGCTCTGGTCGGGCGCGGTGTTCATCGTGGGCGCGATCGCCGTCGCGCTCGCGCCCTCGGTCCCGTTCATGGTGGTGGCGCGCTTCGTCCTCGGCCTCGCCGTGGGCAGTGCGTCCGTCATCACCCCGCTCTATCTCTCGGAGATCGCCCCGCCGCACATCCGGGGGCGGCTGGTCTCCTTCAACTCCTTGATGATCGTCAGCGGTCAGCTGCTGGCGTACCTCATCAACGCGGTGCTCGCGCACTGGGAGGCGTGGCGCTGGATGCTCGGCCTGGCCGCGCTGCCCGCCGTCGCCCTCTTCGTCGGCCTGTTCTTCCTGCCGGACACCCCGCGCTGGTACATGAGCAAGGGGCGTACGGGGGAGGCGAGCGCGGTCCTGCGGCGCACCCTGCCGGCCGCTGAGGTGGACGACGAGCTGGCCCGCATCGAGCAGGCCCGAGCCCTGGAGACGAGCGCTCAGCGCGGCGCCTGGCAGGAGCTGCGTACCCCTTGGGTGCGTCGGCTTCTGCTGGTCGGGATCGGTCTGTCGATCGTCCAGCAGATCACCGGTGTCAACGCGGTCATCTACTTCGCTCCGAAGATCCTGCTGACCACCGGCCTGGGTACGAACGCCGCGATCACCGCCACGATCGCGGTCGGTGCGATCTCGGTCGTGGCCACGGCGATCGGGATGTCGTTGATCGACAGGGTCGGCAGGCGTCCGATGCTGCTCTGGGGGCTGACGGGGATGGCCGTGTCCCTGGCTCTGCTGGGCGCCTCGTTCCACCTCCCGAGGTCCGCCGGTGTCAGCTTCCTCGTGCTGGGCCTGATGGTGGTCTACATGGCCTTCATGCAGGCGACCTTGAACACGGGTGTGTGGCTGTTGCTCGCCGAGATGTTCCCACTGAAGGTGCGGGGGCTGGCCATGGGGGCCGCGGTGTTCGTGATGTGGCTGGTCAACTTCGCGGTCGCGCTGCTCTTTCCGGTGCTGCTGGACGCGGCCGGCGCCGCGGTCACGTTCTGGCTGTTCGGGGTGGCGTGCGTGCTGTCGCTGGTCTTCTGCAAGCGGTACGCGCCGGAGACCAAGGGCATGGCCCTGGAGGACCTGGAGCACGAGCTGCGCAGGGCGGCGGCGCAGACGTGACCCGGCTCGGCGCACCACGGGACGGGAGCGGGTTGAGAACGGGCTGAGAACGGGGTGGGGCAGGGCCGGGCGCGAGGGTTGCCCGGCCCTTCTCCGTATGCGAGCGTCCCCTCTCTCGTGTCCTTCGTGGGGCTCGCTCCCGTCCCTCGTGCGGCTCAGTCGTGGCCCTCGTGCGCGGCTTCCTCGCGTCCCTCGTGCGGCGATGCGGCTTCTTCGTACGGCAACAGCCGTCCGGGGCGCGTCACGGTCGTCACCGTTACGCGGGTCTTCCGTCACAGGCCCTCGACAGGCTGTCCCCGTCGCTCAAGGACCTCGTTGCACCAGGCACAGGCTGAGTGATCACCAAGCCGTACGCAGTTCCCCCGCGGGCTCCTTCGGGCCGCCCTGCGTACGGCCGAGGAGGTGCGCAGAACATGACCGACCGGAGGCTCTGGTCGTACAAGGAGATCGCCGCACACATCCGGGTCCAGCCGGACACGGTGCGCTCCTACCGGAAGCACGGGCTGCTGCCACCACCCGACCTCGTGGAGGGCGGGAAACCGTACTGGTTCGCCGACACCGTACGGGAGTGGGTGGCCCGCCGACCGGGTCACCGCGGCAGGCGCGACCGCGAGAGCTGAGCGCCCGGTATTCGTCCGCAGGCCCCGCATCGTCCGGTGCGGGGCCGTTCTATGCGTCCATTCGCCTCGAGGTGGGGCCCGCCGCCACGCCTCATTGCGGGCCGTTGCACGCGCCTCAGTACGGGCCGTGGCACGCGCCTCAGTGTGGAGCCGTTGCCGTGCCTCTGATCTCCAGGGTGGGTTCGACGAGTTGCCGTTCGGCCGGCCGGGACGGGTGGTCCATGCGCTCCAGGAGGCACCGGGCCGCCCGCCGGCCCACTTCGTGGCTGGCGTTGTCCACCGTCGTCAGCCACAGATGCCGGATCCGGGCGAGGTAGGTGTTGTCGCAGCCGATGAGGGAGAGGTCACGGGGTACGTCGAGCCCCAGTTCCTGCGCGGCGGAGAGGGCGCCGACGGCCGCGATGTCGTTGAACGCGAAGACGGCGGTGGGCCGTTCGCCGCCGCGCGTGCCGCCGAGCAGCCGTACGGCGGCGCGGTAGCCGCCTTCCTCCGTCGCGTCGCTGGGTGCCATCACGATGCCGCTTTCGAGGCCGTGCTCGCGCATCGCCGCTTCGTAGCCGTGGCGGCGCAGCGCGCCGACGCTGCCCTGGCCCATGAGGTGAGCGATCCGTCGGTGCCCGAGGGAGATGAGGTGCTCGGTGGCCAGTCGGGCGCCGCGCTCGTCGTCGTTGGCGACGGTGTCCACCCGGGGCAGCTCCGGGTCGTGGGTGCCGGCGACGACCGTGGGCAGCCGTCCGGCGGCCTCCGCGAGCGCGCCGGTGTCCGGCAGCGTGCCCACCGCGACGAGGCCGTCCACGCGCAGCTCGGCGAAGGCGCGGGTGAAGTCCTCGCCCGTCCGGCGGCTGAGGCGTCCGTCGGCCATCAGCATGCGCAGGCCGTGCTCGTGCAGTACGGAGTTCAGGCCGTCCAGCAGCTCCACGAACCAGGGGTTGCGCATGTCGTCGAGCAGTACGCCGACGGTGTGCGTACGGCGGGCCACGAGGCTGCGTGCGGCGGCGTTCGGCCGGTAGTCCAGCTCCCGGACGGCGTCCAGGACGGCGGCCCGCTTGGCGTCGCTGACCTGCGGCGAGCCGCGGAGTACGAGCGAGACCAGCGACTTGGAGACTCCCGCATGCTCGGCGACACTGCGGATCGTCGGCGGCCTTTCCAGCTTCCCGGCGAGCCCTTTGGACCGTTCCATAAGCTGAGATCCTTCCACCCGCTCCACAGCTCCGTCAATGGACGTCAGTGGACGCCGAAGGGACCCCGAAAGGCGACAACAGACGTCAGCGGACGGCCGGGAAACCCGGCCTCCGAGGGTTGACACGACTATGTAAGGACATGCAGGGTTCCGGAGCAGGAAGTTGGACCGTTCCAAAGCGGCATGCCGCCGACGCGGTCGTGCCTCCATCAGTCGTGCCTCCATCAAGGGAGTGGCAGCTATGAAGCTCGGACTCATCGGCACCGGCCGCATCGGCGCGTTCCACGCCGAGACCCTGAAGAGCGTCCCCGGCGTGCACGAGGTTGTCGTCGCGGACGCGGACACCACCCGCGCCCGTGAACTGGCGGACAAGCTCGACGTCCGGTCGGCGACCACCATCGAGGACATGTACGCGGACGGCGTCGACGGCGTGGTGATCACCGCCGCCACCAGCGCCCACGCCGCCCTCATCCACCAGGCCCTGGACCACGGCGTTCCGGTCTTCTGCGAGAAGCCGGTGGCGCTGGACGTCCCGGGCACGCTCAGCGTCGTCGAGCGCGCGGCGCACAGCCCCGCCCCCGTACAGATCGGCTTCCAGCGCCGCTTCGACGCGGGCTACAACGCCACCCGCGACGCGCTCCGCGCCGGCGAACTGGGCTGGCTGCACACCCTGCGCGCCTGCACCTCGGACCAAACGCCGCCGCCCGCCGCGTACATCCCCACCTCCGGCGGCCTCTTCCGCGACTGCTCCATCCACGACTTCGACATCCTGCGCTGGCTGACCGGGCGTGAGGTCGTCTCGGTCTTCGCCCAGGGCGCCAACAAGGGCGAGCCGTTCTTCGCCGACGGCGACGACGTCGACACCTGCGCCGCGCTGCTCCGCTTCGACGACGACACCCTCGCCACGGTCACCGCGACCCGCTACAACGGCGCGGGCCACGACGTGCGCCTGGAGGTCTGCGGGTCCAAGAGCGCCCGCTTCGTCGGCCTGGACGACCGTGCCCCGATGCCCACCGCCGAGGCCACGCTCTCCTGGCGGCAGGCCACCCCGTACGCGACGTTCATGGAGCGCTTCCACGCCGCGTACGTCACCGAACTGACGGCCTTCACAGAAGTCGCGGCGGGCCGCGCGGAGAACCCCTGCCCGGCCGCCGACGCCCTCGAAGCGCTCTACATCGCCGAGGCGTGCGAGCGTTCACGCCGTACCGGCGAGCCGGTCGCGCTCGCCGACGTCCGCGCCTGAGCCGCACCGTCACCGTGCTCGGCCTGGGGCTGCTCCCGCTGCTCACCCTGGTGGTGGCCGCGCTGCCGGCGGGCTTCTCCAAGACCGCACTCAGCGGGGTGGCCGCCGTCGGCGTGGCCCTGTTCGCCGCGGCGCTCCCCGCCGAGGAGTCCACCGGCGCCCTGCTGCCCCTCCTGCCGGCCGGCGACCTCATCGCCGTACGCGCCTACCGCCGGCACGCCGACCGCCCCGCCCTGCTCCGCCTCTTCCCGTCCGTCGCGGCGGGCGTCCTCCTCGGCGTCGCGTTCACGGCCGTCGCCGACGACACGCTCGTGCGCCGCACCATCGGCGTCCTGCTGCTCTCGATCACGGTCCACCACGTGTGGCAGCACGTAGGGCAGCGAGGACGGCGGCACGGGGGCGCGCCGATACCGGGCGGGGGTGCCGAGGAAGGCCGGGCTCATAGCCGGCTTCGCCACCATGGTCGCGAACGCGGGCGGTCCGGCGATGTCCCTGTACCTGCTCGCCCCAGGCCTCGGCATGCTCGGCTTTCTCGGTACGGCGGCGTGGTTCTTCTTCCTGGTGAACGTCTTCAAGCTGCCCTTCAGCGCCGGCCTGGGCCTGCTCGCCCCGGACGTCCTCCTGCTGGACGCCGTCCTGCTCCCCGGCGTCCTGCTCGGTGCCCACCTCGGCCGCCGCTGCATCCACCGCATCGGCCTGCCCCTCTTCACCCGGCTCACGCTTCTCCTCACCACTCTCGCCGGCCTCAACCTGCTCCGCCGACCGGGCCGCCGGGCGTCCCAGCGCCACGTGCTGCACCAGGGCCGTCGCGCCGCAGACGAGGGCGGAGAGGCCGATGCTCAGGGCCAGGGCGGGCACGAAGGAGCGGGTGGCGGTGGTGCCGAGGTAGCCGATGCCCACCGAGTACGACGCCCAGAGCGTCTCGGCGATGGCACAGCCGAGGAGGTAGCGGCGTACCGGGTACCGGACGAGGCCGGTGACGAGCGCCGCGGCGACCCGCCCTGCCGGGAGGAAGCGGACGCCGGCCACGAAGGGCACGCCGTACCGGTCGACGAGCAGGGCCGTCCGTTCCAGGAGCGCCCGGCGGCGCGGGCGGCGGTTCGCCCAGGCGCGTACCGGGCGGGCGAAGCGCCGCGCGGCCAGGTGGAGCAGCAGGTCGCCGAGGAGCGCGCTGCCGGCGACGACGGCGAGGACGAGGGCCAGGTGGAGGTCGCCGTCGGCGGCGAGGACGCCGGCCCAGGCGAGCAGGGCGGCGTTGGGCACCAGTGGTGGCGCGGTGGTCAGCGCCAGCAGTCCGTACATGGCGAGCGCGTTCACTGCGGCCCCGCCTCCTCCGCCCTGCGTCCCCTCCCCCGTGCGTCCCGAGCCCGTCATTTCCGGGCCGCTCGCGTCCTGTCCGAACCGATCCGGCCCTCTCCGAACCGATCCGGTCCCGTCCTTTCGAACCGTCCCGGTCCCGCCCTTCCGGACCGTTTCCGTCCCACCCGAACGGTTCCGGTCTCCTCCTGTCCGGTCCGGGCCTTTCCTGTCCTTCCAGACTCGTCCCGGGGCTGCCGGACGGCAATGTTTCCGGCGCGGTGGGAGGGTTTTGCTGTGTATACCCCATAGGGGTATACAGTGGACTCGGGAACCACGAAACACTCACCGTCACCCCGGCACAAGGAGAGTCCCATGACCGCACCGGCCGACCAGCCCGTCACCACCACCTACAAGGTCACCGGCATGACCTGCGGTCACTGCGAAGGCGCGGTGAAGGAGGAGATCTCGGAGATCGCCGGCGTCAGCTCGGTCGAGGCCGCCGCCGCGACCGGTCTCGTCACCGTCGTCTCACAGGCCCCGCTCGACGAGGAGGCCGTACGCGCCGCCGTCGACGAGGCCGGCTACGAGCTCGTGGGCCAGGCCTGATCCCATGCCGGACACCACGTCGCAGGCGCAGGTCGAGCTGGCCATCGGCGGCATGACCTGCGCCTCGTGCGCCGCGCGCGTGGAGAAGAAGCTCAACCGGATGGAGGGCGTCAGCGCCACCGTCAACTACGCGACGGAGAAGGCGAAGGTCGCCTACGACTCCGGCGTGGAGATCGCCGATCTCATCGCCACCGTGGAGCGGACCGGTTACACGGCGCGCGAGCCGGAGCCCGAGCCGCCGACGCCCGCCCCGGACTCGGACCTGGACTCGGACGACGCGCGCGCGGCCGGCTCCGAGGGCGACCCGGATCACGCGCTGTCGGCGCTGCGGCAGCGGCTGATCGTGTCGGCGGTACTCGCCGCGCCCGTCGTCGCACTGTCGATGATCCCCGCTCTCCAGTTCGACAACTGGCAGTGGCTCTGTCTGACGCTGGCCGCGCCGGTCGTCGTCTGGGGCGCGTACCCCTTCCACCGTGCGGCCTGGACGAACCTGCGGCACGGCGCCGCCACGATGGACACCCTGGTCTCCCTCGGCACGCTGGCCGCGTTCGGCTGGTCGCTGTGGGCGCTGTTCTTCGGGGACGCCGGGATGCCGGGGATGCGGCACGGCTTCGAACCGACGGCCCGCGCAGGGGACGGCTCCTCCGCGATCTACCTGGAGGCGGCGGCCGGCGTCACGGCATTCCTGCTTCTCGGGCGCTACCTGGAGGCCCGCTCCAAGCGGAAGGCGGGCGCGGCGCTGCGCGCCCTGATGGAGCTGGGCGCCAAGGACGTAACGGTCCTGCGGAACGGCCGGGAGGTACGGGAGCCGGTGGACCGGCTGGCCGTCGGCGACCGGTTCGTCGTACGCCCCGGGGAGAAGATCGCCACCGACGGCACTGTGCTGCAGGGCGCGTCGGCCGTGGACGCCTCGATGCTCACCGGCGAGTCCGTACCGGTCGACGTGGGCCCGGGGGACGCGGTGGCGGGCGCGACCGTGAACACCGCAGGCCGGCTGGTCGTCGAGGCCACCCGCATCGGCGCCGACACCCGGCTCGCGCGGATGGCGCGGCTGGTGGAGGACGCGCAGAGCGGCAAGGCCGAGGCGCAGCGGCTCGCGGACCGGATCTCCGCCGTCTTCGTGCCGGTGGTACTGGTGATCGCCCTCGCGACGCTCGTCGTGCGGCTGCTGGTGACGGGGGACGCCACCCTGTCGTTCACGGCGGCGGTCGCGGTCCTGATCATCGCCTGCCCGTGCGCGCTGGGGCTGGCCACGCCGACCGCGCTGATGGTGGGTACGGGCCGGGGCGCCCAGCTCGGCATCCTGATCAAGGGGCCCGAGGTACTGGAGTCCACCCGGCGGGTCGACACGGTCGTCCTGGACAAGACCGGCACGGTCACCACCGGGCGGATGAGCCTGTACGAGGCGGTCCCGGCGGCGGACACGGACGAGAAGACGCTGCTGCGGCTCGCAGGCGCCCTGGAGCACGCGTCCGAGCATCCGGTGGCCCGCGCCGTCGCGGAGGGCGCTCAGGAGCGCGTGGGGGACCTTCCCGCGGTCGAGCGCTTCGAGAACGTACCGGGCCTGGGCGTGCGCGGCACGGTGGACGGCCACGAGGTCGTGGCGGGGCGGGAACGGCTGCTGGCCGGGTGTCCGGACGCTCCGGCCCCCTCGGCCCCCTCGGCCCCCTCGGCCTCCTCGCCCCCCTCGGCCCCTGACGGCGGCCTCGAAGGCGCCGGCCTGCCCGCCGAGCTCGCCGCCGCCCGGGACCGCGCCGAGGCCGCGGGGCGTACGGCCGTCGTGGTCGCGTGGGACGGGCGGGCGCGCGGCGTACTGTCCGTCGCCGACACCGTGAAGGACGGCAGTGCGGAGGCGGTGACGCGGCTGCGGGCGCTCGGCCTGACGCCCGTACTGCTCACCGGCGACAACGAGGCCGTGGCGGCGAGCGTCGCCCGTGAGGTGGGCATCGCGGCGGACCAGGTGTTCGCCGAGGTCATGCCGGAGGACAAGGTCGCGGTCGTCCAGCGGCTCCAGGAGCGGGGCCGTTCGGTGGCCATGGTCGGGGACGGCGTGAACGACGCCGCCGCGCTGGCCCAGGCCGATCTGGGGCTGGCCCTCGGGACCGGTACGGACGCGGCCATCGAGGCCGGCGATCTCACGCTCGTCCGCGGGGATCTGCGCGTGGCGGCCGACGCCATTCGGCTCGCGCGGCGTACGCTCGGCACCATCAAGGGCAATCTGTTCTGGGCGTTCGGCTACAACGTCGCGGCGATCCCGCTCGCGGTGGCCGGGCTGCTGGACCCGATGATCGCGGGCGCGGCGATGGCGTTCTCGTCGGTCTTCGTGGTGACGAACAGCCTGCGGCTGCGGTCCTTCCGGTAGCGCCCGGCGCGAGGCCCCGGGAGGGACGTCCCGCGGGGGGTGCGACATTCCCGCCCCCGCCCGGAAATCCCGTGGGGTTCTTCACGGATTGGGGACCTTCACACAGTTCTCACAACCCGCACCGTACCCATACACTGGGGCCCCGATCTCCTGATCGGGGCCCTTGACCGTATTCGCCCGATATGGCAAGAGACCCAGATCACAGAGGTTCGGACGTAACCATTCGAGGGGGTCGTGAGTCTAACCGTGCAGTACAAGCACCCCGGCGGGGCTTGTACTCGACAACCGGACCGGTCTTGGGGGACTTCGTCCGGTTACGCGTAGCCGGGGCGACGTGCCCGGGGAGCTTTGAGCGGCCCTCCCGTACGTGCGCGTCCCGGCAGATCGCGTAAGGCAGTAGAGCAGGGTGCCCTCAATGGACGCCCGGACGGATCCCGTGGGGGGAATCCGAACCGGGAAAGGGAAGCGCCCCCCGCTCCGGACCCGTGGGGGGATCTGGAGCGAGGGGCGCTTTCCGCTTTCACGACACTTCCGCTGTCGCGACGCTTCCGCTGCCGCGACGCTTCCGCCATCACGACGCGGAGCCGCGGCCGTCGACCGGGCCCTGGCGGCCGGGGAGCCCGCACGGCTCGCGGCCGCCGCACGCAGGAGACCGGCCCGCCCTGCGGACCGGTCTGCGGAGCGTCCGGTGTCAGCGCTGCTCGACCGGGACGAAGTCGCGCTCGACCACGCCGGTGTAGATCTGGCGCGGACGGCCGATGCGGGAGCCCGGCTCCTTGATCATCTCGTGCCACTGGGCGATCCAGCCGGGGAGCCGGCCGAGCGCGAAGAGCACGGTGAACATCTCGGTCGGGAAGCCCATGGCCCGGTAGATCAGGCCGGTGTAGAAGTCCACGTTCGGGTAGAGCTTGCGCTCGACGAAGTAGTCGTCGGCCAGCGCGTGCTCCTCGAGCTTCAGCGCGATGTCCAGCAGCTCGTCGGACTTGCCGAGCGCGGAGAGGACGTCGTGCGCCGCCGCCTTGATGATCTTCGCCCGGGGGTCGAAGTTCTTGTAGACGCGGTGCCCGAAGCCCATGAGCTTCACGCCGTCTTCCTTGTTCTTCACCTTGCGGATGAACTCGTCGACGTTGCCGCCGTCGCGCTGGATGCCCTCCAGCATCTCCAGCACGGACTGGTTGGCGCCGCCGTGCAGCGGGCCCCACAGCGCGTTGATGCCGGCGGAGATCGAGGCGAAGAGGTTCGCCTGCGAGGAGCCGACCAGGCGCACGGTCGACGTCGAGCAGTTCTGCTCGTGGTCGGCGTGCAGGATCAGCAGCTTGTCCAGGGCGCTGGTGACGACCGGGTCCAGCTCGTACTCGGCGGCGGGCACCGAGAAGGTCATGCGCAGGAAGTTCTCGACGTAGCCGAGGTCGTTGCGCGGGTAGACGACCGGGTGGCCGACCGACTTCTTGTACGCGTACGCCGCGATCGTCGGCAGCTTGGCCAGCAGGCGGATGCTGGAGAGGTACCGCTGCTGCTCGTCGAACGGGTTGTGGCTGTCCTGGTAGAAGGTGGACAGCGCGCTGACGACCGAGGACAGCATGGCCATCGGGTGGGCGTCCCGCGGGAAGCCGTCGTAGAAGCGCTTGACGTCCTCGTGGAGCAGCGTGTGGTACGTGATGTCCTGCTTGAAGGACGACAGCTCATCGACGGTCGGCAGCTCGCCGTTGATGAGCAGGTACGCGGTCTCGATGAACGAGCTGCGCTCCGCGAGCTGCTCGATCGGGTAACCGCGGTACCGGAGAATGCCCGCTTCACCGTCGAGATAGGTGATCGCGGATTTATACGCGGCCGTATTGCCGTAACCGGAATCCAGGGTCACCAGACCGGTCTGTGCGCGCAGCTTCGAGATGTCGAAGCCCTTGTCGCCGACGCTGCTGTCGACGACCGGGTAGGAGTATTCGCCGTCCCCGTAACGCAGTACTACAGAGTTGTCGCTCACGTCATCCCTCACCGACGTTGTGCCTCTTCTTCGAGGTGCCCTGACTGCCTATACCTTCCCCCATTTGGACCTTGCCTGTGCACTCGGGGTCGGCCATAGGGCCTTATCGCGGCACTCAGTGCCGCCCAGCTGCCCCATCTTGCTCCCCTTCGCCCCAAAGGGGAAAGGGGTGACACCTCACATCGTGCCGCCAAGCCGGTGATCCAGCGCGGTGTGCCTGCGACCCGCCGATATCGTCCGCACCGCTTGGCCCAGGGCCCTCCGGGACCCCACCAGCACCACCAATCGCTTTGCCCGGGTAACTGCCGTATAGAGAAGATTGCGCTGCAGCATCATCCACGCCCCTGTCGTGACAGGAATCACCACTGCCGGGTACTCACTTCCCTGCGAACGGTGGATCGTCACCGCGTACGCGTGGGCCAATTCGTCCAGCTCGTCGAAGTCGTACGGCACCTCCTCGTCCTCGTCGGTACGGACCGTCAGCCGCTGCTCCTCGACGCTCAGGGCCGTGACCACTCCGACCGTGCCGTTGAAGACGCCGTTGCGGCCCTTCTCGTAGTTGTTCCGTATCTGGGTGACCTTGTCGCCCACACGGAAAACGCGGCCGCCGAAACGGCGCTCGGGGAGGTCGGGACGGGCCGGGGTGACCGCCTGCTGCAGGAGGCCGTTCAGCGCCCCGGCACCGGCCGGACCGCGGTGCATCGGGGCCAGCACCTGGACATCCCGGCGGGGGTCCAGGCCGAACTTCGCCGGGATCCGCCGGGCCGCCACGTCGACCGTCAGCCGCCCGGCCTCCTCGGTGTCCTCCTCCGGGAAGAGGAAGAAGTCCGCCAGCCCGGTCGTGACCGGCGGCGTGCCGGCGTTGATGCGGTGCGCGTTGGTCACCACGCCCGAATGCTGTGCCTGCCGGAAGATCCGGGTCAGCCGTACGGCGGGCACCGGGCCGCCCTCCGCGAGCAGGTCCCGCAGCACCTCACCGGCCCCCACGGACGGCAGCTGGTCGACATCGCCCACGAGGAGCAGGTGGGCGCCCGGGGGCACGGCCTTGACCAGCTTGTTGGCGAGCAGGAGGTCCAGCATCGACGCCTCGTCGACCACCACCAGGTCGGCGTCCAGCGGGCGGTCCTGGTCGTACGCGGCGTCCCCGCCGGGCTTCAGCTCCAGCAGCCGGTGCACCGTGGCGGCCTCCGCGCCGGTCAGCTCGGAGAGCCGCTTGGCGGCCCGCCCGGTCGGCGCCGCCAGCACCACCTTCGCCTTCTTGGCGCGGGCCAGCTCCACCACCGAGCGGACCGTGAAGGACTTGCCGCAGCCGGGGCCGCCTGTGAGCACCGCGACCTTCTCGGTCAGCGCCAGCTTTACGGCCGCCTCCTGCTCGGGCGCGAGCTGCGCTCCCGTGCGGTCCGCGAGCCATGCCAGCGCCTTGTCCCAGGCGACGTCGCGGAAGGCCGGCATCCGGTCCTCCTCGCTGCGCAGGAGCCGCCGCAGGCGCCCGGCCAGGGACAGCTCGGCGCGGTGGAAGGGGACCAGGTAGACGGCCGTCACGGGGTCTCCGCCGTCCGGCGCGGGCACCGTCTCCCGTACGACGCCCTCCGGGTCCGCCGCCAGCTCCGCCAGGCACTCGATCACCAGGCCCGTGTCGACCTGGAGCAGCTTCACGGAGTCGGCGATCAGCTGCTCCTCGGGGAGGAAGCAGTGCCCCTGGTCGGTGGACTGGGACAGCGCGTACTGCAGGCCTGCCTTCACCCGGTCCGGGCTGTCGTGCGGGATGCCGACCGACTGGGCGATGCGGTCGGCGGTCAGGAAGCCGATGCCCCAGACGTCGGCCGCGAGGCGGTACGGCTGGTTGCGTACGACGGAGATGGAGGCGTCGCCGTACTTCTTGTAGATGCGCACCGCGATGGAGGTGGACACCCCGACGCCCTGGAGGAAGACCATGACCTCCTTGATGGCCTTCTGCTCCTCCCAGGCCGCGCCGATCATCTTCGTCCGCTTGGGGCCGAGCCCCGGCACCTCGATGAGCCGCTTCGGGTCCTGCTCGATGACGTCGAGGGTGTCCGTGCCGAAGTGCTCGGTAATGCGGTCGGCGATGCGGGGGCCGATGCCCTTGATCAGGCCGGAGCCGAGGTAGCGGCGGATGCCCTGGACGGTGGCGGGCAGGACCGTCCGGTAGTTCTCGACGGTGAACTGGCGGCCGTACTGGGGGTGGGAGCCCCAGCGGCCCTCCATGCGCAGCGATTCACCGGGCTGGGCGCCGAGGAGCGCGCCGACGACCGTCAGCAGGTCGTTGCCACCCCGCCCGGTGTCGACGCGCGCGACGGTGTAGCCGTTCTCCTCGTTGGCGTAGGTGATCCGCTCCAGGACGCCTTCGACGACGGCAAGTCCTCCGGGATGTCCGGGCCCTCCCCCGTGCGATCGCTGCATGGTCCGACGGTACCGCCGGGGTCGGACACGGCCGGGACCCTGTGGAAAACCCCGTTCCGGTCCGCACGGCCGGTGCCTGAGCGGTCACTTCGAGGGGCCCGGCGCTGCCGGGCCCCTCGATTCCCCCCTCGGGTTCCCCCTCCACATCGGCGCCCGGTCATCCCCCCGGATTCCCCCCACGGGCACTGATGCCCTGTACGACCCTCCACGGGGCGGAACGGTTGCGTCGTTCCGCTCCTCTTTCGGCGCAGTTCTTGTCACGGTCCGCGCCCGTACGCACGGCGCACACGGCGCGTTCACCGCCGACACGAGCCCCGCGTGCGCCCCGGCTGCTCACGGGCCGCCGCGGGTCCCGCCGACGGCGGTGCGTGTCGCGTCTCTGTCACGTCTCCGACAGGGCGGCGGTGCCCGTCACGTCTCCCGCAGGGGGCTGGTGCGCGTCACGTCTCCGGCAGTACGTGTCTTCGGCAGTACGTGCTTCCGGTAGCGGGCGATCACCTCGGCCAGCACGTCGGCCCCGTCCCGCGCCCACAGGGCCGGGTTGAAGATCTCGACCTCGATGGGCCCGGTGTGCCCCGCCGCCTCGGTCCGCTCGCGGAACCACCGCAGGTCCACCGCGCCGTCCCCGAGCTGACCACGGCCCAGCAGGACGCCTTCGGGCAGCGGCGTCACCCAGTCCGCGAGCTGGAACGCCGCGAGCCGTCCGCCGCGCCCCGCCCGGTCGATCCCCGCCCCGGCCGTGTCGTCCCACCACAGGTGGTACGTGTCCACGACCACCCCGACCTGCTCGGCGGGGAACCGTTCGGCGAGGTCCAGCGCCTGGGCGAGCGTGGAGACGACACAGCGGTCCGACGCGTACATCGGGTGCAGCGGTTCGATCGCCAGCCGTACGCCCCGCCCCGCGGCGTACGGGCCCAGCTCGGCCAGTGCCTCGGCGACCCGCTCCCGGGCACCCCGCAGGTCGCGGCTGCCGGGCGGGAGCCCGCCGGACACCAGGACGAGCGTGTCCGTGCCGAGCGTCGCGGCCTCGTCGACGGCGGCACGGTTGTCGTCCAGCGCCGCGGCGCGCTCTTCGGGGGCGGCGGCGGTGAAGAAGCCGCCGCGGCACAGGCTGGTGACGGTCAGTCCGGCGTCCCGTACGAGCTTCGCGGCCGCCTCGACGCCGTACTTCTGTACCGGCTCGCGCCACAGCCCCACGTGGCGCAGCCCGGCCGCCGCGCAGCCGTCCGCGAGCTCCGGGAGCGACCACTGCTTGACGGTCTCCTGGTTGAGGCTGAGGCGCGCGAGGTCGTCCTGCGCTCCGGGGCCGGTCATGCGTCTCCTCCGAGGACGGCGGTCAGCTTCGCCATGCGGTGGCGGGCCAGCTCGGGATCGGGGAACAGGCCCAGCCCGTCGGCCAGTTCGTACGCCCGGCGCAGGTGCGGCAGGGAGCGGGCGGACTGCAGGCCGCCGGCCATCGTGAAGTGCGACTGGTGGCCCGAGAGCCAGGCGAGCAGGACGACGCCGGTCTTGTAGTAGCGGGTCGGCGCTTCGAAGAGGTGCCGCGACAGCTCCACCGTCGGGTCCAGCACCTTGTGGAACGCGGTGGTGTCCCCCGTGTCGAGCAGTCGCACCGCCTCGGCGGCCAGCGGCCCGAGCGGGTCGAAGATGCCCAGCAGGGCGTGGCTGAAGCCGCGTTGATCACCGGCGATCAGTTCGGGGTAGTGGAAGTCGTCCCCCGTATAGCAGCGCACTCCGTCCGGGAGGCGGCGGCGGAGCGCGACCTCACGGTCCGCGTCGAGCAGCGAGACCTTCACGCCGTCGACCTTGTCCGGGTGCTCCGCGATGATCTGCAGGAACGTCTCGGTGGCCGCGTCGAGGTCGTCGCTTCCCCAGTAGCCCGCCAGCGCCGGGTCGAACATCGGCCCGAGCCAGTGCAGGATGACCGGCTCGCTGCTCTGCCGGAGCAGGTTGCCGTACAGCTCCCCGTACGCCTCCGGGCCCGTAGCGGCTGCCGCCAGCTGCCGTGAGGCCATGAGGATCGGCTGCCCGCCGGCCTCCTCGACGACGGCGAGCTGTTCCTCGTAGGCGTGGCGTACGTCCGACAGGCCCGCGCCGCCGGGCGCGAGCTGGTCGGTGCCGACGCCGCAGGCGATCCGGCCGCCGACGGACCGGGCCTCGGCGGCCGACCGCCGGATCAGCTCTGCGGCGGCCGCCCAGTCCAGGCCCATGCCGCGCTGCGCGGTGTCCATGGCCTCGGCGACCCCCAGGCCGTGCGACCAGAGGTGGCGGCGGAAGGCGAGCGTGGCGTCCCAGTCGAGGACGGCCGGCCCGTCGGGGGTGGTGTCGGCGTTCGGATCGGCGACCACGTGCGCGGCGGCGAAGACGGTACGGGAGGTGAAGGACGCGGCCCCTCGGGGTGCGGCGTTCACAGGGCCTCCTGGTGCGGCGTTCACAGGGCCTCCTGGTGCGGCGCTCACAGGCTCAGCTCCGGTACGTCCAGGCGGCGCCCCTGCTCGGCCGAGCGGATGCCCAGCTCGGCCAGTTGTACGCCGCGGGCGCCGGCCATGAGGTCCCACCGCCACGGCTCGTCGAGCACCACGTGGCGCAGGAAGAGCGACCACTGCTCCTTGAAGCCGTTGTCGAACTCGGCGTTGTCGGGCACCTCCTGCCACTGCGTCCTGAAGTCCTCCGTGGCCGGCAGGTCCGGGTTCCAGACCGGCTTCGGGGTCGCCGAACGGTGCTGGACCCGGCAGCGGCGCAGACCGGCGACGGCCGACCCCTCGGTGCCGTCCACCTGGAACTCCACCAGCTCGTCCCGGTTGACGCGCACCGCCCAAGAGGAGTTGATCTGCGCGACCGCGCCACCCTCCAGCTGGAAGATCCCGTACGCGGCGTCGTCGGCGGTGGCCTCGTACGGCTTCCCGGCCTCGTCCCAGCGGCGCGGGATGTGGGTGGCCAGGTGGGCCTGGACGGTGCGCACGGGCCCGAACAGCTCGTGGAGCACGTACTCCCAGTGCGGGAACATGTCCGTCGCGATGCCGCCGCCGTCCTCGGCCCGGTAGTTCCACGAGGGGCGCTGCGCCTCCTGCCAGTCGCCCTCGAAGACCCAGTAGCCGAACTCCCCCCGTACGGACAGGATCTTCCCGAAGAAGCCGCCCTCGACCAGCCGCTTCAGCTTCAGCAGGCCGGGCAGGAAGATCTTGTCCTGGACGACGCCGCTCTTGATGCCGGCCTCGCGGGCCAGGCGCGCCAGTTCGAGGGCGCCGGCCAGCCCGGTGGCGGTGGGCTTCTCCACATAGAGGTGCTTGCCGGCGGCGATCGCCTTCTTGACCGCCTCCTCCCGTGCGGCGGTGACCTGTGCGTCGAAGTAGACGTCGATGCTGTCGTCGGCCAGCACGGCGTCCAGGTCGGTGGTCCACTCCGTGAGGCCGTGCCGGTCGGCGAGGGCCGCGAGCTTGTGCTCCGCGCGGCCCACCAGGACCGGTTCGGGCCAGATCACCGTGCCCCCGCCCGCGTCCAGGCCGCCCTGCTCGCGCAGGGCGAGGATCGAGCGGAGCAGGTGCTGGCGGTATCCCATACGCCCGGTCACGCCGTTCATGGCGATCCGTACGGTCTTGCGTGTCACAACCCGACCCCTCACATCAACCGGTGGTACCTGTCGCGGCCCACGTGGTCCGCGAACGGACAGCGCACGGGAAAGCGCGGCCGGACGCGTGCGCGGGCACCCCGCGACGTTCGGTCGGCGGTGCCGGACAGGCACGGGCACGCATGGACGCCCAGCGTTCGGAGATGCTCACCCCGTCCGCATAGAAAGCGCTTTCCATCGCGAGAGAAGCTAGCCTGCGACGCGAGACGCCACAAGAGGGGCGACGCCGTGCGTGGCGCCGCGGGACGGGACGGGGAGCGATCATGACCGTGACACTGGCGGACGTCGCCGCGCGGGCGGGAGTCTCGGCGGCCACCGTCTCGCGCGTGCTGAACAGCAACTACCCGGTGGCCGAGGCCACTCGCGACCGGGTGCTGCGGGCCGTCGCCGAGCTGGAGTACGTCGCGAACGGCCCGGCCAGCGCGCTCGCCGCGGCCACCTCCGACCTGGTCGGCATCCTCGTCAACGACGTCGCCGACCCGTTCTTCGGCGTACTCGCCAGCGCCGTGCAGGCCGAGATGAGCGACGGCGGCGGGCCCGGCGGCGAGAAGCTGGCCGTCGTCTGCAACACCGGCGGCTCCCCGGAGCGCGAGCTGACGTACCTCACGCTGCTGCACCGGCAGCGGGCCGGCGCCGTGGTGCTGACCGGCGGCGCCGTCGAGGACCCCGGCCACACGGCGGCGCTGGCGGCCCGTATCGCCCGGCTGGCCGCGGCGGGCACCCAGGTCGTGCTGTGCGGCCGCCCGCCCCTGCCGGCGGAGGCGGCCGCTGAGGGCCGCGCGGCGGAGGCGCCGGCGGCGAACGGGCGGCGGGCGGGCGGCCGCGCGGCGGCACGTGCCGTGGGGGCCGGGCCCGCCCCGCTGACCGTCGCGTTCGACAACCGGGGCGGCGCGCGGGCGCTGACGGAGCATCTGCTCGAACTGGGCCATCGCCGTATCGGCTGCGTCGCCGGTCCCGCGCGGCTCACCACCACCCGGCACCGGCTGGAGGGCCACCGCGCCGCACTCGCCGCGCACGGCGTCGAGGACGTCTCCGGCCGCACGGTGCACGGCGCCTACGACCGGGCTTCGGGGTACGCGGCGGCGCACGAACTCCTCCGGCGGGACGACCGGCTGACCGCCGTCGTCGCGGCCAACGACACGGTCGCGCTCGGCGTCTGCGCGGCGCTGCGCGAGCGCGGGCTGCGGGTGCCCGAGGACGTCTCGGTCGCCGGTTTCGACGATCTGCCGTTCAGCGCGGACGCGGCACCGGCGCTGACGACCGTCCGGCTGCCGCTGGGCGACGCCGGGGCGCTGGCCGGCCGACTGGCGATGGGCCGGGAGCCGGCGCCGTCAGCCGGCATGACGCTGCTTTCATCCGAATTGGTGATACGCAATTCGACGGCTCCGCTCTAACCTTGACTCAGTCAAGGTTTTTGGGGGATGCCATGACCGTCCAGGAATTCCGTTGCTTCAACCGCTTCTACACCAATCTCATCGGCGCGCTCGATTACGGCCGCCACCTGTACAGCCCGTACACCCTCACCGAGGCCCGCCTGCTGTACGAGCTGGCCCACACCGAGGAGCAGGTGGACGCCGCGGACCTGCGGGTGACGCTCTCCCTGGACGCCGGGTACCTCAGCCGCCTGCTCGGCAAGTTCGAGGAGCGCGAGCTGATCACCCGCGGCCGCTCGGAGCAGGACTCGCGCCGCCGGCGCATCGCCCTCACCCCGCACGGCCGGGAGGCGGCGTCGGTGCTGGAAGAACGGTCCCAGGAGACTGCGGGCCGGCTCCTGGACAAGGTGCGGGACCGGGACCGCGCCCGGCTGACGGAGTCCATGGCGACCATCCGCGAACTCCTCGGCGACACAGTCGGGGAGCGGGGGCAAGAGCGAGGCCAAGCCCGGACGCGGGGCCAAGTCCATGAGCGGGAGCAGGAGCAGGGCCGGGAGCGGGAGCGGGGTCGGGGGGATGGGCCCGGGGGTGGGGCGGGGGCCCGGCCTGTTGCCTCCGGTCGTGTGACGTTGCGGACCACGCGTCCGGGTGACCTGGGCTGGATGGTGCAGCGCAACGCCGAGCTGTACGCACGGGAGTACGGCTTCGACCTCTCCTACGAGGCGCTGGTGGCCCGCATCGTCGCCGATTTCGCCGCACACTTCGCCCCCCGCTGGGACCGTGCCTGGATCGCCGAACTGGACGGCACCCGGGCCGGACAGGTGCTGTGCGTGCGGGACGAGGCGGAGGGCGCCGCGGAGGACTCGCACGGGGAGGGAGCGGAGGGGGACGGCACAGGCAGGGAGGACGGCTCGGGGCACGCGGCCGGGGGCGGGGGCGCGGAGGGCGCGGAGGGTGAGGGGACGGGCCGGATACGCAGGGCTCGGCTGCGGTTGTTGCTCGTGGAGCCGGAGGCTCGGGGGCACGGCATCGGCGAGCGGCTGGTGGCAGCCTGCACGGACTTCGCCCGGGAGGCCGGGTACGACGAGCTGGTGCTGTGGACCAACAGCGTGCTGACGTCCGCCCGGCGGATCTACGAGCGGGCCGGGTTCGAGCTGGTCGCCGAGCGGCCGCACCACAGTTTCGGGCAGGACCTGGTGGGGCAGGACTGGCGTTTGCCTCTGCGAGGGGGCCGGACGGCGGTGCCGGGGGACCTGTGAGGGAGCCCGGACGGCGGTGCCGCGCGCCTCTGTGAGCCCGGACGGCGGTGCCGGAAGGGTGGGTGACGAGGTACCGGGTACCGGTGAGTGCCAGAGGCAGAAAAGCTGGGAGCAGAAGGCTGCGAGCCGGGAGCTGAGAGCTGGGAGCAGAAGGCTCAGAGCTGGTAGCTGGAGGCAAGACTCTCGGGGGAACCGGAGCTTGCTGGGGTTTCTGGAAGTGCCGTCTCGAAGTGCTGCGAAAGGTAGGGCTGTAGGGCTATGCGATTCGCCTTCTCGACGCTGGGCGTACCCGGGATGCCGGTGCGCGACGTGATCCGGCTGGCCGTCGACGCCGGGTACCACGGAGTGGAGCTGCGCGCCCATCCGGAGGAATCGGTGCACACGGGGCTGGGCGCTCAGGAGCGTGCCGAGGTGGCCCGGGAGTTCGCGGACGCCGGGGTGGAGATCCTGACCGTCGCCGGGTACGCCAAGGCCGCCGAGGCCCAGGACGAGGCGGGTGAGGCGGCGCTGGCCGACGAGCTGGCGGGGCTGGTCGGACTGGCGGCTGACCTGGGCGCCTCGTACGTACGGGTGTTCCCCGGCGGGGGCGACCGGCCGGCCGCGGAGGCCGACGCGGACGCCGCCCGCAGGCTCGGGGCCGTCGCTCCGCTCGCCGCGGACCGCGGGGTGACCGTGCTGCTGGAGACCCACGACTCGCACCGCACGGGGACTGCGGCGGCGCAGGTGCTCGGGCCGGTGGGCCACGGGTCGGTCGGGGCGCTGTGGGACGTGATGCACACCTGGCTGGGCGGCGAGGACCCGACCACCACGCAGGCCGTGCTCGCGCCGCATCTGGGCTACGTCCAGGTGAAGGACATCGCCTCGGCCGAGGACAGGACGCCGCTGCCGCTCGGCGCCGGGGTGCTGCCGCTGGCCGACTGCCTGGGGGTGCTGGTCGGGGACGGCTGGGACGGGTGGCTGTGCTGGGAGTACGAGAAGCGGTGGTACCCGTCGGCGGCCCCGCTCCCCGACCTGCTCCGCGCCGGCCGGGAGCACCTGGAACACCTGCTGGAGGTGGCCGGGAAGTGAAGTGAAGTCAAGTGCGGCGAAGTAGGGCCGCGGGGCGTACGGAACGACGGTCGGGCAGGCGAGCAGGCCCCGGCCGAGCTGCGTCGGGGCCGGGGTGCGGCGAGGCCCGGCTGAGCAGCGCCGAGGCGGAGCGTCGGGGCCCGGCCGGGCTGCGTGGGGGCAGGGCGGCTGAGCAGCGCCGAGCGGGGCGGCGGGACCCGGTGAGCTGCGTCGGGGCGGGGCAAGCGAGGGCCGGTTGAGCGGTGTCGGAAGGGGGTGGCTGGGGCCGGGGGAACCGGGTGACAGGAGCCGGGGGAACCGGGTGACAGTGGTCGGTGAAAGCCGGGGGCGGGGGCCCGCGGAAACGGGTGCTAGTTCCACCGAGTGTCAGTGGTACCAATCCGTACCAATCTGGCGGCATGGGGGCGTTCCGGGGAACCCAGCGCGTCGTCGGTCCGTCACAACGACGTGCTGCCGGTGAGTCTCCGCAATGCGGTGTCGGCCTCGCTGCTGGCTGCGTCGCTGACCACCCTCTCCACCGCCTGCGGCCGGCAGCACACCGCCACCGGTGCACCCCCCTCCTCACGCGCCGGTGGCGGATTCCCCTCCGGCCGGAGCCACCCCCGGCTCCGGCCGTAGCGGCCCCTCCCAGCCCGGCGGGGAAAGGTCCCCAGGCGGCTTCGCCCTGCCCCGCCACACCCCCGTCCCGTCCGGCGGCCTCCCCGGGCCGTCGTCGCAAGCCACCCGGCTCTCTGGCGCAAGGCTGCCCGGAGCTCTGCCGCAAGCCCCCCGAAGCTCCGCCGCGAGCCGTCGAGAGGGCTGCCCCGCTCTCAAGCCCCCCGAAGCTCCGCCGCGAGCCGTCGGGAGAGCTGCCCCGCGCTCAAGCCCCCCGAAGCTCCGCCGCGAGCCGTCGGGAGAGCTGCCCCGCGCTCAAGCCCCCCGAAGCTCCGCCGCGAGCCGTCGGGAGAGCTGCCG
>NZ_JBEYUN010000025.1:0-5076 GCF_040643545.1 Streptomyces sp. NPDC047117 | reverse complement strand
CCCCGCGCTCAAGCCCCCCGAAGCTCCGCCGCGAGCCGTCGGGAGAGCTGCTCCGCGCTCAAGCTGCCCGAAGCTCTGGCGCGAGCCGTCGGAAAGGCCGGCCGCCGCCTCGAGTTGCCGGTCACCCGGTTGGCGTGTGGGCATTGACCGGCAATTGTTTTCCGGATATCCGTGTCTCCTTGGCAGTTTCCTTCAATACGCCAATACGCCTGGGCCCGGACGGACCGGAGCGGCCTGTGCCGCGCCCGGGCCCCATGGGGCCATCAGCACCGAGGAAGTCCTCCGAGGAAGCCCTCCGGAAGGAGCGCACATGCACTCCAGACGTCAGCTCGACTCCAGACGCCCGCTGCACTCCAGACGTACCGTCCTGACCGCTGCCGCCGCGGCCGCCGCCGCGGCTGCCACCACCGCCGGCCCCGCCGGCACCGCGTACGCCGCCACCCCGCGCGGCACGCACGACCGTCTGCGCGCCCTCATCTCCCGCATGAGCCTGGAGGAGAAGGTCGGCCAGCTCTTCGTGATGCGGGTGTACGGGCACTCCGCCACCGACCCGGACCCCGCCGACGTCGAGACCAACCGCAAGGAGATCGGCGTCTCCAACGCCGCCGAGCTGATCGCCAAGTACCACGTCGGCGGCATCATCTACTTCTCCTGGGCGCACAACACCCGCGACCCGCACCAGATCGCCGAGCTCTCGAACGGCATCCAGCGGGCGGGCGCCGACCAGCGGGTCCCCGTGCCACTGATCATCGCCACGGACCAGGAGCACGGGATAGTGGCCCGCATCGGCGCCCCCGCCACGCTCTTCCCCGGGGCGATGGCCCTGGCGGCGGGCGGCTCGCGCGAGGACGTGGAGACGGTGGGCCGGATCGCCGGCGCCGAGCTGTACGCCATGGGCATCCGCCAGGACTACGCGCCCGACGCCGACGTCAACGTCAACCCGGCGAACCCGGTCATCGGCGTACGGTCCTTCGGCGCCGACCCGCGGGCCGTGGCACGGTACGTCGCCGCCGAGGTGAAGGGCTTTCAGTCGGCCGGTGTGGCCGCGACGGCCAAGCACTTCCCCGGGCACGGCGACACCGACACCGACAGCCATGTGGGCCTGCCGTACATCCACCACACCGCCGAGGAGTGGGAGCGGCTGGACGCGCCGCCGTTCAAGGCGGCCATCGCGGCGGGCATCGATTCGATCATGACGGCTCATATCGTCGTACCCACGTTCGACAAGAGCGAGGACCCCGCCACGCTCTCCCGCCCGATCCTCACGGGCGTCCTCCGCGAGCGCCTCGGCTACCGGGGCGTGGTGGTCACCGACTCGCTCGGCATGGAAGGCGTACGGAAGAAGTACGGCGACGACCGGGTGGCGGTGCTCGCCCTGAAGGCCGGCGTCGACCAGCTGCTGAACCCGCCGGACCTGAAGGCCGCGTACAACGGTGTGCTCACCGCGGTGGACAAGGGCGAGGTCCGCGAGCCGGAGATCGACGAGAAGCTGCTGCGCATCCTCGCGATGAAGGAGCGCCGCGGGCTGTTCGCGAACCCGTACACCTCGCGCCGCGCGGTGGACCGTACGGTCGGCACGCGGCGGCATCTGAAGACCGCCGACCGGATCGCCGACCGCACCACGACGCTGCTGGTCAACGAGGGCGAGTTGCTGCCGCTGTCCAGGCACCGGTCCCGCCGGGTCCTGGTCGTCGGCGCCGACCCGGCCGCGCCGTCGGGCACCGGCGGCCCGCCCACCGGCGTGCTCGCCCGCACCCTCGGCGAGCTGGGCTTCACCGCCACCGCGCTGTCCACGGGCACCGCGCCCACCAAGGCGCAGACCGACGCGGCGGTGGCGGCGCTGGCCGAGCACGACGCGGTGGTCGTGGCGACGTACAACGTCACCGCGGGGTCGACGCAGCGCGGGCTGGTGCAGGCGCTGCTGGAGTCCGGCAAGCCGGTGGTCCAGCTGGCGATCCGCAACCCGTACGACATCGCTCAGCTCAGCGGCGTGAAGGCGGCGCTGGCGAGCTATTCGTGGACCGATGTGGAGCTGCGCGCCGCGGCCCGGGTGCTCGCGGGCCGCCGGGAGCCGAAGGGGCGGCTGCCGGTCCCCGTCATGCGCGCCGACGCCCCGAAGAAGGAGCTCTTCCCGATCGGTCACGGCCTGTCGTACTGACGACCTGTCGTACTGAGCGGCACCCGTACGGGGGGCCGATGCGCAGTAGGCCCGCCCGTACGGAGAGCGGTCGTACAGGGACCGGTCGTACGGCAGGCGTCGCACGTGTCCGTACCGCATCCCTCGTACCGCGTGCGCAATACGCCGGTGCCGGCTGGCGTGTGCCCGTCACGGCGGGCCACGCTGGGCCGGTATGTCCCGGAACGTCAGAACGCCAGGAGGAGGCCTCGTACCCGCCCTCGTTCCTGTCCTCGCCCCCGGCCCCATCTCCGTCCTCGTCTCCGGAATCGCCCTTGCCCTCGTCGTGCTGCTGACCGGTTGTCAGGAGCGGGACGGGGGCCGGTCGTCGCACGGCACCGGCAGCGCTCCGGGTTACGGGGCGGTGTTCCTGGACCGGGGCGAGTGCAGCACGCGGGGGCGGGGCGCGGCCTTCCGCGAGGTGGGCTGCGGGCACGGTGCCGCCGCGGCGCGGGTACTGGCGCGGCGCTCCGGAGGGCACGGCGGGGGCTCGCGCTGCCCGGCCCGTACCGACTTTGTGCTGCACATCAGCGAGCACCGGCCGGACGCCGACGAGGACGGCGACGGCTCGGTCCCGCAGGGGTACGCCTGTATGCGCAACCTGCGCGCGCCGCACCCCGGGGACCCGGGGCAGGGCGGTGGCCCGCGTACGGTGGCGGGCGACTGCGTCTATCTCGCCGCCGGGCTCCAGGCCCGCGAGACCCCGTGTGACGGGGCTCGCTCCCGCGCATCGCACTCCCGCGCATCGCAGTCCGGTGAATCGCGCTCCCGCACGCGCCACCGGCCCGAGTACGAGGTGACGGCGACGGTCCGGACCCGCGCCTCGTGCCCCTCCGGGACGGCCCTGTACCTCCGGCTCCCCGACCACACCACGGGCTGCGCCCGCCGGCTCGGTCCGGGCTGACGCGCCCGGCGGCGGCCGCCGGGGCCCGCCCCGTGTCACCCACCCGTCACCTCTCCCCCGCCTGCCCTCCGCCCGTTTTCCTTTCGCGCGACGGGTTTTCGTGGTGCCATCCCGGTGCCCTGCCCCGCCCCGCCGTGTTCCGAAGGAGTTCCGGTGCCGCGTCCCCGTTCTGTCCCGCGTGCCTCGCGCGCGTCGTCCCGTACGCTCTCGCCCGCCCTGTCCGCTGTGCTCGTGACCGCGCTCGCCGCGACATTCGTGATCCCCCGCCCGGCCACGCACCGGACCGGAGCCGGAGCCGAGGCCGGGGTCGGGGCCGGAGCCGCGGCCCCCGCCGCCTTCGCCCAGCCGAAGCAGGCCACGCAGCCCGAAGTGGGCATGCAGCGGGTCAACGCCCAGGGGTCAGAGGAGTTCACCCTCCCCCCGAAGTTCGCCCACTGGCGACACCAGCGGCTCGCGTCCGGCGTCGGGCTGTACGAGGGGACGCTGGCCGGGCGTCCCGGGGCCGATCACTGGACGGTCACCGTGCGGCAGGACGGTGCGGTGCTGCACGGCCGGGAGACGGCCGACGGGCTGGTCCGCGCGCTGCGTGCCGCCGGGTTCGCGCCGCGGGCCGAGGACGTCCGGTGGCCGGCCGGTGCGCGGCAGCGGGGCACGGTGGGCGTACGTGTCCGCGTCGGCACGTACGGGGACCAGGGCCGGGCCGACGAGGCGCGCACGGCGCTGAAGGCCGCCGGCTTCGACGCGGTGGGCGAGTGGACCGGTGCCGACGGCACCCCCGGTACCGGGCTGGCGCGCGTCAAGGTCGCCGTCATCGACCCCCGGGCCTACAAGGGGCGGCTGGACGCCGGTTACGGGGCGGGGGTGGCCGGGCGGGAGAAGGTCACCGACCTCGCGGCCCGGTCGGACGCGCTGCTCGCGGTGAACGCCGGGTTCTTCGTGATGGAGGAGCAGGACGGCGTACCGGGGGCCGCGGCCGGCATCGCCGCGTACGGCGGGAGGCTGCAGAGCGCCGCGACGAACGGCCGGGTCGCCGCCGTTCTGCGGGGCGACGGCCTGCGTCCCGAGTTCCGGCGGCTGCGGACGGAGCTGTCCGTCACGGCGGGCGGTGACACGGAGGCGGTGGACGGCATCAACCGGGTGCCGGGGAAGGTGCGCAACTGCGGCGGCACCGGCGGGGACGCGCCCACCGAGCGGCCGCTGCACGACGTCACCTGCACCGACCCGGACGAGATCGTCCGCTTCACGCCGGAGCTGGGGGCCGCGACCCCCGCCGGGCCGGGCATGGAGGCGGTGCTGGACGCCGACGGCCGGGTGCGGGAGCTGCGGCCGCGCGGCGGCCCGGTCCCGGCGGGCGGCTCCGTGCTGGCCGGGACCGGCGCGGGCGAGCGGTGGCTGCGCGCGCATGCCGCGCCCGGCTCGGCGGTCCGGCTGCACGAGCGGATCACCGACACCGACGGCCGCCCCGTGCGGCTCACCGGCCGGGACGACATCGTCAACGGCGGGCCGCAGCTGGTCCGGGACGGCAAGGTGGCCGTGGACTTCGCCGGGGACGGCATCGTGCACCCCGGCGACCGCTCGTTCGGGTACGCCTGGGGCATCAAACGCAATCCGCGCATGGTGCTCGGCACCGACCGGGCCGGGCGCCTCCTCCTGCTCGCCGCCGAGGGCCGCCGGCCCGGCCGCATCGACGGGCTCGGTCTGACCGAGGCCGCCGCGCTCATCAGGTCCCTCGGTGCCACTCAGGCGATGAACCTGGACGGCGGCGGCTCCGTGGGCATGGCCGTCGACGGCCGGCTGATCACCACACCGTCCGACGCCACCGGCGAACGTCCCGTCGGCGACGCCCTGTTGCTGCGACGGTGAGGAAGCCGGACGCGGGGCCCGGCCCGGTACGGCAGTGGGCCCGAGCGGGATTACCGCCCGGGCCCAGCCATCACCGCGCCGAAGCCGAAGGCCGCGACGAGGGTGAGGACGAGCGCCTGGCTGGTGACGGAGC
>NZ_JBEYUN010000024.1:0-118011 GCF_040643545.1 Streptomyces sp. NPDC047117 | reverse complement strand
CCGCCGCCAGGGCACCGATCAGGTGGGGCCGTGCGGCGAGCGTCTCCCCGGTCAGCGGGAAGTTGGCCACCGCGCGCACCGTGTGCACTCCGTAGTAGGCGTCCGCCGGCACGTCGACGTCGCCGAGCATGTCGTGCTCCGTCCGGTGCCCGCCGCTCGCCGGGGCGGTGTGCTGTGAGCCGGGAGTCAGGGACATCGGTGTCCTCCGGGTTGTCGGGGATGGGGTGTGGTGGCGGCGGCCGGGCCTGCCCCGGGTGGAGTGTCGTCCGGAGCGGGCCACGGCACGTGGCGGGCCGTTGCCGCGGCCGCCGCCCCGGTCATGCCGCCGTTCCCCGCTCGGGTGTCACCCGGTCCACACCGGTCCAGGCCAGCGCGACCGCACCGTCCAGCAGGGCACGCTCGGCCGTCCCGCCCACGCAGAACGCGGCGAACTCGTGCTGGTGGTTGGTGGCGGGCAGGGAGCCGATGCCGATGTACGGGTGGATGGCGGGCACCACCTGCGAGACGTTGCCCATGTCGGTGGAGGCCCGGTTCATCCGTGCGGCCTGTCCCGGCGGCGCGAACTCGCGCCCCAGGGCGAGGGCGTTGGCACGGTAGTGGCCGAGCGCGGCCTCGTCGGTGCGGAACTCCGCGTACGGCTTGCTCTCCGGCTCGATCTCCAGCTCGCACCCCGTCGCGAGGGCGCCCGCCTCGAAGGCACGCATGACGCGCGGCTCCAGCTCGGCCAGCTCGGCGAGCGTCTCGGCCCTGACGTACCAGCGTCCCGTCGAGCGCTCGGGGATGGCGTTCGGTGCGTCCCCGGCGTGTGTCACCACACCGTGTACGCGGGCCGAGGCCGGCAGCTGCTGGCGCAGCAGCCCGATGGCGACCTGCGCCACGGTGAAGGCGTCGGCCGCGTTGATCCCGGCCTCCGGATATGCCGCGGCGTGCGCGGACTTGCCGGTGTAGGAGACCTTGGAGTGGCTGACCGCGAACGGACGGGCCTCGGCCACGTCCACCGGCGCCGGGTGCACCATCATCGCCAGGTCCACACCGGCGAAAGCACCGCGCTCCAGCATCTCGATCTTGCCGCCGCCGCCCTCCTCGGCGGGGGTGCCGTAGACCTCCACGGTGAGCCCGGCGTCGTCGGCGACGGCGGCCAGCCCGAGCGCGGCACCGACCGAACTCGCCGCGATCAGATTGTGCCCGCACGCGTGGCCCAGTCCGGGCAGGGCGTCGTACTCGGCACACAGCGCGATCCGCCGGGGCCCGCTGCCGAACCGGGCGTGAAACGCCGTGTCCAGGCCCAGGTAGGAGGGGGTGACGTCGAAGCCCGCCCGGTCCAGGAGTTCCGGTACGGCGGCCGCGGCGCGGTGTTCCTCCCAGGCGGTCTCCGGGTCGGCGTGCAGCCGCTCCGAGAGGGCGATCAACTCCTCCGTGTGCCGGTCGATTTCGCGCCGGGCAGCCTCCTTCTGCGTACCCATCACAGATCGCCCGGAACGCCGTACGAGGGTGCGGACGCGGGGTCGAGACCGCGCCGCACGTAGTCGTCCCGCTGCGGCAGCCACACCGACACGAGGTCCGCGAGCCGTTCCTCGGGGTCGTCGGCCCAGTCCACGCGCAGGTCGGTGACGCGCCAGTCCACGTCCGCGACCACCGAGAGACCCGCGGAGTGCACCGGGCCCTCCTCACCGCCGGCCGCGACGGCGGCGCGCAGGGCGGCGACGAGCCGCTCCTCCAGCTCACCCGTGGTCGCGAAGTAGGTCTCGAGAAGCACATCCGGGATGTGCTCGCCGGAGAGCATGTTGCCCGCCGCGACCGCACCGTCGGCGGTGGCCGAGGCGTGCTTGCCCAGCGTCCGGGAGCCGCTGTAGGCGAACCCGGGGCCGGAGCGGCCGACCACGGTCAGCTGCCGGTACTCGATGTTGCCGACCGCCTCGGTGACGTCGGTGAGCGCGCGCCCGGCGTCGCCGTGCTCGCCCAGCCGGTCCAGCAGCCTGGTCCCGAGGGTGGGGTCGGTGATGTTCTGCGAGGTCGCGGCTCCGATGCCGGGCCTCAGGTGGGCGACCCGTGCCGCCACCGCCGGGCTGGACGAACTGGCCACGATGCCGAAGCGCTCGCCGTCGCGGACCACCAGGGAAAACGTCATGCCTGCTCCTCCTCGGGAATCACGGCGATCGCGTCGATCTCGCACAGCCATTCCGGGCGGGCCAGCGCGGACACCACCAGGCCGGTGGAGATCGGGTGCACGCCCTTGGTCCAGCGGCCCACCGTGCGGTACACCGCCTCGCGGTAACGCGGGTCGATCAGGTAGATCGTCAGCTTGACCAGGTGCTCCATGCGGCTGCCCGCTTCTTCGAGCAGCATCTTGATGTTGGCCATCGCCTGCTCGGCCTGCGCCTCGGCGTCGCCGATGCCCACGGACTCGCTGGTGTCCAGGTCCTGGCCGATCTGGCCCCGTACGTAGACGGTGTTGCCGGCGACGACGGCCTGGCAGAGGTCGTTGTCGAGGCTCTGCTCGGGATAGGTGTCACGGGTGTTGAACGGCCGGATCCGGGTGTGGCCGCCGGTGACGATCGGGGCCTTCACCTGGCGCCCTTCGTTCGTGGAGGTCATTGTGTGCTCCTCAGGCGTGCTGGGTGGCCGGCGTGGTGCCGGGGCAGTCGGGGGTGCCGTAGGCGAGGTATCCCCGCTGGGTCGTGATGTGGTCGGCGACGTGCCGGGCGTCGTGCCAGACCCCCCAGATGAAGCTCGATCCGCGGCGGGACAGCCAGGGCAGGCCCAGGAAGTAGATGCCGGGCTCGGACGACACACCGCGTCGCTGATCCGGCCGGCCGTTCTCGTCGAACGCGTCGACCTGGAGCCAGCTGTAGTCGGCGGCGAAGCCCGTCGCCCAGACGATCGAGGTGACACCGGCCTCGGCCAGGTCGAGTTCCAGCCGGGGCTCGGTGACGCATGCCGGGTCCGGCCCCAGCACGTGGGCCTCCGGCTCCTCCGGCAGGTCGAGCCCATTGCGCTCGACGTACGCGTCGGCCGCCCGGAGGAGTTCGAGGTACTTGGCGTCGCCGAGCGCGATGTTCGACGCGAGGTCCGGCGCGAAGCTCAGCACGCCCTCGTCGTAGGACGCGGTCAGGCCGACCAGCTCGATGCCGTCGGCGGCCAGGGCACGGAAGTCCACGGTGTGGCCGCCGCGTGCGCCGCTGACCGCGATGGTGACGTGCTCGGCGCCCTGCGGCGGCGTCTCGGCGTCCCAGCGCCCGAGCACACCGAGCCACCAGCAAAAATCGCGGCCGCGGTACTCGCGGGGCGGCCGGTCGTGGGGGCCGACGGAGAGAAAGACCCGGCGACCGGACCGGCGCAGCTCGTCGGCGATCTGGACGCCCGAGGAACCGGCTCCGACGACGAGGACCGCGCCCTCGGGCAGCTGCTCCGGGTTGCGGTACCCACTGGAGTGGAGCTGCACGGGGACGGCGCCGTCCGGGACGATGGGCGGGATGACGGGCCGCTGGAACGGTCCGGTCGCGGCCACGACGAAGCGCGTGTCGATGACGCCCTCCGACGTCTCGACGCGGAAGCCGGGCCGCCCGGTGTGCTTCCGCACCGAGGTCACCTCGACCCCGCACCGGATCGGCGCACCGATCTTCTCGGCGTACGCAACGAAGTAGTCCGCGACCTTTTCCTTCGAAGCGAAGGCATCGGGGTCGACGTCGGAGAATTCCAGCCCCGGGAACCGGTCGTGCCACGCGGGTCCGTTCGCGACCAGGGAATCCCACCGCTCCGAACGCCACCGCTCGGCGATACGGTGCCGCTCCAGGACGACGTGCGGTATCCCGCAGGCTCCCAGGTGCTCACTCATCGCCACGCCTGCCTGGCCCGCCCCGACGACGACTACTTCAGTCTCTTCGCTCGACAATTCGACCTCCAATCAGGCGGTGCTCCATGCCCGCTGCCGAGCCGACCGAGCTACCGCACGAGAGATCCTCAGACGCGCCCGAAGTTCTGTCCAACAGTTGTTTTCGTTGCAGGCGATCTGATTTGTAGATGCAGAGCTGCTCGGGCGGGCCAGGGGCCGGTGGCGGCGCGCCGAGCGGCTCGTCCAAGCGGGCTCGGAGGTCGAGATCGTCGCCCCCGACCGCGTGGTGGGGCACGAGGTGCACGGGACGCTGTACCCGGCGTACCTGGAGAACTTCTACCGGGCCGGAGTGCGCCTCACCCCCGACCACCACTTCCGCGAGATCCGGCGCGAAGCGGGTGCGCTGGTGGCGGTGGTCCACAACGCCCACCGGTGAGCTGCTGGAACGGGCGGTGGATCAGGGCGTCGTCGAGCACGGCACGGTGCCCAACGACGACGTCTACTTCGCGCTCAAGGACGGCTCCGCCAACCTGGGCGAGGTGAACCTCGACGCCTTCGCCACCGTCGCGCCGCATCGCCCTGTCCGTGTGAGTGAGAGGTGATGGAGAAAGGGGGCGGGGGCAGGTGGCTGACGCGGGTGGCTGACACGCCTCGCACGGCGCAATTCGAGGGGTTTCGGGCAGTACGTGAATTAGTGTGCCGTGACCGCTTCGGCAGCACCGAGAGGGAAGGCAGCGGGGCGAAGGCGCCCGGACACAGCCATGGACCTGCAGTTTCTCCGTCCCCTCTACGAGGGTGACAGCGCCGTCGCATCGGTGCACCTGGACACCACGCGCGAGGCCCACGACTCGGACAAGCAGATCGAACTGCGCTGGCGGGCGGCGCGCCGCATGCTGGCCGAGCAGGGCGCGGACGAGGAGACCCTCACCGTGCTCGACGATGCGGCCGGCGGCGTACCGGACGTGCCGGGGCCGCAGGGCGAAGCACTGTTCGCCTCCGCCGGGCAACTGCTCGGTGTGTACACCATGGCGGAGCCGCCGCGCGCCGACAGTGCCACCGTCCTGCCCGTGGCCGATCCGCTCGACCTGGTGATCGACCGCGATCACCAACTGCCCCATGTCGTGGTCGCGGTGGACCGAGAGGGCGCGGACGTCGACGCGTACCCGGCGGCAGCGCACGAGCCGTCCTTCCGGCGTACCTTCCACGGCAGCACCCTGCACATCTCCCGGGTCCGGGCCGGCGCCGAGGCGCAGTCCTCCTTCCACCGGCGCAGCGTGAACGTGTGGAGCGAGAACACCGCGCAGGCCGCCGACGACGTAAGGGCGGCGGCCGCCGAGGTCGACGCCGCGGTGGTCCTGATCGCCGGGGACCCCAAGGCCCTGGGCCTGCTGCGCGAGCACTTGACCGAGCGGCCGCCGGCGGGGCGGCTGGTGTACGTGGAGGGTGGCCGGGCGGACGCGTCCGCGCAGGCCGGTCTGCGCGCGAGCGTGGACGAGGCCGTGCGGGAGGCCATGGACGCCAGCCATCGCGAGGTGCTGGAGGAGCTGAAGTCCAAGCTGGCCAGCGGACATGAGCAGGCTCTGGAGGGCATTCCCGCCGTGAAGGAGGCGCTGACGCAGGGCAGGGTGGAAACCTTGTTCCTGGCCGCCGACCGCACGGGTGACCCGCAGCTGTACGCCTCCCGCCGCGACCCGATGGTGCTCGGCACCGACGGTGCCGCGCTCGGGGACGACGCCGAGGTCTTCAGCGGTCCCGCGGGCGCGCTCCTGCTCCGCTCGGCCGTGCTCGGCGACGCCGGGTTCACCGAGATCCTCCCGCCGATGCGCTGTACGGACGGCGTGGCCGCCCTCCTGCGCTACTGAACGACAGCGCACTCCCGCGCATACTGAACGAGGTCGCACCTGACGCACTGTCACGGTGCACACCGCCCGGCACGCTCCTCCTCATCGGAAGGTCTCTGGGATGGCTTCGACCGTCGTCGTCGGTATCGACGGCACCGCCGAGAGCACGGCCGCCGCCGACTGGGCGGCGGAGGAGGCGCTCCGCCGCGGTCTGCCGCTCACCCTGGTGCACGCCTGGGACCCGCAGCGGCTGGCGAACGTGTCGCTCGCCATGGCGCCGGACGCGCAACAGGCCGTCGCCGCCCGCTTGGTACGGGACACCGAGGAGCGGGTGAGCGCGCGCCATCCGGACGTACGGGTCACGGGCCAACTGGTGCAGGGCCCGGAGGCCGCCGGGCTGGCCGAGCGGAGCGAGGACGCGGCACTGCTCGTGCTGGGGTCGCGCGCGCTCGGCCCGGTGCTGGGGTTCCTGGTGGGTTCGATCGGCCTCAAGGTGCTCAAGCGGACCCGGTGTCCGGTCGTCATGGTCCGCGGCCGTGAGCGCGAGGGCGGGGCGGAAGGCGGCGGCAACAGCAGCGGTGACATCGTCGTCGGAGTGCAGGACGCGGGCGAGGCGGCCGCCTCGGTGTTGTCGTTCGCCTTCGAAGCGGCCGCGTCCCGCGGTGCGGCGGTCCGTGCGGTGCGGGCCTGGAGCCTGCCCACCGTCTTCTCCTTCCGGCCGTCGACGATGCGGCGCGCCGACGAGCACGGCGGCCTCGAAGAGCTGGAGCGGCAGACGCTGGAGGACACCCTCTCCCCCTGGCGGGAGCGGTACCCGCAGGTCTCGGTGACGCCGGTGCTCGAATTCGGCGGTGCGTCGGAAGTCCTGCTGTCGTCCTCCTCCGACGCACAACTGCTGGTCGTGGGAGCGCGCGGCCGGCCCGGCGGCCGGCACATCGGCGCGGTCGGACACGCCGTACTGCACTTCGCCGACGCCCCGGTCGCCGTGGTGACCGACGCCTGATCAGTCGCGTCCGTCACCGGATGCAGTCCCGAGCGCGGCGGGCGTGGCGAAGGCACCTGCTTGGTACACCAAGCCGGCGGTGGTGCCGTCGCCCCCACCGCCGTCCACCTGGCCGACGACCAGCAGATGATCGCCGATGGTCTGGCGGAGGGTGATGCGGGCGGTGAGCCAGGCCGGGGCGGCGTCGAGCACGGGAAGGCCGTCGTCGGCCGGCGTCCAGGGCACCCCGGCGAACCGGTCGATGCCACTGCGGGCGAACTGCGCGGCGAGCGCGGCGTTCTGCGGCCCCAGGACATGGACGGCGAAGCGGTCGGCCGCGCGTACCGCTTCGACGGTGGAGGCGGTACGGCCCAGGTAGAACGAGACGAGGGGCGGGTCGAGGGACACCGAGGTGAAGGACGTGGCGGTGAAACCGGCCGGTCCCGGCACCGTGACGACGGTGACACCCGCCGCGTGCCGGCGCAGGGTGCGGCGCAGCGTCTCGGCGTCCGGGACGCGTTCCGCCGCGGTGCCGGGCAGGGGATGCGGGCGGGTGTGGGTGGGGGCGGTCATGCCGCGGTCCTTCCGGTGGGGTCTTCGAGGGTGAGTACCGGACGCAGGTCGGCACCGGCCCGCAGGCGTTCGAGCCAGAGGACGACGGTGGCCGCGGTGCTGCGGTGCGAGGCATCGTTGAGCACGTCGTGCACGCCCTCGTGCAGCACCCCGAACGCGGCGCGCGGCAGCCCCGCCGCCAGCGCCCGCGCCCGGTCCAGGGGCGTGACGGGGTCGGCGGCCCCGTGCAGGACGAGAGCGGGCAGCTCCGTCGAAGCGGGGACGGTCAGATGGGCCGGTACGGGCGCGGCGAGGGCACCGCGGGTGAAGGCCCGGTCGTCGGTGAGCCGGGCGCGGTGGGTCGGGCAGGCGGTACGCGCCGCGAGTTCGGCGTCCCAGCCGTCGTCCCCTTCGGCCGTACCGGTACGCGCTCCCACGTCGGCGGCCGTCGTATCGCTCGACGCGATGCCGGCCAGGATGACGCCTGCGAGGGGCAGGCCGTGGTGGGCGTCACCCGCCGCCGTGTGCAGGGCCTGGAGCGCGCCCGTGTCGCTGCCGACGAGGACGAGCGGGGTGGCCGGGGCGGCGCCCACCACGTCGTCCGCCGCGGAGCCCACCGCGGCGGTGACGGCGGCGCTCACCTCTTCCGGCGTCAGGTCCGGGGCGGTGTTCAGGGCGTGCACGACGTAGCCGTCGGCGGCGAGGCGGCGGCCGAAGCGCTCGTAGACGAGGCCGTGTTCGCCGCGGCCCGGCAGGACGACGAGGGTGCCGCGCGGCGCGACCGCGGCCGGCGGCTGCCAGGTGGTGGCGGTCTCCGCGGGTGCGGGCGGGGTGTGGAGGTCGGTCATCGGGTGGTCCCGGCGGGGGTGAGGGCGCCCTGGCTGGCGGCGCGGTGGGCGAGTTCCTGGCGGACGAGCGGGAGGAGGTGGCGGCCGTAGTCGATGGCGTCGTCGAGCGGGTCGTAGCCGCGGATGAGGAGGGTGGTGACGCCGATGTCGACGTAGTCCAGGAGCGCCTGGGCAACGGTCTCCGGGGTGCCGACCAGCGCGGTGGTGTTGCCGCCGGCCCCGCTCGCGGTGGCGGTGGGGGTCCACAGGGCGCGGTCGTGCAGGTCCTGCTTGGCGGCCGCGGCGAGGAGCCGCTGCGAGCCGACGTTGGCCGGGCTCGCCACGTTCTGGTGGTGGCGTGCCTGGTCGAAGAAGGGGCGTCCGGCCCCGGCCTTGATGGTGTCGAGGATGCGGTGGGCCCGTTCCCAGGCCAGTTCCTCGGTGGGGCCGAGGATGGGGCGGAAGGAGACGCTGATGCCGGGCGGTTCGGCGCGGCCCGCGGCCTCGGCGGCGGCGCGTACGGAGGCGATCTGCTGGGCCGTCTCGGCGAGCGGTTCGCCCCACAGCGCGAAGGTGTCGGCGTGCCGGGCGCCGACCCGGTACGCGGCCTCGGAGGAGCCGCCGAAGTAGAGGGGGATGCCGGCCTCGCGGTAGGGCAGCACCTCGGAGCCGTAGTCCTCGAAGCGGTAGTGCCGGCCGGTGTGGTCGAACGGCTCGGCGGAGGACCAGGCGCGGCGGAGGATGCCCAGGTACTCGTCGGTGCGGTCGTAGCGTTCGTCCTTGCTCAGGTAGTCGCCGTCGCGGCGCTGTTCGGTGTCGTTGCCGCCGGTGATGGTGTGGACGGCGACGCGTCCCTCGGTGAACTGGTCGAGGGTGGCGAAGGTGCGCGCCGCGAGGGTGGGGGCGATGAAGCCGGGCCGGTGCGCGATGAGCAGGCCGAGGCGTTCGGTGCGCGCCGCGACGTGCGCGGCGACCTGGACGCCGTCGGGGCGGCCCGAGCTGTAGCCGATGAGGATGCGGTCGAAGCCGGCGTCCTCGTGGGCGCGCGCGAAGCGGACGGTGTAGGCGGGGTCGATCGCGGGTCCGGTGGCGGGCCGGGTCTCCGAGGCGTCCCGGGTGCCGATCATGCCGATGAACTCGACGGAGGGGGTGGTCATGAGGGGGCCTTTCCGTGCGGTGTGGATGAGGTCTCTATGCGGTGGGAGCGGCGCGGCGGGCGAGGGCGGCCCGGCCGGCGGCGGCGAGTACGGAATCGTCCTGCGGGGTGTGGACCCGGGAGCAGAGCACGTCGCGGTAGTGGCGCTGGAGCGGGTTGGCGCGGGTCAGGCCGTGGTTGCCGGTGAGGGAGACGGCCTGCTCGACGGATTCGATGGCGGCGCGGGTGCCCAGCACCTTGGCGCCCGCGGCCTGTTCCGCGGCATCGGTGTCGCCCGCGTCGACGGCGGTGGCGAGGGCGTGCAGCAGGGTGCGGGCGCCGGTGAGGCGGGTCTCGATCTCGCCGACGGCGGTCCGGAAGCGCGGCAGGGTCGCGAGCGGCGCGCCCAGCCCGGTGGGGACGCGCTCGTGGAGGAAGGCGGTGAGCCAGTCGCGGGCGGCCTCCGCGACGCCGAGGTAGAGGGAGGTGAGCCCGAGGGCGTTCCAGGCGCCGGTGACGGTGTCGGGGCGGGCGCCGGGGACGTCACCGGGTACGTCGAGGCCGATCACGTCGCCGCCCGGGACGCGTACGGCGTCGAGGAGTACGTCGTCGCTGCGGCTGGCGCGCAGGCCGACGTGGTCCCAGGTCTCCTCGATGCGGAGCCCCGGGCTGCCCGCGCGGACGAGGAAGGTGCCGACGCGTACGGGATCCTCGTCGGTGCGGGCGAAGACCAGCAGGTGGCTGAGGCCGACCGCACCGGTGGAGTAGACCTTGCGGCCGGTGAGCAGCCAGTCGTCGCCGTCGCGGCGGGCGGTGGTGGCGGGCAGTCCGCCGCGTACGGGGCTGCCGAGTTCGGGCTCCACGCGCAGTGCGTTGACGAGTGCCGGGGCGTCGGCCGACGCGGCGAGGAGCCCGGCGTACGCGGCGGGCGGCCAGCCGGGGGTGCGGGCCTCGCTCGCGTGGACGAAGAGGGTCATGGCGGTGACCAGCGCGACGGCGGGGTCGCCCGCGCCGAGTGCGTGCAGGATCCGTACGGTGTCGGCCAGGCCGGCGCCGGGTCCGCCGTGCCGGGTTCCGACGGTGGCGGTGAGCAGTCCGGCCTCGTGCACGAGGGCGAAGCCCTCGGTGGGGAAGGTGGCGTCGCGGTCGTGTTCGGCGGCGCGTGCGGCCAGCGTCCGGCGTACGTCGGGCAGACGGTCGTAGTCCGGGCGGGGCAGCGCGACGGTGGTTTCCGGGGCGGACGCGCGGGCGAGCAGGGGCGGCGGCTGATGCACTGTCACGGGCGGCGGTTCTCCTTCGTACTTCTCGGCCCCGGCCAGGGCGTGCCGGCCGGTACAGCCCTCGCTGAGCCGGGAGTTGGGGATGTCGGCGATGAGGGTGTCGGGGTTGCCGTGCGCCGACGTCGTACTGGCTGCGCAGGCGGGTGTCGGGCTGGTTGGCCATGAGCAGCAGCAGGCGCGCAGCTCCTCGCGCCGGGCGTCACGATGCCGTCCCGGCGGGCTGCGGTATCCGCTCGCGCCAGGTGGCGGCGTGGTGGCAGGCGACGCGGTGGGCGGGGGCCCGGCCCTCGGTGGGGTCGGGCACGGGCCCGGCGCTCGGCTCCGTACGGCACTCCGGCGTGGCGAAGCGGCAGCGCGGAGCGAAGACACAGCCCACGTCGTCCGGCCAGGGCTCGCGGTCCGTCGGGGCACGCAGGTCGGCGGGGAGGAGGCGGTGTGTGCGCCGCACGCTCGGTGCCGAGGCGGTCAGCAGGGCGGTGTACGGGTGCCGGGGGCGCTCCAGGACCTCGCCGACGGGGCCCTGTTCGACCAGCCGGCCGCGGTAGAGGACGGCCACGCGGTCGGCGATGCCCGCCAGCGAGCCGAGGTCGTGGGAGATGACGACGACGGCGAGACCCAGTTCGCGGCGGAGCCGGTCCAGGAGGTTGAGGACAAGGTTGCGGTGGGAGGCGTCGAGCGCGCTGACCGGCTCGTCGGTGAACAGCAGCCGGGGGCGGGTGACGACGGCGCGGGCCAGCGACACCCGCTGCCGCTGCCCGCCGGAGATCTGCCCGGGGGTACGGTCGCCGAACAGTTCCGGTTCCAGGCCGACCAGGGCGAGTGCCTCGTCGGCGCGGGCGGCGCGCTCCTGGCGGCCGAGTGCGCGTACGGCGGCGAGCGGCTCGGCGACGATCCGACGTACCGTCAGGTCGGGATCCTGGGACCGCAGCGGGTCCTGGAACATGTACTGCAGCTCTCCGGCACGGCGGCACGCGCGCAGTTCGCGGGGGCGCAGCCGGGTCAGGTCACGGCCCGCGAAGGCGATCCGGCCGGTGTCGGCCCGGACCAGGCCCACGGTGGCGCGGGCCAGGGTGGTCTTGCCGGAGCCGGTCTCACCGATGATGCCGACGATCTCCCCGGCCCGTACGGCCAGATCCGCGCCGGCCAGGACGCGGTGGGCACCACCGGAGCGCGTACGGCCGAAGGAGACGGACAGGTCCGCGATGTCCAGCAGCGGCGCGTCCTCGGCCGGGGCGTCGCCCGCCGTGCCGGTCGATGTCGTGGTCATACGGAGGCTCCTTGCGTGACGGTCGTACGGGCCGCGCCGCCGGAGCGCGGCGGCGGATCCTCCAGGTCCCGGGCGGGACGCACGCAGCGGGCCCGCCGCCCGTCGCCCACGGGGCGCAGCGCGACAGGTCCGGCGGTGCACTCCTCGGTCGCGTACGCGCAGCGGTCGGCGAAGCGGCAGCCGGGCAGGGCGGCGCCGGTCTCGGGCGGCCGCCCTGGGATGATGTCCAGACTGCCCCGCTCCTCGGTCGACGCGACGCGCAACAGCGCCTCGGTGTACGGGTGGGCGGGTGCCGCGAGCACCTCGGCGGTGGGGCCGTCCTCGACGATCTCCCCGGCGTACATCACGATGACGCGGTCGCAGCTCTCGGCGACGACGGCGAGGTCGTGGGTGACCAGGAGCAGGGCCAGCCCGCGCGACTCCCGCAGGTTCTGGAGGAGTTCGAGGATCTCGGCCTGGATGACGACGTCGAGTGCGGTGGTCGCCTCGTCGGCGATGAGCAGTTCGGGTCCGCAGGAGACGGCGATGGCGATGAGGACGCGTTGCAGCATGCCGCCGGAGAGCTCGTGCGGGTAGCGGTGGTACAGCTCGGCGGGGCGGTGCAGTCCGACCGCGTCGAAGAGTTCCACGGCCCGGTCGTGCGCGGCGGTGCGGGACAGCCCGCGGCCGACCCGGAGTTGTTCGGCGAGCTGGCGGCCGACGGTGAGCGAGGGGTTGAGGTAGGAGGCGGGGTCCTGGAAGACGGCGCCGATGCGGCGGCCGCGTACGGCGTTCCACTGCGGGCGGTCCAGGGCGGTCAGGTCGGCGGGCTCGCCGCCCTCGGGGCCCGTGAGGGTGATCCGGCCGCCGGAGACCGCGATGCCGGGCGGCAGCACGCCGAGCACGGAGCGGCAGGTCAGGCTCTTGCCGCTGCCGGACTCTCCCACCAGTCCGACGGCTTCGCCGCGGCCGAGCGCGAACGACACGTCGCGTACGGCGGGGACCGCGCCACCGATGGTGACGTCGAGACCCGAGACGGTCAGCACCGGTTCGCGGCGTGCCTCGGGCGTGGCGCGCGGGGGCCGCCGCGTGCCGGGTGCGTGGACGGGGTCGTCGAAGGGGTGCGCGCCGGCCGCCGACCCGGGGGCCGGGATGCGGCTGCTGCCGGAGTGCTCAGCCGGTCGTGACACGGTGCTCGGCCTCCTCGGTACGTACGGTGGCTGTGACGGCGACCGCCTCGCGGGCGGTGGGCACGACGGTGTGCGCAGGGGTGGCTCCGGATGCCGCATCGGTATCGGCATCCGGCAGTGCGGGCTCGGTCCCGGCAGCCACCGGAAGTGCGGTGGTACCGGTGGCGGACGGCAGCGCCGCCGTGCCCGTGCCGCTGTCACGGATCGCGTCGGCCAGCAGGTTGAGCGCGCCGACGGTGAGCATGATGGCGAGGCCCGGGAGGAGCGGGGCCCAGGGCTGCTGGGCCAGGTAGCCGAGGTCGGAGGCGAGCATGCCGCCCCAGGTGGGAGCGGGCGGCTGGACGCCGAGGCCGAGGAACGTCAGCGAGGAGACGACGAGCAGGGCCTGGCCGACCGCCTGAGCCGTGGTGACGGCGACCGTCGGCAGGATCTTGGCCCAGACGTGGGTGCGCAGGATCCACCACCGGGAGGCGCCCATCAGCTCGGCGGCCTCGACGTACTGCGCCCGCTTCAGGCCGAGCGCGGCGGCGCGGGTGATGCGGAAGTACAGCGGGGCGTAGAGCACGCCGAGGGCGAGCATCGCCTGGTGCATGCCGTTGCCCAGGGCGGCGACGACCGCGATGGCGAAGACCGTGAACGGCATGATCATGAGCGTGTCGGCGAGCCGCTGCAGGCTCCACTCCACGGTCCTGCCGAGCCAGACGGAGGCCAGGCCGGGCAGGACGCCGAGCAGCATCGCCGCGGCGACGGCCTCCAGCGCACCGGCCACCGACAGCCCGGTGCCGGCCACCAGCCGACTGAGGACGTCGCGGCCGAGGTAGTCGGTGCCGAGCAGGTGCGCGGCGTTGGGTCCGGTCAGCATGTCGGTGGGGTTCTGGGCCAGTGGGTCGTGCGGGGCGAGCGCACTGCCGGCGACGGCGAGCACGGCGACCAGGGCGAGGACGGTGAGGGCGAGGCGGGCCGAGCGGAGCCGGACGGCGCGGCGCAGGGTCCTCATGCGGTGCTCCCTTCGGCGGTGGCCGGCCGGCGGCCCGTGGTGCGCCGACGGGCCGCGGGGTCGAGGGCAGCCAGCGCCGCGTTGACGGCGATGTTGGCGGCCAGCACCACGGCGACGGTGACCAGCAGGGTTCCCTGTACGACAGGTACGTCGTGCTGCTCGGCGGACTGGAGGGAGAGCTGCGCGATGCCGGGCAGGTTGAAGATCTTCTCGGTGACGACGGCGCCGCCGATGATGAGCGGCACACTCATGCCGAGGACGGTGAGCGCGGGCCCCGCGGCGTTGCGCAGGACGTGCCCGAACAGCACCCGCCGCGCTGAGAAGCCGCGCATTTCGGCGCCGGTCACATAGTTCTCGCGCAGCGCGCCGACGAGAGAGGTGCGCAGCTGGCGGGCGAGCGAGGCGGCGGCGTCCAGGCTGAGGGCGAACGCGGGCAGGATCGCGTACTGGATCCACTGGCCCACGCCCGCGTTCAGCGGCTGGTAGCCGCCGGTGGGCAGCAGGTCCAGCTGCACCGCGAAGAGGACGATCAGCACGATGCCGATGAGGAACGGCGGCAGCGTGGCGAGGGTCGAGCAGATGACGGTGACGGTCCGGTCGATGCGTCCGCCGCGGTTGAGCGCGGCGGCGATGCCCGCGCCGCCGCCGAGGAGGACGGAGAGCAGCAGCGCGAGCCCGGCGATGGAGAGGTCCACGGGGATGGCCTCGGCGACGCTGTCGGCGACGGGGATCCCGGTGAACCAGGAGGTGCCGAGGTCGCCGGTGAGGGCGTTGCCGAGCCAGCTGAAGTACTGCTGGTACAGCGGCTGGTCGAGGCCGAACTGGTGCTCCATGCGGGCGATGTCGGCGGGAGTGGCCAGGTCGCCGAGGACGGCGGCGGCCGGGTTGGCGTCGGACAGTGCGCCCAGCGCGAAGGTGAGGAGCGAGGCGAGGAGGAAGACGGTGACGGTCACGGCGAGTACGCGGCCGAGCGGTCGGGGCGCGGCCGCCAGCTGCCGTGCGAATGGGGCGAACCGCGAGGGGCGGGCGGGCAGTTCGGATTCGGTGCGCGGGGGTGCGGTGGTCATGAGACGGTGACCCCCTCGAAGCGCTGGACCACGGCGTAGGCCGGTATCTCGGAGACCTGGGCGTTGCGCGCGAGGATGCGCGGGACGGTGTAGAGGAAGACGTTGGGCATGGTGCGTACGGCGATGCCGGTGGCCTTCTGGAGAACTTCGGGGTATTCGGGGGCGTCGAGCGGGGTGCGGCGCACGGTGTCGAGGGCCTTCTCCAGCTCGGGCGAGGTGGTGCGGCCCGGGTTCATCAGGCCTTCCTTGCCGAAGAGGACCTGGAAGGCCTGGGTGGCGGCGTCGCGCCCGGCGAACTGGTCGAAGTAGAGCGCCTTGCTCCGCTGGACGTAGACGATCTGGGTGGCCTGTGCGGCGGGAATGGTCTCGATCTTCGCGGTGATGCCGACCTTCTTCAGCTGCGCCTGGATCAACTCCGCCGCACCTTCGGCCTGTTGGGTGGTGAGGGTGATCTCCAGGCCGTCCGCGTGCCCCGCCTTGGCCAGTAGCCGCTTCGCCTTCTCCGGGTCGTACGGGAAGAGCTTCTCCAGGGCCTCGTCGTGGCCCGCGTAGCCCTTGGGGAAGAACTGCCGGGTCACCTCGCCGTGCCCGAAGGCGGCGGTCTTGAGCAGCTCCTCGCGGTCGACGGCGTACTTCAGCGCGAGTGCCACGTCGGGGTCGGTGAGCGGCTCCTTGCCGATGTGCACGTCCAGGACCCGGACCACCATCGAGGGGATCACCTGGACCTGGAGCCCCGCGGCGCGGGCGGCCTCGACCTGGCTGCCGGGGATCTGGGCGACGTTGTACTGGCCCGAGGTGAGGGACGCGACGACGGTGGATTCCTCGGGCAGCGGGTAGAGCTCGAAGTTCTCGGCCTTGATGCTGCCGGCGTCCCAGTAGCGCGGGTTGCGGCGGAGCAGCGCCCGGGAGTTCTGCACGTAGGAGGTGAGGGTGTACGGGCCCGAACCGGCCGGCCGGGTGGCGAGGGAGCCGGCGTCCTTCTCGAAGGCCTTCGGATTGACGACCATGCCGGTCTTGCCGGCCAGCAGAGCGGGGAACTGGTAGTCGGGCTCGACCAGTTGGAGTTCGACGGTGCGGGCGTCCCGCGCGACGGCCTTCCGGACGCCGACGAGCTGGGAGGCGATGAGCGACTTGGGCGCGTCGCGGCCGCGCTCGATGCTCTTCTTCACCGCGGTGGCGTCCAGGGGCGTCCCGTCGCTGAACGTCAGGCCCTTGCGCAGGGTGAAGGTGACGGCGGTGCCGTCGTCGTTGTACTTCCAGGACCGGGCCAGGGCCGGTACGGCGTTGCCCTTCTCGTCGAGCTTGGTGAGCCCGGAGTAGACGAGCGAGAGGGCGTGCACGTCCCAGCCGGCGGAGGAGGTGACCGGGTCCCAGGACGTGGGCAGGTCCCAGCCCCACTTCAGGGTGGCGGCCTCCCCCGCGGCCGCCGTGGTCGCCCGGCCGCCGCAGGCGGAGAGCGCGAACGCGGAGCCGGCGCCGAGCGCGAGCCCGAGGAAGGAGCGGCGGCCCAGGGCGGACGGGCGGCCGGGGGGTTCCGGGTGCTCGGGGGCGGACGGATACGGGGAATGCGGCATGGCGAGGCAGCCTTTCTCGGCTCCCTCGGCCTCCTCGGCCGCGGCGGGCGTGGTGGATACGCCGACGGACCGTGGAGCACCGGGGAGCGGGCCCAGGGCAGGGGGGTGCGCGTGCGAGGCGGGGGCGGCACACGCACACAGGACGATCGCGAGGGACGGGACGACGGGCAGGCACCACGACAGGGGGTGCCGTACGCCCCGTACGCGCAGGCGGGAGGAAGAGCGGGGAGGTGTCCGGGCTCAGCGGGAAGAATCCGCGGCCGGGGGCACCGCTGGTGCGGGCCGGCCGCCGGGCGTCGCGAGCGGAACGCCTGGGGTCAGCGACAGAGAGCGCTGGAGGTACGCAGGTAGTCGACGTAACGACAGACCACGCCGGGGTGCATCGGGTGCATGCTCCGTATCCTCACCGTACCGTCTGTGCGCTGTCAATGGACACCTCAAGGTGTCTCATTGCCCGAGACCTGCACGGCCGGAGCCTCGCGGGCGGCACGGCCTCACTCGGCGGTGCGCGCCCGCGTCACCGGATGTGTGCGGGCCTCGTACGGATGCAGCCGGACGGGGCCGTTGGCGGTGTCGATCCGGACGGCGCCGGCGGGCGGCTCCGACGTACCGGTCAGGGCTTCGAGTTCGGGCCCGGTGAGACTGCGCCAGCGCGCGAGCGCGGCATCGGGCGACACGAGCACCGGATCCGGCAGGGCCGTACCGGCGGCCGTGCGGGCGGCGTCGAGGTACGCGGCGAACGGGCGGCGGCCCGGCGCGACGACCCGGCCGCCCGGCCCCTCGAAGAGCAGCGTCGGCAGCGCGTAACGGTGCCCGTCGTCCAGCTCCTTGGCGCGCCCGGGATGCGGCCCCGGGCCGTCCAGCTCCCACACCTCGGGCAGCGGCCGGCGGGTCTCGGCGCGGTCCGCGCGCACCGCGGCCCGGACCTCCTCCGAGGCCAGGTCGCGCAGCAGCCGGCCGGCATCGAGACCGGGCACGCCCCGCACGGCGTCGTACACCCCGTCCGGTGTGTCGGCCGGGGCGCCGAGGACGAACGTCGTCTCGCGCAGCCGGCGCAGCACCCGCTGCGCGACCTCCTCCCCCTGCGCCCGCGCCGCGGTCACGGCCTGCGAGGCGGGGAAGCTCGTGCGCGTCAGCCAGTGCAGCCGGGACGCGTACGGGGCGCCGGTGTGCGCGGCGACGTCCGCGATGAAGCGCTCGTACCAGCGGGCCTCGGCGTCCGGGTCGGGCGGCGGGTCGTCGTCCTCGTCGAAGAGGATCCCGAAGACCTGGCGCCATTCGGCCCGGTCGCCCAGCGTCTGCCGCAGCAGCCGGAAGTCGGGCTCCGCGCCCCAGGCCCACGGGCAGGCCGCGTCGGTGAACTCGGTGACGCGCAGCTGCGGAACGCCTGCCCCGTACCGCCCGCTCATGCCGGTACGGCCGTCGCGGCGGTGCGCGCGGTGCCGCCGCGGGCCGCGAGCTGCGCGATCGTCGTACGCCGCAGCAGCGCGTCCGCCACCGCCGCGACATCGCGCCACAGCTCCGCAACGCCCTCGGCGGGACCCGGGTGGTGCAACGCCTCGGGACGTTCGCCGCGTACGGTGAACAACTCGCCGTCGACGGCCGTCATGACCTCGGCGACGGTGATCGACGCGGCGTCCCGGCCGATCCAGTAGCCGCCCTCGCAGCCACGCCGGCTGCGCACGAGGCCGGCCGCGCGGAGGTCCCGGAACACCGACTTCAGGAACCGGAACGGGATGTCCTGCGACGAGGCGATGCTCTCGCACGTCAACGGCCGCGTGCTGTCCGCGGCGAGTTCGACGAGCGACCGCACCGCGTAGTCGGCCTTGGCCGAGATCTGCATGTGCACCGTCTTCCACGTGGTGGTCCGTTGTCGTTCCGCGCCTGCCGTCCGGCCGGCGGCCGACCGGGACGGCAATGGACACATCTTGACATCCTTTCACCGCGCTCTCTACGGTCGGGCCGGAAGACCGGCCCGCCTCGTCGGCCGGTGCCGTTCCGACCAGCGGGAACACCATGCCCTCACAGACCGATCCGTCCGGCACCGCGCCTTCCGCCGAGCCGGACTCCGCAACGGGACACGACGCCTTCCACCCCGACCTGCCGCACCACGACCACGACGGCGAACAGCTCCCGCTGCGCGCCCGGCTGCACCACGTACGGGCCGACGCGCTGGACGGCGACACCGCGCAGACGGGCGGGATGCGGCGGTTCGCCGCGATCAGCGGCGGCACCGTCGGGTCGGAGCGCATCTGGATGGGCCAGACCCACGTCGCCCCGTCCACCGCCTCCTCCAACCACCACCACGGCGCCTCCGAGACGGCGATCCACGTGGTCAAGGGGCACCCGGAATTCGTCTTCCTCGACGACTCCACGGGCACCCCGGAAGAGGTCCGCATCCGCACCTCACCGGGCGACTACATCTTCGTACCGCCCTACGTGCCGCACCGCGAGGAGAATCCGAGCCCGGACGACGAGGCAGTGGTCGTGATCGCCCGCAGCACGCAGGAGGCGATCGTGGTGAACCTCCCCGAGCTGTACGTCCTCGGCAGTGCGGACGCGCCGGAGCCGCCCACGGCGGGCTGACCCCCGAGGGCGGCTCCGGTGCGGGCGCTCAGCCCTCGTCGTCGCCTTCGTCCTCGTCGTCGTCGAAGACCTCGTCGATGACCTCGGCGGCGACGAAGCCGCCCACGACGCCGACCGCGGCACCCGCGGCGACGCCCGCCACCACGGCCCCGGTGCTCGGACCGGAGCGGTGGCCGCTGTCGTGATGGTGCGCGTCGGCGTGGCGACTCTCGTGGTGGTGACCGGCGAAGTGGGGAGCGGCGTGGTCGTCGTGGGGTGCGTACGGGCCGGCGGCGTGCGTGCCGTGGCTGTCCACGAGCTGCCGCACCCAGGAGTCCACCTGCGCGTTCCAGTCGATGTGCTCGACGCCGTCGTGGCCGACGGTGAACCGGTTGACCACGTCGTGGCCGCCGGAGAACAGGCCGCCGCGCTTGTCCGCCTCCAGGACGACCTCCATCCCGCCCGGTGTGGCGAGGAAGGTCACCTCGATCTCGTTGACGGCGTGCGCGTACTGCGGGGGCGGGGTGAGCTCGATCTCCTGGTAGAAGGGGAGCGTCTGCCCCGTGCCGCGGATGTGCCCGAGCTCCAGGTCGGCGGAGCGGAAGCCGTAGCCGAGCCGGCCGAGGGCCTCCAGGATCGCTTCCTGGACGGGCAGCGGCTCGATCCGCAGCGGGTCCAGGTCGCCCTTGTCCTTGGCGCCTGCCACGGCCAGTTCGGTGCGTACGCCGAGGACGATGCCGAGCGGCTGCCCGTACAGCTCGGTGACCGGCGTCTCCCAGGGGAGCCGGACGGTGAACGGGACGCTGCGGCGCTCGCCCGCGGCGAGGCGGAAGCCGCCGCCGACCGTGAACCGGTCGAAGGACAGGGCGCCTTCGCGCTCCCCGTCGTCGTGCTCGGCCTCGACTCGGGCGACGAGTTCGAGGGTGATGTGCTCGATGTCGAAGGCCGCGCTGCCGCCTTCGAGATGCACCTGTCCGGACAGGCTGTCACCGGGCCGGACGGCGCCGCCGTCCAGGACCGTGTCCACCGAGGGGGCTCCCACGCCGATCGCGCCGAGCAGCCGTTTGAACACCATCGCGGCGTTCTCCTTCAATTGTTCAGTTGGTTGAGCAGATGGGGGACGAGGAGGGGGTCGGTCGGGTGGTGGCCCCGCGCCGGGGCCACCACTGTGCCGCCGGGGCCTACTTGGCAGTGGCGTCCAGCGTGGCCAGGGCCGACGCCCAGTGGAAGTACTTCAGGTGGGCGAGGTCGGACACGGTCTTGATGCCGAACGCCTCCTCCAGCAACGCGCCCTGGCGGTCCGAGACGCCCTTGAGCGCCGACGCCGGCGCGGCGAGCACCTCCGCGAGGTCCTTCTCCGCCCAGGCCTTGTCGAGCACCTTGGTGAGGTCGATCGAAGCCATGTCTCTCCTCCGTGTGAGTCGTCGTCTTGTCGGCCGCGCGCCGGTCAGCCGCGTGCCTTGATGCGGTCCAGGGCGGCGACACCGACGCCGGCCAGGACGATCTGGATGATCCATTCGATCCAGTCGATGCCCTTGGTGTCCGCGACGCCGAAGGCGGCCGCGATGCCCGTACCGATGAACGCGGCCACGATGCCCACCACGATCGTCCAGAGGACGCCGATGCGCTGGCGTCCCGGCACGACGAGCCTGCCGAGCACACCGACGATGATGCCGATGACGATCGCGCTGATGATGCCTGAGATTTCCATGCCCGGGTCTTCCGTGTGGTCGTGAGTGCCTGCCGCGGGAGGCGGCAGGGGTGTCAGGCGACAGGCTACGAGAAAGTTCTACAGCTCTGTAGATACGGCTGCGGCGGCGATCATTATCGGCCACCCCGGCACGGCAGGTGGTGAGCGGCGTCGCGGCCCCGCCTGCCCCTAAACTGAGGGGCGCAAAACCGTGCCGGGCGGCACGGACCGGGCAGGACGGGAGAGCGATCGTGGCGGCAGGAGCCGGGGACTTCGAGGATCCGTCCGCCGAGGTGTTCGCCGAATCGGCTGCCGTCTTCGGCCTGCTGGCCTCGCCCGCGCGGCTGCACATCGTCTGGGTGCTGGCGCAGGGCGAGAGCGATGTGACGGGGCTCGCGGAGCGGGTGGGCGGTGCGCTGCCCGCGGTGAGCCAGCATCTGGCGAAGCTGAAGCTGGCCGGGTTCGTACGGTCGCGGCGGGAGGGCCGGCGGCAGGTGTACTTCGTCGACGACCCCGACATGGTGACCGCGGTGCGGCTGATCGTCGGCCAGCTCTCGGACCGTACCGCGCAGGCACCGGCCCGGCGTCGCCGTGACCTCGGCGCCTGAGACCGACGGGGCCCGCGGCACACCGCACGCCGCCCGGGAGGTCCCCGCACCGGACGAGGCGTCCGGCGCGGACGCCCTCCCCACGATGCAACTGCTGCGGCACCTGGACACCGGACCGCGCGGCCTGACCGAGCGCGCGGCCGAGGAGCGGCTGGCCCGGTTCGGCGAGAACACCCTCCCCGAGTGGCGCACCGCGTCCTGGCCGCGCCGTTTCGTACGGAGCCTGCGCGACCCCTTCACCGCCGTGCTGTTCTGTCTGGCCCTGGTGTCCGCCACCGTGACGGCCTGGGGCACGGCGGGCGTGATCCTGACACTGGTGGTGGTCAGCTGCGTCCTGCGCTCCTCCGGTGAGTACCGCGCCGACCGCTCCATGGCCGCGCTGCGTGAGCTGGTGGCCACCACCGCCACGGTGCTGCGCCGTACGGAGCGGGACGCGCCGGCGCGGGACCGCGAGACACCCGTCGGCCTCCTGGTGCCCGGGGACGTCGTCCGGCTGGGCCCCGGCGACCTGGTACCGGCCGATGTCCGGCTTCTGAAGGCGACCGGCCTGACAGTGCATCAGGCGGCGCTCACCGGTGAGTCCGCTCCGGTCGCCAAGCATCCGGTCGACGCGCCGGAGCCACCGCGGGCCGGCGTCTTCGACCGGCCGCAGATGTGTTTCCAGGGCAGCAGCGTGGCGTCCGGCAGCGCCACCGCGGTCGTCGTGGCGACCGGGCCGCGCACCCGCTTCGCCACCGCGCACGGCGGTCCGGGACGCCGCGCGGCCAGTGCGTTCGACCGGTCGGTGCACCGGGTCTCCTGGCTCCTCGTACGGTTCATGCTGCTCACCCCGCCGCTGGTGCTCATGGCGGGCGCGGCGCTGCGCGGCCGCGGCCTGGAGACGCTGCCGTTCGCGGTGGCGGTGGCGGTCGGACTGACGCCGGAGATGCTGCCGGTCATCGTCACGACCTGCCTGGCGCGCGGCGCTTCCCTGCTGGCCCGCGACCACGGTGTGATCGTCAAGCGGCTGCCGGCGCTGCACGACCTGGGCGCGATCGATGTGCTGTGTCTGGACAAGACCGGCACGCTCACCCAGGACCGCCCGGTGCTCCATCGCGCGCTGGACGCCGACGGCCGGGACGCGCCCGAGGTGCTCCGGTGGGCGGCGGTGAACTCCTGGTGGACCCTGCACCTCGCCGACCTGCCCGTACCCGACGCACTGGACGAGGCGCTCCTCGACGCGGTGGACGAGGACGCGCTGACCTCGTACGAGGGGGTGGCGGCGCTCCCCTTCGACCCCGTACGCCGGCTCGCCACCGCGGTCGTCCGCAGCCCCGGCCGGCTCGGCGTCCACACGCTCGTGGTCAAGGGCGCCGTCGAGGACGTCCTCCAGCGGTGCGCACTGCCCGACGAGGAGCGGGACGGGCTGCGCGCGCTCGCGGCCCGCGAGACCGCGGGCGGCCTGCGGCTGCTCGCCGTCGCCACCGCCGAACGGCCGGCCCGGCACCGCGACCGGCCCCCGGCCGACGAACGCGGACTGGACTTCCGCGGCTTCGTCGCGCTGCGCGACGCGCTCGCGCCCACTGCCGCCGACGCCCTGGCCGGCCTGACCCGGCGCGGCCTCGCCGTCAAGGTGCTCACCGGCGACCACCCCGGCACCGGCGTCCGGGTCTGCCGGGACCTGGGCCTGGCGCCCGGTGCCGTGCTCACGGCGGAAGGCATCGACGCGCTCACCGACGCGGAACTGGCCGGGGCGGCCCGTCGTACGACCGTCTTCGCGCGCTGCACGCCCGCCCACAAGGCCCGGGTCGTGGCCGCGCTGCGGGCCGGCGGGCACACCACCGGCTTCCTCGGTGACGGCGTCAACGACCTGCCCGCCCTGCACGCCGCCGATGTGGGCATCTGCCCGCGGGACGCCGTCGATGTGGTCCGCGACAGCGCCGATGCCGTGCTGGCGGAGAAGGACCTGACGGCGATCGACCACGCGATCACCGCGGGCCGGCACAGCAGCGGCAACATCGCGACGTACCTGCGCATCACCCTCTCCTCGAACCTCGGCAACGTGATCGCGATGCTCGCGGCCGGGCTGCTGCTGCCGTTCCTGCCCATGCTCCCGGCCCAGGTCCTCGTCCAGAACCTCTTCTTCGACGCCGCCCAGCTGGCCTTCGCCTACGACCGGCCGCCCCGCTCCGCGCTGCGCCGCCCCACCGAACTGCTGCCCCGCGCGCTCCTCCGCTTCATCACCGGCTTCGGGCTGCTCAACGCCGTCGCCGACCTCGCCACCTTCGCGGTACTGGCACTCGCCGGGCACTCGGCGGGCAGCGGCGGCGAAGCGGCGTTCCACGCCGGGTGGTTCACCGAGAACCTGCTCACCCAGGCCCTGGTGATGGTGCTGTTGCGCACGGGCCGCAGCGCCGCCGAGGGGCGTGCGCCGAGCCCCGTACGGTGGGCCGCCGCCGCGCTCGCGGCGATCGGCGTCCTCTTCCCGCTGACGCCGCTCGGCCCCGCACTGGACATGGCGGCGCTGCCGCCCGCGTACTACCTGCTGCTGACGGCCGTCCTCACGCTGTACGCGCTCGCCCTGCTGGCCGCCCGGGCGCGCCACGAGCGGAGCCTGCGGGACGGCTGAGGGCTTCAGACGTCTCTGCGCATGCAGACGCGCGGCCACCGGTCCAGGCCCTGGGCGGCCTCCTGGCGCCGGATCTCCCGCAGGCCGGCGCCGATCTCGGCGTCGTCGAGGATGCGGAAGCCGCAGCGCGCGTAGTACGGCGCGTTCCACGGGACGTCGGCGAAGGAGGTGAGGGTCAGGGCGGGCACCTTCCGGTCCACCGCGTGCTCCGTGAGGCGGTCGAGCAGAGCACGGCCGATGCCTTGGCGCGCGCTGTCCGGGTGCACCGAGACCTGGTCGACGTGCAGGTTGCCGTCGACGTGCGAGGCGATGAGATAGCCCACCGGGGTGTCGGTCCCATCGGCGGCGACCCGGGCCAGGCCCGCCCGCCGGTGACGGCCGAGTACGGCGAGCGGGGGCGGTGCGTCGTCGGCGATCTCCGGCATGCCGATGTCGCGGAAGCACCGCCCGGCGGCTCGCTCGATGTCCTGGAGGAGGGGCAGTTCGTCGGCCCGGGCCGCTCGGATACGCATGCGCCCATTGTGCTGCGGCCGGCCCGGCGCGCAGTGCCCGGGGCGGACCCGGGCACACCTTCGGGAGCGCCGCCGCTCCCCGGCTCAGCCGTAGGAGAGCCGGGAGCAGGGCGAGTCGGCGGCCGAGCGGGCGTCGTCGGCCACCTCGGACGGCACCTTCGCGGGTACGTCGGAAGACTCGCCGGAGGCGGCGGACGGGTCGTCCGCGTACGACCGGCCCAGGGTCACACTGATGCCCGGTGCGCTCCCGGAGCGGAGTTCCGCGCCGGGGAAGAGGCGCGCGACGGTGCGGGCGTGGTCCTCCTCCCCGGGTCCGTACCGGATGCGGGTGGCGGCCAGGTCCTGGCTGCTCGCGGTGGCCGTGCCGGTGACGGTGAACCCGTGGTCCTTCAGCGCCTGCGCGCCCTGGGCGGCGAGGCCGGGGACGGTGGTGCCGTTGTAGACGGCCACCTCGACACCCGCGCCGGACACCGGTTCCGGCGAGGACGAGGACGAGGGCGACGAGGAACCTGTGCTCTTGCCGCCGGCGTCCTCGCCGTCGATCGTCCGGTCCTCCCGGAGCGCCGCCCACAGCGCGTGCGCGTCCGGCTCGACGATCGCCACCCGCGCGCCCTCGTACCGCCAGGGCACCGTGACGAACTTCGTGTTCCGCAGGTCGATGTCCTTCAGCGAGAGCACGAAGGAGAGCAGCTTGTCGGCCGAGTCCAGACCCGGGTCGACGGTCATCGCCCCGACCGCGGCGTCCGTGAGCGGCAGCAGCTTGCCGGGGGTGAGCCCGTCGCTCTTCACCTTCTTGAGGAGGGCGGCGACGAACGCCTGTTGCCGTTTGATGCGGCCGATGTCGGAGCCGTCACCGATGCCGTGCCGCAGGCGTACGTAGTCCAGCGCCCGCTGCCCGGAGACGTCCTGCTCGCCCTTGGCGAAGATCCGCTTGCCACGCTCGGCGCGATGCGGGTTGAGGTCCTTCTCGTACACGTCCTGCGGCAGACACACCCGCACCCCGCCGACGACCTCCGTCAACGCGGCGAAGCCCTGGAAGTCGACGACGACGGTGTGGTCGACGCGTACGCCGGTGAGCTTCTCGACGGTGTTCTGGGTGCACGCGGGGTTGCCCTGCGCGGTCTCGCCGACGGAGAACGCCGAGTTGAACATGGCGTGGTGCCGCGGCGCGGTCCATGAGCCGTCCGGCAGCCGGCAGGCCGGTATGTCCACGAGCGCGTCGCGCGGTACCGACACCGCGAGGGCGTGCTTGTGGTCGGCGTACACATGCAGCAGGAAGGCCGTGTCGGACCGGCCGATGTCCCCCTTCTTCCCGCCGCCCAGCGCCTGGTTGTTGCCGGTCCGCGCGTCCGAGCCGATGACCAGGACGTTCTGCCCCTTGGACGATGCGTCCGGCCGGTCGCTGGACAGCCCGTCCGCGTCGAAGGCGGAGATGTCGCCGCCGAGCTTGAGGTAGAGCCAGCCCACCCCGGCCGCCGCGAGCATCAGCAGGGAGAGCGCGATGACGAGCGTGCGCCGTGCCCAGCCGCGCTTCCGCCGCCGGCTGCGGGCGGCGGACCGTGCGCCACCGTGGCGCGGTGCTGCCGTCCGATGGCTTGTCGTCATGTCTGCGCCCTCACCCGTCTGGTTCCCGCGGCAGGGCGAGCGGCACGGCCGGCCCCACCAACAGTTGTACAGTTGCGCAATGTAGCAACTAAAAGATCGGGCGCTTCCCCAGGGGGCACACCCGGGGCGGGCCCACCGTCGACACGAGGAAGGTGAGCGGAATGTTGCGCAACGGACTGGAGCCGTGGCATCTGCTGATCGTGGCAGTGATGTTCATCCTGCTGTTCGGCGCCAAGAAACTCCCGGACGCCGCCCGCTCGTTGGGGAAGTCACTGCGCATCCTCAAGAGCGAGGCCAAGGCGATGAAGACGGACGACACACCGTCCGCACCGCCTGAGCCGCTCGCACAGCCCGCACCGCCGGTTCCGACGCGGGAACGGCCCGACGGCAGCCCCTGACCGGGTATCGGGTTACTGGTCCACCGCGCGGCGTACCGGGCCGGCCGGCCTACTGCTCGGCGAGGACGACGATGGCGTCCTCCTCCCCCAGGCTCAGCGGTGCGGCCTTGTCGGGGTTGAGCCGCACGCCGTACGTGGGCGGCTCGTCGCTGTGGCGGGCGAGGCGGTAGCCGATGGCCGTCTCGCCGCGCCGGCGGGCCGCCTCGATGACCGTGGCGAAGTTCGCCCGCGCCCCGGGGACGAGGTAGTCGGCGGCGGGCTTGAGGTAGATCTCCGAGCCCTCGGGATCGAAGAGGTCGGCGAACACCGCGTACAGATGGCGGTTCTCGGTGAGCTGGGTGAGCAGCAGGCTGATCACCTTGGTGGAGACGATGAAGTCGTCGGCCTCGGTGACCTGGGCGACCTCGCGGTTGGCGTCGTCATTCATCTCGGTGACGATGGAGTACGGATCGCCCAGCCGCACTTCGATGTCCCGCAGGTGGAGCAGGGTCACCAGGGTGTGGTCGTCGGCGCGTCCGGGGTCGATCCCGTCGTCCGTCAGCACGACGACATGGCGGTAGCTGTCGATGCCGACGGCCTCCAGCGAGGACCTGCGGGTCGGCACGCAGTGCTGGTACCCCACCGTCAGGTTCTCCAGCCGGTCCCGCCACAGGCCCTCCGGTGGGCGCCGGGCGGCGGCTATGTCGACCACGGACCCCGGTTCCACGAGGCGGTCCAGCAGGCTGATGATCTTCGGGGCGCGGGAGTTCCAGCCGATGACGAGCGTGCGGTCCGGTACGGAAGGGGGGGCCGAGGCCGCCGCGATCGCGGACGGGACGATCTCGGGCCGGGCTCCCGAGAGCCGGATCAGCAGGTCGTCCTCCGCGACCATCAGCAGCCGGTCGCCCGCCGCGATGACGGTGTCCATCGGCGGGTTGACCAGCATGTCACCGTCCCTGCGCAGGCCGATCGGTATGCCGAGGCCGAACCGGTCGAGGGTGTCGCCGAAGGCCGAGCCGACGAGGGAGGGCTCGTGCCACGGGTAGATCTCGTTGCCGACGAAGCTGAGCAGTTCGTTGAAGACGGCGGACAGCCCCGCCTGCCGGTGGGACTGCACGATCAGCCGTACGGCGATGTCGTCGGCGTCGATCACCAGCGCCGTCCGGCCGGCGGCCAGCCGGGCCGCCGCCAGGTTCTCCGAACTCTGCACCGCGGCCACCACGTTCGGCAGCCGCCCCCGCCACTCCCGGCTGCTCAGCAGCAACAGCATCTTGATGACGTCGATGTCGCCGTCGTCCCCGACCGGCGGCAGCACCATGATCGACTTGGCGGAGTCGGGGCTGACCAGCTCCAGGTCCTCCCGCCGGAGCGGGCTGCCGGAACGGCAGATCACCCGGGTCCGGCCGGTGCGCGGGATCCGGCGCCGGATCTCGTCCTCCATGTCGACCTTGTCGCGGTCGGCCAGGATCACGACGCAGGAGCGCCGCTCGCTCTGATTGGCCTCCACCAGCTCCGCGATCACCGTGAACACCTGCTCCGACCAGCCGAGCACGATGGTGTGGCCGCGCTCGACAAGGCGTCCCTTGCCCTTGCGCAGCTCGCGTATCCGGTCCTCAAGACCCGTGGTCAGGACGCCGATGAGCGCACTGACGATGAAGATGCCGCCGATCGTCACCGCCAGCATGAGGATCAGGAACACCGGCCGGCCGGTGTCGCCGCCCATCGTGCCCGGGTCGAGGGTTCGCAGCAGGCTCATCCAGGCGACGCCCGCCCAGCCGCCGTTCTTCTCGGTGTCCTCGTCGGTGAGGGCCACCACCAGACCGGACACCAGGGCGACCAGGACCACCGAAGCGAGCGCCAGCCAGCCGATGAGGGCCGGTGTGCCGCGGTCCATCGTGCCGTCGAACCAGTACCGCACCCGGTCCCGCAGCCTCGTGCGCACGTCCTCCGCCCTCCCCTGTCCCGTACGCGCCGTGGCGGCCGGGTACGTCTCGGTGTCTCCCGCAGTTGATCATCTTCGCAGGCGGTGCGACGAAGGTGATCCCACCGGGGCCACCGGTCGGGTCACCGGCCGGCCCGGGGAGTTCGGTGTACCGACGTATACCGATCCCGGCCGGTCACCGATGTCCGGCCCGGTGGCACGGCGCAGAGTGGGGCGCACTCGCGGACATGGGTGGCGCGCGGGCGGAACACTGCTGGAGGAAGCCATGTCGGGGGCGAGCGACCGGGAGGCGAACGACCTGATCGGCCGGGACACGGCACTGACGGAGATGGGGCGACTGCTGCGGACCGAACGGCTGGTCACCGTGTCGGGGCCCGGCGGAGTGGGCAAGACCGCGCTCGTCACCGAACCGGCCCGCCGCATGCGGCCCGGACGGTGGGAAGCGGTGGGGCGGGCCGACCCGGCCCGGCTGCACGATGCGAAGCTGCCGGCGGACCGGCTGGCCACGGCCCTCCTGGGGGACACGTCCGGCGGCCGGCCGCCCTCCAGGCGCCGGCCGGAGCGCTGGGCGATACGCGGGCGCTGCTGGTCGTGGACACCTGTGAGCACCTCGCCGAGGCCTGCGCCGAGCCCCTGACCGAACTCGTCGGCCGCTGCCCCGGCTTGCACGTGCTGATCCGGCCCAAGGGGCAGCAGGCCGCCACGTACCGGATGCCGTGGCCCACCCGGGCACACGGGCGGAGTGGCTGAGCCGGCTAGGTGAGGAACCGGAGTTCCGGCGGCGCTGCCTGGCCTGGCTGCTGCGCGACACCTGACCAGCACCGTGATTCGCCGTATGCACGCGCCGCGCGACGGCGGGTGGCTAAGGTGGACTCGCTCCAGGTGCTGCCAGCGAGACGGTCCCGGTCATGCCCCAGCTCTTCCGCTCCGGAGGCGACGCGGCCTCCCCGAACCCGACTCCGAACCGCTCACCTCCGCCCGTGTGTCGAGACGCCGCGCGAGGGCCGGTCGCGGCCACCACGCGGCGGGGAACCACACGGTCGAGACCACTCGGTCAGGAACCACATCGGTGAGCTGCCGAGGCGTAGCGTAGGTAATCCCACTCCGGCGCAGAACAGGCGGAGGGGCGAGCACAGGATGGTGCTGGGACACGTCAGAGAGCAGACCGGCGGGCTGCCCCTCGAAGTCACTGGATTCATCGGACGCGAACAGGAACTCCGGGAAATCGGCGCGCTGTTCGACAAAGGGCGGCTGGTGTCGCTCACCGGCCCCGGCGGGGTGGGCAAGACGCGGCTCGCGCTGCGGGCCACCCGCGCCGCGCTGCCGCGCTTTCCCGACCGCGCCTGCTTCGTCGAGCTGTCGTCGCTGCGCGATCCGGTGCTGCTGCCGCACACGGTGGCCGCCGCGCTCGGCCTCACCGAGCAGGGCGAACGCGACCCGGTCGGCCTCCTCGTCGGCTACCTCGCACCCAAGCGGATGCTGCTCGTCCTCGACACCTGTGAGCATCTGCTGGACGCGTGCGCCATGCTTGCCGATCTCCTACTGCGGATGGCGCCCGGGGTCACGGTGCTGGCCACGAGCCGCCAACCCCTGGACGTACCGGGCGAGTTCGCCTATGCGATCGCTCCGCTGCCCACCGACCGGGAGGCGGTGCAGCTGTTCGCCGAGCGGGCCGCCGCCGTGGTGCCCGGCTTCGCCCTCACCGAAGCCAACCGCGAGGACGTGACCTCCGTCTGCCGCCGGCTGGACGGGATGCCGCTGGCGATCGAACTGGCCGTGGTACGGCTGCGGGTGCTGCCGCTGGGCGACCTGGCGGCCCGGCTGGAGCACCGGTTCCAGGCGTTGACCGGCGGCCGTCGCGGGGCCGTGCCCCGGCACAGGACGCTGCGGGACGTCATCGACTGGAGCCACGACCTGTGCACCCCGCAGGAGCGGGTGCTGTGGCGGCGGCTGACGGTGTTCGCCGGGGAGTTCGACGCCGAGGCCGCCGAGACCGTGTGCGGGGGCGGTGAACTGCCCGCCGAGGAGGTGCTGGAGCAGCTCATCGGACTGGTCGACAAGTCGGTGGTGCTGCGCGTCGAGGCGGACCGGGCACGCTACCGGCTGCTGGACACCCTCCGCGAGTACGGCGCCGAGCGGATGGCCGCCAGTGGGGAGGGGGACGCGTACCGCCGCGCGCACTTCGACTACTTCGCGGCGCTCGCGGAGCGCGCCGACCGCCCCTTCCACAGCGACCGGCAGGCGGAGCACCTGACGGCCATCGCCCGCAGGCTCCAGGACTTCCGGGTCGCCCTGGAGTACGGCACCGGCACCGACGTCCCCGAGCTGACCCTGCGCGGCCTGGACCTGGCCACCCGGCTGTGGACGCACTGGATCATGACTGGGCGGCTGCGGGAGGGCGCCCGCTGGCTGGAGCACGGCCTGGCGAAGGTGGCACACGACTGCCCGGAGCGGGTCGAGGCGCTGCACCGCCTCACCTGGATCCTGACGGTCCTGGGCCGGCACGACGACGCCGAGCCGTACGTCATGGAGTCGCTGGCGATGGCCGAGCGGATCGGCGACCGGCGCGGTGCGGTGTACGCGATCGAGTTCCGCGGCACCCTGCGGCTGCTCAGCGGGCGGCTGGACGAGGCGAACCGCGACTTCGACGCGGCGCGCAGCGGCTTCCGTCAGCTCGGCGACGGCGACGGGCTGGCCATCACCTGTTTCATCCAGACGTTCGGTGCGGCCCTGGTCGGCGATGTCGCGCGGGCGTGGGAGGTGTCCGGGGAGGCACTGGACGCGCTGGAGACGGCCACCGGTGAGTGCTGGACGCGCAGCTACTGCCTGCTGTACCGGCAGTTGGCGCTGTGGATGTCGCACGACGAGTCCCGGGCCGAGGAGCGCGACCGGCTCGGCCTCGAGGCGCTGGCCCTGAAGCTGGCCGTGGACGATCGGCTCGGCGCGGCCATCGCCATGGAACTGCTGGCCTGGTCGGCGGCCCGGTCGGAGCGGTGTGAGCGGGCCGCCTGGCTGCTGGGTGCCGCCGAGACGGTCTGGGTCAGGATCGGCGGCGCGTGGCTGTTCAACGTGCCGGAGCTGATCGCGGAGCACGACGCGGCAGTGGCCACGGCGCGTACCGCGCTGGGCTCCGCCGCGTACGCGGACCATCACGCGCGCGGGGCGGCGCTGGACCTCGCGGAAGCGGTGGCGTACGCGGTGGAGGAGCGGGACGTGCTTCCGGGCCCGCCGGCCGGCGCCGCGGTGGAGCCCCCCGTGGCGGACGCCGCCCTCGGGGTGCCGGACGCGCCCGTTGCGGCGGTTCCACGAGGGCGGGACCGCGCGGGCACCGGGCGTCCCGGCGAGCTCACGAACCGGGAGCGGCAGGTGGCCGCGCTCGTCGCGGAGGGGCTGACCAACAAGGAGATCGCGGAGCGGCTCGTCGTCTCCAAGCGGACGGCGGACGCGCATGTGGAGCACATCCTGAACAAGCTGGGGCTGAACTCACGAAGGCAGATCACGGGGCTGGAGTGACGTGCCGATGGCGACGTACGGGCCGGGCTTCAGCGGGGGCGGGGTGTCCGGTCCGTCGTCAGGTGGTGTGCCATCACCTCCAGTGCGAGGTCCGTGGGTTCCTCGGTGCCGGGGCGGGTCAGGAAGCCGTGCAGGGTGCCCCGTACGAGTACCTGGCCGACGTCGGTGCCGGCCGTGGCCAGTGCGGCGGTGAAGGCCTCGCCCGACGGGCGGAGGTCGTCGTACTCCGCGTTGAGGACGGTGGTGGGCGGGAAGTCCCGGAGGTCCGCCAGGGCGGGCGCCGCGTATCCGTCGGCGGTGCTGAGCGGGCCGCCGAGGTAGTTCTCGAAGACCCGCGCGAAGTCATCCCGGAGCCTGGCGGCGCTCGGGACACCGGCCATCAACTCGGTGAGCTGCGAGGACGGTGCCGGGAGCACCGCATGGACGGCCGGGTAGGCGAGCACCACGTGCGCGGGGACCCACCCCGCCTCGTCCCGCAGCCGGAGCACGGCACCGGCGACGAGGTTGGCTCCGGCGCTGGCCCCGCCGACGGACAACGACCCGTCCACGGTCCCCGCGCCGAGCTCGCGGCGGTGGTCCCGTACCCAGGCGAGCGCGTCGGCGACGTCGTCCAGCGGCACCGGGTAGGCGGTGCCGTCGACGGCCTTGCGGTAGTCGACGCTCACCACCATGGCGCCGCTCCGCGCCACCAGCTCGCGCGCCGTCCAGTCGGCCTCGGCCATGTCGAGGTCGCCGAACACCCAGCCGCCCCCGTGCACCCAGACGAAGCAGCGGTCGGAAACGGGCGTGGAACCGGCGGCGGAATAGACGCGCGCCGGCACTTCCCCGTGCCGTCCGGGAAGGGTTACCGGCTCCACTTCCGCCGCGGGCGGCGTGTAGTCGGGCGCTTCGTGGAACTGCGCGAGTCGCGCTTCCTGCTCCGGGGTCAAGGGGCCGTCGAAACCTTTGGGCAGATCTTCCAGCAGGTGCAGCTTCGAGGCGATCGCGGTGTGCAGCGGCATCACGAGCCTTTCTCGTGAGGTGCGGGGGAACAACAGTTCTCCGGTGACACGCGTTACCGAGGAAAGAATACGGTGACCGGTCCGTCGCCGCGCCGTGAGCTGCCGGGTGCGTACCTGGAGGGCAAAATGGCCTGGTGAGCAAGTTCATGGCCTGGTCGCACACACGTCGGTGGATCCCCGCCCTGGTGATCGTGCTCGCCGCGGTGGTGGACCTGCTGACGCCTCCCTCCGTGTCCTCCGCTCCCCTGCTGGCCGTGGCGCCGGTGGCGGCGGTGACACTCCTCCGGCCGCCCGGCATCCTGTGCACCGGCCTCCTGGCGATGGTGGTGCACGCGGCGCTGGCCTACGTGGGCGACACCTTCGGCTGGCAGCGCGGCGTCGCCAACCAGGTCACCCTTGCGGCCGTCACCGCACTGGCCATCGGACTGAACCGCTCCCTGCACTCCCAGCACGTCAGCGCGAGCCGGGCGCGGTACGCGGCGGAGGTGGCGCAGCGCGCGGTGCTGCCCAGGCCGCCGAGCCGGCTGGGCGCCCTGCGGATCGCCGCCCGCTACGTACCGGCCGAGGACATGGCGCTGATCGGCGGCGATCTGTTCGTCGTGCAGGACACGCCGTACGGGGTCCGGGCCATGGTCGGCGACGTACGCGGCAAGGGGCTGGCCGCCGTGACCGCGGTGAGCATCGACATCGGCGCGTTCCGGTACGCCGCCGACCACTCGGCCGACCTGCCCGCTCTGGTGCAGTGCATGGAGGAGGCACTGCTGCGCGAGGGGCAGCGCAGGGAGGGGCTGGACGAGACGGAGGGGTTCACCACCGCCCTGATCGTCCAGTTCACCGCGGACCTGGACCGGGTGCAGCTGGTCAACCGCGGCCATCCCGCTCCCCTGCTGCTGCAGGCGGACGGGCAGGCGCGCGTGCTGGAGCCGGCGGAAGAGGCGCCACCGCTGGGCATCACCGCGCTGGGCGCGTGGCGGTCGCCGGTGGAGACGTACGACTTTCCGCCCGGGGCGATGCTGCTGTGCTTCACCGACGGGGTCACCGAGGCCCGCGACCGGGCCGGCGTCTTCTACGACCCGGCGGACCGCGTCCCGGCCATGGTGCGGTCCTACCTGCGCCAGACCGGCTATCCGCCGGAGCCGGCGGCCGTCCTGGACTTCCTGGCCCGCGACGTGAGCCGGCACAGCGGCAGCGCCCCCCAGGACGACCAGGCCCTCCTGGTCCTGCACCGCCCCCGGACGCAGGAGGACCTGCTCGCCCGGGAGTCCGTCGGTCCGTAGGGGTCCGTAGCGCTCCGCGAGCGCCTTCTCCGCGGCGGCCGCAATTCATGTCAATTACCTCGGTAAATACTGAGTGGGCGGCGTAATAAATTCCGCGTGAGCGGTCCTACGATTCCCCAGCAACCCTAAGAAATCACCTCACGCGCAATTTATGGAACCCTAAGAAGGAAAGGCTTTTTCCGGCCGCGGAAGCCCGTAACGTTTTCCGTGTCGAAAGTGAACGGCGCTTACGGGGCTCGACGGCCCGGCCGCGCGTCAGGGGACGCAGCCGCTGCGACGGCTGCGCGCGGGCCGTACGCACGGCTGGCGGGCCCGTTCGGTGGGGTCGGAGTTCAGTGGGGGGCCGGGCGCCCCAGTGTGCTCTCGCGTTCGATCAGCCGGTAGTCCGCCCAGACGCGCCGGGGCTCGGGCGCCTCGCCGCTCAGCCGGGCCAGTACCGACTGGACCGCGAGCCGGGCGATGGCCTCCTTGTCCGGGGAGACGGAGGTGAGGGTGACCGTGCCGAAGCGGCCCTCCTCCACGTCGTCGAAGCCCACCACGGCGACGTCCTCGGGCACTCGCAGTCCGTGCTCGGACAGGGCACGCATCGCGCCGATCGCCACCGGGTCGTTGTAGGCGAACACGGCGTCCGGGCGCCGCCCGGTCTCCAGGATGCGGTGCATGGCCGCCGCGCCGTCCGCGTGGCCCCAGCCGTCGGTGGTGGCGACCAGGCCTTCGTCGCTCGACAGGCCCGCGGCGGTCAGCTCCTCGCGCCAGCCCCGTACGCGCAGCTCGGCCGGCCTGCTGTTGCCGCGGCGGGCGCCGATGAAGGCCACCTCGCGCCGCCCCAGCCCGGTCAGATGGCGGACGGCCAGCCGCGCGGCGGCGACGTTGTCGATGGCGATGTGGTCGTACGGCAGGTCGTAGTGGCGTTCGCCGAGGAGGACGAACGGCACGTTCTCGGTCCGGTCGCGGAGGTCCTCCGCCTCCAGCTCGATGGGGCTGAGGATCAGGCCGTCGATCACCCGGGCCCGGAAACCCTGGCTGACCAGGACCTCTTGTGCGCGCCGGCCGCCGGTGTGGTCCAGGAGCACGATGTAGTCGTGCTCGGCCGCGGCGTCGATGACCGCGGCGGCGAGCTCGGCGAAGTAGGGGTTGCCCAGTTCGGGCAGCGCGAGGGCGATCATGCCGGTGCGGCCCTTGCGCAGATGGCGTGCGGTCAGGTTGGGCCGGTACCCCAGCTCGTCGATGGCCCGCTGCACGCGGTCGCGCATCTCCGGAGTGACGTGCCGGTAGTTGTTCACCACGTTGGAGACGGTCTTGATCGACACGCCCGCATGCGCGGCGACGTCCTTGAGGCTGACCCGCACGAGTTTCCTTCCGGCGACAGGTGAAAAGAGATGGACCGCGGCCCGGTCCCCCGGCCCGCCCCCCGATTCTGCTGCACGGAGGACGGGCCGGAGCACCCTGGGCCGCGGTCGCCCGGTGACGCCGGTGGATCAGGACGCCTGGCAGCCCGCCGGGACGGCCTGCGACGCGTCGTGGATCAGCGCCTCGTGGGCCGCCTTCAGCCGCTTCACATCCGGCTTGACGACCTTGCGGTCGTACGTCAGCAGGCCGTTGAGCTCGCCCTCGACGTCCGAGATCTGCGTGTAGACGGCGCCGTTACCGCCCTTGCAGGCGAGCTTGTGCACCTCGTCGAGCTTGGTCAGGTAGTCGTCGGTGTACGTCGTGGGGTCGACGTCCACGTAGGACTGCTGAACCGACCAGGCGTGGCCCGGCACCGCGAGTCCGAGACCGCCGTACTCGCCGGCGACCAGGGCACGTTCGCCGTCGGGGTGCGGCGGCAGGGCCGGGCTCGGGTAACCGTGCTCGTCCATGATGTCGCCGGCGTTGCCGTCGGCCCCGAGGTTGAGGCCCGACTGGTTGTTCACCAGGCGCGTCGGGTCCCAGGCCTTGGCCTGCTCGGCGACGCGGCCGATGTCGTACTGGCCCCAGCCCTCGTTGAAGGTGACCCACATGACGACCGACGGGCTGCTGATGTGCTCGTCGATCATCTCCTTCATCTCCCGCTCGTACTCGGCGCGGGAGGCGGCATTCGGGTTCACGCCCGCGGTCATGGCGGGCATGTCCTGCCAGACCATCAGGCCCAGCTTGTCGGCCCAGTAGAACCAGCGGTCGGGCTCCACCTTGATGTGCTTGCGCACGGAGTTGAAGCCCATCGCCTTGTGCATCTTCAGGTCGTACGCGAGGGCCTCGTCGGTGGGCGCGGTGTGCAGGCCGTCCGGCCAGAAGCCCTGGTCGAGCGTGGCCATCAGGAAGGTGGGCTTGCCGTTGAGGACGGTGCGCGGGGTGCCGTTGACCTTCTCGACGCCGATGGAACGCATGCCGAAGTAGCTGCCGACGCGGTCGCTGCCGACCTTGACCTTGAGGTCGTAGAGGAACGGGTCGTCCGGCGACCACAGGTGCGGCTTGGTGATCTTCAGCTTGAGCGGCGTACCGGTACGGCCGCTCACCTCGGCGACCTTCTTCTTGCCCGCGTACGCGGCGGCCGTGACCGGCACGCCGTCGCGCACCCCCTTCGGCTCGACGGTGACCTGCCCGTTCTTGACGTCCGGGACGGTCTTGAGCGAGTCGGCGTGGTCGGCGGCGACGGGCTCCATCCACACCGTCTGCCAGATGCCGGAGGACGGGGTGTACCAGATGCCGCTGGGGTCCAGCCGCTGCTTGCCGACCGGCGGGTTCTCACCGTTCTTGGCGTCGGTCGGGTCGTAGACGCCGACGATCAGCTCCTGGGTACGGCCGGGCTTCAGCGCGTCGGTGACGTCGGCGCTGAACTTGTCGTAACCGCCCTTGTGCGCGGCGACCTTCTTGCCGTTGACGTACACCTCGGACTGCCAGTCGACGGCGCCGAAGTTCAGGCGCAGCCGCTTGCCGTCACCGACGTCCCAGTTCCTGGGGACGGTGAAGGTGCGGCGGTACCACGTCCGGTCCTCGTGGCGTTCGATGCCGGAGAGCTGGGACTCGACCGGGTAGGGCACGAGGATCTTCTCGTCGAGCCGCTTGCCGACCGGCGGCTGCTCGCCGGACTCGGCGGCCTGGAACTCCCAACGGCCGTTGAGGTTCTGCCACTTGTCGCGGGTGAGCTGGGGGCGGGGGTACTCGGGAAGGGCATTGCCCGGCCCCACCTTGTCGGCCCACTTGGTGCGCAGCTCGTACTCGGAATGGTTCGGGCCGCTCGCCCAGAACGCGCCGACGGCCGTACCGTCCGTACCGTCCAGGCCGCCCTCGCCGTCGTAGCGGACGTCGGCGAGGCCGCGCGCGCCGCCGCCCTTCTTGCCGACGACCGGCTCCTTGAGGCCGACCAGCAGGGCCGTGGGGTCGGCGGGGTCGGCCTTCGCCGTGCCCAGCGGCCATTCGGCGCCGCCGATGACGGCCCGCAGGTGGCCGGTGAGGCCGGCCGGGGTCTTCGCGAGCGGCTGGGCGAAGTCGAGGCGGAGCGTGCGGCCGTCCTTCAGCACGTCGGCGGAGAGCGCGCCGTTGTACTCGTAGCCGTCCGGCAGGCGGAACGCCGAGGAGGGGATGGCCTCCTTGGCCTGGCCGGGTTCGGTCCACCGCAGGTGGAGGTTGGACCCGCCGTAGTGCTCGAAGTACTCGACCTTGATGTCGTAGGCCTTGCCCGCGGTCAACTCGACGGGCTGGGAGGTCTGTTCCTTGTCCCAGTCGTCGGTCCAGTGGTCGATGGCGAGCTTGCCGTCCACCCACAGCCGGAAGCCGTTGTCACCGGTGATCGAGAAGGTGGTGGGGCCGGTTTTCTCGGGGACCACCTTGCCGGTCCACCGGATGCTGACGTCGTCGGCCTGCCCGGTGGCGGACTGGAGCCGGGGCTCCAGGTTGTCGAAGTCGATGGCCGGGTCGAAGCCGGTGGCCTTGAGCTCGTGGAAGTCGAAGGCTCCGGGCGCGGACTGGGTGAAGTACTCGCCCTTGAGGCCTTGGGGTTCGGCCGGGTCTCCGGCGGCCGACGCGGACGGGACCGCGGCGAGGCCGGTGACGCCGAGGGCCGTGGTGAGCAGTAACGCCAGCTGTCTGCCCAGGCGTCTGGTGCGCATGGTTCCTCCATTGCCGAGAACGGGGGCAGCTCGTCACCGAGCTTGTACAACGTTGGAAGAGGGGGCCGTCGGAATGACAGCACAGCCTCATGAGGGGTGTCCAGGGTTCCGTCCGCGCAACGCTCGGTCACCGCAGGCGGGATGAGACCGCGTCACATGGCGCCCGTGCGCGCCCGGCCGGGTGAGACACGGGCGCCGGCGGGTCCGCGGTATTGACATCGACGGTGGGCATGACAACGCTGTAAAGGCCGTTCCTGACAACGTTGTCTACCCTCGTACGGAGGCTGTAAGTGATACGTGCCCCACGCGTTCGGCGCCTCGCCGGACCGCTCGTGACGGTGGTCTGCGCGGGCCTTCTGTGCGCCACGCCGCCCGCCACCGCGGCGCCGCAGGCCCCGCCCGGCGCGGCCGAGGACCTCACCGGCCTGGTCAACCCGTTCATCGGCACCCGCAACGAGGGCAACACCTTCCCCGGCGCCGCCGTCCCGTTCGGCATGGTCCAGCTCTCACCGGACACCGGGCACAGCACCGGCTACGACTGGGACGAGAAGAGCATCCGCGGCTTCTCCGCCGTGCACCTCTCGGGCGTCGGCTGCGGCCTGGGCGGCGATCTGCCCGTCATGCCCACGACCGGGGACATCACCAGCACCGACAACGCGGCCTACGCCGCGCCCTTCGACCACGAGAAGGAGAGCGCGAGCCCCGGCTCGTACAAGGTGACGCTCGACGGCTACGGCGGGACCGGCGCCGAGCTGACCGCCACCCGGCACACCGGCAAGCAGCGCTACACCTTCCCCGCCACCGACAAGGCCAACGTCCTGCTGAACACCGGGCAGGCCCTGCACAAGGTGACCGACAGCAGCGTACGGATCCTCGACGACCGCACCGTCGCCGCCGCCATCACCGGCCGGGGCTTCTGCCAGGACACCGAGCCGTACACGGTGTACACCCTTACCCGCTTCGACCGGCCGTTCACGTCCGCCGGTACCTGGAGCGGCGACACGGTGACGGCCGGCAGCCGGTCCTCCGAGGGCGGCGGCCGGCGCGGCGCGTACGTACGCTTCGACACCCGCGGCGGCGACCGGGACGTCGAGGCCACCACCGCGATCTCGTACGTCGACCAGCGGGGCGCGGCCCGCAACCTCGCAGCCGAGGGCCGCGGTTCATTCGACGAGGCCCGCGCCGCGGCGCGCCGTGCCTGGCAGGAGCGGCTGGCCAAGGTGCGGGTGAGCGGCGGCAGCCAGGAACAGCGGCGGGTCTTCTACTCCTCGCTCTACCGGGCGCTGCTGCACCCCAACACCGGCCAGGACGTGGACGGCCGCTACACCGGCTGGGACCGGAAGGTGCACCGCGCGAAGGGCCACACGTACTACCAGAACTGGTCACTGTGGGACACCTACCGCACCCAGGCCCAGCTGCTCGCCCTGGTCGCGCCGCGCGAGTCCCGCGACATGGCGCTGTCGCTGCTGGACGTGGACAAGCAGGGCGGCTGGCTGCCCAAGTGGGGCTACGGCACGGCCGAGACCAACATCATGACCGGCGATCCGGTCACCCCCTTCCTCACCAACGCCTACCGGCAGGGCCTGCTGAAGGGCCACGAGGAGGAGGCGTACCGGGCGCTGAAGAAGAACGCGGACGGGGTGCCGCCGACCGATTCGCCCTACTCCGGGCGGATGGGCAACGCGGAGTACCTGAAGAACGGCTTCGTGCCGTACCAGCCGGACCACGCGAAGAAGCCCGGCGACTCCGACTTCGAGCACGGCGCCTCCGCCACCCTGGAGTACGCGCTCGCCGACGCCGCGCTGGCGGGCATGGCGAAGGACCTGGGGCACTCCGCCGACGCCGCGCGCTACGCGAAGCGCGCACAGCACTACCGCGACGTCTTCGACCCGGACACCGGCTTCTTCCGCGCCCGTGACGCCGCGGGGAAGTTCACCGGTCCCGCCGATCCGGCCAAGAGCGTGGGCTTCCACGAGGGCACGGCCTGGCAGTACATGTGGCTGGTGCCGCAGGACCTGCCGGGCATGATGTCGCTGATCGGCGGCCGCGACGCGACCGAGCGGCGCCTCGACTCCTTCTTCGCCCACGACCAGCTGCTGAAGGACCCCGCGAAGACCGCCCGCGAGGTGTGGGTCAACGGCCCGTACGACTACTACAACGCGGACAAGTACAACCCGCAGAACGAGCCCGACCTGATAGCGCCGTACACCTACCTGTCCACCGGCACGCCGTGGAAGACCACCGACGTGGTGCACGCGGCGCTCGGACTCTTCACCGACGGGCCGGACGGCGTCACCGGCAACGACGACCTGGGCACCATGTCCTCCTGGATGGTGCTCTCGGCCATCGGCGTGTTCCCGGTCTTCCCCGGGACCGACACCTGGGGCCTGTCCACGCCGGTCTTCGACAGGGTGGAGCTGACCCTCGACCGGGCGTACTACCCGCGGGGCCGCTTCACCGTGACCGCCACCGGGACGAGCGACACCGACCGGTACGTGCAGTCGGCCTCGCTCGGCGGCGCCGGCCTGTCCCGTACCTGGCTGACGACGGACGACATCCGCCGCGGCGGCACGCTGTCCTTCACGACCGGGCCGGAGCCTTCCGCGTGGGGCACGGGCGACGGCGATGCGCCGCCGCCCGCCACCCCTTCGCGGGCTCAGTGATCGGAGTAGCTGAAGTCCCCCACCGTCCAGGCGCCCACGTCCTTGATGGCGACGCGGTACATGCCCCCCGTCTCGGGGATGCCCACGCTGCCCTGCAGAATCCGCGCGAGGTGGAAGTGCAGGTGGGTGGGGGCCGCGTCGCCGTCGGGCGGGGCCCCGTCGCGGCCGGCCGAAGCATGGCCCTCCGCACTGAAGAGGGCGGCGAAGGTGCCCAGCTGCTGCGATTCCTCCAGCACCTCGGCCACGCGCTGTCGCCACACCTTTTCGGGAGCCAGCCGGCCGGTGACGACAGCACCTCGGACGACCACGGTGAGGGACATCTGATTGCTCTGCTCCGACTCCACCCTGGCGGCGATGTCGACGAGCAGCTCATCGGGGATCGACATGTCCAAAGATCTTACTCGGACCGTCCCCGTTCCGGCCCTGATCGGCTCGGACCGGCCGGCCGCCGGGCCGCCCCCCGAAACCGGCACCCGCCCGGCGCATCTTTTGCCGCTTTGCTTCCGTTTGTTCGGCGGGAATGTGTGCACCCGTGCGGAGCCGCCGCCTGCCTTCCAGGCAGGCGGCGTGCGTGCGGCCGGTGCGCAGGACAGCGGGGAGAGGAGCGGTTGACGGTGTGGGAACGGATCGCCGCCGGGTGGCGATGGCTGCGGCGGGAGGTCGCCGCGGTCGGGCGTACGGTGCGCTTCGCGCTGCGCGCCTCGGGCCCGGAGCGCGACGCGATGGTCCAGGCGCTGAAGATGGCGGGGGCGGCGATCGCCGCGTGGGCGCTGGCCGGGTGGTGGCTGAAGGCCCCGCTGGCGCTGATGGCGCCGTGGACGGCGCTCGCGCTGGTCGACGCGACGGTCTACCGCTCGCTGCGCTCCGGACTCCAGCAGATCTGTGTGATCGTCATCGGCGCCGTGTGGGCGTCCCTGGCCATGGCACTGGCCAACGGCTCCACCCTCGGCGCCATGATGATCGCGCTGCCGGTGCTGGCCCTGGTGGGCACCTACCGCCGCTTCGGCGCGCAGGGCGTCTACGGGGCGACGACGGCGCTGTTCGTCATCACGTACGGCGCCTACTCGCTCAGCGAAGTGGGCCACCGGATGCTGGAGACCTGCATCGGCGCCGTCATCGGCATCACCGTGAACGCGTTCGTCTTCCCGCCCGTCCATCTGCGCAACGTCCGTGAGCAGTTGCAGCGCCTGCCGCGCGACAGCGCCGACCTGCTCCGCCACATGTCCGCGGAGCTGCGGGAGGACTGGGGCACGGCCGAGGCCGAGGAGTGGCGGGACCGGGCGCGGCGCCTCCAGCCGATCCTGCGCGAGCTGGCCGATGCCCGGCAGTGGACCGACGAGAGCCTGCGGCTGAACCCGGCCTGGAACCTCCGGCGGACCGGACCGCATCCCCCGCCGGAGTCGGAGGACGCCCGCTGGCACGGCATCGCCGAGCACCTGTCGGTCATCACCCGGACACTGGCCACGTCGGTGGACGAGGAGAGCCATTTCGCCCGTCCCACGCCCGCGTTCCTCGACCGGTACGCGGAGCTGGCCGAGCGGACGGCGGAGGCGTGCGCGGCCGAGGCCGACCTGTTCGACGAGGCCGGGGACACACCGTCGGTACGGGAGCGGCAGCACCGGGCGGCGCGGGATGCCTGGCAGCTCTACGACGACCTGGCGGACGCCTACGGCGAGCACACCGGCCCGTCCGCGGCGGCGATGGGCGAACTGCTGGTCGAGACCCGTCGGATACTGTCCGCGCTCCCTCTCCCCGAGGGCAGCGGCCCGCAGGAGCGGAAGCGGGGCCTGCGCCGCGGCCGGCGGCCGGATCCGCCCGTCAACGGCGTTGCGGAAGCCGGAGGGTGAACCAGATGGTCTTGCCGTCGTCCGTCGGGTGGGTGCCCCAGCTGTCGGCGAGGGCGTCGACGAGGAAGAGGCCCCGGCCGGACTCCTCGTCCGTGCCGGCGAGCCGGAGCCGTGGCCGGCGTGGGCTGCGGTCGCTGACCTCCGCGGTGAGTTCGGAGCGGCTCATGCGCAGCCGCAGCAGGAGCGGTCCTTCCCCGTGCCGTATCGCGTTGGTGAGGAGCTCGGAGACGAGCAGGCACGCCTCGTCGGCCGCCTCGGTGCGGCCCCACCGGCTCAGGGCCGAGGCGAGGAAGGCCCGGCCGTCGGAGACCGCGGAGGGGGTGGCGGGCAGCTCGGTGACGACGCTGGCCAGCGGGCCGGCCGGGAACCGCAGGAGCAGCAGCGTGGCATCGTCGTCGTCCGGCTTGGCGCCCGGCAGCAGCGCGCCGAGGAGCCGGTCGGCGGCGGCCTCCAGGTCCCGCGCCACGTTGAAGGCGGTGGCGAACTCCTCGTGCAGGGCGCCCAGCCGGTCCTCGATGTCACTGCCCGGGGTCTCGATCAGACCGTCGGTGTAGAGGGCGAGGACGGAGCCGGGCGGGACGGTGATGGCGGCCTGCTGGTGCGGGATGCCGCCGACGCCGAGTGGCACGCTGACCGGGGCCGGCAGCGTGCGCACACCCTCGCCTGGCGCGGCCAGCAGGACGGGGAGGTGTCCGGCCGAGCAGATGGTCAGCTGCCCGGCGTCCGGCCTGATGACCAGGTAGCAGCAGGTGACGAGCTGGCCGGGGAGGTCGGCGACGACCGTGTCCAGCACCTGCATGAGCCGGTCCGGTGCCATGCCCGTTCTGGCCAGGGCGTTGGCGGCGGACCGCAGTTGCCCCATCACGGCGGCCGCCTCCAGCCCGCGGCCCATGACGTCGCCGATGAGCACGCCGACCTGCCCGGCGCCCAGCGGTACGAGGTCGAACCAGTCGCCGCCCACTCCGGCCCCCTGCGTCGCCGGGAGGTAGCGGCTCGCGGTGTCCAGTTCGGACACTTCGGGCGGGGTGCCCATGAGGCTGTGCTGGAGGGTCAGGGCGATGTCGCGCTGCTGCTTGTAGAGCCTGGTGAGTTCTTCCTCGGTCCGCTTGCGGTCGCTGATGTCCCGGGCGATGGCACAGGCGCCGTTGACCGTGCCGTCGGCGTCGCGGGTCGGCCAGACGGTCACGTCGACGTCCAGCAGGCGACCGCTCTTGCTGACCCGGATGGTCTCGAAGTGTTCGATCTTCTCGCCGCGGCGCAGCCGGTGCAGGATCCGGGCGATCTCGTCCTTGCGTTCCTCGGTGACGAGCAATGACACGTGCCGGCCGATCACCTCCTCCGCGGTATAGCCGTACAGGCGCTGGGCGGCGGCGTTCCAGTAGGTGATGCGGCCGTCGGGGGTCTTGGCGAGGATGGCGTCGTGCGAGGACTCGACGAGGTCCGCGAGTTCGTTGATGCGTGCCTCGGCGGCCTTGCGTTCGCTGACGTCCCGGACGGTGGCGGAGATGAGCAGCCCGTTGGTGGTCTCCAGCGGGCTGAGGCTGATCTCGACGGGGAACCGGCTGCCGTCCTTGCGCAGTCCGTGCACCTCCATCCCGGCGCCCATGGCGCGGACTTCCTGACGGTCCACGTAGGCGCCCCGGTGTACGGAGTGCCGGGCGCGAAACTGCTCCGGTACCAGGGTCTCGACGGGCCGGCCCAGCAATTCGGCGCGCGCGTACCCGAAGAGTGTTTCGATCCGGGCGCTCACCAGCTGGATGATGCCCTCGTCGTCCACGATGACCATCGCGTCCGGCGCCGCCTCCAGGAGCCCCCGGAAGAGTCCCTGCCCGCCCCCGGCGGCCCCCACCGTCCCACCCGGCATCATCCGCTCCTCGTCGAGGTGAGGCGTCCTGTTGCCTGCTCTCTCGGGATATCTGCCATCGCAGCATCCCGGCCTGGGCGGGGGCACGGCTTGTCGCTTCTTGATGCCTACTGACAGGGCGGCGCCCACTTCGTCACGGCTACAGATCATCGCCGGATCGGAGCCGACACCGGAATCGGCGTCGCGCCGGAGCCGACACCGGAAGCGGGTACGGGGCCCGGACGTGTTCGTCCTACGCGGGGCCCAGGTCGGGCGGGTCACCCCACGGGGCTTCGAGGGCAGCGCGCAGGGCGTCGGCCGTCTCCCGGCCGATGCGTTCGGCGAGCCGGCTCTCCAGCCGTGCGAGGACGCGCTCCGCCTGCTCGTGCGCGTGCGCGCCGGCCCGGGTGCGCCGGATCAGGCGCTGCCGGGCGGAGGCGGGGTGGGCGGTCTGTTCCAGCAGCCCGGCGTCGACCAGGCCGTGCACGGCCTGGTGGGCGGTCTGCCGGGTGACACCCATGCGCCGCGCCAGCTCGGACACCGTGGTGCCCGCCTCGTCCAGTACGGCGAAGAGCTGGAGCTGGGGCAGCGAGACCGGGGTCGCGCCGTCGGCGGCCATGGCCGCGAGCAGCCCCTCGTCGAACCAGCGCCGGGCGTCGCCGAGCAGCTGCGGAAGGCTGCGATGGGGGTCCGCCGTCACGTCCGCCCCTTTCTCCTGTCGGACTCGTGCCGGGCGCCGGGAGGCCGGTTGCCATGGCCCGGATTTCTATGTCAGCCTACCTGACACAACGAATGTCAGCCTGCCTGACACTCGTCTGCCGCGTCCAAGGAGAGACGATGACCATCGAATACGCCACCCGCTACCGGAGCGCCTCCCGCATACCGCCCGAGCCCGGCAGGCCGTACTTCATCGAGAAGGGCGAGGGCGACCGGGCCCACCTCTTCGGCGATCTGATCACCGTCTACGCGGGCGGCGAGCAGACCGAGAACACCTTCAACTTCTTCACCGTCGAGGGCCCGAAGGGCGACATCATCCCGGCCCACGTGCACGCCGACACCTACGAAGTCTTCTACGTCACCGCCGGCGCGGTCCGGCTCTTCGTCGTGGACACCGGGGGCGAGGAGCAGGAGAAGCTGCTCACCCCGGGCGACTTCGGTTTCGTGCCGAAGAACTGCACGCACGCCTACCGCATGGAGCGCCACCACAGCCAGGTCGTCGGCGTCGCGGCGGGCCCCGGCGGCACCTTCGAGCGGTTCTTCGAGACCCTCGGTGCGCCCACCGAACAGCCGGGGCTGCCACGGGAGCCGGTCGTCCCCGCGCCGCACAAGTTCGGCACCGTCCCGCAGGAGTACGACGTGCGGTTCCTCCCCGACCACCAGTGGCGGGCCCGGTGACGGGCGCCGCCCCGACGGTCCGGGAGCTGATCCCCGCGCCGCACCCGGACGTCGCCCCGCTGCCGCCGGCCGCCCCGTGCGCGCCCGGAGTACGTGTCCTGCGCGGCGTGCCCTACGGCGAACTCGCGGGCAGCCGTGCGCTCGAACTCGACCTGTGGCTGCCGGAAAGCAGCGGGGCCGGGCCCGCCCCGCTGGTGCTGTTCGTGCACGGTGGCGCCTGGCGGCGCGGCCGACGCGACGACATGGGCATGCGGACGCGCGACTGGCAGCCGGGGCCGTTCACGCGCCTCGCGGCGGCGGGCCTCGCCGTCGCCTGCGCCGACTACCGGCTCAGCGGTGAGGCCGCCTTCCCTGCCCCGCTCGACGATCTGCGTGCCGCGCTGCGCTGGCTCGCGCTCCGCTCCGCCGAACTGGACATCGACACCGGCCGGACGGTGGTGTGGGGCGAGTCCGCCGGTGGCCATCTGGCCTCCCTCCTCGCCCTCTCCCCGGGCCCCGCCACCCCGGCCCCCGTCGGCGCCGTCGTCTGGTACGCCCCCAGCGACCTGACCACGCACCGCGGGCCCTTCGACCCGCACGACGCCGGTACGCCCGAGGCGCTGCTGCTCGGCGCGGCCCCGGCCGACTGCCCGGAACGGGCCCGCGACGCCAGTCCGCTCGCCCATGTGGACGCCGACGCCCCGCCGTTCCTCCTCGTGCACGGCGACGCGGACACGATGGTGTCGTGCACACACAGCGAAGCCCTCGCCGACGCGCTGCGGGCCGCCGGCGCACCGGCCGAACTGCGGCGGGAACCGGGGGCCGACCACGGCTGGTACGGCCTCACCGACGACCGGGTCGCGGACCTCTTCACGTACTCCCTGCACTTCGCCCGACGGATCGTCATGCGCGAGGGATGAGCGGAGCGATACGTGCGGCGGGGTCGCGCGGCACACGGGCGCGTCCGCCGAGGCACCGGCAGGCGCCGAGGGCTAGCGTGGGGGCATGGCCACGTTGCTGTACTCCGCGAGCATGTCGCTGGACGGCTTCATCGCCGGGCCCGGCGGGGACATGTCCTGGCTGGTCCCGTTCTTCGGCCCGGATCCGGACGTGGAACGGCTGATCCCGCAGGTCGGCGCGCTGCTCATCGGCAATCGCACCTTCCACGGCGACGATCCGAACAAGGGCACCGAGGCAGAAGGGAAGGCGTTCGGCGGGGGCTGGGAGGGGCCGCAGTTCGTCGTCACCCACCACCCGCCGCGCGAGGCGGTCCCGGACGTGACCTTCGTCGGCGACCTGCCCAGCGGCATCGCCGCGGCCGAGGAGGCGGCGGGCGAGAAGTACGTCAGCGTGCTCGGCGCCGACCTCGCCCGGCAGTGCCTGGCCGCGGGGGAGCTCGACGAGATCCTGGTGTTCGTGCACCCCGTCCTGCTCGGCGACGGGGTGCGGTTCTTCGCGCAGCCGGGCGGCGCCGACGTCCGGCTGGAGCGCCTGGAGGTGTCCGAGAGGCCGATGTCGACCAACCTCTGGCTGCGCGTCGTACGGTGACCGGCCCGGCCCGGCGGCCTCAGACCTCCGGATTCCCGCCGCGTACGTACACGCCTGCCCGGGCCGCGGCCGCCGCGGCTCCGGCCGCCCGCGCCGCCGCCGCTTCGTCCAGCGGATCGCCGCTGGCCAGCACGCGGTAGTAGAGCGGCGCCGAGACCGCCGGCCGGGAGCCGGCTGCACGAAACCGCCGACTACGGCCCGCCGGTCGAGGAGGAGCACCTGTACCGGGTGGTCGACGCGCTCGACGACGTGGCGCAGGAGACGGGCCGGAGCGTCCCGCAGATCGCCCTGAACTGGCTGCTGCGGCGGCCGACCGTCTCCTCCGTGATCATCGGCGCGCGGAACGAGGCGCAGCTCCGCCAGAACATCGGCGCCGTCGGCTGGGAACTGATGCCGGAACAGGTGGCCCGGCTGGACGCGGCGAGCGCGCGGACCGCGCCGTACCCCCACTTTCCGTACCAGCGCCAGGAGGGCTTCGCCCGGCTCAACCCGCCACCGGCCGGCCTCACCCCGCCGTTCGCGGCCTGAGCCGGGGAGTGTGGGACGGCGGTCGGCGGCCGGACGGTCACAGGGCCGCGGTGGAGTCCCCGGCGCGGTCCACCAGGCGGGCCAGTTCCAGCCGCGAGCGCACGCCCAGCACCGCGAAGACGTTCCGCAGATGGTGGTCGACGGTCCGGGGGCTCACCGAGAGCCGGAGGGCGACCTCGCGGTTGGTGGCGCCCTCCGCCACGCAGCGGGCGATCCGCAGCTGCTGCGGGGTGAGTTCCGCGAGCGGCCCCGCCCGCCCGGCGGCCGGCGGTTCCGCGCCGGCCGGCGCGTCCCCGGTGGCACGCAGTTCGGCGCGGGTCTGATCGGTCCAGGCGCGGGCGCCGCACCCCTCGAAGGCGACGAGCGCGTCCCGCAGCAGCCCCCGGGCGGGGCCGGGGCGGCGGCGCCGCCGGAGCCACTTGCCGTGCAGCAGCAGGGTCCGGGCGCGCTCGAAGTCGTTGACGGTGTCCTCGTGCCGGGCGCGGGCCTCCTCGTAGTACGCGTCGGCCGCCGCCGGCCGGCCGCCACCGGCCCCCGCCAGCAGCGCACGGCAGCGCGCCAGTTGGGCGGGGGCCGCGGGGTCGGCGCCGAGGTCGGCCCAGACGGCGAACTCCGCAACGGCGGCACGCGCCGCGTCGGGCGCGCCCGCCTGCACCGCCGCCTCCGCATAACAGGGCACGGCCAGCATGCGGACGGCGAAATGGCCCTGGCGCGGGCCCGGGCGCACCAGCGGGCCGAGCCGGGCAGCGGCCTCGTCGACGCGGCCGGCGCCCAGGTCGGCCCGGGCGAGCGCCCAGCCGGTGAGGGTGGCAACCTGGACCAGGCCGTGCGGCGCCGCGACGGCGGTGGCCGCTGCCGCGTGGGTGGTGAGCGCGTCGGTGTCGCCCTCGACGGAGGCGACGAGGGCCAGGATCGCGTGCTGGTGGGCGGCGATGTTGCGCTGTCCGGTGCGATGCGCGGTCCGCAGCCCCTCCTCGGCGTGGACGCGGGCCCGGGGGTGCCGGCCGACCCGGAGTTCGCCGTACGCCAGGTGCTCCAGGGCCTGTGGTACGAGCGTGGCGCGGCCCAGCGCGCGGGCGGCCGCGAGGGCGCGGGCGTTGACCCGGCAGGCCGCCGCGAGGTCGCCGACGACCAGCGCGGCGACCCCGGCCCGCAGCAGCACCTCGGGGTCCTCGGCCTGCTCGGTGTGTGCGAGCAGCCGGCGGAGCGGCCCGACCCCCGCATCGAGCCGCCCGCTCAGCACGGCGGCCATACCGGTGCGGTAGTCGTCGGGGAGCCGCCCGCCCGGGGCGGCGTTCCCGGTCCGGGCGTCGGGCGCGTCAGCCGGGGTATCCGCCCCGCTCCGCTCGCCGCCCAGCGCCTCCACGTACGCCGCCGCGTCGCCCATGGCCCAGGCGGCCTCCGTGGCGGCGAGACGTGCGGTCAGGGCCGCCGCCGCGTCGTGGGGGCCGAGCAGGGCGGCGGCCAGCAGGAGTTCTTCCCTGGCGTCGGCGACCGGGCCGTCCCGCAGGGACAGCAGGCCGTGGACCAGTTCGGCCCGGCCGCGTACCGGCAGGGCGGCGGGCAGCGCGCGCACCGGCACCAGCAGCTCGCGGGCGCGCGCGGGCCTGCCCGCGAGCCGCGCGTGGTCGGCCGCCTCGGTCAGCCGGGTGGCGCGGTCGGTGCCGTCCTCGGTGTGGCGCGCCGCGACGGCCAGCGCCACCGAGCGTTCCTCGTGCGAGAGATACGGCCCCTCGGCCCGCGCGGCGGCGGCCAACCGCCCGGCGAGTCCGGCATCGGGCCCCTCGGCCGCCAGGGCGCGGTGGACCAGATGCGGCAGCCGGAGGGCAGCGTCCTCCTCGCACACCGAGGCCAGGAGCGCGTGGGCGGCGCGGCGCCGGGCGAGCGGCACGGACTCGTACAGGGCGCGGCGCAGCGGCGCGCTGCCGAAGCGGAGGCGCTCCCCCTCGGTACGCACCAGCCCCGCATCCTCCGCCGGTTCCAGGGCCGGCGCGCCGAGCCCGGCGGCCGCCGCGGCCCGCAGGACGAGTGCCGCGTCGGCGCCCGGCCCGTCGGGGTGGGTTTCCTGCGCGGCGGCGGCCAGCAGCAGGAGCCGGCGGGTGGCGGGAGGCAGCTCGGCGGGGCGTGCTCCGCAGGCGCGGAGGAGCGTGGCGGGGTCGGCGAGCGGCCGGGGCAGCGGGGCGAGGCCGGTGAGCTGGGGCGGGGTGAGGCCGGCGGCGAGTTCGCCGAGCAGCCGGGGGTTTCCGTCGGCCGCGCGGGCCAGTTCCTCCCGGACGGCCGGGGCGGCACGGCCGTCGGTGAGGTCGCCGAGGAGCGCGGCCGCCGCGGGGCCGTCGAGGGGGCCGAGCCGGAGGCGGGGCAGCCCGGCGAGGGCGGGGTCGTGGGCGCGGTGGTCGGCGACCGACAGCAGCAGGCCGACGGGGTCCGGCGAGGTACGGAGGAGAGCGGCGCAACGGCCCAGTTCCGCGCGGGACGGCGGGTCCCACAGGTGGAGGTCGTCGACACACAGCAGGAGGGGGCGGCCGGCGGCCGCGGTGCGTAACGCCCTGAGCAGGGCGTTTCGTTCGCCGCCCTGTCCGGTGCCGGCGGCCGGGCGGGCGGGCGGCCACATGCCGGTGACCGCACGGAGGAGGGTGCGGATTCCTCCGTGCGGCCGTGCGCCGTCCGCGGCGGCGGCCCGCACCAGCAGGGCGCGGCCCGGCCGGAAGTCCTGGACGGCGCGTTCGAGGAAGGCGGTACGGCCGAGGCCGGGGTCGGCCGCGCACACCAGAGCGCCTCCCGTACCGTGCTCCAGGCCGCTCATGAAGGTGTGCGCGGTGGACAGTTCGGTGTCCCTGCCGTGGATCCGGAGAGGACAGTGCGCGGGCTGCGTTCCGGTCACGTCCGTCACGTTACTGGCGTGTAACCGGTCACGGAACCCCTCCGTCCGGCCGGCTCACCGGCCCCGTCGGTCGCTCCACCGCCTCCCGTCAGGAGGTGTGCGGGCAGTTGCCCCGGTACTCCTCGATCGTCAGGCTCGGCCGGGGCAGCGGGCAGAGGAACTGCTCGTAGCGGGTGTCGTTGTCGATGAACCGCTTGAGCCACGAAATGCTGTACTTGGCGATCGTGGTGTTGGAGGTGTTCGGCGTGAAGTGCGTGGCGCCGTTCAGCTCCAGGTACGCCTTGTCGAGCGAGCCGGGCAGACTCTCGTAGAACGGCTCGGAGTGGGACGCGACCGGGGCGACCGTGTCGCCGTCCGCGCCCACGACCAGGGTCGGAGTGGTGATCTCCGGCCAGGACTTGTCGAGGTTCCAGCCGGTCAGCGGGATCGCCGCCTGGAGGGACGGCCGGCTCTTGGCGGCCTCCAGCGTGCCGCCGCCGCCCATGGAGTGGCCCATGACGCCGAGCCGGCTGCTGTCGATCCGGGTGCGCACCGAGCTCTTCTCGGTCAAGTAGTCCAGTGCGGCGAGGAGTTGCCTGCCTCTGCTGTCGGGCTGGTCGAGCGTGGTGTTGGTGTCGATGGTGAACACCACGAAGCCCTGGGAGGCCAGCCGCGGGCCGAGCCAGGCGATGGACGACTGGTAGGCGGTGTAGCCGGGCGAGATCGCGATGGCCCCGAAGGTGCCGTCGGCGGTGGAGGTCGGGTAGTAGATGGTGCCGCCGCCGAAGCCCGTGACGCTCAGGGAGGAGACGGTGGTCTGGGAGACGGCGTACGAGCCGCGGGAGGCCTCGATGCTGGACTCCGTGGGCGCGGGTCCCCGCTCGTACGGGTTGTCCGCGGCCCCGGCGGGCACCGCCTGGGCGGTGAGCAGGCCGCCCGCGGCCAGGAGTCCGGCCAGGCCCCACCGCGTCAGGCGGGTTCTGAGCCGGCCGGGCCCCCGGCGTTCCGGAGCGCTGACGGACACACTGCTGTGCTGCTGCACGGCGACGTTCCTCTCGGTCGCGGTCGATGACGGCTGCCACTCTCGTGCCGTGCGGCTCCCGGCACATCGGCAGAATCACCGGCCTCGGCCGGGTGTCCGCGCCCCCGGCAGCCGTCAGCGCAGTCGGCCCGCGCCCGCCCGGTGGCCGACGAGTCCGGGGACGGCTCGCGGGTCGTCCACGCGGGTCCGCAGGGTGGGCGTCCAGCCCGCTCCGGACGCCAGCGGCTCGTCGGGGAACTCCGCGTTGTGCAGGGCGATCAGGTCGGCCGGGCGGCCGTTGACGCGGTTGCCCACCGCGGTGACCGGTGCCTCCTTCCACTTCTTCAGGACGCGGCCGGCGCCGGTGCCGGCCGGCAGGGTGACGGCGTTCTTCTCGGCGACGAGCCGGGACTCGATGCCGATGCCGAGGCTGTAGGCGTACGCCGCTTCCGGGCCCACCACGTAGTGGTTGTTGTACGTGTCGACCTTGCCGAAGCGGACGCGCGGCGCGCGCTCGGTGACGTCGCGGAAGAGGTTGTGGTGCAGGGTGACGCGCAGCTTGCCGCGGTCGGTGGCGCCCGCGCTGTCGCTGTTCCCGATCATCAGGGTCTTGTCGTGGTCGGCGAAGACGTTCCAGGACGCGGTGACCAGGTCGGCGCCCCGCACGATGTCCAGCTCGCCGTCGTGCCGCTGGTAGACCTCGCCGTAGTACGACGGCAGTGAGCTGTCGGGATGGGCGCCGTCGGTGAAGGTGTTGTGGTCCAGCCAGACGTGGGTGGAGCCGGTGACGACCACGCCGTCGTACTCGGAGTTCCAGGCGCCCGTCGCGCCGTCGGTGGGGTCCCACTGCGGGAAGCAGTCCAGCGGGCTCTCCACGGTGAGGTTGCGGACGACGACGTTGTCGGCGTGTTCGATCCGCAGGCTGCCGCCGGTGATCCCGGCGTGCGCGCCGACGCCGATGAGGGTGGTGTCCGACGGCACGTACGCCGTGATGGCGGCTGCTTGATTGCGTTGCGAAGCGGCGCGCAGGTCCTCCTGGACGCCGCTGACGGGCCGGTCCCGGCCCCAGACCGCGGGGTCGTAGTCGGCAAGGTAGCGGGCGAAGTCGTAGCCGTCGGCCGCGAAGGAGGCACAGCCGTCGGCGGTGGCGTCCAGGGCGCCCTTGACCTGGACGATGCGCGGGACACCGGGGTCGTCGGCGAGCGCCGCCCGCAGCCCGTCCCAGGTCGTCACGGTGTAGGTGTGCGCCGCATCGGCCCGGGCCCCACCCGTGGTACCACCGGCGGCGGACGCCCAGCCGTCACGCGGCGGCAGAACGTCACGGCCGAGCGGGACATCCGGGCCGGGCGGGGCGGCCTGGGCCGGGGCGGGCGCGGTGAACGCGAGCAGGGCGCAGACCGCCGCCACGAGGGCCGCGGCCGGCCGGTGTCCGGTGAGGGTCACTTTTCCTGCTGCTTCCACTCGGCCTGGGCCACGTTGAACTGGTCGGCGAGCGCGTCCAGGAACGCCTTGGGCGTGGTCTTGCCGAGCAGCACCTTCTGGAAGGCGGGTTCGTTGTCGGCCTTGGAGATGGTGTTCCAGTCGGGGAGGTAGTACGGCAGGTCGACGATGTTCGTCCGGTCGCTGTTCAGCGCCTCGGCACCGAGCTTGGTGGTCTCGGACTTCTGCACCCAGTCGTCCTCGGCGGCTTCGAGGTTGGCCGGGACGGTGCCGGCCGACTCGCTCCACTTGCTGCTGGACTCGTGCGAGGCGGCGAACTCGATGAACTTCCAGGCGGCGGCCTTGTTCTTGCCGGACTTGAAGAGGCCGAGCCCGTCGACCGGGTTGGACACCATCACCCGCGTCCCGTCGTCCAGCGTGGGGTTCGGAATGCCACGGAACTTCTTCGTGCCGAGCGCCTTCACATGGTCCTGGTAGGAGCCCATGTTGTGGTTGAGCATGCCGATCTCGCCGCTGTCCCACTGCGCGACCATCTTGGTGAAGTCGTTGTTGATGTCGGCCGCCGGGGTGTTCTTCTTGTAGAGCGCGACATACTTCTCCAGCGCCGCGACGTTCTTCGGGTCGTTGACGGTGGTGTGGAGGCCGTCCGCCTTCCAGAAGCCGGTGATGCCGGACTGGCCGTACATGGCGTCCAGCGCCTGCGCGATGGAGCCGGCGCCGCCGCGGATGGTGTAGCCGAACTTGTTGGCGCCCTTGTCGGTGAGTTTCCCGGCGGCCTCGTAGAACGCCGACCAGGTGGTGGGCGCGGGCAGGCCGGCGGCCTTGAACAGGTCGGTGCGGTAGTAGAGCACGCCGTTGGTGGCGTGCATGGGGACGGTGTAGAGCTGCTTGCCGCCCGCGGCCGAGCGGACGCTCTTCACCATGCGCGTGTTGAGCTTGCCGTCGAGCGCGCTGTCCTTCAGGCGCCCGTCGAGCGGTTCCAGCGCGCCCTGGGCGCTGATGCCGGCGAGCATGGCCGCGCCGATGCCACCGACGTCGGGCAGGCCGCCGCCCTGGATGGCGGTGTCGTACTTGGACTGCACCTCGGTCGCGGCGACCCCGACGTAGTCGACCTCGATGTCGGGGTGCGCCTGCTCGAAGTCCTTGATGATCTCCTTCCACACATCGGTACGGACCCCGCCGTTGTTGTCCCAGAACGTGATCGTGCCCTTGCCGGAGCCCTCGGCGCCGGACTCGCCCGCGACGCCACTGCCGTCGTCCCCGCAGGCGGTGGCGGTCAGCGCGAGAACCGCCGTCAGGGCGAGCGCGGCGGTCGCGCGCGAGTGCTGGCGGATGGTGTGGGTCATGGTCAGCTCTTCTCTGCTCGCGTGAAGGAATGGCCCGGCGGAACGATGCGGAAGTGTGTGAAGAGCGCGGTGCCGGCGGGGCCCGCGCCGGTGCCTCCCGGGTCGGCGGGCGCGGTGGCGAACAGCCCGAGCAGGGCGCCGACCCATCGCCAGGGCAGGGCGGCGAAGACCTGCCCGTACGGGGTCCAGCCGGCGCCCGTGTCGGCGGCGAAGCGGCAGCGGGCCTCCGGGCCGATGGTGATCCGCAGCCGGGCCTGCCCGTCGGGTGCGGGCACGGAGTACGCGGCGTCCCGTTCCCCTTCGGCCACCGACTCCGCGAACCGGTGGACGAGCCGCACCGTTCCGTCCGTACCGCGCTCCAGCCCGATCCAGCTGAACGCGTCACCGAGTACGGCGAGCCCGGCCTTGGTGCCCGGCTCCCCGCTCTCCAGGCACAGTGCGACCTCCACCGTGGCCGGGCGCGCGGGCAGCCGTTGCGTGAGGACGTGCGGCAGTCGGCGCAGGTCGTGCGCGTCGGCGGCGCGGACGCAGGTGAGCCGCAGTCCGTCGCCTGAGTGGCGTGGTGCCCAGCCGTCCTCGGGGTTGGCGGTCCACTGCCATTGGCGGCCGAACCGCCCGCCGGGGAAGTCGTCGTCGGTGGCCGGAGCGGAGGGCCGTTGCGGCGGCAGGGCCGGCTTGCGATGTGCCCGTACCGGGTTGCCGTCCTCGCCCAGCACCGGCCAGCCTCCCGCATCCCAGCGCATCGGCTGGAGGTGACCGACGCGCCCGTACGCACCCCTCTCCTGGAAGTGCACGAACCAGTCCTCGCCCGCCGGGGTGCGTACCCAGCCGCCCTGGTGCGGGCCGTTGACGTCGGTATCGCCCTGGGCGAGGACGACGCGCTCCTCGTACGGGCCGAAGAAGCCGCGCGAGCGGAAGGCGCCCTGCCAGCCGGTCGCCACGCTCCCGGCGGGCGCGAGGATCCAGAACCAGCCGTCGTGCCGGTGGAGCTTGGGTCCTTCGAGGGTGAACCAGCCGGGGATGCGGTCGGCGTCGACGATGGTGGTGCCGTCGTCGAGCACGCCGGTGGCCTCGGGGTGCATGCGGTGGCCGGTGAGCCGGTTCTTGATGCCGGAGCGGGACCGGGCCCAGGCGTGCACGAGGTAGGCCTCGCCGGTCTCCTCGTCCCACAGCGGGCACGGGTCGATCAGCCCCTTGCCCGCCTTGAGGAGGTGCGGCCGGCTCCAGGGGCCGCGTACGTCCTCGGCGTTGACCTGGAAGATGCCGTGGTCCGGGTCGCCCCAGAAGATCCAGAAGCGGTCGTCGTGGTGCCGGATGGCGGGCGCCCACACCCCGCAGTCGTGGCGCGGCACGGTGAACGCCTCCGCCGGTTCCAGCCGCTCCAGGGCGTGTCCGATCAGCGTCCAGTTGACCAGGTCGCGGGAGTGCAGCAGCGGCAGGCCCGGGGCGCGGCCGAAGCTGGAGGCGGTGAGGTAGTAGTCGTCGCCGACGCGTACGAGGTCGGGGTCGGACCAGTCGGCGGCGAGGACGGGGTTGCGGTAGGTGCCGTCGCCGCGGTCGGACGAGAGCCAGGCGGCGTGCCGGTCGGCGGGGGTCATGCCGTCACCGCCTTCCGTGCCAGGCCGGCGGCCTCCTCGCGGGTCGGACGCCCGTCGGCGACCACCGTGACGATGCGTCGGACGACGGTCTCGCCCGGGGCGACGGGTAAGCGCTCGGCGTGCGCGAGCGAGGAGCCCACGCCCGGGTAGTCGGCGGTGCGGACGAACCACGGATCGTTACGGGTCGGTTCGGTGGCACCGGCGAAGACCAGCGTCCAGCCCGCGCCGCCGAGCGCGAGCCAGTCAGCGGGACGTCCGTGCACCGCGGCCTCGCCCTCGGCGTCGGCGGTGAACACCTCGGGCACGTCGGCCTCCTTGGGGGCGCGCCAGAAGAAACCGCCGTACGCGGCACCGGCGCGGCCGCTGGTCGCGGGGCTGCCGAGGGACAGCGTTCCGGCGGTGGTGTTGGTGAGCGAGAAGGTGAAGTCCAGCGCCCAGGCGGTGTCGGTCAGCGCGGTGGCCGCGACGGTGCGCCGCTCGCGCAGCAGCTCGTCCTCCGCCACGCTCCAGCTCAGCTCCTGCACGAAGCCGTCGGGGTCGCGGAGGTTGAAGGCGGTGTGGCGCTGGACGCCGTGGTTGTCCAGTTCGGCCGGGCCGCGGTCGCGTACGTAGGTTCGGCCGCCCCAGAAGTTGTGGCCCGCCACATCGGGGACGGCGATGCCCACCCCGAGATGGTGCGGGTGGTCGGCGGGCATCAGCTCGGTGACGGGGGTGCCGCGCAGGGTGGTCACGGGGTGCAGGTACGGGCGCGGCGCGAGCCGGGCGTCGAGCGCCGGCCGGTAGGCGTACCGGGCGACGGGTCGCCCCGCGCAGCACAGGGCGAGGGTCGGGGTCGTGCGGGGCGCGGTCATCGCGAGCGCACCTCCTGCGGGAGCGCCCAGGGGGCGCCGAGTTCGGAGTAGAGGGAGAGGGTGTCGGCGCTGGCGGCCACGAGGCCGTCGATGCCGGGGACGACGCGGCGCAGGGTGCTGCCGTCGGCCGTCGTTCCGGGCGCTGTGTGCCAGGCGTCCGGGGGCAGCGGCGCCGGGTCCGGGGCGCACCGCACCGCTTCGAGGACGCGCATGAAGGCGCCGGTGGCGGCGGGCGGTACGCGCAGCGGTGTGCCGTCGGTGAGGTGGGCGAGGAGGTTCTCCAGCAGGTCGGTGCGGCCGTAGGTGGTCTCCTCGGGGGCGTGTCCGGCGCGCTGGAGCAGGACGCGGTCCTGCTTGTACCAGAAGGTGAGGCGGCCGCGGGTGCCGTGCGCCACGACGTACGGCTCCGCTGCCGTGTCCGCGCACAGGGTGGCGGCGACGGTGACGCGGCTGCCGTGTGCGGTGGTGAGGCGGACGCAGGAGGTGTCGTCGGACTCGATGGCGTGGGCGCGGAAGAGTTCGGTCTCGATGTGCGTGACGTCCTCGGCGGCGGTGCTGCCGTCCACGGCGAGGGCGGTGGCGACGGCGTGTGCGAGGGGGTTGGTGAGGACCCCGTCCAGCACGTCGGTGCCGTCGAGCCTGCGGTGACCGGCCCAGGGGGCGCGGCGGAAGTACGCCTCGTCGCGTACCCAGGCACCGGCGGCGCCGATGCCGGCCGGTTCGCCGATCGCGCCGTCGGCCAGCAGGCGGCGGACGGCCGGGAGGGCGTGCGAGCCGAGCGACTGGAAGCCGATGTTGCAGGCGACGTCGGCCGCTTCGATGCCGTCCGCAAGCCGTCGGAACTCGGCGTACGAGGGCGCGGGCGGCTTTTCGACGAGCAGGTGGACGCCGTGCCGCGCCGCGGTCAGCGCCAGGTCGGTGTGGGTGGGGATGGGCGTGCAGAGGACGGCGACGCGGGCGCCGGTGGCGGCGAGCAGTGTCTCGAAGTCGTCGGACTGCGCGACGGGCCCGAAACCGTCGAGTTCGGCGGCGGTGAGCGGGGTCAGGTCGCACACGCCGGCGAGGCGGACCGTGCCCTGTGCGGCGAGCCGGCGGAGGTGGGCGAGGTGCCACCGGCCGTGGCCGCGGGCGCCCACCAGCACGACGGGTACGGGGAGTTGTGGTGGCGTGGTGGCGGTCATCCCTTCACCGCCCCCGCGCTGAAGCCGGTGATCAGCCACTTCTGGATGTACGCGAAGACGATCACCACGGGTACGGCCGCGATGACGCCGCCGGCTGCGAGCGCGCCGAGGTCGACGCTGTCCGCGCCCATCAGGGTGTTCAGGCCGACGGGGATGGTCTGCTTCTCCTGGTTGCTGAGGAACATCAGCGCGAAGAGGAAGTGGTTCCACGCGTGTACGAAGGCGAAGGAGCCCACGGCGACCAGGCCGGGCCGCAGCAGGGGCAGGACGACGACGCGGAAGGCCCGCATCCGGCCGCAGCCGTCGACCCAGGCGGCCTCCTCCAGCGCGTACGGCACGTTCTTGATGAAGCCGCTGATCAGGATCATGGACAGCGGGAGCTGGAAGACGGTCTCCGCGAGGATGACACTGCCCAGCGAGTTGATCATCCGCAGCTCGGCGAAGATCTGGAACAGCGGCACCAGCAGCAGCGCCCCGGGCACGAACTGGGAGCACAGCAGGGCCAGCATGAAGCCCTTCTTGGCGCGGAAGTCGAAGCGGGCGAGCGCGTAGCCGCCGGCCAGTGCGACGAGCGTGGTGAGCACCAGGGTGGCGATGCCGATGAGCACGCTGTTCTGGAAGTAGGTCGCGAAGCTGCGCTCGGTCCACACCTTCGCGAAGTGCTCGAAGGTGACCGGCCAGGGCACCAGGGAGGTGGAGCCGGCCGGGCGGAGGGCGAAGAGCAGGATCCAGTAGAAGGGGACGAGCGTGAAGAGGAGGTAGAGGGCGAGCGGCAGATGGATCTGCCAGCGGGGCGCCTGGTCCCAGGCCCGCTTCCTGCCGACGAGCAGTGTGGTCACTTGTCGCCACCTCCGAATTTGCTGAGCCGCAGGTAGACGAGCGAGCAGAAGAGCAGGATCACGAACGCGACGGTGGTCAGCGCGGACGCGTAGCCAAAGTTGTGCGCGTCGACGGAGGTGTTGGCGATGTAGAGCGGCAGGGTGGTGGTCTCCCCCGCCGGGCCGCCGCCGGTCAGTGTGTAGAGCAGGTCGACGTTGTTGAACTCCCACACCGCGCGCAGCAGCGTGGAGAGGATGATGGCGTCCTTCAGGTGCGGCAGCGTGATGTGGAAGAACTGCCGGAACCGGCTCGCGCCGTCCACCTCGGCCGCCTCGTAGAGGTCCTTCGAGACGGACTGGAGGTCGGCGAGGATGAGGATGGCGAAGAAGGGCACCCCGCGCCAGAGGTCGGCGACGACGACGGCCGGGAAGACGGTGCCGGTGTCGGAGAGCCAGGAGGTGCCGTATTCCCCGATGCCGGCGTCGGCGAGGTAACGGCTGATGCCGGTCTGGGAGTTGTAGAGCAGCACCCAGATCGCGGAGGTGAGGACGCCGGAGACGGCCCAGGGCGAAAAGACCAGCGCGCGGGCCAGCGCCCGGCCGGCGAAGGTCTGGTTGACGATCAGGGCGAGGGCCAGTCCGAAGAGCAGTTGAAGCCCGACCTCGACGACGACCCACTTGAGGCTGAAGGTCAGGGTGCCCCAGAACAGCGGGTCGCCGCTGAAGATCTCGGTGAAGTTGTCCAGCCCCGCGAAGCCGTTCCGCCACGGCTTGGTGGGGTTGGCGTGCTGGAGGGCGGTCCAGAAGACGCTGAGCACCGGGTAGGCGATGAAGCCCAGCATCAGCAGCGCCGCGGGCGCGATGAGCAGGTAGGGCAGCCGGCGGGGGTGCGTGCCGGTGCCGCGGCGGGGGCGCTTGGGCGGCGGGGGCGTCCCGTGACGGCTTCTGGGCGGTGACTCGGCCACGGCTGCGGCTTGGGCCATGACGCTTCTCCGTTCTGGCTGGCCGGGAAGGAGGACGATGTTCGAGATATCGGACATTGCGGTGCGCCGGTCGGACGGTGCGAAGCGGGCGGTGCGGGGCGGCTCAGCCCGCGTATGGGTCGGGCACCGTGCCGGGGCGGGCCAGGAAGGCGAAGTCGCAGCCGGTGTCGGCCTGGGTGATCTGCTCGGCGTAGAGCGCGCCGTATCCGCGTGTGTACCGCTCCGCCGGGGGCGTCCACGCGGCCCGGCGCTCCGCCAGCTCCTCGTCGGACACCTCCAGGCGCAGGGTGCGCGCGGCGACGTCGAGGGTGATGAGGTCGCCACTGCGGACCAGGGCGAGCGGGCCGCCCACGTAGGACTCGGGCGCGACGTGGAGCACGCAGGCGCCGTAACTGGTGCCGCTCATCCGGGCGTCGGAGATCCGCACCATGTCCCGCACGCCCTGCTTCAGCAGGTGGTCGGGGATCGGCAGCATGCCGTACTCGGGCATGCCGGGGCCGCCCTTGGGCCCGGCGTTGCGCAGCACGAGCACATGGTCGGCGGTGATGCCGAGCGCCGGGTCGTTGATGGTGCGCTGCATCGCGCGGTAGTCGTCGAAGACGACGGCGGGCCCGGTGTGCCGGAGCAGGTGCGGTTCGGCGGCGATGTGCTTGATGACCGCGCCGTCGGGGCAGAGGTTGCCGCGCAGTACCGCGACGCCGCCCTCGGCCGCGACCGGGTTCGCCCGGGTGCGGATGACGTCATCGTTGTGGACCAGGGCGCCGGCCAGCTGTTCCCGCAGCGTCGGGTGGGCGACGGTGGGCCGGTCCAGGTGGAGCAGGTCGGTGAGCCGGGCGAGGAAGCCGGGCAGCCCGCCCGCGAAGTGGAAGTCCTCCATGAGGTACGGGCCGCCGCCGGGGCGGACGTTGGCCAGCACCGGCACCTTGCGGGCGATCCGGTCGAAGTCGTCAAGGGTCAGCCGCACCCCGGCGCGGCCTGCCATCGCGATCAGGTGGATCACCGCGTTGGTCGAGCCGCCGAGGCCGAGGACGGTGGTGACGGCGTCCTCGAAGGCCTCCGCGGTCAGGAGGCGGGACAGCCGTACGTCGCGGCGGACGAGGCCGACGATGCGGATGCCGGACGCCGCGGCCATCCGGTCGTGCCCGGAGTCGACGGCCGGTATGGAGGAGGCGCCGGGCACGGTGACGCCCAGGGCCTCGGCCGCGGCGGTCAGGGTGGAGGCGGTGCCCATCGTCATGCAGTGGCCGGGCGAGCGCGCGAGGCCGCTCTCCAGCTCGGCCAGCTCGCAGTCGCCGATGAGGCCCGCGCGCTTGTCGTCCCAGTACTTCCACATGTCGGTGCCGGAGCCGAGCGTCTCGCCGCGCCAGTGCCCGGGGAGCATCGGCCCGGCGGGCACGAAGAGGGTGGGCAGGTCGACGCTTGCGGCGCCCATCAGCAGCGCGGGCGTGGACTTGTCGCAGCCGCCGAGCAGCACCGCGCCGTCGACCGGGTAGGAGCGCAGCAGCTCCTCGGTCTCCATCGCGAGCATGTTGCGGTAGAGCATCGGGGTCGGCTTCTGGAAGGTCTCGCTGAGCGTGGCGACCGGGAACTCCAGCGGGAAGCCGCCGGCCTGCCACACCCCGCGCTTGACGGCCTGCGCGCGGTCCCGCAGGTGCTGGTGGCAGGGGTTGATGTCGGACCAGGTGTTGAGGATCGCGACGACGGGCTTGCCGAGGTGCTCCTCGGGCAGGTAGCCGAGCTGCCGGGTGCGGGCGCGGTGGCTGAACGAGCGCAGGCCCTGCGTGCCGTACCACTGGTGGCTCCGGTACTCCTCCGGGCGTCTCATACCGACCACCCGGCCGCGAGCGCCGCGACTTCGGCGCGCTGGTCCTCCGGCAGTGGCTTGCTCGGCGGCCGGACGTCGCGGCGGCACAGGCCGAGCGAGGCCAGCGCCTCCTTGACCACCGTCACGTTGTTGGCGGAGCCGTTCGCGCCGCGCAGCTCCTCGAAGCGGCGGATCTGCTCCCAGACCTTCATCGCGGCCGGGTAGTCGCCCGCCCTGAGCGCTTCGAGCATGTGCAGCGACACGGCCGGGGCGACGTTCACGAGCCCGGAGGTGAAGCCGGTGGCACCGGCGGAGAAGTACGAGGGGGCGTACGGCTCGGCGAGGCCGGCGATCCACACGAAGCGTTCGAGGCCGGCGTCCCGCGCGAAGGCGGCGAAGTGTGCCGCGTCCGGTACGGCGTACTTCACGCCGATGACGTTGGGGCAGGCGTCGGCGAGTTCGGCGAGCCGTAAGCCGCTCAGGGCCGGATTGCGCAGGTAGGGGACGACGCCCACCTCGGGCACGGCCTCGGCGATCGCCCGGTGGTAGTCGACCCAGCCGCCTTCCGAGACGTACGGATGGACGGGCTGATGCACCATCACCAGCTGTGCGCCGACGTCGCGGGCGTGGCGCGCGGCGGCCACCGCCGTCGGCACGTCGTGCCCGATGCCGACCAGGACGGTGGCACGGCCGCCGGCCTCCTCGACGGTCAGCTCGGTGACGGCGCGCCGCTCGTCGGGGGTGAGGGCGTAGAACTCGCCGGTGTTGCCGTTCGGGGTCAACGTCCGTACGCCACCGTCGAGCAGCCGGCGCAGCAGGGCGCGGTGCGCGTCGGTGTCGAGCGTGCCGTCCACCGTGAACGGGGTGACCGGGATGGCGACGACATCGGCGAGTGCCGCCCGGTGGGTCTCGTACGCGGCCGCTGTCATTCCGGGGCCCCTCCTCCGGTGGGGGCCTCGTCCGTGGCGGGGAAGGCCCGCTCGACGAAGGAGGCGATGTGGGTGTGGACCGCGCGGGCCGCGCCGTCGGCGTCGCCGGCCGCGGCCAGCCGGAGGATCTCCTCGTGCTCGGCGGCCTCCCGCTCCCAGGACGGCACGGCCGCCCAGGCGACGGTGGAGACGAGAGCCGCCTGGTCGCGGACCTCGTCGAGCATCCGGGCCAGCAGCGGATTGCCGCACGGCAGGTAGAGCGCGCGGTGGAAGTCGCGGTTGGCGAGCGACCGGTCGGCGGGGTCGGCCGCCTCGGCCGCCCGGGCCAGCGCCGTACGGGCGGCCTCGACGGAGGCGCCGCCGCGCACGGTGCGGCGGACCGCCTCCGGTTCCAGCAGCAGCCGCACGTCGTAGACCTCGCGTGCCATGGCCGCGTCGACCGTCCGGACGGTGACGCCCTTGTACTGGCTCATGACGACGAGCCCGGTGCCGGCGAGGGTCTTCAGCGCCTCGCGCACCGGGGTCTTGGACACCCCGTACTGGGCGGCGAGTTCGGTCTCCACCAGCGACTGCCCTGAGCTCAACTGGCCGGTGAGGATGCGGTGTTTGACCGCCTCCAGCACGTACTGCGTGCGGGAGGGGATCGGGGCGGGGGCGAAAGTCATGGGCGGCCGCTCTCAGTTCTCATATCTCGCGCATCACGTCTCGTATATGACATATGAAGTACGACGCGATGAAGCTAGAGCGACCCGGAAGGTTCGTCAACGCTTCTGACAGAGAACGGGGAAAGAGCGGCCGCCCGCGGCCTACTGGCCCTGGGTCAGGGTCAGTTGTACGAGATGTCGGACGTCGAGTAGCGGCAGTAGGTGCCGTCCGGGCCGCTGCCCGTCTCGACCGGCTCCTTGCCGGTGTTATTGCCGGTGTAGCGCACGCACGGCTTGATCTTCTTGCTGCTGTCGCCGTGGATGCGGACGCTCTTCAGCGTGGCGGTGTCCCCGTAGTTGGTGTTGATGCCGACGAGGGACTTGCCCGGCGCGGTCACGTCCACGTCGCTGACGCTGATGGTGCGCTTGTACTGGGTCGAGCAGTTGCCGCAGCTGCGCACCAGCTTGCCGAAGTCGGAGACCTGGAAGCCGCTGATGTTCAGCTTGCCCGCGCCGTTGAACTGGAAGACCTTGTCGTCGGCCTGCTTCGCGCCGCCGCCGGTGACGGTGTACGTCGCGCCGGAGGAGGTGCCCTTGAAGGAGGCGGCGTCCTCGCCGACGTCCTCCCACCACACGTTCTGCAGGGTGCAGCTGCCGGAGCAGTGGATGCCGTCGGCGGCCGGCGAGCCGATGACGACGTTCTTGAGCACCGCGCCGTCCTTCAGCTTGAAGATCGGGTCCTGGCCTTCCTCCTGGCCGTCACCGCCGAGGTCGCCGCTGCCGTAGAACCGCTTGAGGCCGCCGTCGTAGCTGCCGGACACCTCGATGGTCCTGCTCACCGCCTGGCTGCCGTTGGGCGTCGGCCAGTCGGCGGCGGCGTTCGCCGTGCCGGTCAGCGAGGTGGCGAGCAGAGCGGCCCCGGTCAGCCCGGCCGCGGTGATGCCGCCGAGCACCGCCTTCCGGCGGGCGATCGTCCTGCGGTGGCGGCCGGCGGGCCGCCGTGCTGCTGAGGTCATGTCCAATGCCCTTCGATGGGGGGTGACTTCGGTGGGGATGAAACCCACGCCGTGCTGTCGCCACCGAAGGTTGAAGGGGTTGCCGCGGCTCCGGAATTTTTGCCTCAGTCGCGGCGAGGCGCGAAGTCGCCACGCACCGAGGCCCGTTCACCGCCGTACCTCGCGGTGGCCGCGTAGCCGTCCGCTCCGGCGTCCCGGCCGCCGCGCGCGTGGTCGTACTGCCCTGCGAAGACATGCCGGCCCGCGGGCACCGTACGGCCGTCCTTCAGCGTCCAGCGGTAGACGAGGAATCCCCCCTCGGGCCGTACGGTGAAGGTGAAGTCCTTCTCGGGCAGCGTGCGCCACGCGCCGGTCGACCGCACCCCTGCGGTACGCGCGACGCGCAGCTCCACGGTCAGCGCGGTGAGCTGCTTCGCCGTCTGCAGGGTCACATTGCTCTGGGCCCAGAAGTCGTTGCTGTGCGGGTCGACGGAGCCGTCGCTCCAGAGCGGGCCGTCCTCGGTGCGGGTGCCGTCCCGGGTGCCACCGGGCGCGGGCGAGCCGCTCGGCACGGGCGGCGCACTGTGGGCGGGCGGGGCGGCACGCTCGGGCCTGCCACCGCGGCCGTGGTCGTCCAGCACCGCGGACACGCCGTAGCCGCCGGCCGCCAGGACTCCGGCTACGGCGGCCGTCGCGCCCGCGATCCGCAGCCAGGGCGCCGTACGGCCCGACCGTCCCGGCACGGGCCGGTCGGGCACGGTCATGCCGCGCTCGACCCGGGCCAGCATGCGTTCCCGGTCCGGGCGGTGGGCCGCCGCGGCCTGCCGCAGCCGGCGGCGCACCTCGTCCATCACATCCTCCTGCCGACGAGTTCCCCCGCGGCGCGGGCACCCAGCAGCCGTTCCAGCTGCGCCATCCCCTTGGAGGTCTGGCTCTTCACCGTACCGACCGAGATGCCGAGGGCGAGCGCGGTCTCCCGTTCGGACAGGTCGAAGGCGTGCCGCAGCACGACACAGGCCCGCTTGCGGAACGGCAGGGTGCGCAGCGCCTGCTGCACGTCGACGACGGCGGGCACGTCCGGCGCGTCGGCGTGCTCGGAGCACTGCGCCCAGAACAGCGCGATCCGGCGGCGTTCCCGGATGGCGCTGCGGATGTGGCTGCGGGCCAGGTTGGCGACGACACCCCGGGCGTACGCGGCGGGGTGGTCGGCGGCGCGGACCCGGTCCCAGCGGTGCCAGAGCGCGACCAGCGCGTCCGCCGCCAGGTCGTCGGCGCCTTCGGTGTCGCCGGTCAGCAGCCGGGCGAGCCGGCCGAGTTCGGCGTAGTGGCGTTCGAAGAACGCGCGGAACTCCGTGGCGGCATCGGCGGGTGCGGCCACTGCTCCGTCCACGGACCTGTTCACCCACCCTCCCCATTGTTCGGAATTTCGACCACTCCTCGACATGGCGAACACAGGCTAGGGGCGGGCCATGTATCGGGCAACCGTCCGGAAGGCCCGCTCCTGTTCGGGGGACGGTGGCGGCGATGACGGCAACGGCGGCAACCCTTCCGGGCGCTGCGCCCACCGGAGCACACGGGAGCCCTCCCGTACCCCACGCGCACCGCACGCCAGGAGGCAACGTGCAGCATCACCGACTCCCCCGCCCCCGGCGGAGACAACGCAGCGACCGCCGCCGCGCCCTGGTCACCGCCGTGGTGGCCGGCACGCTCACCGCGGCCGGCCTCGCCGCGCTCCCGGACACCGCGTCCGCCGCCCCCGTCCGGCAGGCCGAGAAGCTCGACCGCGGCGTGGTCAGCGTCCACACCAGCAGCGGCAATCTGGTCAGCTGGCGCTGGCTCGGCACCGACCCGGACAACGTCTCCTTCAACGTCTACCGGGCCGGCACCAAGGTCAACTCCGCCCCCGTCACCGGCTCCACGAACTACTTCCACGCGGGCGCGCCCGAGCAGGCCGACTACACCGTCCGCGCGGTCGTCAACGGCACCGAGCAGGGCGACTCGGTGCACGCCGTGCAGTTCCGCGCCGGCTACAAGGACGTGCCGATCACTCCCCCGGCGGGCGGCACCACCCCGGACGGCGTGGCGTACACCTACGAGGCCAACGACGCGTCGGTGGGCGACCTCGACGGCGACGGCGCGCTGGACTTCGTACTGAAGTGGCAGCCCACCAACGCCAAGGACAACTCCCAGTCCGGCTACACGGGCAACACCATCGTCGACGGCATCAGGCTCGACGGCACCCGGCTGTGGCGCGTCGACCTGGGCCGCAACATCCGCTCCGGGGCGCACTACACGCAGTTCCAGGTGTACGACTACGACGGCGACGGCCGGGCCGAGGTCGCGATGAAGACCGCGGACGGCACGGTCGACGGGCAGGGCAGGGCCATCGGCAGCGCCTCCGCCGACCACCGCAACGACAGCGGGTACGTGCTGTCCGGGCCCGAGTACCTGACCATGTTCGACGGCCGGACGGGAGCGGCGATGGGCACCACCGACTACGTCCCCGCACGCGGCAACGTCGCCTCCTGGGGCGACAGTTACGGCAACCGCGTGGACCGCTTCCTCGCCGGCACCGCCTACCTGGACGGCGCCCGGCCCTCCCTGATCATGGCGCGCGGCTACTACACCCGCAGCGTGATCGCCGCCTGGGACTGGCGCAACGGCGCCTTCACCCGGCGCTGGACCTTCGACACCGACTCCTCCACCAACAAGGGCAAGGGCTACGACGGACAGGGCTCGCACAGCCTCTCCGTCGGCGACGTGGACGGCGACGGCAAGGACGAGGTCGTCCACGGCGCGATGGCGGTGGACGACGACGGCAACGCGCTGTGGACCACGAAGACCGGACACGGCGACGCCCAGCACCTCGGCGACCTGGACCCGGGCACCGCGGGCCTGGAGTACTTCAAGGTCTCCGAGTCCACAGGGCAGCCCGCCGAGCTCTACATCGCCCCCAAAAACGGCTCGGTCCGCTGGAAGCTCGCCGCCTGCTGCGACAACGGGCGCGGCGTCGCCGGTGACATCTGGTCCGGCAACGACGGGGCCGAGGTGTGGTCCGCCTCCGACACGGAGATACGCGACGAGGCCGGCGCCGCCAAGGGCCGCGAACCGTCCTCGGCGAACTTCCTCGGCTGGTGGGACGGGGACACCACCCGCGAACTGCTGGACGGCACCCACATCGACAAGTACGGCACCGGCGGTGACACCCGCCTGCTGACCGGCGCGTCGGTGTCCTCCAACAACGGCACCAAGGCGACCCCCGTACTCTCCGGCGACCTCCTCGGCGACTGGCGCGAGGAGGTCGTCTGGCGCACCTCCGACAACCGCAACCTGCGGATCTACTCGACGCCGCACGAGACCGGCACCAGGATCACCACACTGCTGCACGACACCATGTACCGCACCGGCCTGGCCTGGCAGAACTCCGGCTACAACCAGCCGCCGCACCCGAGCTTCTTCCTCGGCGCCGGCATGGGGACGCCGCCGCGGCCGACGATCACCACTCCGTAAGCACATCGGACGGCCCGTCAGCCGAGCCGGACGACGTTCCACGACAGCGGTTCCAGGGTGGCGCGCAGTGTGCCGCCCTGGAGCACCGTCCCCGCCACCTCGTGCGGCACGACCCGGTCCGGCGCGTCGAGGGTGTTGCGGGCCTCGGGGTCCGCGTCGGCCAGCGCGCTGTGCCCGGCGACATGCGTCACGTCCAGCCCGTGCAGGGCCACTTCCAGGGGCAGCGCGGCGTCCTGGCTGCGGTTGACCGCGAAGACGGTGACCGCTCCGGTCTCCGGATCGCGTACCGCGGTGGCGTGCAGCAGCGGTACCTCGCCGTACTTCGCCGTGGTGTGCGTAGGTGAGTCCACCCGTACGTCCAGGACCTGCCCGCGGCCGTACCGCGAGGCCTGCGCGAAGGGGAAGAAGGTGGTCTGCCGCCAGGCCGGACCGCCCGGCTCGGTCAGGATCGGGGCGATGACGTTGACCAGCTGGGCGAGGCAGGCGACGGCCACCCGGTCGGCGTGGCGCAGCAACGCGATCAGCAGCGAGCCGACGACGACCGCGTCGGTGACGCTGTAGTGGTCCTCCAGCAGCCGCGGCGCCTCGGGCCAGCCGGCCGGCGCGGCGGCGGCCTCGGCCTGCGCACGGGACATGTACCAGACGTTCCACTCGTCGAAGGAGAGAGTGAGCCGCTTCGTCGACTTCAGGCGCGCGCCGATGTGGTCGCAGGTCGCCACGGTCTCCTCGATGAACGACTCCATGTCGACGGCCGAGGCCAGGAAGGAGTCCCGGTCGCCGTCCTGCTCCTCGTAGTACGCGTGCAGGGAGACGTGGTCGACCAGGTCGTAGGTCTCGGCGAGCACGGTCGCCTCCCACGCGGCGAAGGTGGGCATGGCGCGGCTGGAGGAGCCGCAGGCGACCAGCTCGACGCCGGGGTCGGCCTGCCGCATCGCGCGGGCCGTCTCGGCGGCCAGCCGCGCGTACTCCGCTGCCGTCTTGTGGCCGGTCTGCCAGCATCCGTCCAGCTCGTTGCCCAGACACCACAGGCGGATGCCGTACGGGTCCTTCTTGCCGTGTGCGATGCGGCGCTCGGACAGCTCGGTGCCGGCCGGGTGGTTGGCGTACTCCTGGAGCTCCAGCGCCTCGGCGACGCCCCGGGTGCCGAGGTTGAGCGCCATCATGGGCTCGGCCTGCGGGCCGAGCTTCCTGAGGAGACCGGCGTACTCGGCGAGACCGAAGCGGTTGGTCTCCGTCGACCGCCAGGCCAGGTCCAGCCGGCGCGGCCGGTGCTCGACCGGGCCGACCGAGTCCTCCCATTTGTAGCCGGAGACGAAGTTGCCGCCCGGGTAGCGGATCACGGTGACGCCCAGCTCGCGGATGAGTGCCAGCACGTCGGTGCGCAGCCCGGCCCCGTCGGCGGCCGGGTGGTCCGGCTCGAAGATGCCGGTGTAGACGCAGCGGCCGAGGTGCTCGACGAAAGCCCCGAAGAGCCGCGGGCCGGACTCGCCGACGGTGAAGGCGGGGTCGAGGGTGAAGCGGGCCGTGTGCCTCATTTCGGCTCCCCCAGCAGCGCCAGGTTCTCGATGGCGGCGAGTCCGTAGAGCGCGGTGTCGTTGGTGGAGACCCAGGCGGCCTCGCTGCCGGGGACGAGGGCGGCAGGGCCGGACACCTTCGTCGTCTTCCAGGGCGCTTTCTCGGTGTAGCCGTCGGAGCGCAGGAACTTGTCCCACGCGCGCTGCGCGAGCTTCTTGTCGCCCGTGCGGTGGGCCGCGTACGCGTCGAGCCGCGAGTGGCCCTGGAAGAGGATCAGGCTGCCGAAGTCGGAGCCGTAGCGGGCCTTCTGCTCGGCCTTGGTGGCGTTGAAGCAGCGGCAGTAGTCGAGGTAGGCCTCCTCGAACTTCTCGTGGTCGACCAGGTCGATCAGCTCGGCGCACAGCTCGTTGAGGCCGAAGACCGCCGACAGGTGCGACACACTGACGACGGCCTTGTCGGCGACCGCGAACCTCCCCGTGTCCAGGTCGTACAGCCCGCTGCCCTGGACGAAGCCGTTGGGCTGGGCCGCGATCGTCTCCATGGTGGACAGCACCCGCGCCCTGGCCTTGCGCCACTTGGGCCCGCGCCGTTCCCACTCGGTCAGCCACGCGGAGACCAGCCCGGACCAGTCGGTGCCGAAGCCGATGGACAGGGCGTGCCGGTCGGGGGTGTACGGGTCGGTGCGGACCTTGCGCTGCGGGTCGAGCGCGAGGAACGTCTCGTCGGAGTCGACGTTGGCGTGCATCAGGTCGCCGACCCGCTCGTCGGCGGTGAGGAAGTAGTAGAAGCGGCGGTAGGTGGTGTTGGCGATGCGCTGCTGCTTGGCGCTGTCGGCGTAGTGCTGGACGCCGTGCCGGGTGCCGAGCCCCGCCCACTTCCCGAGGTGGTAGACGTCCACCTCGCCGGTGTGCCGGGTCATCGCCTCGGCGAAGCGGAAGATGTCGGCGCGCCCGGAGCGCAGGTAGGCGTACCAGAGCCAGAGGTCGGGCGAGAGCTCGGAGTTGTCCCAGGCGTAGCCGCCGACGTCGTAGCGCCACTGGTGGCGGGCCGTGTCGTAGGAGTGCATGACGTCGCCGTAGTCCCAGAAGCCGTACCAGCGCCGCTGCTCCACCTGGTCCTTGTAATAGGTGAAGAGGAAGTCGAGATGGTCCTCGATCTCCGCCTTGGCGGGCGTGGAGCGGTCCGGCTCGGCGTAGAGCCCGGGACCGAAGACTCCGGCGGCGATGAACTGGCGTGGTGATGCGCTGAGTTGGGGTGGTGTGCGGACGGCTTCGACCTGACGTGCGAGGGTGTCGGCGGCGGGGGTGCTGTCGTGTGCCCAGAAGAAGAGCTCGCTGGTGCGGGCGATGCCGTACGGGGTGCCGAACTCCGGCTCGTAGTCCTCGTAGGTGATCTCCAGCCCGTCCAGCTGCTTCTCGTACGTGTCCTGGCCCATGCCGTCGTGGTAGAAGCGCAGGTCCATGGGCTGGGCCTCGGGCGACCAGAGCCAGAGGGTGACCTCGGCCTCGTCCGTCTGCGCGCCGCGGATGTCGAGCCCCGCGGGGTGCTTCTCCCAGAAGTCGCGGAGCCCGAAAGCGAGTCCGCCGCTCGCGCCGCCCACGTAGCCGAAGCCGGACGCGCGGTGCCCGCCGCCGGCCGCGATCCAGCCGTGGCCCTTCTTCGTGCGCTTGCGCAGGGTGAAGCCGTCGGCGGAGAGCTGCGAGAGGGTGTAGTCGCCCCACTCGGGGATGAGGTGCAGACGGCCGGTCACCCGCTGGTCCCAGGTGGCCGGGTCGGGCAGTTTCTCCCCCTCGAACTGGGCGGCTTGCACGGCCGCGCCCGGATCCCGGCGGAGCCCGGTGATGCCCTTGACCGCCTCGCGCAGCAGGCCCGTGCCGTCGCCGCCGATACGGATGTGCCGGTCGTAGGCCGCGTCGCGCATCGGGACGGTGAAGCGCACGCCGAGCCCGCGTACGAAGTCACCGCTCGCCCTGCCCGGCTCCTGCTTCCCGTCGTAGGTGATCGTGTGGACCATGCGGAAGGACTCGGCGCCGGCGTAGAAGTACAGCCGGACGGAGAACGGCAGCCAGGACCGGCCGCCGCGGCGGTGCTTGCCGTCGATGCGGACCACCGCCCGGACCGGGCCCTCCTGCTCCACGGCCACCTCGCCGATCGCGCTCTCGAAGCGCTCGTACCGCGCGGTGCCCTGGTCGCCGTCCTCGATCTCGCCCTGGCGCAGCAGGACGAGCCGGCCGTCCTTGGCGATCTCGGTGGCGCCCCGGCGGACGGACTTCACGAGTGTGGCGCCGCTCGTGCCGATCCGTGCGGTGATGACGCCCGTGCCGACCTCGACGGTGCCGCCCTTGCGGTCGACGATGACCTTCTTCGCGGGGGCCGCTGAGGCACCGGCCTTCAGGGTGTACTTCTCGGCGGCGGACTGCGGGCCGACGGCGTGCGCGGTCCACTTCAGGGAGCCGTCGGGCCAGTAGGCGAGCGGCCAGGTCTGTACGGGCACGGCCCGACCGCCATCGTCGGTCAGCGTGAAGGTCTGGTCGGCCTCGTACGCGCCCTTGGGCCAGGGCACGCCGACGGTCGAGCCCGGCGCCGCGCCGAGCCCGCCGTCCTCCAGCCAGGTCAGCTCGACGGGACCGCCGGCCGCCCGCTTGCCGGGCCCGTCGGCGGCGGCCGCCGGGGCGCTGCCCAGGGACCAGCTGAAGTGGGCGGCGGCCCCGGCGGCCGCGGCCGCCTGCAGCAGGGATCTGCGGGGGATCGGAGACATCGTCGTTCCCTTCGGTTTGCGACTCGTCAGCAGTTGTGGCCCCGGCACCGACGGCCGGTGAGATCTACGGCGCGTCCGCGCGCCGCCCGTACCGCTCCTCCACCGCGATCGCCCCCGCCGCCACGGCCCCCAGCACGGGCACCGCCAGCGGCAGCACCGCCCAGGCGGAGACGGCGACCACCGCCACCCCGCCCACCAGCAGGAACGACCCGGCGGGGTCGAGCACCGTGCGCCGTCCGGCCGCGGCCAGCAGTGCCCGCCAGGACGCACCGGGCTCCCACACCGCGGCCGCCCGCAGCCCCGCCACCACCGCCCCGCACAGCGCGAGGACGCCGGCCGCGCCGACCAGCGGCCCGCCGGGCAGCCCGCTGCGCACCGCCGACAGATCCACGCGGATCAGCCCGCAGGCCACCCAGCCGCCGACACCGACGAGCCAGCCACGCCGGACCGCCGCGCGCACATCGGCGGCGAACTGCCGGAAGCCGGACGGCTGATGACTCAAGTGGCGGCGAAGATGCCGGGCGCCGGCCGCGAACGCCGCCGGGTACGTGACCAGCGGCAGCGCCGCCAGCGCGATCCACACGCCGGTCAGCAGCGCCTCCGCGAAGAGCCCGAAGCGCTCCTGGAACCGCGTCTCCTCCACAGCCCTGCGGCGCGCCGCCGCCCGGGATCCGCTCACCGTGGCCATCGGTCAGCCCTTCAGCCCGGACGTGGCCATGCCGTCGATGAGGTACCGCTGGAAGGCGAGGAAGAAGGCCAGTACGGGCAGCAGCGCCACCAGCGCCATCGCGATCATGCCACCGTAGTTGGCCACGCTCTCCTGGTCCCGGAACATCATCATGCCGAGCGAGACGGTGTACTTGCCCGGCTCATTGAGGTAGATCAGCGGGCCCATGAAGTCGTTCCAGGCGTTGATGAACGTGAAGATAGCGCTGGTGATCAGTGCGGGGCGGCACAGCGGCAGCACCACGGACCAGTAGATCCGCAGGTGCCCGCAGCCGTCGAGGCGGGCCGCCTCGTCCAGCTCGCGCGGCAGGTTGCGCATGAACTGCACCATCAGGAAGACGAAGAACGCCTCGGTGGCCAGGAACTTTCCGATCAGCAGCGGCACATACGTGTTGATCAGTTCGAGCTTCTGGAACATCACGTACTGCGGGATGAGCAGCACGTGGTACGGCAGCAGCAGCGTGCCGATCATCAGCGTGAACATCAGCTTCCGCCCGGCGAACCGGATCCTGGCGAACGCGTACGCCGTCAGCGAGGCCGAGACGAGCACGCCCACCACGGAACCCATCGCGTAGAACAGCGAGTTGCCGAAGAACGTGGCGATCGGGATGTCGGCGATGCCGTCCGCCAGCCCACGGAAGTTGTCCAGGACGGGCCGGACCGGGAACAGCTCCAGGCTGCCGACGATCTCCCGGCTGGGCTTGAAGGCGGCCCCGATCACCCAGACCACCGGATAGAGGACGACCGCGAGGACGGCCAGGGCACCGAGGTGCCAGGCGAGGCCGGCGCGCCGGCGGGACGACGTACGGGATGCACCGGACGTACCGAGGGCGCTCACCGGGCTGCCTCCTCGTAGTGGACCCACCGTTTCTGGGACCGGAACAGCACCGCCGTCACCAGTGCCACGGCGAGCAGCAGCATCCAGGCCATCGCCGAGGCAAAGCCCATCTGGGCCTCCTTGAAGCCCTTCTGATACAGGTAACAGGTGTAGACGAGGGCGGAGTCGGCCGGGCCGCAGGTGGCGTTGGAGACCACGTACGCCGAGCCGAAGATCTGGAACGCGTGGATCGTCTCCAGCAGGACGTTGAAGAACAGCACCGGGGAAATCATCGGCAGGGTGACGCTCCAGAACCGGCGCAGCGGCCCCGCGCCGTCCACCGCGGCCGCCTCGTACAGCTCGCGCGGCACCTGCTTGAGCCCGGCCAGGAAGATGACCATCGGCGCGCCGAACTGCCATACGGTGAGCGCCGCCAGGCAGTACAGCACCCACTCCGGGTCGCCGACCCAGCCGCCCACGTGCAGGCCGAGGAAGGACTGCGCACGGTCGACGAGCGCGTCGTCGGAGAAGAGCGCGCGCCAGACGAAGCCGACGGTGACGCTCGCGCCGATGAGCGAGGGGGCGTAGAAGGCGGCCCGGTAGAAGCCCTGGCCGCGCCCGTTGCGGGCGAGCAGCAGCGCCACGCCGAGTGCCAGCAGCAGCTTCAGCGGCGTGCCGATGACCACGTACTGGGCGGTGACCTCGACCGACTTGCGCCAGCGGGCGTCGGCGAACATCCGGGTGAAGTTGTCCAGGCCGATCCAGGACGGGGTGGTGAAGAGGTTGTAGTCGGTGAAGGCGAAGTAGAGGGACGCGATCATCGGGCCCGCGGTGAGCAGGAGGAACCCGGCGATCCAGGGGGACATGAAGAGGTAGCCCGCGAGATTGTCGCGGCGGTCACGTCGCCGTAGGGCGGGCACGGCCACGGTGCGTCGCGCCCGCACGCGGCCCGGCGGTTCCTTGACGAGGGTCACGGCGGCTTCCCCTCAGCCGGCCAGGGCCGTCTTCGCCTCGGAGAAGAACTGCCGCACGGCATCGGCGGTCTTCGTCTTCCCCACGCCCAGGTCGGTCCCGATCCGCAGGAAGGCGGCCTCGACCGTGTCGGCGCCCGCCGGGTGCGGCGTGATCGGCCCGAAGACCCCGGCCGCCGCGGTCTTCTCCTCGTACGCGGCGATGGCCTTGTTCACCGGATCCGCCGGCCGGAACGCCTTGTACTGCGCCTCGGTCGCGAGGATGCCGCGGTCGTACCCCATGATCCTTCCGACCTCGGGGTCGTGCACCATGAAGTCGATGAACCGCGCGACCTGCTGCGGGTACTTGGTACGGGCCGAGGCGCTCAGCATCAGCGAGGAGAGGTACTGCCCGGTCTTCCTGCCGTCCGTGGTGGGGACGGGCGCGAGCCCGTAGGTGCTGTCGCCCTCCGAGTCGTAGCGGACGGAGAAGTTGTCCCAGGTGAACTCCGAGGCCGCCATGCCGTCGGAGACGGCCGACTTGGGCGCGATCTGCACCACCTTCTTGGGGTCCGCGACCAGCCCCGACCGCACCGCGCGGTAGCCGTCCGCCCACCACTCGCGCAGGTCGGCCTCGTCGAAGCCCAGGCCGCGCTCGGTGAAGAACGCCTTGCCCTGCTGCCGCAGGTAGAGGTCGTAGAGGTACATGACACCGAAGTAGCCGCTGTCCCCGGCGCGGTGCTGGGTGTCGCGGATCTTCCTCAGTGCGGCGAAGTACTGGTCCCAGGTCCACCCCTGCTCCGGCACGACGCCGGCCTTCTTGAACACCTTCTCGTCGATGACGAGCGACATCGTGTTGGAGCCGACCGGGACGCCCAGCAGCTTGCCGTCCACCTCGCCGACCTTCTCCAGGCCCGACCGGAAGCCCGTCATCTTCAGATGGCCCGCGTCGGCCTGCTGCTTCAGGTCGAGCAGCACACCCCGCTTGTCGTACTTCCGCAGGAACGCGACGGCACACTGGAACACATCCGGCGGATTGCCGCCCGCGGCCTGGGTCTGGAACTTCTCCCAGAAGGCCACGTAGTCCTGGAAGTCCGTCTTGACCTTGATCTTGGGGTGCTTCTCCTCGAAGAGCGCGATGCTCTTGTTGATCCGCTTGGCCCGGTCGTCGGCGCCCCACCACGCGTACCGGATCGTGACGGTTCCGTCCGCCGATCCCCCGCCGGTGCCGCAGCCGGCCGCCGTCAGACCGAGGGCGGCGACCGAGCCCCCCGTGATCTTCAGCAGGCCGCGCCGGTCAACTCTCCCACTGGCACGCACAGTCGTCCTCCGCACGTATCCCGCACAGCCCACAAGGGCGTCGAAGCAGCCCACAGGTGTGTCGATTTGAATCGTTCAAGGAAAGCGCTTGCTGTGTTGTGCGAACAAGGTAGGGACGCACCGCGGCGCGGTCAACGGGTCGGACGGAATTGAGAAAGAGCCGAGGGGTGAGGGAGATGTCGATATGGTGAATCGATTCATGAAACGCGTCGGCTCTGCCGTGCCCGCATCTGCGGGCACGGCAGGGCCGGTGAACCGGTGCTCAGCCCTCTGTGGCCAGCGCGCCGACCGGTTCGCGGCGGACCACGTCCACCAGCGACCGGTCTGTGATCTTCAGGCTCGGGGACACGGCCAGGGTCAGCGTGGAGACGCTCATGAAGGGGTTGAGGTGGTCCCAGCCCCAGGCGGTGAGCGCGGTACGGACCTCCTCCGAACGCCGGGCGATCTCCGGCGCGGCGGCGGGCGACATCACGCCGCCGACCGGGAGCGGCAGCCGCGCCGCCACCTGGGCACCGTGCGCGACCGCCACTCCCCCGCCGTCGGCGACGACTGCGTCCGCCGCCGCGGCCATCGCCGCGCGCGAGGTGCCGATGGTCACCAGGTTGTGGCTGTCGTGCGCGTACGTCGTGGCCACCGCGCCCGCGGAGAGGGTGCGGCCGAGCAGCGGCGCGAAGACGGTCCCCGCGCGCCCGTAGCGGTTGCGCACCCGGACGAGGGTGACCCGGCCCTCCCAGTCGACCTCCCCGCCGCGCACCGGCAGTTCGACCTCCGCCTCCTCGGTGTACGTGTCCCGGGAGTTGACCCGCATGGCACGGAAACGGTGCGTGCCGTCGGGGAGTTCCACGCGCCAGCGGAAGCCGTCCGGGTGCTGCGGCTCGACGTCCACGGTGCCGGTCAGGGGGGCGGTCAGGGGGGCGGCGTCACCGTGGTGATCCGCGTGGTCCGCTGCCCCGCCGTTGTGGTGCGCTGCGCGGTCACCGGCGTCCGCCGGGCCGGCGACCGGGCCCGTCTCCTCGTACACCGCGGCACCGTCCCGGGCGACGACGCGGCCGCCGGACAGGACCACGGCCGGGTCGAAGGCGGCCAGTTCGTCGCGGAGGAGGACCAGGTCGGCCCGCTTGCCCGGGGCGACGACCCCGCGGTCGTACAGCCGCAGCCGCTGGGCCGGATTCCAGGTCAGCGCGCGCAGTACGACCTCGGCGGGGAACCCGGCGCGCACGGCCACCCGGGCGATGTGGTCGAGGTGGCCGTGGGCCAGGATGTGGTCGGCGGCCAGGTCGTCGGTGACCAGGCAGAACGGCGGCAGCGTCGGCAGTGCGAGCAGTGCTTCGGCGACCTCGGGGAGCAGGCACTTCTCCTGCAGCATCATCAGCATGCCGAGCCGCGCCTTCTCCAGGACGACCTCGGTGCGGTTCTTGGTGTGGTCGGAGTCGACACCGGTGGCGAGGTACGCGCTGAGGTCGGCGCCACTGAGGTTCGGGCAGTGCCCGTCCAGGATCATGCCGCGCTCGCGGGCCACGCCGACCACGTCGCGCATCCGCCGGTCGCCGCCGACCACGGCCCGGTAGTCCATGACCTCGCCGAGGGCGATCACCCCCGGCCAGCTCAGCATCTCGTCGATGTCGGCGGCCGACAGGCTCGCCCCGGCGTCCTCCAGGCCCTCCACGGCGGGCACGCAGGACGGCACGCCCCACAGCTGGGTCTGCGGGGTGCCGGCACCCGCCTCGATCATCCAGCGCATCGCCTCGGCGCCCGCGACGTTGACGATCTCGTGCGGGTCGGCCAGCACCGTGGTCGTACCGCGGGCCAGCGTCAGGGCCGCGAACGTCTGCGGGGTGAGGAAGGAGCTCTCGATGTGCATGTGCGCGTCGACGAAGCCGGGCGCGACCAGCATCCCGGAGGCGTCCAGGTGGGCACGCGCCTCGGCGGGCGTGCCGGGCGGCAGCACACCACTGATCATGTCGTCGCGCACCAGGACGTCGGCGGCGAACGACTCTCCGGTGAAGCTGGACACCACCTGGCCGCCGCTGATCCGGAGGTCGTGCGGGCGCTGGGAGGTCATGGGGGCAACTCCTGTGTCGAGTGGGGAGGTGAGTGAAGAAGTGGCGGTGAGAGGAGTGGGGGAAGTGGAGAGCACGGGGCCGTCCCGCCGGGCGACTGTCAGGGGGCCGGCGTGTAGAGCTGCTGTCAGGGGACCAGCGTGTAGAAGTAGTAGCCGAGCGGGATCAGTACGATCCACAGTCCCCAGGGGATCTCCCGGAAGCGGCCGGCGACGGCCTTGACCAGGACGTGCGCGGCCAGACCGACCGCGATGCCGGTGCCGAAGTTCCCGAAGAACAGCGTCGTGGCCACGGTGAGCGCCGCCGGCACCGCGTCGGTCGGGTCCTTGAAGTCGACGTTGCGCAGGGCGCCCAGCATGGTGAGGCCCACGTACATCAGGACAGGTGCGGTGGCGGCCGACGGGATGAGCGTGGCGAACGGGGTGACGAGCAGCAGCGCGGCGAAGCCGAGCGCCGCCCACGCCGAGGCCAGCCCGGTGCGGGCCCCGCTGTCGGCGCCGGCGGAGGACTCCAGGTACGCCGTCATGCTGGGCGCACCGAGTGCGGCGCCGCCGATGACCGCTCCGGAGTCGACGTAGAAGGGCCGGCGGACGCCCGGCAGGTTGCCGTGCTCGTCGGTCAGGCCCGCCCGGCCCGCGACGGCGAGCAGGGTGCCGGTCATGGAGAAGAACTCCGAGACGAAGAAAGCGAAGATGTACGGGAAATACTCGGGCTTGAGGGCGCCGAGGATGTCGATGTGGAAGACGGCAGGGCCGGGGCTCGCGGGCAGCCCGAAGAGGTGGTCGGGCAGCTCGGTCACGCCGAGCGGGATGCCCACGACGGTGACCAGCGCCATCGTGATGAGGAAGGCGCCGGGCACCTTGCGGGTGGCGAGCGCGGTGAGGACGACGAGGCCGCCGAGCGCGAGCAGTCCGGCCGGCCGGGAGAGGTCGCCGACGGCGAGGGCCGCGCTGTCGGGCTTGGCGATCACCAGTCCGCTGTCGCGGAAGCCGATCAGGGCGATGTAGAGGCCGAGGCCGCCGCTGATGGCGTACTTGAGGTTCAGCGGCATCATGCGGGTGATCAGGTCCCGGATGCCGAGCGCGGTCAGCAGCAGGAAGGCCACTCCGGACCAGAGGACCATGCCGAGCGCCGCGTCCCAGGGCACCCCGTCCTGGCCCACGATCGTCACAGCGAGCAGCGCGACGCCGCCCAGCCCGGGCGCGACGACGAACGGCAGGTTGGCGAAGAGGCCCATGCACAGGGTGGCCAGCGCGATGGCAATGAGAACGGCGGTGGTGGCCGCGCCCAGCGGAATGCCGGCCTTGGCGAGCTGGCCGGGGACCACGACCGCCGCGTAGGCCGCCGCCACGAACATGGAGGCGCCGGCCAGGGCCTCGGTACGGGGCGTGCTGCCGCGCTCGCGTACCCGGAAGAGCCGTTCCAGGAGCGAGCCCGAGGGGGAGGCCGGGGCCGGGGGCGGCGGGGCGTCCGCCGTGGCTCCGGCGGCTGACGCGGCGCCGGGTACGTCGGGGTGGGGCATGGGCACCTCAGCAGGGGTGAAAGGGCGAGGTCGGGGGCCGGGTCTCCGCGGCATCGTTGCGACGCTGCATGAAACCGGTTGCAGAGACCGGTTGCAGACAGCATCGCACGGCTCCACCGCGGGGCGGAACCCATGAGTGCGTCACATCGGGTGATGACCGCGGCGACGGGCGCCTGGACGGCCGGCTCGGCCGCTTTAAGGGGCGCCTGGACGGCCGGCTCGGCGAGCGGCCGTCAGCGCGTACGCGGCGGCGCCGTCGACGCGCGGACCTCCAGGCCGGGCGCCAGCCGGGTGGTCGTCCGCGTACCGGCACCGGCACACAGGTCCAGCAGCCGCCGGACCGCCGTGGCGCCCGCCTCCTCGACCGGCACCCGCAACGCGGTGACCGGCGGATCCGTCACCCCGAGCGCGCTGAGGTCGTCACCGGCCGCCACACTCACGTCCGCCGGCACCCGCAGCCCGGCGGCGCGCAGCCCGTGCAGCAGCCCGAGGGTGAGGTAGCTGTTGTACGCGAGCACCGCCGTCGCCCCGCCGGGCAGCTGCCCGGCGGCCGCTATGCCCGCGTCGAAGGTGGGCGGCAGCGGCCCCAGCACATGCAGCCGGGCCCCGGCGGCGGCCGTCCGCTCGGCCAGCGCGGCACGGCGGCGGGTGTCCGCCCAGGAGCCGGGCGGGCCCGAGACGTACGCGATCTCCCGGTGCCCCAGCTCCAACAGATGCCCGGCGAGGCGGTCGGCGCCTTCCTCGGCGTCCAGGACGACCGCGGGCAGCCGGCCGACCCGGCGGTCGACCAGGATCAGCGGCCGGTGCCGCGCCCGTTCCCGCAGGACGGCGTCGGTGCCGACGGGCGCCACCATCACCACGCCGTCGGCCTGCTCCCCGAGCCGGTCGGCCAGCGTCGCCTCCCGCTCCGCGCTGTACTCGGACACGCTGATGAGCAGGTGCCCGTCGGCTTCTTCGGCGGCGCGCTGCGCGCCGAGCACGAGCGGCGAGAAGAAGGGGTTGGCGAGCGTCGGCACGATCAGGCCGATCATGCCCGTACGGCCCGTGGTCAGCGCGCGGGCGCTCCGGTTGGGCTGGAACCCCAGCCGCTCCGCTGCCGCCCGCACCTTCTCCCGCGACGCCTCGGTGACCATCTCGGGCCGGGTCAGCGCGCGCGAGGCGGTGGCCTTGGAAACCCCGGCCGCCCGCGCCACGTCCGCGAGTGTCGCCATGTCGCCCTCCACTCTCCGCGCGCCCGGCGTCATCCTAGTGGAACCGGTTCCTGGAACCGGTTGCCCGAGTTGGGAAATGGTTGCCTCAGCTGGTGCCCGCCCCCTGTGGGGCCGGGCCCGTGGAGCCGCGGACGACGAGCTGGGTGGGCAGTGGCAGCACCCGGGGTGTCTGCCGCTCGCCCGCGACGGCGCGTGCCAGCAGGTCGAGGCTGAGCGAGCCGGCCCGGTCCATCGGGACCGCGATGCTGGTGAGCGCCGGGTGCGACACCGCGGCGAAGGGGATGTCGTCGACGCCGATGACGCTCAGCTCCTCGGGCACCCGTACGCCCATCGCGCGGACTCCCGTGAGCACGCCCAGCGCCATCAGGTCGTTGTGAGTGAGCACGGCGGACGCGCCGGAGGCGAGCACACCGGCGGCCGCGGCGGAGCCGCCGGCCACGGTCTCGGCCTGCCAGCCCAGCAACTCCAGCTCCATGCCCGCCCGTTCGGCCTGCGCACGGACGAGTTCCACGCGCCGGGCGTTGGACCAGGAGTGCCGGGAGCCCTGTACGTAGGCGAGCCGGCGGTGGCCCAGCGCGACGAGGTGGTCGACGGCCTGGCGCAGCCCGTCCTCCGCGTCCGCCAGCACGCAGTCCGTCCCGGTGGTCTCCCGGTTGACCAGTACGGCCGGGGTGCGGCCGCACAGCGACAGCACCTCGTCGGCGGGCAGCCGCGGCGAACACACGACCAGGCCGTCGGCCTGCTCCCGCATGCACGTGAGCAGCGCCCGCTCGCGGTCCGGGTCGAAGTCGGTGTCGGCGAGGACGACCGTCTGCCCCCGTGACCAGCCCACGCCCTGGGCCGCCTTGACGAACGCGCCGAAGACCGGGTTGGCGATGTCCGGTACGACCACGGCGACGGTGGTCTCCGCGCGCCCGGCCGCGTCGGACGCCCGGGGCACGGCCGGCCGGTACCCCAGTTCCTGTGCGGCGGCCAGCACCTTGCGCAAGGTCTCCGGACCCAGCCGCCCGGGTTCGCTGAACGCCCGGGACGCCGTGGAGAGCGCCACTTCGGCACGTCGGGCGACGTCGGTCAGGGTGGGCGACATGACTGCCTTCCTCGCGGCGAGGGTCGGCGGAGGCCGCCGCCTGTTTCAGGGCTTGCGCAAACTTATCAACGCTTGCTGGGGCTTGCCGCCGGCCACGACCGGTCGTCACCGGCCTTCGATGCCCTGGCAGTCCCCTGGAGGTATTCGCTGTCGCCGTCCCGCGGATTACCGATAGGACTCCTTCATGAACTCTTCTTCCTCCGCGGACTTCCCCCGCCAATTCGCCCGCACCCGCCGCTTCTCGCTCGGCGTGCCACGGAACTTCACCCTCTCCCCCGACGGCAAGCGCGTCCTGTTCACCCGTACCGGCGGCGGCCGGGACCCGATAGGCCGGCTCTGGCTGCTCGCGGAGGGCGGGGAGCGGCTGCTCGTCGACCCGACCGTGCTGGTGGGTGCCGGTGCCGAGGTGCCGGAGGAGGAGCGGCTGCGCCGGGAGCGGGCCCGCGAGCGCTCCGCCGGAGTGGTGTCGTACGCGACCGACAGCGCGGCCCGTCTCGCGGTCTTCGCGCTGGGCGGCGCACTGTGGGCGGTGCGCACGGACGAGGGCAAGCCCTTCCCGGTCCCGGCGGCGGGCCCCGTCGTCGACCCGCGCCCCTCCCCCGACGGGCGGCACATCGCCTATGTGACGGGCCGATCGCTGCACGTCGTGCCGGTACCGGGCAGCTCGGCCGGTGCGGACGGATCGGTCGCCGCTGCGGGCTCGGCCGGTGCGGAGACGGCGGGGCAGGAACGGCGGCTGGCGGCAGGGCAGGAGGACCGGCGGCTGGCGGCGGCCGAGGGGCCGGAGATCAGCTACGGCCTCGCCGATTACACCGCGGCGGAGTCCATGGGCCGGCTGCGCGCCCACTGGTGGTCCCCGGACGGCGAGCGGCTGCTCGTCGCGCGGGTGGACACCACACCGGTGCAGCGCCGCTGGATCAGCGACCCGGCCCGCCCGGACCGGCCGCCGCGCATGGTGCGCTACCCGGTGGCCGGCACGGCCAACGCCGACGTGACCCTGTGGGTGTACCGGCTGGACGGCAGCCGCACCGAGGTGGTGTGGGACCGGACGGCGTACGAGTACCTGGTCACCGCCGGCTGGGACGCGCACGGCCCGCTCCTCGGGGTGCACTCCCGCGACCAGCGAACGCTGCGCACCCTCGCCGTCGACCCGGACACCGGCGCCACCTCGGTGCTCGACGAGCGGACGGACCCCGCGTGGGTGGAGCCGGTGCCCGGTACGCCGGTCAGGACCGCGTCCGGCGCGCTGGTGGTCACGTACGACGTGGCCGGCACCCGGCATCTGGCGGTCGGCGGAGAGGTGGTGACACCGGCCGGTCTCCAAGTCCGGGCCGTGCTGGGCACGGAGGGCGAGCGGGTCTTCTTCACCGCCTCCGACGACCCGATGGAGACCCATGTGTGGCGCCACGCCCCGGAGGAGGCGAAGGAGGCTGAGAAAGCGGAGAAAGCGAAGGAGACGGAGGAGGCGAAACCGGTGCGGCTGAGCGACGGGCCGGGCACGCATACGGCCGTGGTGCGTGGCGGCACGGCCGTCTTCCATGGACTGACGCCGGACGGACCGTACGCGGAGGTCCGCCGGGCGGACGGAACGACGGCGACGACGGCGACGGCGACGGCGACGGCGACGACAGCGGCAGGGGCCTTCGCCACCGCCGCCTCCCCGGCCGTGACCGCCCTCGCCTCCCTGGCGGAGGCCCCGGACGTCACCCCGCGCCCGCGCCATCTCCTGCTCGGAGCACGGGAGTTGCGGGCCGCGCTGTACCTCCCGTCCTGGTACGAGCCGGGTGCGGGGCCGCTGCCCGTACTGCTCGACCCGTACGCCGGGCCCGGGATGCAGATGGCGGTCGCGGCGCGCGGGTGGCCCACCCTCGTCTCGCAGTGGTTCGCCGAGCAGGGCTTCGCGGTGCTGGTCGCCGACGGGCGCGGCACGCCGGGCCGCGGCCCCGCCTGGGAGAAGGAGATCCACGGCGACCAGCTGACACCCGCCCTGGAGGACCAGGTGGACGCCCTGCACGCGGCCGCCGAGCAGGTGCCGGACCTCGACCTCACCAGGGTGGCGATCCGCGGCTGGTCCTTCGGCGGGTTCCTGGCCGCCGCCGCGGTGCTGCTCCGCCCGGAGGTCTTCCACGCGGCGGTGGCGGGCGCGGCACCCACCGACCAGCGGCTGTACGACACGTACTGGAAGGAGCGCTTCCTCGGCCATCCCGACAAGGAGCCGCAGAATTACGACCGGTCCTCGCTCACCGGCCGGGGCCACCTGCTGCGCCGCCCGCTGCTGCTGATCCACGGCCTGGCCGACGACAACGTCGCGCCCGCCAACATGCTGCGCTTCTCGGCCGAACTGCTCGCCGCGGGCCGCCCGCACACGGTGCTGCCCCTGTCGGGCGCGACCCACGCCCCCGCCGACGACCGGGTGAACGAGAACCTCCTCCTCTTCCAGCGCGACTTCCTCCGGGACGCGCTCGGCATCGGCACGGAGCCGGTGGCGGGGGGCCCGGGGTCCGCCTGAGGCAACCGGATGCGAGCGGTGCGGACCGGATCTGGCCGGAACGCCGCCGGAACCCGGCCGCCCGGTCCGGGGCCCGCGTACCGCGCTTGAGCGGCGGTCGCGCACCCTGAGAGGGTGCGGCGCGTGGAACTGCGCCATCTCTCCGGGTTCGTGGCCGTCGCCGAGGAGCTGCACTTCGGCCGGGCGGCGGAACGCCTGCACATCGCCCAGTCCCCGCTCAGCCAGCAGATCCGGCTGCTGGAACGGGACCTGGGCGCCACCCTCTTCGAGCGCACCACGCGCTCGGTCCGGCTGACCGCGGCCGGCCAGGCCCTGCTGGCACCGGCCCGCAGCCTCCTCGCCGACGCCTCCGCCGCGCGCCGCACGGTGCGGTCGGTCAGTCTGGGCGAGGCGGGCCGGGTGACGATGGGGTACGCGGACGCCGGCGGCTACGCGGCACTGCCCCCGCTGGCCCGCGCCGTCACCGCCGAATTCCCGGGCATCGAACTGGCGTTGCAGGGCCAGGTGCACTCCGGCGAGGCGCTCGACCGGATCGCCGACGGCACCCTCGACCTGTGCTTCGTCCCGCTCCCCGTACGCCGCGGCATCCTCTCCCGCGTCGTCCGCGTCGAGCGGCTGGTGTGCGCACTGCCGGACAGCCACCCGCTGGCCGCGCGGGAGGTGGTCGACCTCGCCGAGCTGGCGGCGGAGCACTTCGTGACGTTACCTGCCGCGCGCGGCTCGGCCGTACGGGACGCGGCGGTGCACGCCTGCCGCAACGCCGGCTTCGCGCCACGCATCACCCAGGAAGCACCGGACTCGTACCACCTCCTCGGCCTGGTCGGGGCCGGGGTGGGCGTGGCGCTGGTCGTCGAGTCGGCCCGCCGCATCCGCCTGGAGCAGGTGATCTTCCGCCCCTTGGCGGGCGAGGTGGCCCCGTTGCCGATCGCCCTCGCCTGGCACGCGGACAACGAGTCGACGGCCCTGCACAACGTACTGAAGGTCGCGGAACGGATACTCCCCACGCCCACGGAGTACGCACCGTAGGCCGGGTCGCACGGCCTTTCGTTCTCCCGCTGTGCCGACGGTCGATGGTCCGCCGCTCGAAACACCCGGTCGGCCGAGCCACTGAACACCGGAGGCTCGCGGTCCGTATGGAACCTTCACAAGAGCCAGTGGACACCCGCACGGGACCGGTACACCACCGGTCCTCAGGATCCGTCCCGGCTCCCGACCGGGACCGGGGCCTGTGGAGGCACCATGAGTTCACCATCACCGGAGAACGCCGGATCACCGGAGAACGCCGGATCGCCGGAGAACGCCGGATCGCCGGAGAACGCCGGATCGGCCGGCCATGCCAGAAGGCCCGGCGATGCCCGATCGGCGCCGCGCCCCGGCAGCGCCCGGCGTACGTTCGTGGCGGCGGCCGGTGCCGCGGGGCTGACCGCGGCGCTCGCGGCGTGCGGGAACGACAGCGGGGGCGGTGGGGGCGGGGGCGGCAACTACGGCTCGTCATCGCCGTCGCCGGGCGGTTCGGAGTCGTCCGAGGGCAGCGGCCCGAGCCGCGGCGGCGGGAAGGCACTGGCCAAGACCTCGGAGATCCCCTCCGGCGGCGGCAAGATCTTCAAGGCACAGAAGATCGTGGTGACCCAGCCGTCCGAGGGCAACTTCAAGGCCTTCTCCGCGGTCTGCACCCACTCGGGCTGCCTGGTCGGCAAGGTCAGCGACGGCACGATCGACTGCCCCTGCCACGGCAGCAAGTACGCCATCGCGGACGGCAGCGTGCGCCACGGCCCGGCGACCAAGGGCCTGTCCTCCGTACCGCTGAAGGTCAGCGGCGGCGAGATCGAACTGGCCTGAGGGCAACGCCCGCCGCTCCCCCTGCTCCCCTCACCGCTCCTGGCGCGGCCGCTTCCAGCAGGTGAGCACCGCGTCCGTGGAGGTGACGGTGGCCACGAGGGCGAGCGTGTTGCGCACCATGGCCGGGGTGTATTCGGCGGGCACCCCGGCGATGGCATCGGCCGGCACCACCGCCGTGTAGCCGAGGTTGACCGCGTCGAAGACCGCGTTGGGTATCGCCACGTTCGCCGAGACGCCGACGACCACGATGTTGCGGACGCCGAGATTGCGCAGCAGCGCGTCCACGTCCGTACCGGCGATCGGCGACAGCCCATGCAGCCGGCGCACGATCAGGTCCTCCTCGGCCACCGGTACCGGATCGGCTATCCGCACCGCGTCCGACCCGGTGATCTGCTGTACGGGCAGCCGCCCGGCGGCATGGAAGAGACGGGCGTTGTGACTGGCGCCGCGGCCGTCGGGCCGGCGTTCGGCGACCGCGTGCAGTACCTGCACACCGGCCTCGTGCGCGGCGTCGGTCAGCCGGGCCACCTGGGCGAGCGCGCCGGTGGTGCGCGCCGCCTCGGCGAGTTCGGGCAGTGCGCTCTCCGGTCCGACGACGCCGTTCTGGCACTCGACGGTGAGCAGCGCGGTGGTTGCGGGGTCGAGCTGCTCCACCAGATGAGCGGCCTGGTTTGCCTGTGCTTCCGTGGCCATGCGGGGTGCCTCCTGGGGGCGGACGGTCGGGCCCGAGGGTCCATTGCGTTCGCTGAGCGGAGGGCCCATGATTCCTGACACTTGGTCAGACGGCCAGGGTCCGCCGCCGGCCGGTCGGACCGGGGCCGGCGCGGACACGGGACGTACGGCACACCGGAGGTGGCGGCAGATGGCGACAGCGGCGGGGCAGCGCAGAGGACGCCGGATCATGATGAGCCCGGAGGAGCTGGACACCTTCCTGACCCGGCAGCGGACCTGCCGGATCGCCACGGTCGGCCCGGACGGCGCACCGCATGTCGGCGCGCTGTGGTTCGTATGGGACGGCACGTCGATGTGGCTGTACTCGCTCACCCGCAGCAAGCGCTGGGCGCAGCTCGTGAAGGACCCGCGCACGGCGGTCGTGGTCGACGACGGCCACGAGTACGGCGAGCTGCGCGGCGCCGAACTGTCGGGCAGCGTGGAGTTCGTCGGCGAGGCACCGCGCCACGGCGAGCCCTGCCCGGAGCTGATCGAGCCCGAGCGTCTCCTCGCGGAGAAGTACTTCGGCATGGAGACGATGCTGCACGACGGCCGCCACGCCTGGATGCGCCTCACCCCGGACGCGGTGGTGTCGTGGGACTTCCGCAAGATCCCGGAGTGAGAGGCCGTACCTGAGGAGCAGTGCCCGCGGGACAGGGCCTGAGGGGTCAGCTGTGAGGGCTTCTGTCGGGGGTGTGGTCCTGCACGTCCTGCGCACCCGCCGCGTCGTCGCCGTCCTCCGGCGTCCAGGTCAGTAGCCGTACCTCGGCGACCGTACGGAGGTGCCGGCGCATGGCCGTCGCCGCGCTCCTCGGATTGCCTTCCCTGATGGCCTCCAGGATCCGGCGGTGCTGGGCGAGCGAGCGCTTGGGGCGGCCGGGCTGGCGCAGCGATTCGTTTCGGCTCTCGGTGATCTGCTCGGCGATGGCGCGCATGAACTCGGCGAGCAGCGTGCTGTGCGCGGCCGCGGTGACGGCGGCGTGGAAGCGGCGGTCGCCCTCCACGCCCGGTCCGCCGTCCGCGACCTCCTGTGCCATGTGCGCGAGGGCGTCGTCGAGCGCTTCGAGGTCGGCGTCCGTACGCCGGCGGGCGGCCAGTTCGGCGAGCTTGGTCTCCATGGCCTCGCGCGCCTCCAGCACGTCCGGCAGCCGGCGGCGGCGCTCGACCAGCCGCTCGACGGGCTCAGCGGCGTCCAGGGTCCCTCGCACGAGATAGGTACCGCCGCCGTGCCGGACCTCGACCAGGCCCTGTACCTCCAGCACCACGATGGCCTGCTTCACCGACGCGCGGCTGACCCCGAGCCGCTGGGCCAGTTCGCGCTCCGGGGGCAGGCGGTCGCCCGCGCCCAGCCCGCTCTCGGCGGCGTACTGACGCAGTCTCTCGACCACCTGCTCGTAGAGCCGTGGCCTGGTCATCGGCCGCAGTGCCTCGGACATCCGGTCGCCCCCTCGGTTCGTTCGCCGTGCCAAGAGTATTGACGCACGTTGCCTTTGGCCATCAAAGTGGCTCAGCCAATTGGCCATTGATCCAGTGTCCGGGCCGGGTGCCTCCTGCGACCCCGCCGGACCGTCGTTCCTGTCCTTGCCCTGTCCCTGCCCCACTTTTCCCAGCCGGTCAGGCCGCTCAGGCCGCTCGGGCCGGTCATGAACGGAGCCGCAGATGTCGCCCGAAGTGATCTCGATCCTCGTGCTCGCCGTGGTCTTCGTACTGGCCACCACCCGGTCGATCAACATGGGCGCGCTGGCGTTCGCCGCCGCGTTCGGCGTGGGCACGCTGGTCGCGGGGATGAGCGCGGACGACATCTTCGCCGGCTTCCCCGGTGACCTGTTCGTGGTCCTGGTCGGCGTGACGTACCTCTTCGCCATCGCCCGCGCCAACGGCACCACCGACTGGCTGGTGCACGCCTCGGTGCGGCTGGTCGGCGGCCGGGTCGCGCTCATCCCGTGGGTGATGTTCGCGGTCACGGGCGCGCTCACCGCGATCGGCGCGGTCAGCCCGGCGGCGGTGGCGATCGTCGCCCCACTCGCGCTCGGCTTCGCGGCGCAGTACGGCATCAGTCCGCTGCTGATGGGCGCGCTGGTGGTGCACGGCGCGCAGGCCGGCGGGTTCTCGCCGATCAGCATCTACGGCTCGACCGTCAACGGCATCGTCGCGCGCGAGCACCTGCCCGGCAGCCCACTCGCGCTCTTCGCCGCCAGCCTGGTCGTCAACCTCGTCATCGCGGCAGCCCTCTTCGTCGCCCTGGGCGGACTCCGCCTCCCCCGGACGGGTGGCGGAGCCCGTACCGCGAACACCACGCTCACGGGTGCCGACAACCGCACGGAAAGCACCACGCTCACGGGTGCCGGTGACCGCACGGAGAGCGCCACGCTCGCGGGTGACCGCAGCGGCACGGAAACCACCACGCGAACGAGTGGCGAAGACGCCACGGCGGTGGGCTCCCTCTCCCTCACACCGGCCCGCACGGCCACCCTCCTCGCACTGCTGGCGCTGGTCGTGGCGGTCCTCGTCCTGGACCTGGACGCCGGCCTGACCGCGATCACCCTCGCCGTCGTCCTCAGCGCCGTATGGCCGCAGGACAGCAAGGCCGCGGTCTCGGAAATCACCTGGCCCACCGTGCTGCTGATCTGCGGTGTCCTCACCTACGTCGGCGTCCTGGACGAGATGGGCACCATCACCTGGGCGGGCCACGCCGTCGGCGGTATCGGCATACCCCTACTGGCCGCGCTGCTGTTGTGTTACATCGGCGCGCTGGTCTCCGCGTTCGCCTCCTCCGTCGGCATCATCGGGGCGCTGATCCCCCTGGCCGTACCGTTCCTGGCCCAGGGCTCGATCGGGGCGGTCGGGATGGTCGCGGCGCTCGCGGTCTCCGCCACCGTCGTCGACGTGAGTCCGTTCTCCACGAACGGCGCACTGGTCCTGGCGAACGCCAAGAATGTCGACCGGGACGGTTTTTTCCGGCAGTTGATGGTGTACGGAGCCCTCGTGGTCGTGGCCGTACCGGCACTGGTCTGGCTCGCACTGGTGGTACCGGGCTTCGGCTGACGGCGGGGGCCACCTCGGTCATCGTCCTCGGGTGTCCCGGGCAGGGATCACCCGCCACGGTTCCACAGGGACCTGGGGTATCCAGGAGTGGGTACCCACCCAGCAAGAGAACGAAGGAGTTTCGGTGAACGAGCTTTTCCCGGCGCTGCGTACGGCGTCCTCCCGTACCGCACTGCGTTTCCAGGACCGCGCGCTGACGTACGGCCAGCTCGCCGCGTCCGCAGGCACGCTCGCGGCGCGGATCGGCGCCGAGCGGCGGGTGGCGGTGTGGGCCACGCCCACGATGGAGACCTCGGTCGCCGTGGTCGCGGCGCTGCTCGCCGGAATCCCGGCCGTACCGGTCAACCCCAAGATCGGCGAGAGCGAGCTCGCGCACATCGTCTCCGACAGCGCGCCCACGCTCGTCCTGGCCGAACCGGACGCCGAACTCCCCGGCCCGCTCGCCGCACTGCCCCGCATCGACGTCGATCCGTACGAGGGGACCGAATCGGGCGCGACGGCCGAGGGAAGCGAACCCGGTACGGCGGCCGGGGAGCCGGGCGCGAGCGGTGCGAGCGCCGAGCCCGGCGCTCCGGCCGGTGCGGCAGGCGGGGCGGCGGACGGGGTGGTCGAGCTGCCCCCGGAGCCGGGTGCCGAGGCTCCCGCCGTCATCGTGTACACCTCCGGGACGACGGGCCGCCCCAAGGGCGTGGTGATCCCTCGGCGGGCGATCGCGTCCACGCTCGACGCGCTGGAGGACGCGTGGCAGTGGACCGCTGACGACGTACTCGTCCACGGCCTGCCGCTGTTCCACGTCCACGGCCTGATCCTGGGCATTCTCGGCCCGCTGCGCCGCGGCGGCACCGTGCACCACCTCGGCCGCTTCTCCACCGAGGGCGTCGCGCGCGAACTGGCCGGGCCCGGCACGATGCTGTTCGGCGTGCCGACGATGTACCACCGGCTGGCCGCCGAGGCGGGCGACAACCCGGCGCTCGCCAAGGCGCTGGGCGGTGCGCGGCTGCTGGTCTCCGGCTCGGCCGCGCTGCCGCTGACGGACCACCAGAAGATCACGGCGGCGACCGGGGCACGGGTCGTCGAGCGGTACGGGATGACCGAGACCCTGATGAACACCGCCGTCCGGGCCGACGACACCGCCGCGCCGGGAACGGTCGGCGTGCCGCTGCCGGGCGTGCACGCGCGCCTGGTCGACGAGTCCGGCACGGCCATCGAGGAGAGCGACGGCGAGACGGTCGGCGAGATCCAGGTACGCGGCCCGAACCTCTTCGTGGAGTACCTGAACCGGCCGGACGCGACGGCCGAGGCGTTCGACGGCGGCTGGTTCCGTACGGGCGACATGGCCACCCGGGATGCGGGCGGGCGGTACCGGATCGTCGGCCGCAAGGCCACCGACCTGATCAAGAGCGGCGGCTACAAGATCGGCGCGGGCGAGATCGAGAACTCGCTGCTGGAACACCCCGGCGTCGCCGAAGCCGCGGTCACCGGCGAACCGGACGAGGACCTCGGCGAGCGCATCGTGGCCTGGATCGTCGCCGACACCGACGAGAACGGCGGCGCGGCACCGACGGCGCAGGAACTCATCGACCACGTCGCCGCCCAGCTCGCGCCCCACAAGCGCCCCCGCATCGTCCACTTCCTCGACGCCCTCCCGCGCAACGACATGGGCAAGATCCTCAAGCGGGGCCTCCATGCGTAACCACACGAACGATGAGGGGGCGTCGTCGGGGTCGGGGGCGGTACGTCCGGGCCGGGGGGCGTCGGGTCCCGCGGGCGGGCCGTCCGCGGGCGGGGTGCCGGATGCCGAGGGTGCGCCCTCGGCCCGGCTCTCCGCGCGGGAGGTACTGGCCCGCCTGACGGACGAGGGAACCTTCCGGCCCTTCCCCGGCTCGGAGCCCGTCGTACGGGAGCCGGGGCCGACCGACAGGGTCAAGGGCCACGGCCCCGCCGCCGCAGGACACGGAGCAACCGCCTCGTCCAGGCCGGCCCACGGCCCGCCCGAGCCGGCGCCCCCACCGCAGGAGCCGGCCGGGGCGCGCGCCTCCCAGGAACCCACATCAGCGCAGCCCCCGTCGGGACAGCCCGCATCGGTACAGCCCGCACCGGTACAGCCCGCATCGGCACAGACCGCATCGGCACAGCCCACATCGGCACAGCCCACATCGGCACAGCCCGCATCGGCACAGCCCGCATCCGCGGAACCGGAGCACGCCCCGGCAGCCGACGACGGTCCCCTCCGCTGGGACGGTTACGGTGCCGCGCGGGCCCGTGCCACGGTGACGACCGGCGAACGCGAGTCCGTCGTCTGCGGCACCGCCGACTTCGGCGGCACCCCCGCCGTCGTCATCTCCTTCGAGTTCCGCTACCTCGGCGGCTCCCTCGGCCGGCACACCGGCGACCGTCTGGAAGCCGCGTACACCCGGGCCCGCGAACTCCGCCTCCCGGTCGTCTCCCTGATCGCCACCGGCGGCAGCCGCATGCAGGAGGGCATGCTCGCCCTCACCCAGCTCCAGCGCATCGCCGGGCAGTCCGCGCTCACCCGCGCCGCCGGCCTCCCGCAGCTCGCGGTCCTGCGCGACCCGACGACCGGCGGCGGCTGGGCGACGCTCGGCGCCGGAGCCGACGTCATCCTCGCGCTGCCGGGCGCACAGGTCGGCTTCGCCGGCTCCCGCGTACGTCCCGCCGACGCCGACCCGTCCGCGTACACCGCCGAAGGCCAGCTGGCCACGGGCCACATCGACGCGGTCGTACCGCCCGAGCGGCTGCGGGTCACCCTCGCCCGCTGGCTGCGGCTGCTGACCACCTCGGACGAGGAATCGGCACCGGTACCGACCGCGCAGGGCGCAGGCGACCTGCCGGAATCGGGCTGGAGCGCGGTGCAGCGGACCCGCGCCCCCGCACGCCCGCACGCCGACGCGTACCTGGACACGTACTTCGACTGGCGTGAGGAGATCAGCGGCGACCGCTGCGGAGGCGTGGACGACGGCATGCGCTGCGGTTTCGGCCACCGGGCCGGCCGTACGGTGGCGTACGCGGCACAGTGCGGTACGGCCACCCGCCCGGCCGGCTTCCGCACCGCGGCCCGCCTCGTACGCCTCGCCGACCGGCTCCGCATCCCCGTCCTCACCCTCGTGGACACGCCGGGCGCGGCCAACGACGCGGCGGCCGAACGGTCCGGCGCCGGCGCCGCCATCGCGGACCTCTTCACGGCGATGGCCGAAGCGCGCACTCCGCTGACCTCGCTGCTCATCGGCGAGGGCGGCTCGGGCGGCGCGCTCGCACTGGCCGCGCCGGGCCGCCTGTGGGCGACCCCGGACAGCTACTTCTCCGTCATCGCCCCCGAATTGGCCACCGCCATCCTCAAACGCACCCCCTCCGACGTCCCCCGAACCGCCGACCAGCTCCACTTACGGCCTCAGGACCTGATGTCCCTCGGCGTCATCCGCGGCATCGTCCCAGCCAACTGACCCCACCCCGCCCCAACCAAGCACCAGGCACCAGGTACCAGATCCCGGGCACCCGCCCCCTGCTCCCTGTCACCGCCCCGGCCCCCTGCCGGCGACGGTGCCAGGGAGCAGGTCACGTCAGGCCCGGACCGATCCGGTCGGGCCCGGACCGATCCGGGCCGGTCGGGTCAGGGCCGGGCCGGGCCGGTCGGGCCAGGGCCGGGCCGGGCCGGTCGGGTCAGAGCCGGGCCGAGCCGAGCCGGGCCGGGCCGAGCCGAGCCGAGCCGGGCCGGGCGAAAGGGCAACCGCTGCTGGCAGACAGCCCCCGGCCCCCCGACGCCCCCTCCCCATCTCCCCCACTCACCACCTCCGCTCCGGGGCCCTCCCCGCCCTGACCCCACCTCCCCCTCACACCTCCAACGCCCGCCCCACCTCGCGCAGGGCCCCGACCGCCGCGCGGATCGACGGGCGGCGGTCCGCGTCGGCGCGCCAGATCGCGTACACATGCCGCCGCATCGGATGCCGTACGGGCACCACGCTGACGCCCTCCGGAACCGGCCCCCTCCCGAGCCGCGGCGCCACCGCCACCCCCAGTCCCCGGGCGATCAGCGCGAGCTGCGTGCCGTGCTCCTCTGCCATGTGCGCGATCCGCGGCTCGATCCCCTTACTGCGCAACGTGAACATCAGCCAGTCGTGGCAGAACTCCCCTTGCGGCCAGGAGATCCACGCGTCGTCCGCAAAGTCCTCCAGCTCCACCGTCCGCCGCCCCGCCAGCCGGTGGTCCGACGGCATGGCGACATCCGCCGGATCGTCCAGCAGCGGAGCCTTGGCCAGCCCCTCCGGCAGCGACAACGGCCGGTTGTACCAGTCCAGTACGACACCCAGGTCGATGTCGCCCCGTACCACCGCCCGCACCGAGTCGCCCGGCTCCATCTCCGACAACCGCGCCCGCAGCTGCGGATGGTCGACGAGCAGCGCGGCAAGGGCGTCCGGGAACAGTCCACGTGCCGCCGTGGGAAAGGCCCCCATCCGCAGCTCCCCCACCGCCTGCCCGCGGTGCGCCTCCAGCTCGGCCTCGGCCAGCTCGACCTGCGAGAGGATGCGCGCCGCGTGACCGGCGAGCAGCCGCCCCGCGTCGGTCAGGCGCACTCCCCGCCCGTTCTTGGCCAGCAGCTGCTGCCCCGTCTCCCGCTCCAGCTTGGCCAGTTGCTGCGAGACGGCGGAGGTGGTGACGTGCAGCCCCTCGGCCGCCGCGCGCACCGAACCGTGCCGCGCCACGGCGCTGAGCGTCCGCAGCCTCTCCATGTTCAACATATAAGCGATGCTACGCGGTAGGGCCCACAAAAACTCACTTGTGCTACGCGATAACCGCACGCGATCGTTGACGCCATGAGCACCGCCCCCTCCTCCTCGTCACCCCACCCTGCTCCCGCACAAGCACCCGGCCCCCTCTCCACGGCCCCCGCCCCTGGCATCGATCGCGGCAGCGGCGGAAGCACCCCGGCGAGGACGTCTCGCCGCGCCACGCCCCGTTCCGCGCTCGACTGGCGCATCCGGTTCGCCGTACTGGCGCTGATCTGGGGCTTCAGCTTCCTGTTCATCAAGGTCGGCACCCAGGGGTACGCCCCGCTCCAGGTCACGTTCGGCCGCATGATCTTCGGAACGGCCGTACTCACCGCCGTGCTCATCGCCAAGCGGGACCGGCTGCCACGCGACCGGCGCACCTGGGCTCACCTGGCGGTGTCCGCCCTGTTCCTCAACGCGCTGCCCTTCTCACTCTTCGCGTACTCCGAACTGACCATCCCCTCCACTCTGGCCGGCATCTGCAACGCCACCTCCCCGCTGTGGGGCATGGCCCTCTCCGTCGTGGCGCTGTCCGAGGACCGCCCCACCCGCCGCCGCGTCGCGGGCCTGGGCCTCGGCTTCCTCGGCGTACTGACCGTCCTCGGCGCCTGGCAGGGCTTCTCCGGTACCGATCCCCTGGGCACGCTCATGGCCCTGGGCGCCTCGCTCTGCTACCCGATCGGCTGGATCTACGTCCGCCGCACCCTCGCGGGCTCCAAGAACTCCAGCCTTTCCATGTCCAGCGCCCAGCTGCTGCTCGCCACACTGCAACTGGCCGTGGTGACGCCGCTCTTCACCGCTCTCCCCACCTCGTTCCCCGTCGTCCCCCTGCTGTCGATCATCGCTCTCGGCGCCCTCGGCACCGGCTTCGCCTTCCTCCTCCAGTACGGCCTGGTGGCCGAGGTCGGCCCCACCACCGCGCAGATGGTCACGTACTTCATCCCGGTCATCGCCACCGCCGCCGGCGTCGCCGTCCTGGGCGAACACCTCAGCTGGAACACCCCGGTAGGCGCCCTGATCGTCCTGGCCGGCGCCGCCCTCACCCAGAGCCGCCCCCGCCCGTCCCGTTCCTGACCTTCCCAGCCAGTCCCCCGTTCCCCTTCCTGCGTTTCCCCAGCCGGGCCCAGGCCGTCGCGCCCGGGCCCCACATACCGCCGAGCGGTCAGACGCACCGAAGCGGTCAGGCGTACCGACGCATCAGACGTACTGATCGATCAGACGTATCGACGGGCCTCCCCCGGCAGGCAGGCCGTGGCCACGGCGGTGGCGAGCGGCTCGATGTCCTCGTGGGAGAGGCTGGACACCGTGATCCGTATGCCGGGCGGCGAATCCATCCGGAACCGGGCTCCGGGAGCCACCGCCCAGCCGGCGTGCAGCAGCCGTGACACCGCGCCCGTCTCGTCCGGGACCGGCACCCACACGTTCATCCCGCTCCGGCCGTGCGCCTCGACACCCCGCTCGGCCAAGGCCCGTATCAGTTCGTCGCGGCGACGCCCGTAGGACTCGGCGACCTCGGCCGGGTCCACGGCCTCCGTCCGCCAGAGATGGATCACCGTGTCCTGCAGCAGATGGCTCACCCAGCCGGGCCCGAGCCGCTGCCGTCCGCGGAGCCGGTCCACCGTGACCGTGTCGCCGGTGACGACCGCCAGCCGCAGGTCCGGGCCGTACGCCTTGGCCGTCGACCGGATCAGCACCCAGTGGTCGGTCACCCCCGCCAGGGGTCGCAGCGGAACGTCGACGATGGGGTGACTGTGGTCGTCCTCGACCAGCAGAACGGTCGGGTAGTCGGCCAGCAGCGACCGGAGCTCCTCGGCGCGTGTCGCGCCCACCGCCGCACCGGTCGGATTCTGCGCCCGATCCGTGACGATCGCCGCCCGTACGCCGAGCGCCAACGCGCGCTCCAACTCCGTCGGCAGCGGCCCGTCCTGATCCACGCCGACCGGAACGGGGCGCAGTCCCAACGCCGGGATCAGGTCCAGCAGACTCCCCCACCCCGGATCCTCGACCGCGACCGCATCGCCGGGGCGGAGGTGCGCGGCGAGGACCCGCTCGATGGCGTCGAGCGAGCCGGAAGTGAGGGCGACCGGTCCGGCCGGCACCCCGTCGGCGTCGAACGCGGCTCGCGCCCGTCCGGCCAGTTCCTCGTCCACCAACGGCGAGCCGTACAGCGTCGGGCGGGCGGCGGCGCGATCGGCCGCGGCGGCGAGCGCCGGGCCCAGCGCCGGAAGCAGCTCGAGGTCGGGATTGCCGTCGGACACGTTGCGTACGCCCGGAGGCACGTCGACCCGCAGCGCCTCGCGTGGCGTACTGGTCGGGCGCGACCGGACGCGAGTGCCGCGCCGCCCGGCGGTTTCGACCACTCCGCGGTCACGCAGCGTCCGGTACGCGGACGCGACCGTATTGGGATTCACCTCGAGATAGACAGCCAACTCCCGCATGGGCGGGAGGACTTCACCTGGTTGGAGCTCGCCCGCACCGATGGCTCGCTCGACGCTGGCGGCAATATCCGATGCGCGCCGCCCTTCAATCCGATACTCTCCTAGCACAAACATGATTATGCACTAGTGCAATGGAGTTGGCAACATGCCTGAGCCCGCATCCACCACAACGGCCGAAGCCGGCGCAGAGTCCCCCGCCGCCTACGCTCCGGGCGAGCGCACCGTCCCGACCCGGTCCGCCGACCGCGCCGCGTACGACCACGACACCGTGCACTCGATCCTCGACGCCGGGTACGTCTGCCACCTCGGCTTCGTCCGCGACGGCGCCCCGGTCGTGCTCCCCACGCTCTACGGCAGGGTCGGCGACCGCCTCTACCTCCACGGGTCCACCGGCTCACGACCGCTGCGGATGGCCGGCGGGACGGACCCCGGCCTGGCGGTGTGCGTGACCGTCACCCACGTCGACGGCCTGGTCCTCGCCCGCTCCGCCTTCCACCACTCCATCAACTACCGCAGCGTCGTGGTCCACGGCACCGCCCACCAGGTCACCGACCCGGAAGAAAAGACGGCAGCGCTCGACGCATTGGTGGATCACGTCCTGCCCGGCCGCGCCGCCGACTCCCGCCCCGGCAACACCAGGGAGCTCGCCGCCACGGCCGTCATCCGGCTCGACCTGACGGAGGTATCCGCCAAGATCCGTACCGGCGGGCCGAACGACGAGCCCGAAGATCTCTCGCTCCCCCACTGGAGCGGCGTCGTACCGGTGGCTCCGACATACGGCCCGCTCATACCCTCCGACGACCTGGCCCCCGGCACGGCCGTCCCCGCCTACCTCCAAAACCTCTGAGGCCGGCCACGCCCGTCCACCCCTGGGGCGCGCCCTCCGACGACGCCCCGCGGCCGGGCAAACCTCCGCCCCGGCTCGCAAGGCGTGAGGGGTGAGAGGCGACGGGCGAGAGGCCAAGGGGCGAGGAGTGAGGGGGCAGGAGGATCGAGGAGAACCGGGCTGCGCCCTTACGTGCCGGTCGAGCCGACCGACCCGGCTGACCCGGTCGACCCGGCTGACCTGGTCGACCCGGCCGGCATCGCCGCCTCCGCGCGCGTCTCGTCACCGGTACGCGAGGCCACGTCCCGGGGCGGCTTGGGCGTGCTGGACTGCGCGATGAACGCGCCGATGAGTACCACCGCGCCGCCGATGATCTGCGGCGCGGACAGGTGCTCGCCGAGCAGCACCCAGGCCAGTACGGTGGCGATCACCGCCTCGAGACACGCGACGACACCCGCGACCTGGGGCGACAGCCGACGGACGGAGATCACGCCGGTGAGGTAGGCGAGCACCGTCGCCAGCAGCACGAGCCAGGCGACCAGCAGTACGGCGGGGAGGGTCGTGCCGTCCATGTCGGCGCTGCCCGCGAGCACCGACCAGTCCACGTTCCAGGGCCGCACCACTACGGTCAGAAGGAGCGCGCCGAAGATCAGCCCGTACGCGATCACGCCGAGCGGGTGGGCGCCGTCCTCGTCGTCGCCGCCGTGATCGGAAAGGACGAAGTACCCCACCTGACAGCAGGCCGCGCCGAGCGCGAGCGCCAGCCCGAGCACGTCGAAGCTCAGCCCCGCCCACACCTCGACGACGCAGGCCAGACCGCCGACGGCGAGGACGGCCCCGGCCGCGGCGGCGCGGCTGACGGGCCGCCGCTGGACGAATCGCACCCAGCCGAGGACGAGCGCGGGGGCGAGGTACTCGATGAGCAGCGCGACACCGACCGGAATACGGGACAGCGCGGCGAAGTAACAGGCCTGGACGCCCGCCACGGCGAGCAGTCCGAAGCCCATGAGCAGTGCGGGGCGGCGGAACAGCAGGGCGCGGTGGCGCCAGGCGACCGGCAGCATGACGAGGGCGGCGCCCGCGCTCCGCAACCAGGTGACGTACAGCGGTTCCAGACCGGCCGCGATCAGCGGTTTCGCGGCCACACCCGATCCTCCGAAGGCCAACGCCGACAGGAGAGCGAGGCCTAGCCCGAACCCTCTCGACCGGCCACGCAGGCTCGTTTCCGTCCCCGAAGTCTCGTGCATCCGGCCATCATGACAGGGGAGGTCAGCAGCTTCACCACCGAGACCCCTGTCACGGCAAGGGCGGAGAGAGAACATCGCGGCTTACTGCGGCAGGCGTGCCGTCGCAGGTGAAGCCCCGGGAACTAAAACTCGTCCGCCACCACTTCCTGGGTCTGCCGGTCGAGCCGCGCCGCAAGGAGCACCGTGTCGACAGAGGCACGGCGCAGCACTTCGACGGCCCGGCACTCGGAGTCGTCGACGAGTGCGGCCAGGAGATCGAGACACCCGGCATGCATGGCGTAACGGGCGTGCGCACGGTCCAGCGCGCCGTCCATGGCGGCCGCCGCGGCCGGCGACCAGCCCGGAACCCCGCCTTCGGCCACCATCGGCACGGCCCCGGAGTCCTCCACGGTGCCGTGCCACTGCAGGCCGTAACCGATGCTGCGCTGCACGAGATAGCCCAGCAGCCGTGCCGTCCTGTCCCCTTCGGGATCGACCACCTCGCGCACGGCGGGGTCGGATTCGAGAAGTCCGTGCAGCAGGTGGGCAGTGTCCACCTGCCGGTCTCCATCACGCGTGGCCCGCCTGCGGGCAGCTGAGAGCACCGACGCGAGCTCGGCAGTCAGACAGGCGTCGAGATCCTCCGGGGACGGACCCGCTCCGCTGTTGTACGCAGTACGGTTTTGCACGTACCCCACCCCACCAGCCTCCTGCTACCGGAACATCCCCGGGAGGGAGCATTTGCGCATCCCACCATGGTTGGGCACCTGGTAAGGAAATCTCATCCCTACGGATGATATGCCCGGCACGTACGCGGGCGCCCAGGGATGCGTACGCGCCCTCGCACCCCGCCGGTGCGCACCCAGCAACCTGACGGGTCATCAGCCTTGAACCTTGCGCCACCAGCGGCTACCTTCCGCGGCACCACCGGAGTGAAGGCTCGGCCGGACGCACGGTCACCGAGCTCTCGCCAGGATCATCGCCGACGAGGACGGCCCACCGGGCCGTCACCAAGGGGTGCCCACATGGCCGACGTCACCACCCAGGCCCGCATCACAGCACCAGCGGAAGAGATTTGGCGCCACGTGACCGACTTCGACGCCTACGGCCGGTGGAACGCCACCCACACCGGCTTCCCCGAAGGGGGCCCGGCGACGCTGGAGCCCGGGGCCACCTACGCGGAGAACATGAAGCTCATGGGCTTCCCCGCCGAGGTGAGCTGGACGGTACGCGCCGTGGAACCCGCACGCCTGCTCGACATAGAGGGCAAGGGACCGATGGGCGTCACCCTCCGTATGCGGTACGCCCTCACGCCGGCCGGCACGGAGGAAACGGACGGGCCCGCGACCGAGGCGACGACCGTCCGGATCGACGGGTCGTTCACCGGCGCGGCCGTGTCATTGATGGCCGGCAAGCTCAAGGATTCGGCGAAGTCGGCACTCGACGAGTCCCTCGACAGACTCGCGGGGCTCGTGGCCTGACCAGCTGACCGGCCCGATCGACTGACCAGCGGTCTTGCCACGGGCTCAGCTCGTCTCCTGAGCAGCCGAGCCACTGAACGGCCGGCCTGCCGACCGGCTGAGCACACGAGGGCCGCGGTCGGACATCGTCACGACCACGGCCCTCGCCTCCACCATGGGCCGACCGGCTCACTCATCCTCGGCGAGGATCAGGTAGAGATCCTTCCGCGCCCGGTTGACCACGGCGATCGCCTTCTCGCGCTGCTCCGGCGTACCGGTCGCCCACACCTGCCGAAAGGCTTCGACGAGGCCGCCGCCGGCCTTACGGATCTCACTCATCGCCTCCCAGTCGACGCCACGACCGGCGTCTTCCCAAGGGGCGTCCGAGCCGTTCTCCGCTTCCGTACGCCCCTCGTCGGTGAGCTCGAACAGCTTCTTGCCGCCCTCGCTCCGACTGGCGATCAGGCCCTCGTCCTCCAGCAGCTGCAGGGTCGGGTAGACCGAACCGGGGCTCGGCTTCCACGCGCCGCCGCTGCGCTCGGCGATCTCCTGGATCATCTCGTAACCGTGCATGGGGCGGTCCTTGAGCAGCGCCAGGATCGAGGCGCGTACGTCACCGCGCCGCGCACGACCGCGCGGACCCCCTCGACCTCGACCGCCGCCGAACGGAGGCCCACCGAAGGGCGGCCCGAACGGCCCGAAGGCGGCACGCCGCCCCTCGTACTCACCCCGACCGCCACCTCGGCGTCCGGAGTTCCAGTGTTCATGTCCATGTGCTCGCATCTTCGCGTCACTCCTATCTTTGATCTGTCGCGATGCTTCAACGATATATCGGAAGCGTTCGGCCGACAAGCGTCGACATGGAGAAGATTCGGAGTGGCCTCATAGAAGGCGGCCACATTGACATGCCAAACGGGTGATGGCGGGCCGGCGCCAATCCAACGGCCCTCAGGCCAGTCCAATTTCCTTCGATTGGCACTCATTGCTCATGGGCCAGGGTGCTTACGCTCACGTCATGCAGATCCATATCGTCAACGCCTTCACCGACCATCCCTTCGGCGGCAACCCGGCGGGAGTCGTCCCGCTCGACGGCTCGTCGTATCCCGAGCAGTCCTGGCTGCAGCAGGTCGCGGCCCAGGTGAATCTTTCGGAGACCGCGTTCGCGCTGCCGCTCCCGGACAGCGACGAGGCGGACTGGGCGCTGCGCTGGCTCACGCCTGCCACCGAGGTCGACATGTGCGGCCATGCCACGCTCGCCACCGCGCACGTCCTGCACTCCGCCGGCATCGCCACCGGCACGGTGCGCTTCGCCACCCGCAGCGGCGTACTCACCACCACCGCGTCCGACGACGGCTCCATCGGGATGGACTTCCCGACCGCGCCGCTCACCGCCGTACCGGTACCGGAGGGGCTGGCCGCGGCACTCGGTACCCAGCCGGTCTCCACGTACGAGACGGGCCCGCAGGTGGGGGACCTGCTGGTGGAGGTGGCGGACGAGCGGACCGTCCGCGAGCTGTCGCCCGATCTCGCGGCGCTGGTCCGGTTCGGGGAGCGGGGCGTGATCGCCACCGCGCGCGCCGAGAACCCGGACGGCGACTACGACTTCGCCACGCGCTGCTTCTTCCCCGGCGTCGGCATCGCCGAGGACCCGGTGACGGGGAGCGCGCACACGGCGCTCGCGCCGTTCTGGTCAGCGCGGCTGGGGCGCGACGAGCTGACCGGGCTCCAGGGCTCCACCCGTACCGGCCTCGTCCGCACCACGCTGCGCGGCGATCGCACGCTGCTGACCGGCAGCGCGGTGACCGTCATCAGGGGCGAACTGACGGAGGCGGCGCGACCTGGGCGGTGAGACGCGACCTGCGCGGTGAGGCGGGGCGGTCGGCGGCGGGTGGGGGGGGTGGTCTGGGGGAAGGTGGCTGGGGGGGGTGGCTGGGAGGGGTGGCTGGGGAGAGAAGGTCGGGTGGGGAGGTGGCGGGGGTAAGTGGCGGCGTCCCCGTTTGATCTCCGCTTCCCCCGGGGGGCCTCCCCCCCACCCCCACCCCACTCCCCCTCACCCCGTCGGCAGCCACCCCACCCTCCCCGCCAGGAGGGCGTAGCCGGTGAATGCGACTAGGTCGATGGTGGCATGGGCGATGATGAGGGGGGCTAGTCGTCCACAGCGGCGGTAGATAAGTACGAAGAGTGCGCCCATCACGACGTTGCCGACGAATCCGCCGATGCCTTGGTACAGGTGGTACGAGCCGCGCAGGAGCGAGCTGGCTAGGAGCGCGGCCGTCGGTGACCATCCCAACTGGCCGAGGCGGCGGAGCAGGTAGCCGAGGACGATCACTTCTTCCACGACCGAGTTCTGCACGGCGGAGGCGATCAGTACCGGGAATTTCCACCAGACGTCGGGCAGTGATTCGGGGACGACGGTGAGGTTCGCGCCGGCCGCTCGGGCGCCCAGGTAGAGCAGCAGTCCGCTGCCTCCGATGGCGGCGGCCACCAGGACTCCCCACCCGAGGTCAAACCCGGGGCGTCGGCGGTCGAGGCCGAGAGCGCGCAGTCCGCCCGCGCGTTCCCTGAGGAGCAGGTGGGCGACGAGCACTACGGGAACCAGCGCGGTGGCGATCCCGAAGAGCTGCCAGGCGAGATCGAGCCAGGGGCGGCCGGGCGCGTGGGAACTGTTGAGGTTCGCCGCCTGGTCCTTGAGGCCGCCGGGTTCGGTGAGTGCTCCCACGAAGCTGATGAGGGCGGACACCGCGCTGGCCCCGAGGGAGAGCGCGAGGACGATGAGTGTCTCGTTCCTCAGTGTCCTGCGGGAGAGGCCGCCGGGCGGGCCTTCGCCGGGGAGAGATTCAGCAACGGGGTGCACTTCGGACTGCACGCCTGCCTCCAGTTCCGCGATAGCGCCTGTACGCCTCCACTGCCTCGCCAGGGTCTCGAATGCGGCTACGGGATCGCACTCGACAGGCCGCGACGAGCGCATCCACGTGGCACACACCGCAGTGGAGGTCACAGCTTGCCCGAAGACCCCGAAGTCGTCGCACGCGGGGGCGTCGCACGGGGCATTGCATGGAGCGCTTCCGCCCGCCGGCCACCGGCGGCCCGCGCAGCGCCCGCGCGCCGGGGAGGGGGACGGACAGCGCCCGGCGTCCGCAGACGCGCAGCGCAACACTCCCCGCCCCCCCACACCCATTCCCCTCCTACACGACTACACGACCCCCTCCAGCTCCCACTCGTGCACCGGCCTTCCCTCGTGCATCAGTTCGCTGTAGCGGCGGGTCATAGCGGCGAGGGCTTCCTGGCGGTCGAGGCCGCTCTGGAGGGCGCGGTGGTAGGCGGCGGCCTGCCAGGAGGCGCCGTTGACGCGGCGGCGGCAGCGGGCCTCGATGACGCCCAGGTAGTGGTCGCGGTCGGCGGGAGCGACGCCCCAGCCGTCGAGCCCGGCGGCGGCCATGGGCAGCAGTTCCTGGAGTACGAGGCGTACGGCGGGGATCTGGGCGATGCCTCCGGAGCGGCCGGGGCGGGGCCATTGGAGGGCGGCGTCGATGCCGTAGCGGCAGGCGGTCTCGAAGTTCTCGGCGGCGGCGGCGAACGGCAGCCGGGTCCATACGGGCCGCGGGTCGTCGGCGAGGGCGCGTACGAGGCCGTAGTAGAAGGCGACGTTGGCGATCACGTCGGTGACGGTGGGGCCGGCGGGCAGCACGCGGTTCTCGACGCGGAGGTGCGGGACGCCTTCGGTGACGGCGTAGACGGGGCGGTTCCAGCGGTAGACCGTGCCGTTCTGGAGGACGAGTTCGGAGAGTTCCGGTACGCCGCCCTTCTCCAGTACGGCGAGGGGGTCCTCTTCGCCGCACATGGGGAGCAGTGGGGGGAAGTAGCGGACGTTCTCCTCGAAGAGGTCGTGGGCCGATTCGATCCACCGTTCGCCGAACCAGGTGCGGGGGCGGACGCCCTGGGCCTGGAGTTCGGGCGGGCGGGTGTCGGTGGACTGCTGGAAGACGGGTGGCCGGGATTCGCGCCACAGTTCGCGGCCGAAGAGGAAGGGCGAGTTGGCGCCGATGGCGATCTGTACGGCGGTGAGGGCCTGGGCGGCGTTCCATACGGCGGCGAAGCGGCCGGGGGTGACCTGGAGGTGGAGTTGTACGGAGGTGCAGGCGGCTTCGGGGGCGATGGAGGGTGAGGTGGCGGTGAGCCGCTCCACTCCTTCGATGTCGATCTCGAAGTCCTCGCCGCGGGCGGCCCGCATCTCGTCGTTGAGGAGTGTGTAGCGGTCGGCCTCGGAGAGGTTGGAGGAGACCAGGTCCTCCGCGGTGAGGGTGGGCAGAATGCCGATCATCACGATGCGTGCTGCGACTTCGCGGGCCTTGCGGTCGGCGTAGGCGAGGCCGGTGCGCAGTTCTTCGGCGAGCTGGTCCAGCACGCGTCCGGAGAGGCGGTGCGGCAGGATATTGACTTCCAGGTTGAACTGGGCGAGCTCGGTCTGGAAATCCCGGCTGGCGATGCGTTCCAGCACCTCGGAGTTCATCATCCTGGGCATGCCGTCGGCGCTGGCAAGATTCAATTCTATCTCCAGGCCCATGAGGTTCTTGGGGCGGTCGAACCGCTTCTCGGCCAGTAGCCTCTCCAATGCCTCCAGGCACTCGTTGAGCCTTCTTCGATAACGCTGCCGGTCGCCGGGATCAATTCCGCCGGCGCTGACCTTCTCCCCCATCGGAGCGTCCCTCCTGACGTGGCGGGCCCGCGGGGCGCGGGTCCGTGCGGTCGATGATGCCCGGCAATCGGTTCGATAACGCCTCGGGGGGCCGGGTGCCCCCGATAGGCTTGGGAGGTCGGACCGAATGGCACATTCCGAGGGCATACGGCGGGGGCTCGCGCCCGGCGCATTGGCCCTGTTCCAAAGCACGATGACATCCGGCCGACCGCGTCGTCGGAGTAATCCGAGGTCCGTGCACCAACAGGGTGCATAATTGCATCGAAAACACCGCGGAGAACGGGCCGTAATACGACTTGCCAAAAATCTCCGTCAGCGGTAGCCGAAACAAGCACTGAACACCTGTCGTATAAACTTCGTGGACGAGGCAGAGAGTTGGCGCCCAGCTAGCGGGGCATTTCCGAGGCTGAGGCACAGCGGCTGACACCCCCGCCGGGCCATGGCCCCGGTCGGCCACGCTCTGCTCCCGCCTGCTGACAGCGTCGTCCGCACGTGCCCAGCACCACCGTGTCTCCCAAGTGAGAGGCGACCCACCATGCCGCTGCATGTACCCCCTGCCCCTGCTCCCGCCCTGCGCAGCGTCCTCACCGCCCTCGGTTCTCCTACTGCCGTACGTGAGGCCCCGACTCCCGCCCTCCGTGTCCATCAGGGGCCGCTGCGCCCCGAACGTCCCCTGCCCGTCCATGTACTCGACGACGTCTCGCGGCGCGGCACCCCGCGTACCCGCCTGACCGGCTGGCGATTCCTCATCCGTGGCGGCGAACGCGCGCTGGCCACGGCGGATGCCATGCTCACGCCGGACGGCTGGGCGTTCTCGCACTTCGGTGAGGGACCGTACGTGTCCGCGATCGAACGGGCCCTGCACCAGGCCGAATCCGTGCCCGCCGCGTATCAGCCACGGCTGCTCTCCGTGCCGGAGCTGTACATGCTCACGCTGTGGCTGCACGAGGACATCTCGGCGGACGGTGCCGAAGGCTGCCCGGTACCGGGGGACCTGCTGGTCCCACTGGCCCCGGCACCGCCCGGCATCGCCGCCCACCGGCCGCACCGTGTCGCCGATCTCCTGTCCCGTCTCACGCTCCGCCTCACCCCGGCACCCCTCCTCGGCTCGCCGGCGTAGGCACTCGGTACGCGGCGTCCCTCGAAACGCCGTCTGCCGGGCAGGTACCGCATTGCCGGAGTGCGCCCCGCGGTTCTCCTCACCGCGGGGCGCACTGTTGTCCGCGGGTGTCCCGGGTGGTTCGGCGGGGCATCAGTACGGGTAGCCATGTGCGGGCGCATGTCCGTCCGGAACTTCCCCGAACGCGCCGTTCCGCCACGGGACTAGCCCGGAATGACCAGACGGAACCACCCATAGGTGCTGTCTTGGCGGCGGCAACCGCCCGCACGGGTGATGCGTCCTTACCGAGTAAGTACGGCTGCTGCGAAATCCCTGCGGAATCAGTTCTGTAGGGCAACACTGGGAGCGAACTACCGAACGGGGGGCGGCCATGAACACTTCATCGCGCCGCAGGAAGACGTCCACCACCACACCGCAGCGAAAGACAGCATCCATGTGCCAGCACCAGCCACCGTGTCCGTCAGCAGAGTCCGCCGACCGGGAAGCCGCGCATCTCGTGGCGCACCACCCGGAACAGGGCTGGAGCCTGTTGTGCAACGGCGTACTTCTCTTCGAGGACACCGGTGAGCTCCTGCCGGACGGGCAGGTCATCGACCCGCACCGGCCGATGGGCACCGGGCAGGTCGTCACCGCGGCCTGACGCGGTGAGCGGGAACGAGCAGGGCCCCCGGCGGATAGCGCCGAGGGCCCTTTTGTGTGCGGGCGCCCGTGTGGTGCGTGCCGTACGGGCGCCGGACTGCCGTCAGCCGGCGTAGTCCTCCAGCGGCGGGCAGGAGCACACGAGGTTGCGGTCGCCGAAGGCTCCGTCGATGCGGCGCACCGGCGGCCAGTACTTGGCGGTGGCGTCGACGCCGGCCGGGTGGACGGCTTCCTCACGGGTGTAGGCGTGCTGCCACTCGCCGGTGAGGACGGCCGCGGTGTGCGGAGCGTTGCGCAGCGGGTTGTCGTCCTTGTCCCACTCCCCCGTGCCGACCTTCTCGATCTCCGCGCGGATGGCGATCATCGCGTCGCAGAAACGGTCCAGTTCGGTGAGGTCCTCGCTCTCGGTCGGCTCGATCATGAACGTGCCGGCGACCGGGAAGGACATGGTCGGCGCGTGGAAGCCGTAGTCGATCAGGCGCTTGGCGACGTCGTCGATGCTGACGCCGGTGGCCTTGGTCAGCGGCCGTACATCGATGATGCACTCGTGCGCGACGAGGCCGCCGGGGCCGGTGTAGAGCACCGGGTAGTGCGGCTCCAGGCGCTTGGCGATGTAGTTGGCGGAGAGCACCGCGACCTGGGTGGCGCGCTTGAGACCCTCGCCGCCCATGAGGCGGACGTACGCCCAGGAGATCGGCAGGATGCCGGCCGAGCCCCAGGGGGCCGCGGAGATCGGGCCGACGCCGGTCTCGGGGCCCGCGGTGGGCTGGAGCGGGTGGTTGGGCAGGTACGGCGCGAGGTGCGCGCGCACGCCGACCGGGCCGACGCCGGGACCGCCGCCGCCGTGCGGGATGCAGAAGGTCTTGTGCAGGTTCAGGTGCGAGACGTCGCCGCCGAACTTGCCCGGCTCGGCGACGCCGACCAGCGCGTTCAGGTTGGCGCCGTCGACGTAGACCTGGCCGCCCGCGTCGTGCACGGCGGCGCAGATCTGGGTGATGTGCTCCTCGAACACGCCGTGCGTGGACGGGTAGGTGACCATCAGGACGGCCAGCTCGTCGCGGTACTGCTCGATCTTGGCGTGCAGGTCGTCGGTGTCGACCTCGCCGTCGTCGCCGGTCTTGACGACGACGACCTTCATGCCGGCCATCACGGCACTGGCGGCATTGGTGCCGTGCGCGGAGGACGGGATGAGGCAGACGGTGCGCTGCTCGTCGCCGTTGGCGCGGTGGTACGCGCGGACGGCGAGCAGGCCGGCGAGCTCGCCCTGGGAGCCGGCGTTGGGCTGGAGGGAGACCTTGTCGTAGCCGGTGACGACGGCGAGGCGCTCCTCCAGTTCCTGGATGAGGGTCAGGTAGCCCTGGGCCTGGCCGACCGGCGCGAAGGGGTGCAGCTGGCCGAACTGCGGCCAGGTCACCGGCTCCATCTCGGTGGTGGCGTTCAGCTTCATCGTGCAGGAGCCGAGCGGGATCATGCCGCGGTCCAGCGCGTAGTCGCGGTCGGCGAGGGTGCGCAGGTAGCGCAGCATCGCGGTCTCGGAGCGGTACTGGTGGAAGACCGGGTGGCCGAGGTAGTCGTCGGCGCGCAGCAGGGACTCGGGCAGCGCGTCGGCGGCGGCCGCGTCGAGCTGCTCGATGTCGCCCTGGACACCGAAAGCGCCGAGGACGGCGGTGAGCTGGGCGCGGCCGGTGGTCTCGTCGCAGGCGATGCCGACCAGGTCGGCGTCGACCTGGCGGAGGTTGACGCCGGCCTCGCGGGCGGCGGCGACGATCTCGGCGGCGCGGCCGGGGACCCGTGCGGTGAGGGTGTCGAAGTACGTACCGTGCACCACCTCGACGCCGCCGGCGCGCAGGCCCTCGGCGAGGACGGTGGCGTAGCGGTGGGTACGGCGGGCGATGGCGGCCAGGCCCTCGGGGCCGTGGTAGACGGCGTACATGCCGGCCATGACGGCGAGGAGGACCTGCGCGGTGCAGATGTTGCTGGTGGCCTTCTCGCGGCGGATGTGCTGCTCGCGGGTCTGGAGGGCCAGGCGGTAGGCCTTGTTGCCGTCGGCGTCGACGGAGACGCCGACGAGGCGGCCGGGGAGGCTGCGGGCGAACTTCTCGCGGACGGCCATGTAACCGGCGTGCGGGCCGCCGAAGCCCATCGGGACGCCGAAGCGCTGGGTCGTGCCGACGGCGATGTCGGCGCCCAGCTCGCCGGGCGAGGTGAGCAGCGTCAGGGCCAGGAGGTCGGCCGCGACGGTCACGATCGCGCCAAGTTCGTGAGCTTGTTCGATGAGGGCGCGGGGGTCACGGACCGCGCCGGACGCGCCGGGGTACTGGAGCAGCACGCCGAAGACGCCGCGCTCGGCGATCTCGGCGGGGATGCCGTCGCTCAGGTCGGCGACGACGACCTCGACACCGGTGGGCTCGGCACGGGTCTCTATGACGGCGATGGTCTGCGGCAGACAGTCGGCGTCGACGAGGAAGACGCCCTTCTTGACCTTGCCGACGCGGCGGGAGAGCGCCATCGCCTCGGCCGCCGCGGTGCCCTCGTCCAGCAGGGAGGCGCCGGAGGTGGGCAGGCCGGTGAGGTCGGCGACCATGGTCTGGAAGTTGAGCAGCGCCTCCAGGCGGCCCTGCGAGATCTCCGGCTGGTACGGGGTGTACGCGGTGTACCAGGCGGGGTTCTCCATGACGTTGCGCAGGATGACCGGCGGCGTGAACGTGCCGTAGTAGCCCAGGCCGATCATGGGGGCGAGCACGTGGTTGCGGTCCGCGAGGGCCCGCAGCTCGTCCAGGACGTCCGCTTCGGTCCGCCCCTGGGGCAGGTCCAGCGCCTCCGCGCTCTTGATCACATCGGGGACGGCGGCCGCGGTGAGTTCGTCCAGCGAGCCGAAGCCGATGTGGGCGAGCATCTTGGCCTGGGACTCCTGGTCCGGGCCGATGTGACGCTGCTCGAAGGGGGTGCCGCGTTCCAGCTCGGTCAGCGAGATGCGGTTGGTGGTCATCTGCGGGGGCCTCCTGGTCTCTGGGACCTACGAGGGGCACCACGGCGCGGGTGCCCGGACGGCCTCCCCCTCTGTCATCTCAACCTGAGAGCTTCACCGGAACGTACGCAACGCCCGGCTTTCACCGTCGGTGAGGAGGGGCTCCGGCACTGCGCTGGTCCGTGGCCCACCCTGCTTTCCAGAGTGATCTCGTCCGCGCGGTACGGGTGCCTGAGAGATTCCGGGGAGGAGTTGCTCCTTCGGCGCCTCCGGCCCGGGGGACGGAGGGCTCTCCCGCACGGGGTCATCGATCGCTGACCAGCCTACCAGCGTGGCTGCTCGGCATCCCCCGAGTGGCCGGGGCGGGAAATGTGCCGTTTCGTAGGGTGCACAGGGCAGTTCCGGCAGGTAGGAGGAACCGTGCAGACCGACATCGATCCCCGCAGTCTGATCGGCCGCAAGGCGTTCGACCGGCACGGCACCAGGATCGGCACCATCGACGAGGTGTACCTGGACGACGCGACCGGCGAGCCGGAGTGGGCGGCGATCCGGACGGGACTCTTCAGCCGGGACGCGTTCGTGCCGCTGGAGCCGAGCCGGCTGGTCGACGACGCGCTGCACGTGCCGTACGAGCGGAAGCTGATCAAGGACGCGCCGGACTTCGGAGTGGGCCGGCACCTCTCCCCCGAGCAGGAACTCCAGCTCTACCACCACTACCGGCTGGATATCTCCGCCACCGACGCGGTGCTCGCCGGCGAGGACCCCGGGGACCGCTCACCTGCCGGCTCCACCGACCGGGAGTTCGGCCGCATAGCGGGCTCGCCGGAGGACTGAACACCGGACGACGGCGAGCCGTCGGATGATATCGACGAGGACGGCTGCGGACCGTCGGGGACCGACGAGGGCGGCAACGAGCCGTCGGGGATCGGCGGCGACGCCGCGCTGTCGTCGGCCTTCATGGGCGCTTCCCCAGCGCGCGCGTCCGGCCCGCCGCCCACCAGGGGCAGCGCCTCCCCCGGCGTGAGTGCCGGATCGTCCACGAGGAAGGTCCGTACCCGCCCCGGCGCCGACCACGGCTGCTCGAACCGTACGGTGACCCGCCCCAGACCGCTTCCCTGGACCCATCCAGGGCCGTACTCGGCATGGACCACGTCCAGGCCCGGCACCCACTTCCTGGGGCGCTCAGCGACCTCCTCCGCCTCTTCCGCCCCACTCTCCCCGCCGGCCGCTCCGGCGGCCGCCTTCGCCTCCTCGGCGAGCCGGGCCTCCTCGGCCGCCCGCTCCGTCGCCGCCTGGGCGAAGAGGTCCTCCTGCGTGAAGTCCGCGAGGCCGCTCACGCCCACGCCGAGCAGCCGCACGCCACCGGTGGTGTCGATCAGGTCCAGCAGCCGCCCGGCCGCATCCCGCACCACCGCGGGGTCGTCCGTCGGCCCGCGCTGGGTCTCGGACCTGGTCAACGTGGAGAAGTCGTAGTTGCGCACCTTCAGCACGACCGTACGGCCCGAGCGCCCGGCCGCCCGCAGCCGCTGCACGCACCGGTCCGCCAGCCGCATCACCTCGGCGCGCACCCGCGTACGGTCGGTGAGGTCGACCTCGAAGGTGTCCTCGACGGAGATCGACTTGGCGTCCCGCTCCGCGACCACCGGCCGGTCGTCCTGCCCCAGCGCCATGGCGTACAGCCCCGCGCCGTGCGCCCGCCCCAGCAGCCGCACCAGCTCGGCCTCGCCGGCCTCGGCGGTCTCGGCGATCGTGTGGATCCCGGCCTTGCGCAGCGCCTCGGCCGTGGCGGGGCCCACGCCCGGCAGCGTCCGCACGGACATCGGCCCCAGCAGCTCCCGCTCGGTGCCCGGCTCGATCAGCACCAGCCCGTTCGGCTTGGCCTGCTCGGACGCGATCTTCGCGAGCATCTTGGCGCCGGCGAGGCCCACCGATCCGGTCAGCCCCGTGACGGCGAGGATGTCGCGGCGCAGCTGCTCCCCCACCGCGCGGGCCGAATCTCCGTCGTCGGCGACCCCGCCGGCCTCCAGGTCGACGAACGCCTCGTCCAGGCTCAGCGGCTCCACCAGGGGCGACAGCTCGTGGAGCAGCGCCATGACCTTGTCGCTGACCTCGCGGTACACATGGAAGCGCGGCGCGAGGTAGGCGGCGTTCGGGCAGAGCCGGCGCGCCTGGGCGGTGGGCATGGCCGAGCGGACCCCGAAGACGCGGGCTTCGTACGAGGCGGTGGAGACGACGCCGCGCCCGCCGATGCCACCCACGACGACGGGCTTTCCGCGCAGGCTGGGCTTGGCCGCCTGCTCGGCGGCCGCGAAGAACGCATCCATGTCCAGATGCAGGATCGTCGGCGCACGTCTCACGTGATTGATGGTGCCGTACGCCACTGACAATCGGCCGCTCGGCGGGCCGTGAAGCCTCTGGTGACCTGCTGGAAGATGTCGTCCGGCCAGGTCGGCCGGACCCCTCGTGCCTGCCGTCGGCCCGTTCCTCGACGGGCCCCGGCGGCGTCAGACCGCGCGGTTGCGGCGGCGGGCCAGCTCGTCGTGGGGATTGTGGCCGACGAGGGTCTCGCCGGTGTCCACGCGCTCCCCGTGCAGCTGCTCCAACCCGGCCTCCACGTCCCGCCAGACCACGCCGACGGCGATGCCGAAGACGCCCTGGCCGCCCTGGAGCAGGTCGACGACCTCGTCGGGCGAGGTGCACTCGTACACCGTCGCGCCGTCGCTCATCAGCGTCATCTGCGCCAGATCGGACAGCTCGCGCGAGGCGAGGTGCTGCACCGCCGTGCGGATGTTCTGCAGGGAGACGCCGGTGTCCAGCAGCCGCTTGACGATCTTCAGGACGACGACGTCCCGGAAGCTGTAGAGCCGCTGGGTGCCCGACCCGTACGCGGGCCGCACACTGGGCTCCACCAGGCCCGTACGCGCCCAGTAGTCCAGTTGCCGGTAGGTGATGCCCGCAGCGGCACACGCCGTCGGACCTCGGTACCCAATGGTCTCGGCGCCCCTGTCCACCGGCTTGCCGGTGGCCTGCGCCGGGGCACGGTTTATCGGGGCACGGTTCGCCGCGCCAGTGTGAAGCGGCAATGCCCCTCCCGCCGCCGTACCGTCGCCGGTGATTGCCACGCCGACCTCCGTCCTCCACGTCCCGGACGGGACCTGCCTCATCGACGGTATGCAGTCACTCGGGGTGCGTCAACGATCGCCGCGCTCGCCACGCCGAGTGATAATCACCCTACGAGTGGTTTCACGTGACTTTATGCGGGGAATGTCTGGTGGGTTGTGCGCCGGGCGTGCTGTCGTGCGCCCCGCACGCCACCTGCCGACGGCGAATCCGCACCCGCCCTACTGGCTGTTGGTCCCGAAGTCCTCGGGCGAGATCTGATCGAGGAACTCGCGGAACTTCTCCACCTCGTCCTCCTGCTCGTCCGGGATCGCGATGCCGGCATCGTCCAGCACCCCGTCGGTCCCGTAGATCGGCGTACCCGTGCGCAGCGCCAGCGCTATGGCGTCGGACGGGCGGGCGCTGACCTCCACGCCGCTGGCGAAGACCAGCTCGGCGTAGAAGACGCCTTCCCGCAGGTCGGTGATGCGCACCTGGGACAGCTCCTGGCCCACCGCCTCCAGCACGTCCTTGAACAGGTCGTGCGTCAGCGGCCGCGCAGGGGCCATCCCCTGCTGGGCGAAGGCGATGGCGGTCGCCTCGCCGGGCCCGATCCAAATGGGCAGGTAGCGGTCGCCTCCCACCTCGCGCAGCAGCACGATCGGTTGGTTGGAAGGCATTTCCACCCGGACACCCACGACGTCGAGCTCGTTCACACAGCAACCCTAGGACGTGCCCGGCCGGTTTGGATAGTCGGGCACCCCCTCGGCGGGGACGCCCTCACCCAAGGTCACGGCAGCCGGACGTGGAGAGCGGCCTGGACCAGGGCCGCATGCAGTCGTACGGAGAGCGTGGCCAGCTCCCTGGCCGTGGCCTCCGCGTGGGCCCTGGTCTGCGGGTTGCGGTGCCGCTTCAGCGGCGCCACGACCTGCTCGATCAGGCCCGCCTCGCGCTCCGCCGCGGCCTTTACCGCCCGCAGATGACGCGCTTCCAGGCCGAAACGGCCCAGCTCGGCGACGAGCTTGGCGACCGCGACGGCTTCGATGTCGTACCCGCCGTCGGACGCCGGGGCGAGCAGTCCGTACGCCTCCCAGTCCGCGAGCTCGGATTCGTCCACCTCAGTGGCGGCCAGCAGCTCGTCGCGGCCGATCCGGGCGGCCGTCGGATACTCGCCGGACGGCTCCTGTACACCGTCCAGCAGCTCCTTGGGCGCCGCGGCCGGCGCCGGGAGCTGCACGTCCTCACCGCGCGCCAGGGCGTCCAGATGCTCACGGATGACCTTCAGCGGCAGGTAGTGGTCGCGCTGCATGCGCAGCACGCCCGCCAGCCGCTCCACGTCCTCCGTGCTGAACTTCCGGTACCCGGACGGCGTACGCTGCGGCTCGACGAGCCCCTCGGACTCCAGGAAACGGATCTTGGAGATCGTGACCTCGGGAAATTCGTCGCGCAGCAGGTTGAGCACCGTACCGATGCTCACCAGCTCGCCGCCCGCGGCGGCGGTGCCGGAGGACCCGGCACCGCCCGACGCTGTGTGGTGCATGTGCCTTCCCTGGCGGGTCAGATGCCGACGCCCCGCTGGCTCGCGTAGAAGACCAGGCGGAACTTGCCGATCTGCACCTCGTCGCCGTTGGCGAGCGGGACGGAGTCGATCCGCTCACGGTTGACGTAGGTGCCGTTCAGGCTGCCGACGTCGGCGACGGTGAAGCCGCCGTCCTGGCCGCGACTGAACTCCACGTGGCTGCGGGAGACCGTCACGTCGTCCAGGAAGATGTCGCTCTGCGGATGGCGCCCCGCCGTGGTCAGGTCGCTGTCCAGCAGGAAGCGGCTGCCGGAATTGGGGCCCCGGCGTACGACGAGGAGCGCGGAGCCGAGCGGCAGCGCGTCCACGGCGGCCTGGGCCTCGGGGGACAGCGAAGGCATCGGGGTCTGCCCCGTCGTCTCCGCGTCGTAGGCCTCGATCCCCGAGATGGAGATGGTCGAGGTCGTCTCGGACGGACGCTCGGCCTGCCCCCCGGCGCGCAGCGGCGCGCCGCAGTTGGAGCAGAACCGGCTCGCCTCGGCATTGCGGTGCCCGCACCTCGTACAAACCGGCAAGGCGGACCCTCCACCCGTAGCGGCTGATGGTTCCTGGAAACCTATGGGGGCGGACGCGGCAGGGTCAACAGAACCCGGCCGCTGACCACCGGAAGTGCCACCGGCGGAGCCGGCCACCTCGTCACGGAAGAGCGGACGCTCCTCATTTGCCGCCGGCTCACCTGACTGCCGCGGCGCGGCGTGCCGCGCAGAGACGTTGCCGCCGTCCTTGCGGTCACTCTTGCCGAACAGCTTTGCAAAAAAACTCACGGGCGATTCCCCTTGAACGAAACAGACCCGCCCGTGGGGCAGGACGAACCCTCGATGCACACACCGGCCGATCCGGACATCCATTCAACGTCCGTGGCCTTCACACAGTTTCCACCACGCACCACTTGTGCGGTGCGCCGACCCCCGGCTAGCTCATGCCCCGTCGCAGGCCTCGCCATACGTTCCCGCCTCACTGCGACGACGACCGCGCGTAGTCGGGCCGTTCCGCCTTGCGCAAGGCGTCCACGACGATCTTGTCCTGACGGGTCACAGACACCGTGGCCTGCTCCTTCTCCAATGTCTGAACGACTCCGCCCGGGATGTTCAGGGCCGGCTCCAGGTCCTCGGGCTTGCCGATGACCTTGAAGCGGAAGGGCTGGGCGACCCGCTTCCCGTCGATCTCCACGCCGCCCCGCACGTCCGAGAGGTAGGTGTTCGCCACGACACGGACGTCGTTGACCTGAATGGCCTCCGCGCCGGCCGCGCGCAGCTCCTGGATCGTGTCCAGGAGCTTGTCGGCCTCGACGGAGCGCGACGGGTCGTCGATCGTGAGCGAGATGCCGGGCCCCTCGGCCGCCACCGTACCGGCCAGCACCCCGAGCTGCTGTTCTTTTTCCACCGTCTGCTTACGGGCCTCCTCGGCCTGGTCCGAGCTGTTCTCCAGCTCGGTCTTCTGGCCTTCCAACCGCCGCTGCTCGTCCTCCAGGCGCTGCGAGCGGTCGTCGAGCTCGTCAAGGATGCGCACCAGGTCCTCCTGGCGCGCTCCGCGCAGCGCACTGCTGTCACTGGTGGAACGTACCTGAATCGCGAGCCCGAGCCCGAGAATGAACAGCAGTACGGCCGCAATCAATTGAGCCCGGTTCAGCCGCGGCGGCCACAGGCCCGCCTTGAGGCGCTCCCGGCCGGTGAGCTGGGGGCCGTCCGCCGGCTCCGGGGTCCCCCCGGACGGCCGACCCCCGGTGGGTGGCGGTCCGGGCGGTACGGATCCGTGGTTCCCCGCTCCGGAGGCAGTGGGGGCCGCGTGACGGTGCCCGTGAGGGGCAGCCGACGCGCCGCCCGGACGGCCGCCCTGCGCGCCTTGAGGGGCACCGCCGGGCCCCTGGCTCTCGGGCGGCATGGGAAACCGTCCGGCGGGCCCAGGACGGCCACCGGGGCCCTGCGGACGGCCTGGTACGGGTCCGCGTGCGGGGCCCTGCGGACGGCCGCGTACGGGGCCGTGAGCGCCGTACGGCCCACCCTGCCCGGGCCCTTGCGGACGCCCCTGAGGAGCACCCGGCCGCCCCTGAGGGCGCCCCTGCCCCTGTACGGGGCGCGGCGGGCGCCCCTGAGGCGGTCCCTGCAGCGGGCCCTGAAGGCGGCCCGGTCCGGAGCGCTGCGGAGCGCCCTCCCCGGAGCCTTGCGTGGTCGCACGGCCGGGCGGCGTCGCCTTCCCCTGCGCCTCACCCGACTCGGGCTCCTCAGGCGCATCTGTAGCGCCTTTCACCTCGGAGGACTCGGGCTTCTCGGGCTTCCTGGGCGTTTCGCGGCGCTCCGGGACATCGCGCCGCTCCGCAGCGCCACGCTCTCCGGCCTCTGCGCCGCTTGCCGGCGCCACGGGACGTTTCTGCGACCCGGCCGCCCCTTCAGAACGCTCCGGCCCCTCGCCCTCGGAGGCCGCGGGCGTCGCCTCTTCGTGGGCGGACGACTCGTCACCCTTCGGGGGCACACCGCTCTCGGAGGACGCATCACCCGTGGCGGCCGCGCCGCTCTCCTGGGACGCGGCGCTCACCGGCGCCGTCCCCTCGTTGTCGCTCTCCGAAGACGCGTCGCGCTTGGGAGTCTCGTCGTGCTCGTCGGATGGCATCGGCCTCACGCCCTGAACACGTGCCGGCGAATCGCGGCGGCGTTGGAGAAGATGCGGATGCCGAGCACCACGACGACACCGGTGGAGAGTTGGGCACCTACACCCAGCTTGTCCCCGAGGAAGACGATGAGTGCGGCGACCACCACATTGGACAGGAAGGACACGACAAAGACCTTGTCGTCGAAGATGCCGTCCAGCATCGCCCGCAGGCCGCCGAACACGGCGTCCAGCGCCGCGACGACGGCGATCGGCAGGTAGGGCTCGACCACCGTCGGCACCACGGGACGGACCACAAGCCCGACCACGACTCCCACGATGAGGCCCAGTACGGCGATCACGATGTGCCCTTCCCTGTGTCGGTGCCGCCCGGCTGCGGGGCACCGGTCTTCGGCTGTGCGGTTCGTACG
>NZ_JBEYUN010000023.1:0-118227 GCF_040643545.1 Streptomyces sp. NPDC047117 | reverse complement strand
TGTCGCCGCTCCGGGCCCCGGCGACGAGGCCGAGGGGCGCGCGGCGGGTGGTGCCCTGACCGTGGGCGGCGGCGCCGTCGTGCGGCCCGTTCGGGCCTCGATCAGGTGATCAGGAGCAGATCGCGGCGGACGGCGTGGAGGTCAGCGCCTCGTCGCACGGCGGGACCCCGTTCTCGGCCGACAGCTTGGCGACATCGGTGATGACGAACTTGTCGGGGGTGTCGGAGTCGGCCGCGGCAACGCCGGCGCTCCCGAGCAGAGACGCGGCAGCCAGCGCGGCGACGGCGAAGGCGGTACGGATGCGCATAGTTCCTCCTGATGGCAAAGGGTGAGGGTGTGCTACGGGCATGACCGTGCCGCTCTTCCTCTACTCGCAAAAAGGGGCTATTCCACCCGAAAGGTGCATTTGAAGCATCGGTCCCGGCGACCATGGCGACGGCGCCGCCGCCCGGGCGTAGTGGGCAGCGGCGCCGTGGGGACGAGCGCGGGGCTCAGGCCACGTCGAAGGTGGCGGGGTCCGGGCCGAGGCGCTTGTCGGCGTTGAGACCGGCGATGGTCGCCATGTCGTCGGCGTCCAGCTCGAAGCCGAAGACGTCGAAGTTCTCCTTGATCCGGGACGGGGTCGCGGACTTGGGGATGACGACGTTGCCGAGCTGGAGGTGCCAGCGGAGCACGACCTGCGCCGGGGTCCTGCCGTACTTCTCGGCGAGCTTGCCGATCGTGGCGTTCTCCAGGAGGCCCTTGCCCTGGCCCAGCGGCGACCAGGCCTCGGTGGCGATGCCGTGCTCGGCGTGGAACGCACGGCTCTCGGCCTGCTGCAGCTCGGGGTGGAGCTCGATCTGGTTGACCGCGGGGACGACCGAGGTCTCGTTCAGCAGCCGCTGGAGGTGCGGGGGCTGGAAGTTGGAGACACCGATGGCCTTGGCGCGGCCGTCCGCCTGGATCTTCTCGAACGCCTTGTAGGTGTCGACGTACGTGTCACGGGCCGGCAGCGGCCAGTGGATGAGGTACAGGTCGACGTAGTCCAGGCCCAGCTTCGCCAGAGAGGCGTCGAAGGCGCGGAGGGTGGAGTCGTAACCCTGCTCCGAATTCCACAGCTTCGTCGTGACGAAGAGCTCGTCGCGGGCGATGCCGGACGCGGCGAGGGCCTTCCCCGTGCCCTCCTCGTTGCCGTAGATCGCGGCGGTGTCGATGCTGCGGTACCCGGCCTCCAGGGCGTGACCGACAGCGGTGAACGCCTCGTCGTCCGGGATCTGCCAGACGCCGAAGCCGAGCTGCGGCATGGTGACGCCGTTGTTGAGGGTGATGTGGGGGACCTTGCTCACGAGCGAATCGATCCTTTGGTCGGCGTACAGGTTCTACAAGATCCAACCATTAAGCGGATCCATGCATTCCCATGCGCGCCCAAAGATTTGGTGCTCCCGTGCGCACCCCGCCGTCACCCGTACAGCGCTGCCACCTCGGCCTCGTACGCCGTCTCGATGGCCTTCCGCTTCAACTTCAGCGACGGCGTCAGCAACCCGTGCTCCTCGCTGAACTGGCTGGCCAGTATCCGGAACGTACGGATCGACTCGGCCTGCGAGACGAGCGTGTTCGCGGCGACCACCGCGCGCCGGATCTCGGTCTCCAGGTCCGGGTCGCGCACCAGGTCGGTCGGCGGCATGGCGGGCTTGCCGCGCATCTGCAGCCAGTGCGTCACCGCCTCCGCGTCCAGCGTGACCAGCGCGGCGACGTACGGCCGGTCGTTGCCGACCACGATGCACTGGGCGACCAGCGGATGCGCCCGTACCCGCTCCTCCAGCGGCACCGGCGAGATCGTCTTGCCGCCGGAGGTCACCAGGACCTCCTTCTTGCGGCCGATGATCGTGAGGTAGCCGTCCTCGTCGAGCTGTCCCAGGTCGCCGGTGGCCAGCCAGCCGTCGTGCAGCGTGGCGTCGGTGGCCTTGGGGTTGTTGAGGTAGCCCTGGAAGACCTGGCCGCCGCGGACCCAGATCTCGTTGTCGTCCGCGATGTGCACGGTCGTACCCGGTACGGGCAGCCCGACCGTGCCGAACCGGGTCTGCTCCGGTGGGTTGGCGGTGGCGGCCGCGGTGGTCTCCGTCAGGCCGTACCCCTCGTAGATCGTGACGCCCGCGCCCTCCCAGAAGAGGCCGAGCCGGCGCTCCATCGCCGAGCCGCCCGACATCGCGTGCCGCACCCGGCCGCCCATGGCCTCCCGCACCTTGCTGTAGACGAGCTTGTCGAACAGCTGGTGCTGCATGCGCAGGCCGGGGCCGGGCCCGGAGCCGGTGCCGAAGGCCTTGTGCTCGATGGCCTCCGCGTACCGCCGCGCCACGTCCACGGCCTTGTCGAAGGGGCCGACCTTGCCGTCGGACTCGGCCTTCCGGCGGGCCGCAGCGAACACCTTCTCGAAGATGTAGGGCACCGCGAGGATGAAGGTCGGCTTGAAGGACTGGAGGTCGGGGAGGAGCGCGGTGGCCGAAAGGTTCGGCTGGTGCGCGAGCTTGACCCGGCCGCGGATGGCGGCGACCTGCACCATGCGCCCGAAGACGTGCGCCAGCGGCAGGAACAGCAGGGTGGACGCCTCGTCCCCCGGCTTGGAGTGGAAGACCCGCTCGTACCGCTCGACGACGTTGTCGGCCTCGGCCATGAAGTTGGCGTGGCTGATCACGCAGCCCTTGGGGCGGCCGGTGGTGCCGGAGGTGTAGATGACGGTCGCGGGCGCGTCCGGGGTGACCGCCATGCGGTGCCGGTGGACCACGTCGTCCTCGATGTGCCGGCCGGCCTCGGTCAGCTCGGTGACCGGATCCGCGTCCAGCTGCCACAGCAGGCGCAGGTGCGGCAGCCGGTCGATGACCGACCCGATGGTCATGGCGTGGTCCTCGTGCTCGACCAGGCAGGAGGAGACGGCCGAGTCGTGCAGCATCCAGCAGACCTGCTCGGCCGAGGAGGTCGGGTACAGCGGGACGGGCTGCGCGCCGATCGACCACAGGGCGAAGTCGAACAGCGTCCATTCGTACCGTGTCCGCGACATGATCCCGACGCGGTCGCCGAACCGTACGCCCTGTGCCAGCAGGCCCTTCGCGAGCGCCATGACCTCGTCACGGAACTGCGCGGCGCTGATGTCCTGCCAGCGTCCCGCGTCGTCCTTACGGCAGAGCGCGACCCGCTCGGGGCCGGACTCGGCGTTTTCGAAAATGGCGTCCGCCAGACCACCGACACGGGGCGCCGTCGCCAGTGGGGGGACGGAGTACTCGCGCAATGACCCGCTCCTCATGGTGCTCCTAGCAGCGCCGAGACCGTACCCCACGGAAACCGCCTCACGGCAGTGGCTGCCAAACGTCCGAACCGTTGCCATAGGCCCAGGTCATCCGGCGAAAACGGGCTACTTCGGAGAACCCCGGACATGAACCCGTCAGTAACATGTGGATCGATCACGCCACAGGGACTTTTTCTGCACCAAATCTTTCCGTTTCCCGATGTCCGGACCCAACCGTTCCGGGAACGCACACCTGCCCGCCGCGGCCGATCTCACGCTTCCCGCGTCACCGCCGAACAGAACAAGCCATGTTGCGGGGCGTGCGCTTCGCCCGGTTCACCCCTGCCCGGGGGAAATCGGGCGGGGTGGCGGAGTGTCGGGGCTGCTCGCGAACGCGAACCCTGCGGGCGTTCGGGAAGTGAACGGTGAGGGGGTGGTGTGGCTCCGCCCGCTTCACATTGTTCACGGCCTGGGGCTCTCCGGGGCTCCGTCTTCCGACGTGCGGAAGCGGTGCCGGTGCCGGATTCAGGAGGTGTCGAAAGTGATCGGTGTCACAGTCGCACCTTTGACGCCCCATGGGCTCCCTTCTACGTTGCGCTGAGAGCGCTCTCTCCGGGTCTTTCCGACCGGTGCACCTCCTCATCACCGGTGTCCCTCCTCACCATCGAAGGAGAGCCATGCGTCCCCGCACGAGAGTTCCGCGCACCAGACCCGTCCGGCCCCGCACCCTCCTGCTCACCGCCCTGACCGCCCTCGCCGCACTGGCGACGGTGACCGTCCCCGAGGCGACCGGCGCCACGCCGCGCGCCGCCGCGCCCGCCGCCTGGGACACCGACCTCGCGGCCGCCGCGTACGCCGCCGACTCCGGTGCCGTCACCGCCTCCGGCAGCGAGAACGACGCCACCCTGCCCGGCGGCGCCGCCGACGGCAACGGGACCACCCGCTGGTCCAGCAACGCCGCCGACGACGCCTGGATCCGTATCGACCTCGGCGCCACTCTGCGCATCGACCGTGTCACCCTCGACTGGGAAGCCGCCTACGGCAAGAAGTACGTCCTGGAGGTGTCGAAGAACGGCACCGACTGGCAGCCCTTCTACACCGAGGACGCCGGCACCGGAGGCAGCGTCACCGCGAGCACCTACCCCCAGGAGGTCACCGGCCGCTACGTCCGGATGCGCGGCGTCCAGCGCGCCACGCCCTACGGCTACTCCCTCTACGCCTTCAAGGTCTACGGCGGTACCCCGGCGCCCGCCTCCACCACCCGCGCCAACCTCGCCCTGCACCACCCGGCCTACAGCAACGTCTACCAGCACGCCGGGAACACCCCCGCGTACGTCACCGACGGCGGCTGGCCCGCCGACCTCAAGGCGGACCGGTCGCGCTGGTCCAGCGACTGGAACGCGGACCGCTGGGTATCCGTCGACCTCGGTGCCCGCTCCACCATCGACACCGTCGACCTCTACTGGGAGGCGGCCTACGCCGTCGACTACGAACTCCAGGTCTCCGACGACAACAGGACCTGGCGGACCGTGTACCGCCCGTCCGCCGCCGAGGCCGCCGCCCGCCGTGCCGATGTGAAGTCGCCCGCCGAGGCCACCGGGCGGCACGACACCGTGAAGCTCTCCTCGCCCGCCACCGGGCGGTACGTCCGCATGCTCGGCAAGGAACGCCGGTCCTTCTACAACCCGGCACCGGCCACCGCGCAGTTCGGCTATTCGCTCTACGAGTTCCAGGTCTGGGGCACGGGCGGCAGCGCCGACGCGGCCTATCCGGCGCTGCCGGGGGACCAGGGCGGGACGTACCGCACCACGTTCTTCGACGACTTCACCGGCGCGGGACTGGACCGCTCGAAGTGGCGGGTGGTGCGCACGGGCACCGAGATGGGGTCCGTCAACGGCGAGTCCCAGGCGTACGTCGACTCCACCGACAACATCCGTACGGCCAACGGCAATCTGCTCCTGACGGCCAAGTACTGCAAGGGCTGCACCAAGGCCGGCGGCGGCACGTACGACTTCACATCCGGGCGCATCGACACCAACACCAAGTTCGACTTCACCTACGGCAAGGTCAGCGCCCGCATGAAGCTGCCGGTCGGCGACGGCTTCTGGCCCGCCTTCTGGATGCTGGGCAGCAACGTCGACGACCCGTCCGTGTCCTGGCCGGCCTCCGGCGAGACCGACATCATGGAGAACATCGGCTACGGCGACTGGACCAGCAGCGCCCTGCACGGCCCCGGCTACTCCGCCGACGGCAACATCGGCGCCCAGCAGCACTATCCGGACGGCGGCCGCGCCGACCAGTGGCACACCTACGCGGTGGAGTGGACCCCGAAGGGCATGAAGTTCTCCGTCGACGACCGGGTGGTGCAGGAGACCACCCGCAACAAGCTGGAGTCCACCCGCGGCCAGTGGGTCTTCGACCACGACCAGTACGTCATCCTGAACCTCGCACTCGGCGGCGCCTACCCGGCCGGCTGGAACAAGGTCACCCAGCCGTACTGGGGCCTGCCGCAGTCCAGCGTCGACCGGATAGCCCAGGGCGGCGTCCAGGCCGAGATCGACTGGGTACGGGTGGAGCAGAAGGGCTAGGGGGACCGACTCTTAGAGCGAAGACCGTGCGTTGCGGGCGGCCGGCTCCTGCCGGACCGCCCGCACGTCGGCCGGATAGGTGCGGTGCAGCAGCCCGCAGAACGCGCCGTCGACCACCATCAGGACCACGAGCACCCAGAAGAACACCGCCTTGAGCCCGATGACCTCGCCGAGTGCGCCGGCCCCCAGGGCGAAGACGGCGTACGCGACCGCTGACCGGCGCGGCACGCCGACGGCCCGTCCCCGCACCCTCGTGCGGGAACGGGCCGCAGTGTGAGCCCGTGCGGTCGGACTTCGACGGTCAGGACTCGTCGGTCCGGTCGCGGTCCGTCAGGGAGTCCTTGATCCCCTTGCCCTGTTCCTTGGCCTCGTCCACGGCGTCCTTGGCCTTGCCCTTGGTCTGGTCGGTGCGGCCCTCGCCCTTCATCCGGCTGTCGCCGGTGGCCTTGCCGGCCATCTCCTTGGCCTTGCCCTTGAGCTTGTCCATCGCGCCCTTGTCGGCCATGCCGGAACTCCTTCGTCTCGTTCGGCGGGACGGCAACCACGCTGCCCCACCCGTTGCCGGCCCGCACCCCGGGAAGGGCCGGGCCGGTACGGTCACCCGGGCCGCTGGACTCCTTCCGACGCCCCTCATCTGGTCCTGTCACCAGGGGCGCGGAGCAGGCAGCATGTCGGGAATCCCGTCCCGACAGGCAAGCCCCGTCCTGCGTCAGGTGGTGACCGCCCGATGTCCGAGGTACCCCGTACCGCCGATTCATGCACGGCAGCCGACCTCGTCCTGCTGAACGGCACGGTCCGCACGATGGACCGGGCCGGCACGACCCGCACCGCGCTCGCCGCCCGCGCAGGACGCGTACTCACCGTGACCGACGACGCGTCGGTGCACGGGCTGATCGGACCGCACACCCGCGTGCTCGACCTCCAGGGCCGGTGCGCGGTGCCCGGCTTCATCGAGACCCACAACCACCCCACGTTCTTCGGCCTCACACTGGCCGCCGAGGTCGACGCGGGCAGCCCGCCCAACGTCACGATCGCGGACATCGCCGCCCGGGTGGAGCAGGCCGCCGCCGACGCCGAGCCGGGCACCTGGGTGCGCGGCTACCGCTACGACGACACCCTGCTCGCCGACGACCGGCACCCCACCCGCGCCGACCTCGACCCGGTCTCCCGCGACCGGCCGGTCTGCCTCCAGCACATCTCCGGCCACTTCTGCGTACTGAACTCCGCCGGGCTGCGGCTGCTCGGCATCGACCGGAACACCCCCGACCCGGTGGGCGGCGCGATCCACCGGGACGCGTCGGGCGAGCCGGACGGGGTGCTCGCGGAGACCGCCGCGTTCGCCGCGTACGCCGCGATGCCCAAGCCGGCGGCTGCCGACCTCGCCGAGGCGATCGGGCTGGCCGGTGACGCCTACCTGGCCGCCGGCGTCACCACCGTCCACGACACCGGGCTCGGCCTGGTCGGCGGGCCCGCCGAGCTGGACGCGTACCGGCTGGCGCGCCGCACCGGACGGCTGCGCAACCGCATCCAGGCGTACCTCGTGCAGGATCTCTTCCCCGGCCTCTCGCGCGGCGAGCTCAGCCCCGTCGAGGCGGGCGTGGCCGGGCTCGGCGACGAACTCTTCCGGATCGCCGGCGTGAAGATGTGGGCCGACGGCTCGCTCCAGGGGCTGACCGGCTGCGTCTCGGAGGGTTACGCCTGCGCCCCGGACAAGAACGGACTGCTGATCTTCCCGCAGGACGACCTCGCCCGGCGGGTGGCCACGCTCCACGAGGCGGGCTGGCAGGTCGCGATCCACGGCAACGGCGACGCCGCGATCCAGGCGGTCCTGGACGCGTACGGCAAGCTCGGCCTCGGCCCGGAGGAGGGCGACCGGCGGCACCGCATCGAACACTGCCAGATGGTCAGCGAGGAGCAGCTGGACCGGATGGCCGGGGCCGGGGTGCTCGCGTCCTTCTTCATCAAGCACGTCTACTACTGGGGCGACCGGCACCGGGACCGGTTCCTCGGCCCCGAGCGGGCGCGCCGCATCGACCCGCTCGCCTCGGCGCGCAAGCACGGCGTCACGTTCGGGCTGCACTCGGACACCCCGGTGGTGCCCGTACCGCCGCTGGAGGGCATCTGGTGCGCGGTGCGCCGGACGACCCGCGACGGCCACGAACTGGGGCCGGAGCAGCGGGTGGACGTGGACACCGCGCTGCGCGGCTACACCAGCCAGGCCGCCCACCTGGCCTTCGAGGAGGAGACGAAGGGCAGCCTGGAGCCGGGCAAGCTCGCCGACATCGCGGTGCTCTCCGCCGACCCGGGGACCGTCGCGCCGGACACGCTCCGGGACCTCCGGGTGGACGCCACCGTCATCGGCGGCGAGGTCGTGTGGAGCGGCACGGGGCCGGCTGCCGCGGGGCAGGGCGGGGGAGGGGAGGGCCGATGAGGGACAGCCGGAAGAGCCTCGCCATCGGGCTCGGGCTGCCGGTCGTGGCGATCCTCGTCGTCATGCCGCTGCTCGCGGACATCGGGGTGTACGTCCTCGGGATCCCGCTGCTGTGGCTGTGGCTGTTCGCGTGGTTCCCGCTGACCAGCCTGTGCCTGTGGGCGGCCTGGCGGATCGACGAGCCGCGGTTCCGGGAGGACCCGGCGGCCGGGCCGGCGGGAGAGGGGGCCGGGAGATGACGGCGGCGGTCTTCTTCGGCTTCATGGCGCTCTCCGTGCTGGTCGCCTTCAGCGCGCGGCGCGGGATGAAGAACATGTCGATCGGGGAGTACCTCGTCGGCGGCCGGTCCTTCCCGCCCTGGCTGCTGTACTTCCTCGCGGTCGGCGAGATCTACAGCATCGGCACCATGATCGGCTTCCCCGCGGGCATCTACGCGGGCGGCGCGAGCTACGGCGTCTGGTTCCTCGGCTACATCCTGCTGGCCTATCCGCTGGGGTATTACATCGCGCCGCTGATCTGGCGGGCCGGGGTGCGGTACGACGCGATGACCGTGCCCGACGTGTTCGGGCGGCACTTCCGCAGCCGGAGCCTGGAGCTGGTCACGGCGGGCGCGCTGCTGGTGGCGCTGGTGCCCTGGGGGCAGTACCAGTTCATCGGCATGCAGGTGGTGCTCGGCGCGCTCGGGCTGCCGATCAGCCCGGTGCAGTCGGTGGTGCTGGCGGGTGTGATCGCCTTCCTCTACCTCGCCGTCTCCGGCGTCCGCTCGCCCGCCTTCGTCGCGATCCTGAAGGACGTGCTGATGGTGCTGGGGATCGTCGTCGCCGGGGTGGTGGCGGTGGTGGCGGGCGGCGGCCCGGCGGAGGTTTTCGGGCCGGGCGCGGTGCCCCGGTCACAGGTGACGATGAGCGGCTCGCCGATGGTGTTCGCGCTGACCACCATCGTCTTCCAGAGCGTCACCTTCTACCTGGGCTTCTCCGCGGCGTACATCTTCACCGCCAAGTCCGAGCGGGCGATCAAGTCCTCGACCGTATGGATGCCGGTCTACATGCTGATGTATCCGTTCCTGGTCGCCACCGCCTACTTCGCCTTCGCCGACCGGCCGGACGTCAAGGACCCCAACACTGTCTTCATGGCGATCGTCCAGGACCGGCTCCCGGACTGGCTGGTGGGCGTGGTCGCCGCGGGCGCCGGCCTCTCCGGCGTACTGGTCCTCGCCGTCACCGCGCTCACCATCGGCGGCATCGTCTCCCGCAATCTCGCGCCGAACATCCGCCCCGAGGCGCAGCGTCGCACCACCACGGCGGTGGTCGCCGTCTTCCTGGTCGCCGCCGCCGTCCTCACGCTCACCGCCTCGACGCTGATGCTGACGGTGCTCAACCTGACGTACTACCTGCTGGGACAGCTCGTACCGGGCTGGCTGGCGCTGATGTTCTGCCGCCGGGTGCAGCCGTGGGCGGTCTCGGCGGGGATGCTCGGCGGGATCGCGGCGTCCATCGTGCTGTACGTGACCGACCCCGGGCTCGGCGGCATCAACGCCGGGCTGGTCGCCGTGGCCATCAATTGCGTACTGATGTTCGGGCTGAGCCGGCTCCGTCCGGGGCCCGCCACCGAGCCCCTGTCGGCCGCTCCCCGGGTGACGGCCGATCAGGGCGCGCACGCCCCTGCCCGGTAGCCGCGCGCCCGCGCCGGTGAGCCGGACGCGCGGCTCTGCGGCGGGAGGGGAGCAGCAGTGTTAAAAATTGGATATGGCGGGACTTCGTCGGATGCGGCAGCAGTCATGGGCGTGGCCGCGCTCCCTGCTGAATCCGCGCAGCCTCGCCGGGCAGGTCTTCATCCTCCAGGCCGTGATCGTGGTGCTCGTCGTGGTCGCCGCGGTGACGGCCCTGGCCCTCCAGGCCAAGCGGGACAGCAAGCAGTCGGCCGAGCGGCGGTCGCTGTCCGTGGCCGAGACCTTCGCCTCCTCGCCCGCCGTGGCCCGCGCGATGGACAGCCCCGACCCCACGGCCGTGCTCCAGCCGCAGGCCGAAGCGGTGCGCAAGCGGGCCAAGCTGGACTACCTCGTCGTCTTCGACCTGGACGGCATCCGCATCACCCACCCCGACCGCAAGCTCATCGGCAAGCACGTCGTCGGAGCCTTCGGCGCGGCCATCGACGCCGCCCGCCAGGGCCGCCCCTACACCGAGGTCATCGACGAAGGCCCGCTCGGCCCCGCCGTGGACACCACGGCCCCCATCAACCGCCCCGACGGCTCTCTCGTCGGGGCGGTCTCGGCCGGCATCACCCTGGAGCGCGCGGAGAACACCGTGGACCGCCAGATGCCGGTCCTGCTCGGCGCCGCCGGACTCGGCCTGGTGCTCGCCGCCGGCAGCACGGGCCTGGTGACGCGGCGGCTCCGGCGCCAGACGCACGGCCTGGGCCAGGCCGAGATGACCCGGATGTACGAACACCACGACGCGGTCCTGCACGCCGTACGCGAAGGCGTCGTGATCCTCGGCCCGGACGGCCGGATCCAACTGGTCAACGACGAGGCGCGGCGCCTGCTGGGCCTCCCCGACCTCGCCGAGGGCCGGGCCGTCGACGAGGTCGGGCTGCCGGACCGGCTGGAGGAGCTGATGCGGTCCGGGCGGTCGGCCACCGACGAGGTGCACCACGTCGGTGGCCGCCTGCTGGCCGTCAACGTGCGGTCCACCGAACGCGCCGGCGGACCGCGCGGCAGCGTCGCCACCCTGCGCGACACCACCGAACTCGCCGCGCTGACCGGCCGCGCCGAGGTCGCCAGGGAGCGGCTGAAGCTGCTGTACGAGTCGGGCGTGCGGATCGGTACGACGCTGGACGTGGTGCGTACGGCGGAGGAGCTCGCGGAGGTGGCGGTGCCGCGGTTCGCCGACATCGTCACGGTCGACCTGCTGGAGGCGGTGGCGGCGGGCGACGAGCCCTCGGTGCACGCGGGCTGGCGGATGCGGCGGACCGCGGCCAGGGGCGGGCCGGGCGAGCCCGGCATCTACCCCGTCGGCGAGCTGATCCACTTCGTGTCGACCACCCCTCAGGTGCGGGCGCTGGAGGAGGGCCGGGCGGCCCTCGTGCCGGACCTGACCCGGACGGTCGAGTGGTCCGACCAGGACCGGGCCCGGGGCGCCGCGTTGCTGGAGGCCGGCGTGCGCTCCCTGGTGACGGTGCCGCTGCGGGCCCGCGGCGTGGTCCTGGGCATGGTCAATTTCTGGCGGACGGAGGACTCCCCGGCGTTCGAGGAGGAGGACCTGTCCTTCGCCGAGGAGGTCAGCGCACGCGCCGCCGTCTGCATCGACAACGCCCGCCGCTACGCCCGCGAGCACGCCATGGCCGTCACCCTCCAGCGCAGCCTGCTGCCCCGCGGCCTCCCGGAACAGGACGCGCTGGACGTGGCCTGGCGGTACCTGCCGGCCCAGGCCGGGGTCGGCGGCGACTGGTTCGACGTCATCCCGCTGCCGGGCGCGCGGGTGGCGCTGGTCGTCGGGGACGTGGTGGGGCACGGGCTGCACGCCGCGGCGACGATGGGCCGGCTGCGGACCGCGGTGCACAACTTCTCCACGCTGGACCTGCCGGTGGACGAACTGCTGGGCCATCTGGACGAACTGGTCACCAGGATCGACAGCGAGGAGGAGGCCGGCCAGGAGCTGCGCGGCTGGGAGGGCGTCACCGGAGCGACCTGCCTGTACGCGATCTACGACTCGGTCAGCGGGCTGTGCACCATGGCCAGAGCGGGCCACCCGGGTCCCGCGCTGGTGGCCCCCGACGGCACGGTCAGCTATCCGGACGTACCGCCCTCCCTGCCCCTCGGCCTGGGCGGCCACCCCTTCGAGACCACCGAGTTCCCGCTGCCCGAGGGCACGGACCTGGTGCTGTTCACCGACGGGCTGATCGAGGACCGCGGCCGGGACATCGACACCGGCCTCGACATGCTGAGCACGGCGCTGGCGGGCGCCGCGAGCCGCGGCCCGGACGAGATGTGCCGGGCGGCCGTCGAGGCCATGGTGCCCGAGCGCCCGTCCGACGACATCGCGCTGCTCATCGCCCGCACCCGCCTGCTCGATCCGTCCCGGGTGGCGGACTGGGAGGTGGCGCAGGACCCGGCGGAGGTGGGCCGGCTGCGTGCGGAGTGCGGCGCGAAGCTGCGCGAATGGGGGCTGGCCGACATCGGGTTCAGCACCGAGCTGATCCTCAGTGAGCTGATCACCAACGCGATCCGGTACGGCGCGGCGCCGGTCCGCCTCCGGCTGCTCCACGACCGCAGCCTGATCTGCGAGGTGGCGGACGGCAGCAGCACCGCGCCGCACCTGCGCCGGGCGACGAGCATGGACGAGGGCGGCCGCGGACTCTTCCTGGTGGCGCACCTGGCGCAGCGCTGGGGCACCCGGTACGTCCCCGGCGGCAAGGTCATCTGGACGGAGCAGCCGCTCAACGGCGCGAGCGTGGCACCGGTCGAGACCCCGGCCGACGTCCTCCTGGACCAGTTCGACGACAGCGGTTTCTGAGACGGCGGCTTCTGAGACGGCGACTGCCGGGACAGCGGCTGCCGACCGTCCTGCCGGCCGCGCGCGCTCACAGATGCAGCCGGTCGCCGCCCGCCAGGATCGCCGCGGCCAGCGCCTCGGCCGGGCCGGTCGCGGGCCCGTCCGGGCGGCCGTGCACCAGGACGAAGTCGACGCCGCCGAGGTCCGGCAGGCCCGCCCGGGACCCCACCCGGACCAGCCCCGGCGGGATCATGCCGAGCGAGTGCGCCATCACCCCGAGCCCGGCGCGGGTCGCTGCGATCAGCCCGTTCAGGCTGCCGCTCGTACAGGCGATGCGCCACTCGCGGCCCTGCTCCTCCAGCGCCTGGAGCGCGCGGCCCCGGGTCAGCGCCGGCTGCGGGAACAGCACCAGCGGCACCGGCCGCTGCGGATCCAGCCGCAGTCGCTCGCTGCCGATCCACACCAGCTTGTCCCGCCAGATGAGCCGCCCCCGCGGATCCTCCGGGCGCCGCTTGGCCAGCACCAGGTCCAGCCGTCCCGCCGCCAGCCGCTCGTGCAGCGTCCCCGACAGCTCGACGGTCAGCTCCAGGTCCACCTCCGGATGGTCCCGGCGGAACCCCTCCAGCACCTCCGGCAGCCGGGTCAGCACGAAGTCCTCGGACGCGCCGAACCGCAGCCGGCCGCGCAGCCGCGTCCCCGCGAAGAAGTCCGAGGCCCGTTCGTTGGCCTCCAGGATCGTGCGCGCGAAGCCGAGCATCGCCTCGCCGTCCTCCGTCAGGTCCACCCCATGGGTGTCCCGCGCGAACAGCCGGCGCCCGGACGCCGCCTCCAGCTTCCGCACGTGCTGGCTGACGGTCGACTGCTGCACCCCGAGGCGCTGCGCGGCCTGCGTGAAGCTCAGGGTCTGCGCCACGGCCAGGAAGGTCCGCAGCTGTACGGGATCGAACACGCCCCGAGCGTACCCCCACCCATCACGTTCCGACATGACAGTGACTACGGTCAGAGGGCTTCCCGATGGCCGTGATCAGGCGCATTCTGGAGAGGGCACCGTCCATGCCCCGGGGCGCGACAGACCGCACGCCCCGGCCCGAGCCGCCGACCGATAGAGAGACCATGCGCCGCCCTCAGCTGAAGATCCCCTCCTGGCTCCCCGTGGACGGATACATCCTCGCGCTCGTCGGCACGGTCGTGCTGGCGGCGCTGCTGCCCGCCAGAGGCGCCGTGGCCACCGGCGCCGAAGGCGCCTCGACCGGCGCCGTCGCCCTGCTCTTCTTCCTGTACGGCGCCCGGCTGTCCACCCGCGAGGCGATGGACGGGCTGCGCCACTGGCGCCTGCACCTCACGGTCCTGGCGTTCACCTTCGCCGTCTTCCCGCTGCTCGGCCTCGCCGCCCGCGGCCTCGTGCCGTACCTGCTGACGCCGCAGCTCTACACCGGGCTGCTCTTCCTGTGCCTGGTGCCCTCCACGATCCAGTCCTCGATCGCCTTCACCTCCATCGCGCGCGGCAACGTCGCGGCGGCGATCTGCGCGGGCTCCTTCTCCAGCCTGGTCGGCATCGTGATCACGCCGCTGCTCGCGGCGGCGCTGCTCGGCGGGGACGGCGGCGGCTTCTCCGCCGACTCGCTGCTCTCGATCGTCTTCCAGCTGCTGGTGCCGTTCCTCGCCGGGCAGCTGCTGCGCCGCTGGATCTCCGGCTTCCTGACCCGGCACAAGAAGGTGCTCGGCTACGTCGACCGCGGCTCGATCCTGCTGGTCGTCTACACCGCGTTCAGCACCGGCATGGTCCAGGGCATCTGGAGCAAGGTCTCCTTCTGGCGGCTGGCCGAGCTGGTGGCCGTCGAAGCCGTCCTGCTGGCCGTGATGCTGACGCTCACCACGTACGGCTCGCGTAAGCTCGGCTTCCCCCGCGCCGACCGCATCGCGATCACCTTCGCCGGCTCCAAGAAGAGCCTGGCGGCCGGCCTGCCGATGGCCAGCGTCCTCTTCGGCGCCCAGGCCAGCCTCGCGGTCCTGCCCCTGATGCTCTTCCACCAGATGCAGCTGATGGTGTGCGCGGTGATCGCCAAGCGTTACGCCCGCCGGGCAGAGGCCGCGGAGGCCTCGGAGACGGCGGAGATACCGGGGACCGCGGAGCAGTCGGCGGCCGCCGGGCCCGGGGAGGAGGACGGTCGGTCCCGCGCCGTGTCGGCCGACGATGCGGTGGGAGCGCGCCGCTAGGGTGCCTGCATGACGGGCCAACACGTCCTCACCTGGGACGTCACCGCAAGCAAGGGCATCGAGACCGCGTGGGTGGACCTCGGCGAGCGGACGTTGTCCGCGCACGGCCGGGCGGTGGGCACCGTACCGGAGGCCTACTGGATCACGTACGAGCTGGAGACCGGCGAGGACTTCGTGACGCGGCGGCTGCGGGTACGCGCCGAGAGCGCGGCCGGCAGCCGCGAGCTGGATCTGCGGCGGGACGACGAGGGCCGGTGGACCGCGGGCGGTGAGCCGCTCGCGGGCCTGGAGGAGGCGCTCGACTGCGACCTCGGGCTCTGCCCGCTCACCAACACCATGCCGCTGCTGCGCCACGGGCTGCACCGCTCGCCGGGCGCGCACGACTTCGTGATGGCGTGGGTGTCGGTGCCGGAGCTGGCGGTCCAGCCGTCCCCGCAGCGGTACGAACACCTCGCCCGTACGGACGAGGGCGCCCTGGTGCAGTACACCTCGGGCACCTTCCAGCGCGACCTGGAGTGCGACGGGGACGGCCTGATCGTCGGCTATCCGGACCTGGCGCAGCGCACCCAGACCCGCTGACCGGCCGTCCCCTCCGCACCTTTCCTCGAACGCGGGCCGCTAGCTCCCGCGCACCCGGTCCAGCGGCAGCCGGAGCACGGCCGGCGCCGCGGCCGGCGTGTTGTGCTCGCGGACCAGCGCCAGTTCCCCGTCGCTCAGGGCACGTCCGTAGACGCGTACCTCGTCCAGCGCGCCGGTGAAGTGCGACCGGGCGTCCGGCTTCTGGCCGAGGTGTACGCCGAACGTGTCGTTCCGGCTGACCGACCCGGGCACGTCCGCCGCCGAAGCGGTCTTCGTCCCGTCCACCGTGAGCGTCAGCCGGCCGTCCGACCGGCGCAGCGCCAGATGGTGCCAGCGCCCGTCGTTGGCCGCGCCGGCCGCGGTGACCTGCGCCGACTTGGCGGGTCCGGCGCCGGTCAGCGCCGTGAGGTCCGCCGTCAGCCGGTCCTTGGCGGGGTCGGCGCGCAACGCGACCTGCGGCGCCCTGCTGCCCACGCCGCCCATCCACAGCAGCGGCTGCTCACCGCTCTTCGCCTCGTACCGGAACCAGAGGCTGCAGGTGAAGTCGCGGTCGCCCAGCGGCAGTGACGAGCGGAACGGCAGCCGCACGGCGTCGTCCTTGCCGTCGAACGCCAGCGCCTTTCCGAAGCGTCCGTCGGTGGCCCGGGCACCGCCCAGGACCGCCGCCGGACGGGCACCGGACCCGCGGTCCGGGGTCGTCGGATCCGGGCCGCGGCGCGGCCCGAGCCAGTCCTCGGTGAACCGCGCGAAGCGGATCTCGTCCCGTGCGTCCACGGCGCCGCCCTCGTAGAGCAGCCCGACCTCGCCGGGCGCGATGTTCGCCAGGTCCGAGTAGCCGGACCAGTCGGTGGTGATCCGCGCGCCCCGGTCCGCACCCTCCCATGTGCGGCCGTCGTCGTAGGAGGAACGGATGGTCATGGTGCGGCGCCGGTCGGGGTCGGCGGGCGCGGCGAACAGCAGCCGCCCCTGACCGCCGGGCGACCGCGACTGCAGCCGCACCAGCGAGCCCTGCACCATCGGGGAGTACAGGTCGGGAATGGCCTCGAACGGCCGGGCGAAGGACTTGCCGCCGTCCCGGCTGACGGCCGCCGTACGGTGGCCCAGGTCCGTGCCGTCCTGCTCCCGCCCGTTGACGTAGACGGTGCCGTCCGAGCGCTCCACGAGCGTCATCTCGGAAGGCTTCTGACGGAACGTCCCGTCCTGTGCGGTGCGCCAGGTGTCGAGCGCCCCGGTGCGCCAGTTCCGGCCGCCGTCGTCGCTGTACATGAGCGCTGCGTGGTTGGCCGTTATGCGGCCGCCCCCGTAGCTCTCGGCGTTGACGGTGTAGACGAGGCGCCCGGCGTGCCGGCCGCGGGTCAGCTGGATGCCGTGCACGGGACCGGTCGCGTACCAGGAGTTCCACGACGGCGGCCGGAGCGCCGGCGTCATGTCCTTCGGCTTCGACCAGGTGCGTCCGTCGTCTTCGCTGATCTGCATGTGCGGTCTGCGGTCGCAGGGCACGTCGCAGTTGGCCGCGTCGTCGCGGCCCTTGTTGTAGGTCTCCGCGAGGACGACGCGCCCGGTGCGGTGGTCCACGACCGGTGCCGGGTTGCCGTGCGTGTCGCCGCCGCCCTCGTTGACGACCTGGAGCGGGCTCCAGGTACGGCCGCCGTCGGTGGACCGTTTCATCACCAGGTCCATGTCGCCGGCGTCCCCGCAGTTGTTCACCCGGCCTTCGGCGAAGGCGAGGAGCGTGCCGCGCGGGGTCGTCACGATCGCGGGGATACGGAAGCAGGCGTAGCCCTTCTCCTGGGAGGCCTTGAACAGCACCTGCTGGCTGAGGCCGCCGGGGGCGGCCTCGGTGGGGGGTTGGGCGGTGGCGGGGATCGGGGGGAGGAAGGCGAGCGTCGCCGTGGCCAGCGTGGCCCACCAGCGGCGTCGCCCGGGTCTCGGGCCGGGACTGTTGTGTGCGCTCGGATCTGACGTCATGGTCCGACCTGCCCTTCGAGAGATCGGCGAGGCATCGGCGTCGGCCGCGCGGCGGGCCCCGGGGTGTCCCCGGTGGCCCGCCGGACGGGTCATCTGGACATCCCACGTACGGACATCCCACGTCCCATGTTCGTGCGGAGGAAGGTACTTGTCCCGCAGGCGCCCCGGCAAGAAGTGTGCGTCACTCGGATTGGCCGGGACCCGTCGCCCGTTCCCGACGCGGCGTCAGGGGATCAGTACGACCTTGCCGAGGTTGCCGCGCGCCTCGATGAGCGCGTGCGCGCGGGCGGCCTCCGCCAGTGGGAACCGCGCGTGCACCGCAGGGCGCAGCCGCCCGCTCCCCGCCAGCGCCCACAGCTCCGCCCCGTGCCGCGCGTACACCTCCGGGAGGTGCGCGGCGAAGTGGCGCATCGTCATACCGGTCATGGTCTTCGCGCCGGCCAGCAGCTCGTACGCCGGTACCGTGCCGCCGCCGGAGTTGAAGAAGACCAGCTGCCCGCCCGGCGCGCACGCGGCGAGTGCGCGCGGCAGCACGTCGCCGCCGACGCCGTCGAGGACCACCTCGGCCGGCTCGCCCCAGGACACGTCCTCGTACGACACCACCTCGTCGGCGCCCAGCCCGCGCAGGAACTCCGCCTTGGCCGGACCGGACGAGGGGCCCACCGCGGCGACCACCCGCCGCGCGCCCCGCACCCGCGCCAGCTGCACGGCGAGGTGGCCGGTCGCGCTGGCCGCGCCCGTCACCAGGACGGACGCGCCCGCCACGGCCCGCGCGGTGTGCAGCGCGGCCAGCGCCACATGGCCGCCGCGCACCAGTGCCACCGCGTCCACCGCGCTCGCGCCGTCCGGTATCCGGCTCGTCAGGGCGACCGGCAGGGTGACCAGTTCGGCGTACGAGCCGGTGAACGGCAGCCCCGTCACCCGGTCGCCCACCGCGTACGCCGTGACGCCGGGGCCGGTGCCGACGACCTCTCCCGCGACCTCGCCGCCGAGCACGCCGGGCAGTGGCGGGCCGCCGCCGTTGCCGTCGCCGCGCACCGCGCGCACGGACGGCAGCGTCACCCCGATCGCCTCGGTACGCACCAGCAGTTCGCCGGGGCCCGGCGCGGGCGCCTCGGCCTCCTCGCACCGCAGCACCTCGGGGCCGCCGTACTCATGGAACCGGATACGCCGCACGCATACCTCCCGCACTCGGCAGAAACATTGGTAAGCCCAACGGTAATACAAGAACCCTTGGGCCCCCCAATGTTTTTGCGTTCGCTCGATAGGCTGAAGGCATGGCCGAAACCCCCTACGTACCCACGCGGATCCGCGCCCTTCCCAGCTGGCTCCTCGGCCGCGCCGCCGCCCGCGGTCACCGGCTCGTCGCCGAGGCGCTCGCCCGCGAAGGCATGCGGATGATGCACCACGCCGTACTGTCGGCCGTTGCCGAGCTGGGCCCGGTCTCCCAGGCGGACCTTGGCCGCAGCCTGAGCATCGACCCCAAGGACATGGTGACGATCGTCAACGACCTGGTCGCCGAGGAACTGGTGACCCGCGCACCCGACCCGCGCGACCGCCGCAAGAACGCGGTCACCATCTCGCCGTCCGGCACCCGCACGCTGCGCCGTACGCAGAGACTCGGCGACGCGGCCAACGCGGAACTGACCGCGGCACTGACCCCCGCCGAGCGCGACCAGCTCATCGACCTGCTCACCCGCATCGCGACCCCGGGCCTGGACAACCACTGCCCCTGACCCGGACGGCGGGCCGCGGCGAGCCGCCCCCGCGCTTCCGACGGTGCGTCAGTCCAGGGAGTCCAGGGCGATGCGCTGTTCGCCGGCGTAGATGTTCATCGACGTGCCGCGCAGGAAGCCGACCAGGGTGAGGCCGGTCTCGGCGGCCAGGTCGACGGCGAGGGAGGACGGCGCGGAGACCGCGGCGAGCACGGGGATGCCTGCCATCACGGCCTTCTGGGCGAGTTCGAAGGAGGCGCGCCCGGAGACCATCAGTACGGTGTCGGACAGCGGCAGCCGGCCCTGCTGCACCGCACGGCCGATGATCTTGTCGACCGCGTTGTGCCGGCCCACGTCCTCGCGCAGGTCCAGCAGCTCGCCGTCGGCCGTGAACAGCCCCGCGGCGTGCAGCCCGCCCGTACGGTCGAAGACCCGCTGGGCGGCGCGCAGCCGGTCGGGCAGGACGGAGAGCGTCTCCGGGGTGAGTGTCATCCCGTCGTCGTCCCGCAGCGCGAACCGCGCCGTGGTCCGCACGGCGTCCAGGCTGGCCTTGCCGCACAGTCCGCAGGAGGACGTCGTGTAGACGTTGCGTTCAAGGGTGATGTCCGGGAGCGCGACACCGGGCGCGAGCTGGACGTCCACCACGTTGTACGTGTTGCTGCCGTCCTCCGTGGCGCCCGCGCAGTACACGATGTTGGCCAGCTCGTCCGCGCCGCTCAGTACGCCCTCGCTGACCAGGAAGCCGGCCGCGAGCGCGAAGTCGTCGCCGGGCGTGCGCATGGTGATGGCGAGCGGCTTGCCGCCGAGCCGGATCTCCAGCGGCTCCTCGGCGACCAGGGTGTCCGGGCGGGTGCTCACGGCTCCGTCGCGGATGCGGATGACGCGCCGTCGCTCGGTGACCCTGCCCATAACTGATCATCCCGGTTCTGTGCGTGGTGGCGGCCGGCGGACCGGCCCGTTCCTCTCATTGTCCTGTACGTGGCACGAATGGCCGAGACCCGCCCACGGTCCGGCCGCCGCCCGTCCCGCTCAGCCGGCCAGGAAGTCCGCGATGCGGTCGCCCCAGGTACGGATGGCAGCGCCTCGCGGTGCACGCCGAGCGAGCGCGCCGGGTAGCCGGGGGCTTCGGTGAGGGAGGCCGGTACGGGCGCGGCGGCCAGCGCCTTGGCGAGCAGTTCCGGGCCGCCGGTCCCGGCCGCGTCCGCGAGCCTGCGGTAGAGGTCCGCCTGTGCGACGCGGGTCTCCCAGGCGGTCGGCGGGATGAGCAGGACGAGCCGGTCGAAGCGCGCGGGCTCCCGTACGGCGGCGGTCAGCACGGTGCCGCTGCCGAGCGAGGACCCCATGCCGGTGACGGGCCGGCCGGGGGAGAGCCGGTCGAGCAGCGCGAGCAGGTCGTCGGCGAAGTGTCCGAAGGTGTAGCCGGCCGGGTCGGCGCCGCCCGTCGACCCGCCGTGCCCGCGCGCGTCGTAGCGGACGAGCCGCAGCCCGGGAAGCGCGGCCACCGCGTCCCAGCTGAACAGGTCCATCTCCGTCTCGACGCGGCGGCTGAGCGACATGCCGTGCGCGTACACGGCGAGCGGCCCCTCGGACCCGGTGGCCGCCCCCGTCGTGTCGTGGGCGAGCCGGGCGCCGTCCGGGAGCCTCAGTCGCGGTTCCATGGTCGCCGCAACGCGCCTGCCCCGGGGGCTGTTCCGGCGCGCGACGGCCGTTCCCGGCCGCGCGGGCCGCCCCCGGTACACGCCGACGGCCCGGCCGGAGATGCCTCCGGCCGGGCCGCCTTTCCGTGGCTCCGCGGCAGTGGTGCCCGCGTCCGCGGCAACGGTGTCGCGTCAGACCTCGCCGCGCCAGGCGCCGGTCTCCGTACCGCGTGACTCGATGAACTTCTTGAAGTTCTTCAGGTCCGTGGTGGCCTTGCTGCGGACGAAGCCGAGCTTGTCACCGACCGTGTCGGCGATGCCCTCGGGGTCGTGCTCCAACTGGAGCATGACCTTGGTGTGCTGGTCGTCGATGCGGTGGAAGGTCACCACGCCGGCCTGGCGGGCCTCTCCCTCCACCGTGGTCCAGGCCACCCGCTCGTCGGGGATCTGCTCGGTGATCTGCGCGTCGAACTCGCGCTTCACCCCGGCGATCTTGGTGACCCAGTGGGTCAGCGTCGGCGTCTTCTGCTCGATGCGTTCGACCCCGTCCATGAAGCGGGGGAATTCCTCGAACTGTGTCCACTGGTTGTAGGCCTTCGTCACCGGGACGGCAACCTCGACCGACTCTTCGATCTTCGACATGGTCCGGGCTCCTCCTCTCTGGGAACGTTCAGGGCTCCCCGCGTACCCGTCGAGTGGAGGTCAACACAGCCAATCCGGGGGCCCGGCCGGTGAATCCGGGTGACACAGATCACCGGAGCGTACGGTGGCAGGCCGGTTGCGCTCAGTAGACTGTAGACGATAACCAATCGTGGAGTGCTGGATCCGAGTCGTAGAGGGGGACCGCGATGCTGTCCGCTGGACTGCCGCAGGGGACCGTGCCGAAGCTCGAACGCCCCGGCCCGCTGCGTGAACGGGTCTATGAAGCGCTGCTCGAACTGATCACCACCCGCGCGCTCCAGCCGGGTCAGCACCTGGTCGAGAGCGAACTCGCCGGACACCTGGGGGTGTCCCGGCAGCCGGTGCGCGAGGCGCTGCAGCGGCTGAACACCGATGGCTGGGTCGATCTGCGCCCCGCGCAGGGCGCGTTCGTGCACGAGCCGACGGAGGAGGAGGCCGACCAACTGCTCAGCGTACGCACCCTGATGGAGGCCGAGGCGGCCCGGCTGGCCGCGGCGAACGCCACGAAGGCGGGCATCGAGGAGCTGTCGGCGCTGTGCGACCGGGGCGAGCGGGCGGTCCGCGAGGACGCCGTGGACCTCGCCGTCGCCACCAACGCCGAGTTCCACGCCAAGGTGATGGAGCTGGCGGGCAACACCGTGCTGGCCGGGCTGGCGGAGCAGGTCGGCCGGCGGGTGCGCTGGTACTACACGCCGGTCGCCCGGCAGCGCGGCAAGCGGTCCTGGGCCGAGCACCGCGAGCTGATCGATGCCATCTCCAAGAAGGACGAACGGCGCGCCACCGAGATCATGCGCGCTCACACCGAGCACACCCGCCGCTCGTACCACGAGCGCGAGGGTGCGAAGTAGGGGCGAGGGCGCCGGAGTCGGCGCGCCCCACTCTTTGTCCTGAGACAGGAGAAAGTCACTGCGGATTCCGTCCGTAGTACTTCCTCCTGCGGACAAGCGCTGCTACGTTCCCCTCGAAAGCCCGGCGAGACGGCGTACACGCGCCCGTCTGCACCCGCCGATGGCGATGTCGGTCTATGCCGAGGACGGCTGGAGGGGCGGCGTGAGGCGCATGACGGCCAGGCCCGCGAACGCGCATCAGGCGCGACTCCTTCATCTGCTGCGCGATCAGGGACCCAACTCCCGTGCCCAGCTCGGCGACCAGGTCGACCTCTCGCGCTCCAAGCTCGCGGTGGAGGTCGACCGGCTGCTGGAGACCGGGCTCGTCGTCGCCGACGGACTGGCCGCCTCTCGCGGCGGCCGCCGCTCCCACAACATCCGGCTCGCGCCCACCCTGCGCTTCCTCGGCGTGGACATCGGCGCGACCTCGGTCGACGTGGCGGTCACCAACGCCGAGCTGGAGGTGCTCGGCCACCTCACCCAGCCGATGGACGTACGCGAGGGGCCGGTCGCCGTCTTCGAGCAAGTCCTCGCGCTGGCAGCCAAGTTGAAGGACAGCGGCCTCGCCGAGGGGTTCGACGGAGCGGGCATCGGCGTGCCGGGCCCGGTCCGTTTCCCCGAGGGCGTGCCCGTCGCCCCGCCGATCATGCCGGGCTGGGACGGCTTCCCCGTACGGGAGGCGCTCAGCCAGGAACTGGGCTGCCCGGTCATGGTCGACAACGACGTCAACCTGATGGCGCTGGGGGAGCAGCACGCGGGCGTGGCCCGCACCTCGCAGGACTTCCTCTGCGTCAAGATCGGTACCGGTATCGGCTGCGGCATCGTCGTCGGCGGCGCGGTCTACCGCGGTACGACCGGCAGCGCCGGCGACATCGGCCACATCCAGGTCGAGCCGGACGGCCGCCGCTGCGCCTGCGGCAACGCCGGCTGTCTGGAGGCGTACTTCGGCGGTGCCGCGCTCGCCCGCGACGCGGAGGAAGCCGCGCGCGAGGGCCGCTCGGCCGCGCTCGCCGAGCGGCTCGCCGCCGCCGGCACGCTCGCCGCGTCGGACGTCTCGGTCGCCGCATCCGCCGGTGACACCACCGCACTGGGGCTGATCAAGGCGGGCGGCACCCGCACCGGACAGGTCATCGCCGGACTCGTCAGCTTCTTCAACCCCGGACTCGTGGTGATCGGCGGCGGGGTGACCGGCCTCGGCCACACGCTCCTGGCCGCGATCCGCACGCAGGTCTACCACCAGTCGCTGCCCCTCGCGACCGGCAACCTCCCCATCGTCCTGGGTGAGTTGGGCCCGCTGGCCGGCGTGACCGGAGCGGCCCGGCTGATCAGCGACCACCTGTTCTCGCCGGCCTGAGCCGGCCCCGGACTTCCGTTCCGGGTGACGCACCGTCACCCGGGGCGGCGCTCGACCCGCACGACGGCACCACACCGCTCCGCCCGCGCGACCCGCACGTCAGCAGCACCGCTCCGCCCGCGTGACCGGTACGTCCGCTCCACCTGCCCCATCCGTACGCCGCACGAGCCGCACGAGCCGCCGCACCCGTACGAGCCGCACCGCAGCACCACCGTCCCACGCGCCCTTCCGCGATGCCGCATGCCCGCATGCGCACCGCTCCGCCCTGCCCGCTCGCCGGCGTACCGCCGAGGAGGCCCGCCATGGCACCAGCGCACCGCCCCGCACCGCCGCCGTCCGCGGCGCACGAAGCCACCGGACCCCTGCTCACCATGACCGGCATCACCAAGTCCTTCCCCGGCGTCCGCGCCCTGGACGGGGTGGACCTGGACGTGACGGCGGGGGAAGTGCACTGTCTGCTCGGCCAGAACGGTGCGGGCAAGTCCACCCTGATCAAGGTGCTGGCCGGCGCCCACCAGCCGGACGGCGGCGAGATCCGCTGGCGCGGCGAAACGGTCTCCCTGAAGTCCCCGATCGCCGCGATGCGGCTGGGCATCGCCACCATCTACCAGGAACTGGACCTGGTGGAGCACATGTCCGTCGCGGAGAACGTCTTCCTCGGCCACGAACGCGCCACCGGCGGCTTCGTCCGCACCGGCGAGGCCCGCGAGCGGACCGCCGAACTGCTCGCCCGGCTCGGCCACCCCGAGATCGACCCCGGCACCCTGGTCGGCCGGCTCTCCGCCGCGGGACAGCAGATCGCGTCCATGGCCCGCGCCCTCTCGCACGACGTACGGCTGATCGTCATGGACGAGCCGTCCGCGGCGCTCGACCCCGACGAGGTCGACAACCTCTTCCGCATCGTCGCCTCCCTCACCGCGTCCGGCGTCGCCGTCGTCCACATCTCCCACCGCCTGGAGGAGATCCGCCGGATCGGCGACCGGGTGACCGTACTGAAGGACGGCCGTACCGCGGCGCGCGGCCTGGACGCGCACGCCACCCCCACTCGCGACATCGTCGCCCTGATGACCGGCCGCGACGTCCAGTACGTCTTCCCCGAGCGGCGCGCGGCCACCGACCGCCCGGCACCCGTCCTCCGCGTCGAAGGGCTCGCCCGCGAGGGCGAGTTCGCGCCCGCCGACTTCGCGCTGCACCCCGGCGAGATCCTCGGCCTCGCCGGGCTCGTCGGCTCCGGCCGCTCGGAGATCCTGGAGACCGTCTTCGGCGCCCGGCGGCCCACCGCGGGCAGGGTCCTGGTCGACGGCCGGCCGCTGCGCCCCGGCAGCGTCACCGCCGCCGTACGCGCCGGACTCGGCCTCGCCCCCGAAGAACGCAAGTCCCAGGCGCTGCTGCTCCTGGAATCCGTCAGCCGCAACGTCACCGTCTCCTCACTGCCCCGCTTCTCCCGGGCCGGCTGGCTGAACCGGCACGCCGAACGGGTCGGCGCCCGCGCGGCCACCCGCGACCTCTCGCTGCGCCCCGACGACCCCGACCGCCCGGTCCGCACCCTGTCCGGCGGCAACCAGCAGAAGGCCGTACTGGCCCGCTGGCTGCTCCGCGGCTGCCGGGTCCTGCTCCTGGACGAGCCGACCCGCGGCGTGGACGTCGGCGCGCGCGCCGAGCTGTACGCGCTGATCCGGCGGCTCGCCGACGAGGGCATGGCCGTACTGCTGGTCTCCAGCGAGGTGCCCGAAGTGCTCGGGCTCGCCGACCGGGTGCTCGTCCTGCGCGAGGGCCGGGTCGTGCACGAGGGAGAAGCGGCCGCACTGGACGAGCACCGGGTCCTGGACCTGGTCATGAGCGACGGACCGGGGCCCGTACCGGCCCCGGCAGGCACCGCGCCCGAGGAGACGCCGGCCCCGACACCGCGAGGAGACCGCCCGTGAACACCTCCGAAGGACACGCCCTCCCGGCCGAGGCGGGCAGCGCACCCCCGCCGGGCCCCGCAGCGCCGGTGGCCAAGGACAGCGGGCGCGGCAGCGTCCGGCACCGCCCCGACGTGCACAAGCTCTCGCTGCTCGGCGTCCTCGCCGCGCTCGTCCTGGTCGGCGCGCTCACCAAGCCCGAGCAGTTCCTGAGCGTGCAGAATCTCCAGCTCGTGCTCACCCAGGCCTCGGTCATCGGCGTGGTGACCGTCGGCGTCACCTTCGTCATCATCGGCGGCGGCATCGACCTGTCGGTCGGCGCGATGGTGGCCCTGGCCACCGTCTGGGCGACGACCCTGGCCACCCAGGAGTTCGGCCTCGGCGGCATCCTGCTGTGCGCGCTGTGCGTCGGCCTGGGCTGCGGACTGGTCAACGGACTGCTCGTGTCGCTCGGCGGACTGGTGCCCTTCATCGCGACCCTCGCCATGCTCGCCTCGGCCCGCGGCCTCGCCCTCCAGATCAGCGAAGGCCGCACCCAGGTGGTGTCCGTCGAGCCGGTGCTCGCGCTGGGCCGCCGGGACGCCTACCTGCTCGGCATCCCGCCCATCGTGCTGGTCTTCGCCGTCGTCACCGTCGTCGGCTGGCTGCTGCTGAACCGTACGACCTTCGGCCGGCGCACCGTCGCGGTCGGCGGCAACCCCGAGGCGGCCCGGCTGGCCGGCATCGACGTACGCCGCCAGCGGCTGCTGCTCTACCTGCTGTCCGGGCTGTGCTGCGGCATCGCGGCCTTCCTGCTGATCGTGCTGACCGGCTCCGGACAGAACACCAACGGAAACCTCTACGAGCTCGACGCCATCGCCGCGGCCATCATCGGCGGCACCCTGCTCAGCGGCGGCCGCGGCACCATCACCGGCTCCGTCCTGGGCGTCCTCGTCTTCACCCTCATCACCAACCTCTTCGCCCTGAACAACCTGGAGACCGCCGTCCAGCAGATCGCCAAGGGCGCCATCATCGTCGCCGCCGTACTGGTACAGAAGGGCCGCAAGTCATGACCGAGCGCATCCCACAGACTCCGTCGACCAGCCGCAGAAACATGCTCTTCGGTGCCGCGGCCGTCTCCGCCGGCGCGTTCCTCACCGCCTGCACCAGCAACGAGAACAACGCCTCGGCCGGCACCGGCAAGCAGCAGGCCGGCGGGGTCGACGACAAGCCCGGCAAGAAGGTCACCATCGGCTTCGCCGGGCCGCAGGCCGACCACGGCTGGCTGAACGCCATCAACCAGAACGCCAAGGAGCGCGCGAAGCAGTACGAGGACGTCACCCTGGAGATCACCGAGGGCTCCAACGACACGGCACAGCAGATCGGGCAGATCGAGACCCTGATCAACAAGAAGGTCGACGTCCTGGTCATCCTGCCCGCCGACGGCAAGGCGCTCACCCAGGTCGGACTGAAGGCCATGCGCGCCGGCATCCCCGTCGTCAACCTCGACCGGGTCTTCGCCTCCCAGCAGGCCTACCGCTGCTGGGTCGGCGGCGACAACTACGGCATGGGCCTCAACGCCGGGCACTACATCGGCGAACAGCTCAAGGACAAGAAGAACGCCAAGGTCGTCGAGCTGGCCGGGATCGACAACCTGGAACTGACCCGGCAGCGCACCCAGGGCTTCGACGACGCCCTGAAGAACTACCCCAACATCAAGAAGGTGGGCCGGCAGGCCGCCGAGTTCACCGTCGAGTCCGGCCAGTCCAAGATGGCGGGCCTGCTCCAGGCGCACCCCGACTTCGACGCCCTGTGGAACCACGACGACGACCAGGGCGTGGGCGCCGAGCGGGCCATCGAACAGGCCGGCCGCGACGGCTTCCTCATGGTCGGCGGCGCCGGCTCCCGCAAGGTCATGGACACCATCAAGGCCGGCAACTCCGTCCTGAAGGCAACGGTGCTCTACCCGCCCACCATGTCCGCCTCCGCCATCGACCTGGCCCGCGCGCTCGGCCAGGGCAAGGGCGTCAGCGGCATGGCCGAGCTGGAGATCCCCGCCTCGATCACCCTGTACTCCGCGGTCGTCACCAAGGACAACGTCGACGACTACCTCCCGACCGGCTTCAACTGACGCGGCGCGCGCCCGCCGGCCGGCCGCCGTGCCGTCCGGCCGCGCCCCGTCCCCCACACCCGACTGCCACCGATGAGGTGATGCATGGACGACAACACGAAGGACCCCACCCCCGACGGCCGCCCCGCACTGGGCATCGGCATGGTCGGCTACGCCTTCATGGGTGCCGCCCACTCCCAGGGCTGGCGCACCGCGGCCCGCGTTTTCGACCTGCCGCTGCGCCCGGCCATGAACGCCGTCTGCGGCCGGGACGCCGACGCCGTACGGGCCGCCGCCGACCGGCTCGGCTGGGCCGCGGCGGAGACCGACTGGCGGGCCCTGATCGCCCGCGACGACGTCGACGTGGTCGACATCTGCACGCCCGGCGACAGCCACGCCGAGATCGCCATCGCGGCCCTCGAAGCCGGCAAGCACGTGCTGTGCGAGAAGCCGCTTGCCAACACGGTCGCGGAGGCCGAGGCCATGGTGGCGGCGGCGGAGACGGCCCGGGCCCGCGGCCGGATCGCCATGGCCGGCTTCAACTACCGGCGCACACCCGCGATGGCGCTCGCCCGGCGGTTCGTCGAGGAGGGCCGCATCGGTACGCTGCGCCACCTGCGCGCCACGTACCTCCAGGACTGGCTGGTCGACGCGCAGGCCCCGATGACCTGGCGGCTGCGCAAGGAGAGCGCAGGGTCCGGTGCCCTGGGCGACCTCGGCGCCCACATCGTCGACCTCGCGCAGCACCTGGCGGGGGAGCCGCTGACGGGGGTCTCGGCCGTCACCGAGACGTTCGTACCGCGGCGCCCGCTGCCCTCGGGCGGCACGGACGAGGTGACGGTGGACGACGCCGCGCTGTTCACCGGCCGGTTCGCCTCGGGCGCGCTGGGATCCTTCGAGGCCAGCCGGGTCGCGGCGGGCCGCAAGAACGCCCTCCGCATCGAGCTCAACGGCGACCGCGGCTCCCTCTCCTTCGACCTGGAACGCCTCAACGAGCTGTCCTTCCACGACCACACCGAACCGTCCGTCGCGGCCGGCTTCCGCCGCATCCTGGTCACCGAGCCGGACCACCCGTACCTGGAGGGGTGGTGGCCGCCGGGCCACGGCCTCGGCTACGAGCACACCTTCGTCCACCAGGCCCGCGACCTGGTGCACGCCGTCGCCGCCGGCACCGACCCGGCGCCCTCCTTCGCCGACGGGCTGCGCGTGCAGCGCGTGCTGGCCGCCGTGGAGAAGAGCGCCGCGAAGAACTGCGTCTACACCCCCGTATCGGCCTGAGGAGGTCCCGTACCGTGCCACGCCAGTTCACTCTCTTCACCGGCCAATGGGCCGACCTCCCGCTGGAGGAGGTCTGCCGCATGGCGCGCTACTTCGGCTACGACGGCCTCGAACTCGCTTGCTGGGGCGATCACTTCGAGGTCGACAAGGCGCTCGCCGACCCCGCCTACCTCGACTCGCGCCACGCACTGCTCGACAAGTACGGCCTCAAGTGCTGGGCCATCTCCAACCACCTGGTCGGCCAGGCGGTCTGCGACGCCATCATCGACGAGCGGCACGAGGCGATCCTGCCCGCCCGTATCTGGGGCGACGGCGAGGCCGAGGGCGTACGGCAGCGGGCGGCGGCCGAGATCAAGGACACGGCCCGCGCGGCCGCCGCGTTCGGCGTCGACACCGTCGTCGGCTTCACCGGCTCGTCGATCTGGCACCTGGTCGCCATGTTCCCGCCGGCCCCCGCGTCGATGATCGAGCGCGGCTACGAGGACTTCGCCGAGCGCTGGAACCCCATCCTCGACGTCTTCGACGCCGAAGGCGTCCGCTTCGCCCACGAGGTCCACCCCAGCGAGATCGCCTACGACTACTGGACCACCCACCAGGCCCTGGAAGCCGTCGGCCACCGGCCCGCCTTCGGGCTCAACTTCGACCCGTCGCACTTCGTGTGGCAGGACCTGGACCCGGTCGGCTTCCTGTGGGACTTCCGCGACCGGATCTACCACGTGGACTGCAAGGAGGCCAGGAAGCGCCTGGACGGCCGCAACGGCCGGCTCGGCTCGCACCTGCCCTGGGGCGACCCGCGCCGCGGCTGGGACTTCGTCTCGGCGGGCCACGGCGACGTCCCCTGGGAGGACTGCTTCCGGATGCTGCGCTCGATCGGGTACGAGGGCCCGGTCTCGGTCGAGTGGGAGGACGCCGGCATGGACCGCCGGCAGGGCGCGCCCGAGGCGCTGGCCCGCCTCAAGGCGTACGACTTCGAGCCGCCCACGGCGTCGTTCGACGCGGCGTTCGGCCGCTCGGACGCCTGACGCACCACACTCCTTTGTCCTCCTGAGGGCAGAAGTCCTCGCTCTCTCGTGTCAAAGGTCTATCCGTAGCGGGCCGACGCGACTACCTTCGCCTCTGGTGTCACGTACACGTACATGACGGCTCGCACAGCGCACTGAACTCCCCAGCACCGCCCACCGCACGGCACTCAACCCGCCCGGGAGGCACCGCGTGCACAGAAGACGTCTCAGAATCCGCTCCGCACTCGCACTCTTCGCCGGCGGCCTGCTCGCGGCCGGCTCGCTCTCGCTCGGCAGCACCCCCTCGGTCGCGGCCCCGGCCGCGGACCCGGCCCCCAAGGCCGAGGACTTCCAGCAGGTCACGCTCGCCAAGGGCGAGCCGGAGATGGGCGAGCCGATGACGCTCGCCGTCCTCCCCGACCGCTCGGTCCTGCACACCGCGCGCGACGGCACACTGCGGCTGACCGACGCCACCGGCTACACCAAGGTCGCCGGCAAGCTGCCCGTCTACACCCACGACGAAGAGGGCCTCCAGGGCGTCGGCGTCGACCCCGGCTTCAAGGACAACCGCTTCATCTACCTCTTCTACGCACCGCCGCTGGACACCCCCGCCGGTGACGCGCCCGACAACGGCACCGCGGCGGACTTCGCGAAGTTCGACGGCCTCAACCGGCTGTCCCGCTTCGTCCTCAAGGAGGACGGCACGCTGGACACCGCGAGCGAGAAGAAGATCCTGGAGGTGCCCACCTCCCGCGGCACCTGCTGCCACGTCGGCGGCGACATCGACTTCGACGCGCAGGGCAACCTCTACCTCTCCACCGGCGACGACTCCAACCCGTTCGCCTCCGACGGGTACACGCCCATCGACGAGCGCGCCGACCGCAACCCCGCGTACGACGCCCAGCGCAGCGCGGGCAACACCAACGACCTGCGCGGCAAGATCCTGCGCATCAAGGTCAAGGACGACGGCTCGTACGACATCCCCGAGGGCAACCTCTTCGCGCCCGGCACCGAGAAGACCCGCCCCGAGATCTATGCGATGGGCTTCCGCAACCCCTTCCGGATGAGCGTCGACAAGCCCACCGGCATCGTCTACGTCGGTGACTACGGCCCCGACGCCGGCGCCGCCAGCCCCACCCGCGGCCCGGCCGGACAGGTCGAGTTCGCCCGCGTCACCAAGGCCGGCAACTACGGCTGGCCGTACTGCACCGGCGACAACGACCCCTTCATCGACTACGACTTCGCCACCGGGAAGTCCGGCGAGGCCTTCGACTGCGCCGCGCCGAAGAACACCTCGGTGCACAACACCGGCCTGACCGACCTGCCCCCGGCCCAGGCCGCGTGGATCCCGTACGACAACGCCTCCGTACCGGAGTTCGGCAGCGGCTCCGAGTCCCCGATGGGCGGCCCGGTCTACCGCTACGACGCCGCCCTCGACTCGAAGGTGAAGTTCCCCGAGGCCTACGACGGCGACTTCTTCGCCGGCGAGTTCGGCCGCCGCTGGATCAAGCGCATCGAGAAGGGCGACGACGGCACCGTCCAGTCCATCAACGCCTTCCCCTGGACCGGCACCCAGGTGATGGACATGGCCTTCGGTCCGGACGGCGCGCTGTACGTCCTGGACTACGGCACCGGCTACTTCAACGGTGACGAGAACTCCGCGCTGTACCGCATCGAGAACGCCACCGACGGCCACTCGCCGGTCGCCGAGGCCAAGGTCGACCGCACCTCCGGCCAGGCCCCGCTGAAGGCCAGGTTCAGCGCGAGCGCCACCGACGCCGACGGCGACGCGATCACCTACGCCTGGGACTTCGGCGACGGCTCCAAGTCCACGACGCAGAACCCGTCGCACACGTACAAGAAGAACGGCACCTACACCGCGACCGTCACCGCGAAGGACGCCTCGGGCCGCACCGGCTCGGCCAGCGTCCACCTCACGGTCGGCAACACCGCGCCCAAGGTGACGCTGGAACTCCCGGGCAACGGGCAGCTGTTCACCTTCGGTGACAAGGTCCCCTTCAAGGTCAAGGTGACTGACCCCGAGGACGGGAAGATCGACTGCTCCAAGGTCACCGTCACCCACATCCTCGGCCACGACAGCCACGGCCACGCCGTCACCTCGGCCAAGGGCTGCGAGGGCACCATCCAGACCCTGGCCGACGGCGAGCACGACGCCAACGCCAACATCTTCGGTGTCTTCGACGCCGAGTACACCGACAAGGGCGCCAACGGCCAGCCGCCGCTGACCACGCACGCCCAGAGCATGACCCAGCCCAAGCACCGGCAGGCCGAGCACTTCGGTACCTCCAAGGGCGTCAAGGCGGTCAACCACACGCCGGCGCACGGCGGCAAGACCGTCGGTGACATCCACAACGGTGACTGGATCGGCTTCACCCCGTACCGCGTCGGCAACGCCACGAAGCTGACCGCCCGGGTCGCCTCGGCAGGCGCCGGCGGCACGCTGGAGATCCGCACCGGCAAGCCCGACGGCAAGCTGCTCGGCACGGCCAAGGTGCCGGTCACCGGCGGCTGGGAGACGTACACGGACGTCAGCACCGCCCTCACCAAGCCGCCCACCGGGACGACGACGCTCTACCTCGTCTTCAAGGGCAGCGGCACGGGAGCGCTGTACGACGTGGACGACTTCGACATCACGACGAAGTAGGTCCGCGCGCCGAGGGGCGGGCGGGCCGTCCGGTCCGTCCGCCCCGCCCGGCCACCTCTGCCCAGAGGCCCCTTGCCCAGCCACCCCCCGCTGCTGGAGGAAGGACTCCCCCTATGCACGCGTACCAGCCCACGGCGAGACGGCAGGCCGTACGGCGGCTCGGCATCACCGCCGCCGCGGCCGCGACCCTGCTCGCCACCATGGCACTGCCCGGTGCCGCCGCGTCCCCCGAAGCAGGAAGCGCGGCCGACGACGCCCGGGTCCTGGTCTTCTCCAAGACCGCCGGCTTCCGCCACGACTCGATCCCCGACGGCATCGCCACCGTCAAGGACCTCGGCGCCCAGCACGGTTTCGCCGTCGACGCCACCGAGGACGCCGGCGCCTTCACCCCCGGCAACCTCGCCAAGTACGACGCGGTCGTGTGGCTGTCGACCACCGGCGACGTCCTCGACGCCACTCAGCAGGCCGCGTTCGAGAAGTACATCGCCGCGGGCGGCGGCTACGTCGGCGTGCACGCGGCCGCCGACACCGAGTACGACTGGCCCTTCTACGGCGGCCTGGCCGGCGCGTACTTCCAGTCCCACCCGGCGATCCAGCCCGCCACCCTGCGCGTCGAGGACCGCGCCCACCCCGCCACCGCACACCTGCCGGCGGCCTGGGAGCGCACCGACGAGTGGTACAACTACCGCACCAACCCGCGCGACCGCGCCCACGTCCTCGCCACCCTCGACGAGTCCACGTACACCGGCGGCTCGATGGGCGAGGACCACCCCTTCGCCTGGTGCCAGGAGTACCGCGGCGGCCGCGCCTTCTACACCGGCGCGGGCCACACCAAGGAGTCCTACGCCGACCCCGCCTTCCGCACCCACCTCCTCGGCGGCATCCGCTACGCCACGGGCCTCGCCCAGGCCGACTGCCGCCCGGAGCAGGGCTACACCCCCCTCTTCGACGGCACCCGCACGAGCCTGGAGGGCTGGAAGCAGGCGGGCCCCGGCACCTTCACCCTGAACGAGGACGACGGAACTCTCACCTCCGACGGCGGCATGGGCATGCTCTGGTACGCCGCCAAGGAACAGCGCGGCTACTCCCTCAAGCTCGACTGGAAGATGGCGAGCGAGTCCGGGGACGACAACTCCGGCGTCTACGTGGGCTTCCCGGCCTCCGACGACCCCTGGTCCGCCGTGAACAACGGCTACGAGATCCAGATCGACGCCACGGACACCCCCGACCACACCACCGGCTCCGTCTACGGCTTCCAGGCCGCCGACACCAAGGCCAGGGACGCGGCCCTGAACCCGCCGGGGGAGTGGAACACCTACGAGCTCCGCGTCCAGGGCGAACGCCTGAAGGTGTATCTCAACGGCCGCAAGATCAACGACTTCACCAACCAGGACCCGGCGCGCTCCCTCCGCCAGGGATACATCGGCATCCAGAACCACGGCCCCGACGACAAGGTCTCCTTCCGGAACATTCGGATCAAGCAGCTGGGCCAGAAGACCGACGGACGGTGATCGAGGGAGTGGGGGCCGGCCGGGGGCCTCGGGGGTGAGCCCGCGGAGCGTGCGGGCAGAGGCGGGTGCCGCAGGGACGGGGTGAGCGACAGGACGGCCAACCAGGGCGCAGGCACGGTTTCGGACACGGCACGCACATGGGCACGGACATGGGAGGGCGCATGGGTACGGGTACGGGTACGAGCGCGGGAGCGTCGGGTCCCGAGACGGGCACGGCAAAAACGGGGAACGGGCCCGAGGGTTCGGGGACCGGCCGCACCGGGGTGTGGCTGATCGGCGCGCGGGGCTCGGTCGCCACGACCGTCATCGCGGGCTGCGCCGCACTCGTCGCGGGCCTGCACGAGCCGACCGGCATGGTCACCGAGTCGGCGGCCTTCGCCGACGTCCCGCTCCCGCCACTGGAGTCCCTGGTCTTCGGCGGCCATGACATCACCTCCTGCCCGCTCCCGAAGCGCGCCGAGCAACTGGCCGCCGGCGGCGTCCTGCCCCACGGCCTGCCCCGCTCCGTACAGAACGAACTCGCCGCGGCCGACGCCGAGATCCGCCCCGGCGGCCCGGGTCCGGGGGACGCCCGCGACGACGAGACGCTGATCGCCTCCTTCGCCGCGGACCTCCGCACCTTCCGCAGCACACACGCCCTGGACCGCGTGGTCCTCATCAACGTGGCGTCGACCGAGGCAGCACCGGGGGCCGGGGGCGTCGGTGGCGTTGGCGGTGTCGACGGGGGAGGGGCCGTCGGGCGGCCGGCCGGTGAAAGGCCCGGGTCGCCCGCCGAGCGCCTCCCCGCCAGCTCCCGCTACGCCCTCGCCGCGCTCCGGGCGGGCTGCGCGTACGTCAACTTCACCCCCTCCACCGGCCTGCACCACCCCCTCCTCCGGGACATGGCCCGCTGCAGCGGCCTCCCGTACGCGGGCCGGGACGGCAAGACCGGCCAGACCCTGCTGCGCTCCGTCCTCGCACCGATGATGGCCCAGCGCGCACTGACCGTACGGGCCTGGTCCGGTACGAACCTCCTCGGCGGCGGAGACGGCGCCGCCCTCGCCGACCCGGCCGCCGCCGCGGCCAAGAACGCGGGCAAGGCCGCCGTACTCCGCGACACCCTCGGCGAACTCCCGCCCGGCGACCTCCACATCGACAACGTCCCGGCCCTGGGCGACTGGAAGACGGCCTGGGACCACATCGCGGTCGACGGCTTCCTCGGCAGCCGGGTGATCCTCCAGACCATCTGGCAGGGCTGCGACTCCGCCCTCGCCGCCCCGCTCGTCCTCGACCTGGCCCGCCTGGTCGCCGCCGCCCACGCTGCCGGCCTCAGCGGCCCGCTCCCCGAACTCGGCTTCTACTTCAAGGACCCGGACGGCGGCCCGGCCGCACTGGCCGACCAGTACACGGCCCTCACCACCACCTTCGCCACCCGACTCCGGGAGGCCCACGCATGATCCCCCTCCCGCGCTTCCTCCGCCCGTCCTCCCGCCCCCACCGCCCCTCGCCCCGCCGCCCCACCGACCTGAACGCCCCGGTCGGCCTGACCGGCCCCGGGCGCCGTACGAGCCCCCCGGCTTCCGCAGGTTTCCTGGCTGCCGTGAACTCCGCGGGTTCCCCGGGGCCTACGAACGTTACGGACCTCGCATCCCCCGCCCCCGCGCCCGGCGATCACCACGCGTCGCCCCACCCCGCCGTATGCGGCTGCCGCAGCTCAACCGCCCTCCGCGCCCTCCTCCCCACTCACGCACTCCACGCCCTCTCCTCCCGGTCCTCCCGCCACCCATTCCGCTCCCTTCGTTCCTCCGGATCGCTGCGGGCCTGGGCGGAACTGCTCCGGATTTCCGCACCGGCCAGCGTCCCCGGCGACCTCCTCGCCGGCGCCGCGGCCGCCGGCCTGCGCCCCAACACCCGTACCGCCCTGGCCACCCTCTCCTCCCTCTTCCTGTACGAGGCAGGGATGGCCCTGAACGACTGGGCCGACCGCGACATCGACGCCGTGGAACGCCCGCACCGCCCCATCCCCTCCGGCCGCATCACCCCCGGCGCGGCCCTCGCCGCGGCCGGCGGCCTCACAGCGGCCGGCCTCGCCTGCGCGGCAGCCGCCGGCCGCCCGGCCCTGGTCGCCGGTACCGCCCTGGCCGCCACCGTCTGGGCCTACGACCTGCACCTCAAGAACACCGTCGCCGGCCCCGCGGCCATGGCCTGCGCCCGCACCCTCGACCTCCTCCAAGGCGCCGTCGCCACCACCGCACCCGACTCTCCCGCGAGCCCCGTCGCTCGCCGCGCCCTCCCCTCAGCCGCTCTGCTCGGCGCGCACACCTTCACCGTCACCACGGTCTCCCGCCGCGAGGCCCAGGGCTCGTCCTCGTCCCTGCCCCTGCTGTCCCTCGCAGCCGTCACCGCCCTCGCCCACACCGCGGCCGGCGCCCGTTCCCTCGTCCGCCTCCCCGCATCCCCGACCCCGGCCCCTCCTCCCACTCCCACTCCGGCTCCCGCTCCCGCTCTCGCTCCCGCCGAGGTGGCGGCTCGGATCCTGGCCGTCGCCTACGCAGCCACCGCCGCCCGCCCCCTTCTCCTCGCGACGCTCAACCCCTCGCCCCACTTCCTCCAACGGGCCGTCGGCGGCGGCATCCGCGCGATGATCCCGTTGCAGGCGGCCCTCGCCGCACGAGCCGGTGCGCCGGTCACCGGCGCCGCGGTGCTCGCGCTCATCCCCGTCGCCCGTCGCCTGTCACGGAAGGTCAGCCCGACATGACCCCGACACCCCCGCGGCCGTCGACAACGCTGTCACCGCTCCGTCTCGCCTACGGAACCAACGGCCTCACCGACCTCCGCCTGACCGACGCCCTCGCCCTCCTCTCCGACCTCGGCTACGACGGCGTCGCGCTCACCCTCGACCACATGCACCTCGACCCCGTCGCCCCGGGCCTGGCCGCCCGCACCGCGCGAGTGGCCGAAGCGCTACGGACCACGAACCTCGCCGTAGCCATCGAAACCGGCGCCCGTTACGTACTCGACCCCCGCCGCAAACACCACCCCGCCCTCATCGATCCCGACCCGGAAGCCCGTGCCGCCCGCGCCGACCTGCTGCGCACCGCCGTACGCATCGGCGCCGACCTCGGCGCCACCGCCGTCCACTGCTTCAGCGGCGTACGCGATCCCGGCAGCCCGGACACCGACTCCTGGCAGCGCCTGGCTGACGCCCTGGCCCCGGTCGCCGAAGCGGCCTCCGACGCCGGCCTGCCGCTCGCCGTGGAACCTGAGCCCGGCCACCTCCTCTCCGACCTGGCCGGCTTCCATCACCTCCGTACGCTGCTGGGCGAGCCCGACCCGGACGTACTCGGGCTGACCCTGGACATCGGCCACTGCCAGTGCCTGGAGCCACTGCCGCCCGCCGACTGCGTACGCGCCGCCGCCCCCTGGACCCGGCACGTCCAGCTGGAGGACATGCGCCGCGGCGTCCACGAGCACCTCCCCTTCGGCGACGGCGAGATCGACTTCCCGCCGGTACTCGCCGCCCTCCGCGACACCGCCTACCAGGGCCTGGTGAGCGTCGAGCTGCCCCGCCACTCCCACGCCGGCCCCACCCAGGCCCAAACCTCCCTCCACTACCTCCACTCAGCTCTCTCCACGATCACCCCTGCCACGCCCACCGCTGCCAGGGCCACCACAGCCACGCCCACGGCTGACACGGCCACCACTGCCGCGACCACCGCTGACATGGCCACCACTGCCGCGACCACGGCTGACATGGCCACCACGCCCACCACAGCCACGCCCACCACAGCCACGCCCACCACAGTCACGCCCGCCACAGTCACGCCCGCCACAGTCACGCCCGCCACAGTCACGCCCGCCACAGTCACGCCCACCACAGTCACGCCCACCACAGTCACGTCCACCGCTGACACGGCCACCACTGCCGCGACCACCACCCGCACCGAAGGCGCCCCGCTCCGAGCCACCGCGACCACCGCCGCCGTCACCCGCAACGGAGGTGCACCGTGCTGACCCCCGACGACGCCTGGATCGCCCGTCTGGCCAAGGCACTCCGCGACCGCCTCGATGCTGACGCCCGCGCCTGGCTGGACGAGGCCCTCGCCGAAGCCACCGCCCATGCGGCGCCCGGAGCCACCGGCCACGCCGCTGCAACCGACGCCCCCGCCGCGACCGATGCCTTCGCCCACTCCGCCGCCGGCGAAGCCCGCGGCGCAGGCACCCCCGCCGCGTGGGAGATGCGGTTCGCGTCCGCCGGGCGGTGGTGCGTACGGGAGGAACCGTCGCGCCACCCCGACCCGGAGGCCACCGAAGCCGCGCGCGTGCTGATCCTCTGCACCGCCCGTGCCGACGGCCCCACCGTCACCCGGCTCTACGAGCACGGCACGGCCGCTGAGCGCCGGGCCGTGCTCCTCGCACTGCCGCGGCTGCCGTTGGGTACCGACGGCCGCCCCGGCCTGCCGCTCATCGAGGACGCCCTGCGGACGAACGACACGCGGCTGGTCGCCGCGGCCGTGGGCCCGTACGCCGCACGGCACCTCGATGCGCACGCCTGGCGGCACGCCGTGCTCAAGTGCCTGTTCACCGGTGTGTCGGTGGACGCCGTCGCCGGTCTCGCCGAACGCTCCCGCGGCGACGGCGAACTCGCCCGCATGCTCGGCGACTACGCCCGTGAACGCACCTCAGCCGGCCGTCCCGTACCCGACGATCTCCCTCGCGTTCTCGCTCTCACCCAGATGTCCCCCCTGTCCGCCGACACTTCCCCCGACTCGTCGGCCAGCCCGTCCGTCAGCCCGTCCGCCGACCGCTCCGGCAACCCGTCCATCGGCTCGTCCGGCAGTCCGTCCCCTGGCCCGTCCTCCGAGGAGGCGTAACCCCGATGCGTATCTTCGATCCGCACATCCACATGACCTCCCGCACCACCGACGACTACGAGGCCATGTACGCGGCGGGCGTGCGCGCCCTCGTCGAGCCGGCCTTCTGGCTGGGGCAGCCGCGGACCTCACCGGCGAGCTTCTTCGACTACTTCGACTCCCTTCTCGGCTGGGAGCCCTTCCGGGCCGCCCAGCACGGCATCGCCCACCACTGCACCATCGCGCTCAACCCCAAAGAGGCGAACGACCCCCGCTGTACCCCCGTCCTCGATGCACTGCCCCGCTACCTCGTAAAAGACTCGGTCGTCGCCGTCGGCGAGATCGGCTACGACTCGATGACCCCGGCCGAGGACAACGCCCTGGCCGCTCAGCTCCAACTCGCCGTGGACCACGGCCTGCCGGCCCTCGTCCACACCCCCCACCGCGACAAGGCCGCCGGGCTCAAACGCACCCTCGACGTCCTGCGCGAATCCGACCTGCCCCCCGCTCGCGTCGTCCTGGACCACCTCAATGAGACAACGGTAGGGGACGCCACTGACAGTGGCTGCTGGCTGGGCTTTTCCATCTATCCGGACACCAAGATGGACCCGGAGCGGATGGTGCGGATCCTCCGCGTGCACGGCACGGAGCGGGTGCTCGTCAACTCCGCGGCGGACTGGGGCCGCAGCGACCCGCTCAAGACCCGCCACGTCGGCGAGGCCATGCTCGCCGCCGGATTCTCGGACGACGAGGTGGACCAGGTGCTGTGGCGGAACCCCGTCGAGTTCTACGGCCAGAGCGGGCGGCTGTCCCTGGACATCGCCGATCCCGGCGCCCTCCACGAGGGCAACTCCATCCTCCGCGGCGGGGAATGAGGAGGCGGGCGGACCCATGCGCTTCCGGCACCCCGACGGTTCGACCGTCCACCTCGCGTACTGCACCAACGTTCATCCGGCCGAGACCCTGGACGGCATCCTCGACCAGCTGCGCGACCACTGCGAGCCCGTGCGCAAACGGCTCGGCCGCGACCGGCTCGGCATCGGCCTCTGGCTGGCCCGTGCCGCGGCCCGCGCACTGACCGCGGACCCCGCGGCCCTCCGCCTCCTGCGCAAGGAGCTGGACGTGCGCGGCCTGGAGGTCGTCACGCTGAACGGTTTCCCGTACGAAGGGTTCGGCGACAGCCACGTCAAATACCGGGTCTACCGGCCGGACTGGACCGAGCCCGCCCGGCTGGAGTACACCGCCGACCTGGCCCGGCTGCTGACCGCACTGCTGCCCGACGATGCCACCGAAGGCACCATCTCCACCCTCCCGCTCGCCTGGCGCACGGACTTCGATGAGCACCGGCGCACCGTCGCACTGAAGGCACTGCACACCCTCGGCGCACGCCTGGACGCGCTCCAGGACACCACCGGCCGCTCCATCCGCGTCGGCCTGGAACCGGAGCCCGGCTGCACCATCGAAACCCTCGCCGACGCCCTGGAAGCCCTGACCGGGACCCCCGGCACCCCAGGTACTACGGACACCGCAATCACGCCAGGTATCCCAGGTACTCCGATCACCCCAGGCCATCCGAACACTTCAGGTATCCCAGACACGCCAGCCGCACCGGCCGCCACCGTCCCCACCCACCGCATCGGCGTATGCGTCGACACCTGCCATCTCGCCACCTCCTTCGAGGAGCCCGGCCCGGCGCTGGACGCCCTGCACCGGGCGGGCATCCCCGTCGTCAAGGCTCAGCTCTCCGCCGCCCTGCACGCCGAGGAGCCCGCGCGTGCGGACGTCCTGGAAGCGCTCGGTGCCTTCGCCGAACCGCGCTTCCTGCACCAGACCCGCACCCGCTCCGCGCAGGGCGCACTGCTCGCCACCGACGACCTCGACGAGGCGCTCGGTGACCGGGGGAGCGGTACGGGCCTGCCGACCGGAGCGCCGTGGCGCGCCCACTTCCACGTACCGCTGCACGCGCCGCCGCAGCCGCCCCTCACCTCCACGCTGCCGGTGCTTCAGGACACGCTCGCCCGTCTCGTCGGCCCGGCCGCGCCGCCGCGTACGCATCACCTGGAGGTCGAGACGTACACCTGGCAGGCCCTGCCGCCCGAGCTCCGGCCGCGCACCCGCGCCCGGCTCGCCGACGGCATCGCCGCCGAGCTCTCCCTCGCCCGCGACCTGCTGATCGACCTCGGCCTCAAGGAACTGCCATGACCGCGCACGAGAGCCACCCCGACGACCCCGGCGCCCCCGACGGAGCCGAAGACACCGCCGCGGCCCCGGCCGACCCCGCGCCACCGCCCCAGCCCCTCCTGGTCCTCGACGTCGTCGGCCTCACCCCCCGCCTCCTCGACCACATGCCGCACCTCAAGGCGCTGGCCACGGAGGGCTCGTACGTCCCGCTGCGTACCGTCCTGCCGGCCGTCACCTGCACCGTGCAGTCCACGATCCTCACCGGCACGCTCCCCTCCCGGCACGGCATCGTCGGCAACGGCTGGTACTTCCGCGACGTCGGCGAGGTCCACCTCTGGCGGCAGCACAACGCCCTGGTCGGCGGCGACAAGCTGTGGGACGCGGCCCGCCGCGCCCACCCCGGCTACACCGTCGCCAACGTCTGCTGGTGGTACGCCATGGGCGCGGACGTCGACTGGACCGTCACACCGCGGCCCGTCTACTACGCCGACGGCCGCAAGGAGCCCGACTGCTACACCCGGCCGCCCGCCCTCCACGACGAACTCACCGAGCTGCTCGGGCCGTTCCCCCTCTTCACCTACTGGGGGCCCACGGCCTCCCTCACCTCCTCCCGGTGGATCACCGACGCGACCCGCCACATCCTGCGCACCCGCCATCCCGATCTCACCCTCAGCTACCTCCCGCACCTCGACTACGACCTGCAGCGCTACGGCCCCGACGACCCCCGCTCGCACGCGGCCGCCGCCGCACTCGACACCGTCATCGCCCCCCTCCTCGACGACGCGCGCTCGGCCGGCGTCACCGTCGTCGCCCTGTCCGAGTACGGCATCACCCGCGCCCGCCGCCCCGTCGACATCAACCGCGCACTGCGCCGGGCCGGCCTGCTGGAGGTGCACACCCAGGACGGAATGGAATACCTCGACCCGACCGCGTCCCGCGCCTTCGCCGTCGCGGACCACCAGATCGCGCACGTCTACGTACGCCGCCCCGAAGACCTCGACGCGACCCGCGAAGCCCTGGCGGACCTGCCCGGCATCGCCGAACTCCTCGACGACGAGGGCAAGAAGCAGCACGGACTGGATCACCCGCGCGCCGGCGAACTCGTCGCCGTCGCCGAATCCGACGCGTGGTTCACGTACTACTACTGGCTCGACGACGCGCGCGCACCGGACTTCGCGCGCCTGGTCGAGATCCACCGCAAGCCCGGCTACGACCCCGCCGAACTCTTCATGGACCCGCGCGACCCCTACGTACGGCTACGCGCCGCCACCGCACTGGCCCGCAAGAAGACCGGCATGCGCTATCGCATGGCCGTCGTCCCCCTCGATCCCGAGCCCGTGCGCGGCAGTCACGGGCGTATCCCGGACCACGAGGACGACGGGCCCGTCCTGATCTGCTCCACCGCAGGCACGCTCACCACCCCCCTTGATGCGACCGAAGTGAAGTCCTTGCTCCTCAAGCTTGCCGCACGGCACTGACAATCGACTTTGGAGCCGCAATGACCAGCGACGTTCCCAACCCGCGCACCTCACGCCACCCCGAGCTCGCGCGCACCCTCGCCCGCCGCGGATTCCTCGGCGTGGCCGCCGGTGCCACCGCGGCGGCCGTCCTCGGCGCCTCGCAGGCTCAGGCCGCGCAGCCCGGCGCGCGCCCCGAGCCCGCCGGTGCCGGCGGCCACCGCCCCGTCGTCCCGCCCGGCCGCCTCGGCATCCAGCTCTACACACTCCGCGACAAGACCTCGTCCCTGGGCTTCGCCAGAGTCTTCGAGGAACTGGCCCGCTACGGATACGACGAGGTCGAGTTCGCCGGGTACACACAGGGCTCGGCCGGAGCCATCACGCTCGCCCAGCTGAAGCGCCTCATGCGGAACAACGGCCTGCGGGGCATCGGCAGCCACGTCGGCTACTACTCTTCCGACCCCAACGCGTACACCTTCGCCACCAACCTCACGAAGGTGCTCGACGACGCCGAGGCCCTCGGCCTGCCGTACGTGGGCACCGCCTCGGGCCCCGACCGCTACGGCAACACCGTCGACGGCTGGAAGCGCGCGGCCGAGGACTTCAACACCTACGGAGCGGCCGCCAGGGCCCGCGGCATGTACTTCTACCAGCACAATCACGCGGAGGAGTTCGCCTTCGCCACCGACAACCCGAAGGTGCGGCTCTATGACGTCCTTCTTGCCGAGACCGACCCGCGCCTCGTGAAGCTGGAGATGGACATCTACTGGGCGTACGTCGCGCAGTACCGCTTCTCCAAGCGTCCGGACGGCACCGCGGCGCCCTTCGAGCCGCTCGACTACGTCCTCGCCGACCCGGCCCGCTATCCGCTCTTCCACGTCAAGGACGGCGAGCACGACGAGGCCGAGCGGGACGGCTACCGGATGGTCGACGTCGGCGACGGCGACATCGACTACCGCCGCTTCATCAGCCGCGTGGACCGCCTCCCGGGCCGTCAGCGCCACAACTGGCTCGTCGAACGTGATGACGCCGTCGACCCGGCCGCCAACCCCGCCGGTTCCCTCACCACGGCCCGCCGCTCCGCGCGGCACCTCCTTCACCTGCGTGGATAGCACCGCCTTCGTGCAGGTAGGGGAGCCGCCGCTCCGGGCAGCCACTCCGTGAGACGGCGGTTCCGTCCCTTACGTGCTCCTCGTCCGGGCCGGGTAGTGTGCCCCACGATCACGCACTACCCGACCCAGATTGGCGACACGACATGAGCGAGTGGACGCCCGCCACGCCGACCACGGCCGGCGGAGACCCGCGCTCCCACGCGGCCTCCGTATCGGACGAGGCGGCGCGGGAGCGGCTGCTGTACCTGCGCGGCAGTATCGACAACCTCGACGCCGCGCTGGTGCACCTGCTCGCCGAGCGCTTCAAGTGCACGCAGCAGGTCGGCGAACTCAAGGCCCGGCACAGCCTGCCGCCCGCCGACCCGGCCCGCGAGTCCACGCAGATCGCCCGCCTCCGCCGCCTCGCAGAAGACGCCAAACTCGACCCGGCCTTCGCCGAGAAGTTCCTCAACTTCATCATCGAAGAGGTCGTCCGACACCACAAAGCGATCGCCCAGAACGCAGAAGCGGAAGAGCGCGCCCGCTGACACCGCTACCGGCGCTTGGCGTGCGTACGGTCACAGCTCCCTTACGAAGGAGACGCGGTCCAGCCCCGGCCCGTCGTAGTCCGTATGCACCGCCACCCCGTCCTCCACGCGGTCGCCCGGCTCGACCCGGAAGCCCATCCGGGAGTGGTACGCGATCGAGTTCCGGTTGACCGGGCTCGTGATGGAGCGGACGCGAGACCGGCCGTGCCCTCGGGCGAGGTCGAAGAAGCGGTAGTACAGCGCGCTGCCCAGGCCGCCACGCTGCGCCTCCGGGTGCACGCCCACGAAGTGGATGTACGCCGTCTCGGGGTCGGTCTGCGACAAGAATCCGATGAGGAACGCCCGCAGCGCCGCCCCCTCGGCGGCCCCGCCCTCCTCCACAAGAAGGCTCGTCCCCGCAAAGTGCTGGAGGAACAGCCGCGGCACCAGAAGACGCCGCTGCTGGGCCCCCGCCTCACCCCCCTGACCGCCCCACCAGTCGGTCAGCGCTCCTTGAAGCACCGCGTGGTCCGAGGGCCGCGGATGCCGCACCGTGAGACCGGGCGGGAACGGTCGAGGCGATTCGTGGTCAGTGGATCGCACAGTCATGCGACGAGCGTACGGTGATCAAGCGCCGCCCCCACGCGTTCCGCCACTCTCTTCAGAAACAGCGAAAACAGCCACAGCCCGGCCGCCCCGCCACTCCCACAGCCGACCGTCACGTTGATCACCCTCTCGATCACCATCCGTACAGACCGGCCACACATGCTGTGATCAGCGGAAACGTCGAACGAAGCACGCCAGGTCACCGCCACACCCGAGTCATAAGCCACCCTTATGCCTGCGCGGATATGGATGTGAAACCCACTCCGAAACCTTGGTATTGTTGTCCATGTCGCCGCGGGCAAGGCCCCGCGCCGACGACACCTAGTCCGGGTGGCGGAATGGCAGACGCGCTAGCTTGAGGTGCTAGTGCCCTTTATCGGGCGTGGGGGTTCAAGTCCCCCCTCGGACACATAAGATTCACCACCAAGTGCTGGCCGGGAGTTATCCCGACCAGCACTTTGCGTTGGGTCGACGCTCGGTACGCCTGAACGCGCCGGTAACGTCACCCTCGGTGCGGGCCTGCCGTCGCTGCCCCTGGCCGCATGGGTGGCTGTGTGACCTCTACTATCGTTTCGCGTTCTCCGACGGACCTTGGCGTTGCTTGCTGTGTCCGCCGCTCAACGCCTGCCATGGCACGACGACGTCCACCGCATGGCGATGGAGTCGAGCATCGAGGAGAGATACGTACATGCGCGCCCGGAGCATAGCCGTAGCCACCGCAGCAGCACTGGGGCTGGTGGCCGCCCGTGACCTTGTTCAGAAGAAGCACTCGTTGCTGCGGAACTTCCCGGTGGTCGGGCACGCGCGGTACATGCTGGAGACGATAGGGCCGGAGCTGCGGCAGTACATCGTGACCTCCAACGACGAGGAGCGCCCGTTCAGTCGTGATCAGCGCACCTGGATCTATGCGTCGTCGAAGGGGGAGAACAACTACTTCGGGTTCGGCACCGACAACGACGTCGAGCACATGCAGGGGCACGCGTACCTGAAGCAGCGGACGTTCGCCGGCGCGCTGCCCGACATGCACGACCCGGAGGCCCCACTGCCGTCGGCCAAGGTGCTGGGCGGGCCGCGAGGGCGGGCCAAGGCGTTCCGGCCGGCGAGCGTGGTCAACATCTCGGCGATGAGCTTCGGATCGCTCTCCGGCGCGGCGGTCACGGCACTCAACAAGGGGGCGGCACTGGCAGGCGCGATGCACAACACGGGGGAGGGCGGCCTCTCGCCGTACCACCGCAACGGCGCCGACCTCGTCCTGCAGATCGGTACGGCGTACTTCGGCTGCCGCAACGAGGACGGCAGCTTCAACCTCGACAAGCTCAAGGACGTGGTCGCCGGCGCCCCGGTGAAGGCGATCGAGATCAAGCTCTCCCAGGGCGCCAAGCCGGGTCTTGGCGGCATGCTGCCGGGCGCGAAGGTGACCTCGGAGATCGCCGACATCCGCGGCATCCCGCTCGGCGAGGACTGCGCCTCCCCGTCGCGGCACACCGCGTTCAGCGACGTCGACTCGATGCTCGACTTCGTCGAACTCCTCGCCACCGAGACCGGTCTGCCGGTCGGGATCAAGAGCGCGGTGGGCGAGATGGACTTCTGGCAGGAACTGGCCACGCTGATGGCGCGTGGCGACCGCGGGGTGGACTTCGTGACCATCGACGGCGGCGAGGGCGGCACCGGGGCGGCGCCGCTGACCTTCAGCGACTCGATGTCGCTGCCCTTCAGGATGGGCTTCTCGCGGGTCTACGGCGTCTTCGCCGAACGGGGGCTGACCGACGACCTGACGTTCATCGCCTCCGGCAAGCTCGGCCTGCCCGAGAACGCCGCGGTCGCCTTCGCGCTGGGCGCCGACATGATCAACGTGGCGCGTGAGGCGATGCTGTCGATCGGCTGCATCCAGGCGCAGAAGTGCCACACCGACAAGTGCCCCACCGGCGTCGCCACCCAGAACGCGCGGCTGGCCCGCGGCATCGACCCGGCCTCGAAGGCCACCCGGACCGCCGACTACCTGCGCACCCTGCGCAAGGAGCTGATGAAGATATCGGCGGCCGTCGGCGTCGCCCACCCGGCACTCATCACGGCCACCGACATCGAGATCATGAACGGCGACTACGAAGCCCGCACGCTGGCCGGCGTGTACGGCTACAAGGACGGCTGGGGCACGCTCGGCCCGCACCTCGCCGACGAGATCACCGCACTGCTCACCACCGAGCCGGCCGACGTGCAGAAGTCGGACACCGGGCAGAGGCCGACCGTCTGATGTACTGAGAGCGACGGCCACCGCTTTCGCTGTTCCACCGCTCGGAGCGCGCGGGGAACCGCCCGGTGTCGCCCTCGCCTCCCCTCGTCCCCATGAACAGCCCTCTCCCCAGGTGAACACAACATGAGTGAAAAAGTGCGATTCCAGAGTGTCGTCGGCCCCGAACTGGCCGGAACGATCGACCTCCCGGACGGCGAGATCCGAGGCTGGGGGCTCTTTGTGCACGGCTTCACACTCGGCAAGGACTCGCCGGCCGCCGCGCGCGTCAGCAAGCAGCTGGCACGCGAGGGGATCGGCATGCTGCGCTACGACAACCTCGGGATCGGCGACTCCGACGGCGACTGGGGGGACGGTTCCTTCACCGTCAAGGTCCAGGACACGGTCCGGGCGGCAGCTCTGATGGCGGAGCGGGGTACGCCGGTGGACCTGCTGGTGGGGCACTCCTGGGGTGGCGCCGCTGCCATCGCCGCGGCGGCCGAGGCGACCGGCGTCCGCGCGGTCGCCACGATCGGGGCGCCTGCTGACCCCAGCCATGTCGAGCGACAGTACGATGCGGTCGTCGATCGTGTGCTCGGTGAAGGGGAGCACGAGTGGTTCGTCGGCGGGCGGACTCTGGTCCTCAAGCGCGCCTTCGTCGAAGACGTCCGCCGTGCCCATCTGCGCGACCGGATCGCCGAGCTGGACATGCCGCTGCTCGTCCTGCATTCCCCCACCGACAACACCGTCGATATCGACAACGCCGGGGAGATCTTCAGCCAGGCCCGGCACCCGCGAAGCTTCGTCTCGCTCGAAGGCGCGGACCACCTCCTGACCGCACGAGGACAGGCACAGCGCGCCGCCCACATCATCAGTGCCTGGGCCGATCAGTACATTAACGGGGCACGGTCCGGAGGAAAGACGTCTCAGGCGGGGGAGAGCCCGCAGGGGTAGCGTTCAGCCTTCGGCGGTCAGACCTTGCTTTCGAGGCCGAACGCCTGTCGTGCGATGAGGCCGCGCATCATCTCCGATGTTCCGCCACCGATCGTTTCCAGGATCGTCTGGCGCCGCATGAACTCGACATCGGTGCCTTTGACGAGTGCCTCGGGTGACCCGAATTCCATGGCCGAACGAGCGATTTCCTGTGTGAGCAGTGTGCCGGCCAGTTTGTGATACGCCGCCGGGACCGCCGATGGCTGACCGCTGGTGATCTCGCCGAGCAAGGCCAGTGCCAGCGCCTCGACCTCCGTGACTTTCACGGCAAGGTCGGTGAGCCGTCGGCGGACGGCGGGATCTCGGCACAGGCCCGTTTTCTCCGCCCAGTCGAGGAGGTCCTGCAGTTCCCGCCGAATCCGCTTCGGCGGGAACTGGACGTGCCGTTCGACCGCGAGTGCCGATCCGACCACCTGCCACCCGTCGTTCTCGTCACCGATGCGATTGCCGACCGGTACCCGTACCCCGTCGAATGTGACCTCGTTCAGACGCTCGCCGTATCAGGGCCAGGACCAGGGTGAGGTTCAGGATCGTTCGGCGGACGTCGAGGCGCCCGAAGTCCCCGAGGCGCTCGGACCGGGTATGGAAGCCGGTAATCTGCGCGGCCGTCCACCAGGCCGAGTGGGTACGCGCGTTCCGCGGGGCCGGCGAGCTGGCTGCCTTCGCCATGGAGCTGGGGTACCTCTCCGCCCATGGCCGCCTCATCGCGTGACGCCATCAGGGAGAGCGCCTGACACGGCACGGTGCCGACTGTCTTCTTGTTCCTCTCGCTCCTCTCGTTCCTCTCGTTCACAGATCCGGATGCTTCGTCGCCACGTGGTAGTACCCGGAGTGGAACACCAGGGGAGCGCCGCCGTCGGCCTCGTACTGTTCGACCTCGCCGAGGAAGATGATGTGGTCGCCGGCGTCGATGCGTTGGACGGTGCGGCATTGGAAACGGGCGACCGCGCCGTCCAGGAGCGGGGTGCCCGCGATGCCGGGGGTGGTGGGGATACCGCGGAACTTGTCGTCGGCCGGGGTGGCGAACTGCCGGGAGAGGTGGTGCTGGTCGGCGGCCAGTACGTGGACGGCGAAGTGCGAGGCGTCGGTGAAGTCCGGCAGGCTCGGGGCGTTTTTGCCGGGACACCACAGGACGAGGGGCGGGTCCATGGAGACGGAGGTGAAGGAGTTCGCGGTCATGCCGACGTTGCGGCCGTCGGGGGCGCGAGCCGTCACCACGGTCACGCCGGTGGCGTACTGGCCCAGCGCGCGGCGCAGCTCGCGGTTGTCGAAGCGAGCGGCGTGCTGGGCACGTTTCTCGGCGAGGAAGCGCTGCGCCTCCCCCTCCTCGAACCACCAGCGGTACAGCGTGCGCGGGTCGTCGAATCCGGCGGCGAGTGCACCGGCCACCGAGGGGATTTCGGCCGCCGCGGAGAGGAGTTCGCGGTGGTGGGGGGCCAGGTCGGCCAGGAGGGAGTTGGTCCACCCGACGGCCCACTGGGCCCAGCCGCGCCAGAAGTTGTCGAAGGTGCGTTGCATCCACTGCGGGGTGAACTCGGCGGCGCCGTGGCGGAGGATGCTGTCGAGGTAGTGGGACGCGGCCTGGGCGGCGTTGTTGGACCCCTGGCCGGTGATCGGGTCGTTGAGTACGACGGCATCGGCCATGCCGAGCACGTGCCGTCCGGAGGCGAGCCGGGCGACGGGATGCCGGACGGTCGGAGTGATCGCGCCCCGCAACACGCCTCCGCTGTCCGTGAGTTGTGCGTGCCGGCAGCGCTCGTACTCGTCCGGGAAGAACCGGCGGAGGATCTCCAGGGAGCGGCCGAGATGGGCTTCGGGCGTGTGGATGTCGTCCCAGCAGTCCATCGGGCCGCCGGGGACGCCCTCGAAGACCATGATGTCGCACGGTCCTGTGGTGGTGAGGGCGGGGAAGGTGAAGTATTCGCCGACGCCGGGGACCATGCGGTAGTGGACGGCGTCCTCCCCCTCCCGCGGTGCCGTTCCCGTGACGTACGTCAGAGCCAGCACGCGGCGCGGCCGGTCGTACGGGGAGAGTTCGGCGTTGCGCGGGAAGAGGCGGCTCAGCTCGCCCTTGCCGGTGGAGACCACGACGAGATCGTGCGTACGGGCGTACCACTCAAGGTCGTTGACGCCCGCCTCGTGCAGCACGATCTCGCCGCGGCCGCCCTCCGCGAACTGCTCCATCCAGGCCGCGCACTTGACCCGCTGGTCGACGGAGTGGGCGGGGCCCTCCAGCGGCGCACGCCAGGAGAGTTCCGGAGTGCCGTGCGGACCGATGAGAGAGAGCGCGATGCCGGTGATGTCCGGGGCCCGGTCCTCCCAGTGGTGCAGGCCGAGGCCGCGCTCGCTCTGCAGCGCGGTGTCGAACATGCACTGGCTGGACATGACCGGGCCGCGACGTACCTCGTCGGGGCCGCGGTCGGTGACCAGGGTGACGTCGTAGCCGTGCGCCTGGAGCCCCAGTGCGAGTTGGGCCCCCGCCTGCCCGGCGCCGATCACCGCGATCCTTCTCATGGTCCTGCTGTCCTGCTCTCGTTACGTACGTACTGTTGCTGACGCATCGTCAGAGCCTGATGGGGCGGGGCCCCGCTGACACTGCCGAACGTTCAGGCGCCGACCTCCGCCGCATAGTTCTTCGCGGCGGCCGGGTCCATGAACCAGTGGAAGAAGTCACGCGGGTCGTCGAAGCCGTTGACGAAGCGCGCGGCGACACGGGGGTTGGCGCTCGCCGCACCGAAGAGTTCCAGGACGTGCTGCGGCGGGGCGCCGAGCATCGCGTTGGTCCAGGCGGTGGCGGACTGCGCGTTGTCCCAGAAGCGGCCGAAGGCCAGCTCCATGAACGCGGCGTCGTACGGGCGCCCGCCGTGGTCCAGGATGGCGGCCAGGTAGGCGGCCGCGCACTTCGATGCGTTGTTGGAACCCTGGCCGGTGACCGGGTCGTTGAGGACGACGACGTCGGCCAGGCCGAGCACCTGCGCGCCCGACGGCAGCGTGGCGACGGGCTTGCGGACGGTCGGCGCGAAGCGGCCAGCGAGGGTGCCGTTCTGGTCGGTGAGCGCGACATCGGTGCAGCGCTCGGCCTCCCACGGGACGTACGTCCGCAGCAGCTCCTGGAACTTCGCCAGCTGCTCGTCGGGGGTGAGCCCGTCGAAGCAGTCGAGCGGGCCGCCCGGGATGCCCTCGAAGAACATGATGTCGCAGGGGCCGCTGGTGGTGAGGCTGGGCATGGTGAAGTACTCGCCGACACCGGGGATGACGTTGAAGCTGACGCCGGGACGGTCGGGCAGCGGCGCCATGCCGGTGACGTACGCCAGGGCCAGCGCGCGCTGCGGAGCGTCGTACGGAGAACGCTGGGCGTCCCGCTCGAACAGCCCGGCGATCTCGCCCTTGCCGGCCGCGACGATCACCAGGTCGGACTCGGCGGCGTACCGCTCCAGGTCCTCGATGCCGGCCTCGCGGAAGTCCAGACGGCCGCCGCGGCGCGCGAACTCGCCCAGCCAGATGGGCATCTTGACGCGCTGGTCGACCGAGCGCGCTGTGGCGTCGAGGCGGGCGCCGAAGGAGAGCGCCCGGCCGCCCTGGCCGTCGGAGATGTTCACGCCGAGCCCGGCGATCGGCGGGCAGGCGTCGCCCCAGAAGTCGAGGCCGAGGTTGCGCTCGTGGGCCAGCGCGGTGCCGAACATGGCCTGGCTCGACATCACCCGGCCCTCGCGGATCTGGTCCCCGGTGCGGTTGGACACGAGGGTGACGTCGTAACCGTGGCTGAGCAGGCCAATACCGAGCTGGAGGCCTGCCTGGCCTGCTCCGACGATGGTGATCTTGCGCATGAGGTGGCCTCCGGGGCGGGGACGAGTGGTTAGGGGGTTCGGGTCGTGCGCTTCGCTGACGTGGCGGCGTCAACGAGTGGGACTTCGGTCATACGGAGCGGGGCTGCGGTGATACGGAGTGGGGCTGCGGTGATACGGAAGGCGGCTGCCCGCCGGCGGGGGGTCCGGCGGGCAGCCGCGGGCAGCCGGGTTGCCCAGGGCCGGGGGAAGGGTCCCGGGGCACCCGGCCGGCTAGAGGGGACCGGCCGACTCGGCGAGCGGCGGCATCCGGCGCCGCAAGGGTGGGGCTACGCGCGGGGGTACGGCCTCGGCGGCTCTCGTCGCGCGGGGCACGCGCAGCGCGTACGCGACGGGCCGTCCGTATGCGATGGCCACGGGCCGTCCATACGCCACCGGCTGTCCGCTGGGCGTGACTCCGCCCGTGACGAGCGCAGTCCGGCCCGGCACTCCCTGCATTAATGATTCCCTGGCTTCTTCTCGGGTCCGCGGCGGTCGGGGATCAACCTTGGTATGGCAAGATCACCTTCGCTATCCGGATCACGCGGGTTGCTGTCCCGGTCGCGTATCTCGGCGGTGGAGGTTCACATGCCCGCTGAAGAGCTCCCCCTCGCAAACCACCAGCAGTTCCACACAGCGGACATTTGGGAGGCGCGAGCCGAGGTCGGCCGCGCCTTCTGCCCGCATGAGCTGCGCATCGTGCAGCGCTCGGCGACGCTCGACGCCCGGCTGCACGGCGCGTCCTTCGATCGGACGGGCCTGTACTACCTCGATTACGGAACGGAAGTCCGGATCACGCCGGGCGACCTGGAGAGCTTCTTCCTCGTCCAGATCCCGCTCGCCGGTTACGCCGAAATCGCCTGCGGCCGCGAGGAGATCATTTCCTCCCCCGAACTCGCTTCCGTCCCCTCTCCGACCGGAAAGGTGGACATGCGCTGGGGTGGCGGCAATCCGCAGCTGATCGTGTGGTTCGACCGGGCGTCCCTGGAATCGCACCTGGGCAGTCTGCTCGGCCGCACCGTGCGCCGCCCGATCCTCTTCTCGCTCGGCATGAACCTCACCACGCCGGGCTCCCGCTCCTGGCTCAACGTCGTCGACCTCATGCGCCGGGAGGCGGAGGGCCCCGGCGACATGACAAGCCGGCCGCTCGTGATGAAGCAGTTCGAGTCACTCCTCATGACCCAGCTGTTGATGGCCCAACCCAACAACTACACACCGGCGCTGCTCGGCGAGCAGCCGCGCGTCGCACCGCCCGCGGTCCGCCGCGCCATGGAAATCATCGAGGGACACGCCGCGGAACCACTCACGGTCGCGGACGTCGCGGAATGCGTCGGCGTCGGCGTACGGGCCCTCCAGGAAGGCTTCCGCCGGCACCTCGACACCACACCACTCGCGTACCTCCGCGAGGTCCGCCTGGACCGCGTACGCAAGGAACTCCTGGCCTCCTACCCGGGCGCCACAACCGTCACCGCCGTCGCCTCCCGCTGGGGTTTCCACCACCCGGGCCGCTTCTCCCTCGCCTACCGCCAACAATTCGGCGAGTCACCTTCGGAAACACTGCGAGCGCATTCGTAGGCGGCTTGACGGTCGCAGTGGGGGCGGACAGGCGACCCAGCAAGCCGAATTTGCGTGGGGAGTCCGCATACGGCAGCGCGTAGGGCAGGTCAACTGCTCGCGTCGCGTGTCCGCAGCGATGCCCCCGACCCGCATCAATGTGACCGACATCACGATGTACCCATCGCGCGTCCTCAGGTCATCATATGACCTGACCGCGTTGCCCCCTCCGAGTGGGCGAGGTCCTGGCCGTGGCGGGATGCAGCGGGGCCGTAGTGACGACGTAGTGAGTGCGAGGGTGGGCATGGACGAGGTGGGCGGGGCGGGGCGGCCGCGTGTGGGTGTGGTGGGGCTTGGGGCCATGGGGCTCGGGATGGCTCGGAGTCTGCGCGGGGCGGGGTATGACGTAGGGGTTCATGACCTGCGGGCTGAGGTGGCTGCGGCCTTCGCGGGGGAGGGTGGGGCGGCGTTCGGCTCTGTTGGGGAGTTGGCGGCCGGGGTGGATGTGCTGGTCGGTGTGGTGGTCAATGCGGAGCAGGTTGAGTCGGTGTTGTTCGGCCCTGAGGGGGCGGCCGACCGGCTGAGGCCCGGAGCTGTCTTCGTGATGTGTTCGACGGTTGATCCGGGGTGGTCCGCCGCGCTTGAAGGGCGGTTGGCCGAGAGGGGCGTGCTGTATTTGGATGCCCCTATTTCCGGTGGGTCCGCTCGGGCGGTGGTCGGTGAGCTGGCCATGATGACCTCGGGGTCGGCTGCTGCGTACGCGGTGGCGGATCCGGTGCTGGAGGCCATGAGCAGTACGGTCTACCGCCTGGGGGAGCAGGCCGGACTCGGGTCGAAGGTCAAGGTCGTGAACCAGTTGCTCGCGGGCGTGCACATCGCCGCGGCGGCCGAGGCGATGGCGTTGGGTATCAAGGCCGGCGTTCCGGCCGACGCGCTCTACGAGGTCATCACGCACAGCGCCGGGAACTCGTGGATGTTCGAGAACCGCATGGCGCACGTGCTCGCCGGTGACTACACACCCCTCTCCGCGGTCGACATCTTCGTCAAGGACCTGGGGATCGTGCTCGATTCCGCCCGGCCGGAGAAGTTCCCGCTCCCGCTCGCCGCCACCGCGCATCAGATGTTTCTGCAGGCTGCGGCGTCCGGGCTGGGAGCCGAGGACGACAGTGCCGTCATCAAGATCTTTCCGGGGATCGAACTCCCCGAGTCGACGGAGGGCTGACTGAACATGGGAATCCGACTCGGCTGCATTGCCGATGACTTCACCGGCGCCACTGATCTGGCCAACAATCTGGTGCGGGCAGGGATGCGCGTCATTCAGTTGATCGATGTGCCGGAGGTCGGCGCGGAGGGGGTAGTGGACGCGGATGCCGTGGTCATTGCGCTCAAGTCGCGAACGGTGCCGGCCGCCGATGCCGTCGAGGCGTCGCTGAGGGCGCTGGCCTGGCTGCGGTCCGCGGGGGCCGAGCAGATCTACTTCAAGTACTGCTCGACGTTCGACTCCACGGCGGACGGCAATATTGGGCCGGTCACCGAGGCTTTGCTGGATGCTCTGGGGAGCGACTTCACCGTGGCTACTCCGGCGTTTCCGGATAACGGGCGTACGGTTTTCAAGGGGCATCTCTTCGTTGGGGATGTGTTGTTGAGCGAGAGCGGGATGCGGCACCATCCGCTCACCCCGATGACCGATTCCAACCTGGTTTCCGTCCTTGGTGCGCAGATGGAGGGAACGGTCGGCCTCATCGACCATGCGGCGGTGGGGGAGGGGGAAGAGACGATACGGGGGCGCATTGGCGTCCTGCGTGCGGAAGGGCGTCGGGTCGCTGTTGTTGATGCCGTGTCCAATGACGACCTTGTGCGCCTGGGCGCTGCTGTGAAGGGGATGCCGCTGGTGACCGCCGGTTCCGGGCTGGCGATCGGGCTGCCGGCGAACTGGGGGTTCAAGCCGTCCCGCGCCGCCGCGCAGTTGCCGCCGGCCGGCGGGCACGCGGCCGTCGTCTCCGGGTCGGTGTCCGCTGCCACGAACGAGCAGGTCCGGCAGTTCCTGCGCAGTGGGCGGCCCGCGTTCAGTGTGGATCCCTTGCGTATCGCGGACGACGAGGACGTGGCCGGTGAGGCTCTGGAATTCGCGGCGTCGCAGCTTGCCGACGGGCCGGTCCTCGTCTACTCCACCGAGGCGCCCGACGCGGTCCGCACCGTGCAGGGCCGGCTCGGTGCCGCCGAGGCCGGTGAGCTCGTGGAGCGTACCCTCGCCCGTGTCGCACAGGGGCTGGTCGAGCGCGGTGTGCGCCGGCTGGTTGTCGCGGGCGGCGAGACCTCGGGAGCGGTCGTGCAGGCGCTCGGCGTCACCGGGCTGCGCATCGGGCCGCAGATCGACCCCGGTGTGCCCTGGTGCGCGGCCGCCCTCCCCGACGGGGGCACGCTTCACATGGCTCTGAAGTCAGGCAACTTCGGCGGGCCCGAGTTTTTCACCGACGCATTTGCTCGCCTGGGTCAGGAGACCTCGTGAAAGACCTTGATCTGGTGAATCAGCAGCAATCCGATACCGCCGTCGAGGAAGCGCGGCGCGCGATTGTTCGGGTGGGTACCAGTCTGTTTGACCGGGGGTACGTTCACGCCAGTGCCGGCAACATCAGTGCCAGGGTGGACGACTGTTATCTGATTACTCCCACTGATGCCGCGCTCGGTTTCCTCCGACCGCACCGTCTTGCGCTGGTCGACGATGGTGGTGAGCAGCTCGCCGGGGACCGGGCCAGTAAGACGCTGACGCTCCACCGGCGCATCTACGCCGCCGATCCCACGGCCCGGTTCGTCATCCATACCCACTCCACGCACCTGGTCGCGCTGACCCTGGCCGGTGTGTGGAGCCCGGACGACGTGCTCCCGCCCCTCACCCCGTACTACGTGATGAAGGTCGGGCACGTTCCCCTCATTCCGTACCACCGGCCCGGCGACCCGCGCGTGGCCGACCTGGTGACCGCTCGCATCGCCGATCGCGCGGCGAGTGGCACACCGATCAGAGCCGTCCTGCTCGACCGGCTGGGCCCCGTGGTCTGGGGCCCGGACCCGGCGGCGGCTCTCGCCGTCCTCGAAGAACTCGAGGAGACGGCGCGCCTCTGGCTGACTACGGGACGTCAGCCCGAACCGCTCCCCGCCGACGCGATCGAGGAGCTGAGGGAGGCGTTCGGCGCCGATTGGTGACGAGCCCCTCCGACCCCTTCCTCCCCGATCCTCCTTCCCCGGACCTCCCCCCATTCCCACGCACGACATTCCCCCGTCAGAGAATCCCTGAGCCGCACGAAGGGTTCCTCATGCCTTCTTCCGCCGCCACGGCGCCCGAGGCCGCTGGTCTCGCCCGTGAGAACGCCGTCTTCCGCAAGGTCGTCAGACGCCTCGTTCCCTTTCTGATGCTGTGTTACGTCGTCTCCTACCTGGACCGGGTCAATGTCGGCTTCGCGAAGCTGCAGATGTCCGCGGACCTCGGGTTCAGCGAAGCGGCGTACGGCCTCGGTGCCGGTCTCTTCTTCATCGGCTACTTTCTTTTCGAGGTTCCGTCGAACCTCATGCTGCAGCGCGTCGGCGCCCGCACCTGGATCGCCCGGATCATGATCACCTGGGGCCTGGTCTCGGCGGCGTTCATGTTCGTCACCAACGAGGCGACGTTCTACGTGCTCCGGTTCGTCCTCGGTGCCGCGGAGGCGGGCTTCTACCCCGGGGTGATCCTCTACTGCACGTACTGGTTCCCCTCGTACCGCCGTGCCCGGGTGATCGCGATGTTCATGTCGGCCATCCCGGTCGCCGGCATCTTCGGCAACCCGCTCTCCGGCTGGATCATGGAGCGGTTCCACGGTGCGAACGGCTGGCAGGGCTGGCAGTGGCTGTTCCTGCTCGAAGGACTGCCCGCGGTCGCCGTCGGTGTGGCGACGCTGTTCTACCTCGACAACAGCGTGCGCAGCGCCAAGTGGCTCACCGACGAGGAGAAGGCCGTCGTCGAGGGGGCGCTGGAGAAGGACGCGGCCCACCACACGGTGCACGGGCGGGTGCTGGACGCGTTCCGCGAGCCCAAGGTGTGGCTCATGTGCCTCATCTACTTCTGCTTCGTGATGGGCCAGTACGCCCTGACCTTCTGGATGCCCACGTTCGTCCAGTCCACCGGCATCAAGGACAACCTCACGATCGGTGTGCTCAGCGCCGTGCCGTACGTGGTGGCACTCGTCGCGATGAATGTGTTCGGCGCGTCGGCGGACAAGCGCCGCGAGCGCCGCTGGCACCTCGTCATTCCCTCCCTCATGGGCGCCGTCGGATTCTCGCTGGCGGCCGGCTGGGCCGGGTCGACCGTACTGTCCCTGATCGCGCTGTCGTTCGCGGCGGCCGGGGTGCTGACCTGCGCGCCGCTGTTCTGGTCACTTCCCACCGCGTTTCTGGGCGGCACCGCGGCGGCGGCCGGTCTCGCCGTGATCAACTCGGTGGGCAACCTCGCCGGTTTCGTCAGCCCCTACATGATCGGTGCGCTCAAGGACGCCACCGGCTCGGCGTCGATCCCGATGTACGTCCTGGCGCTCAGCCTCCTGGTCGGTGCCGCCGCGGTGCTCACCACCAAGAAGCAGGTCGTCAACCGCTGACCGGAGCCGGTCCGACGCGAAATCGTTGACCGGCCCCCCGGTCCGCCCCGAATGCAGGAGCCACCATGCCAAGGTTCGCCGCGAACCTGTCCATGATGTACACCGAACACGACTTCCTCGACCGCTTCGCCGCGGTGTCGGCGGACGGCTTCGAGGCCGTCGAGTACCTCTTCCCCTACGACCACGACGCCACCGAGCTGCGCCGCCGGCTCGACGACCACGGGCTGCGGCAGGTGCTCTTCAACGCGCCTCCCGGAGCGTGGGAGGCGGGCGAGCGCGGGATCGCCTCGCTGCCCGGGCGCGAGGCCGAGGCGCTCGCCGGGCTCGACCGGGCGCTGGAGTACGCCGCCGCGCTGGGCTGTCCGCGGGTGCACGTGATGGCCGGGCTGGTACGGCCGGACGCGTCGCCGGCGGAGCGGAACGCGCACCACGCGACGTACCTGAACCACCTCGCCCTGGCCGCGGAGCGGGCCGCGGCGGCGGGCGTCGACATCCTGATCGAGCCCATCAACGGCCGGGACATGCCGGGCTACTTCCTGCGCACGCAGGCGCAGGCACACGCGGTGGTGCAGGAAGTGGGTGCCGCGAACCTCAAGGTCCAACTCGACCTCTACCACTGCCAGATCGTCGAGGGCGACCTCACCACGACCCTGCGCCGCGACGTACCGACCGGCCGGGTCGGCCATCTGCAGATCGCGGGGGTACCCGACCGCAACGAACCCGACCGCGGCGAGGTCGACTTCCGCCATCTGTTCGGCGTCGTCGACGAGGTGGGTTTCGACGGGTGGATCGGCTGCGAGTACCGCCCCCGCGCCGGCACGAGCGAGGGCCTCGGCTGGCTGAACGACTACCGAGGAGAGCAGGCATGAGGATCGTCATCACGGGTGGGTTCGGCTTCCTGGGACGGCAGGTCGCCGGCGCGTTGCTGAAGGCGCGGACCTTCGGCGGTGCGCCGATCGACCGGCTGGTGCTCGCCGACCGCTTTGTACCGTCCGAGGCGCCGGAGACGGCCGACCCCCTCGTAGACGTCGTGCGGGGTGATCTGACGGACCGTCTGCAGGAGCTGTTCGCGGAGCCGGTGGACGTACTGATCCATCTGGCCTCCGCGGTCTCGGCCGAGTGCGAGGCGGACTTCGACCTCGGTATGAGCGCGAACGTGGACACCACTCGCGCGCTGCTCGAAGCCGCCCGGGCACAGTCGGCCGCCGGCGGTCCCACGCCGCGGAGCGTGTTCTCCAGCAGTGTGGCGATCTACGGCCCCGACCCCGCGCTGCCGTTGCCGCCGGTGGTGAGCGAAGCGACCCTGCCGACGCCCCGGTCCAGCTACGGGGTGCAGAAGTTCGTGTGCGAGCAGCTGGTCGCGGAGTACACCCGGCGCGGCTTCATCGACGGCCGCGTGACCCGGCTCATGACCGTCTCGGTGCGGCCGGGCAAGCCGAACGCGGCGGCTTCCGGCTTCCTCTCCGGCATCGTCCGCGAGCCGCTCGCGGGCCTTCCGGCGACCTGCCCGGTCGACCCCGGCCTGGAGGTGGCCCTGGCCTCGCCGCGGCGCACGGTCGAGGGGATCCTGCGCGTCGCGGAGGCCGAGCGGGGCACCGGCCCCGGCCGGCTCGACGGCCGGCTGCCCGTCAACCTGCCGGCGCTCACGGTCACGGTCGGCGAGATGCTGGACACGCTGCGGCGAGTGGCCGGTGACGCCGTCGCCGACCTGGTGACGGTCGCGCCGGACCGCGATGTCGAGGCGATCGTGGGGTCCTGGCCGGCCCGCTTCGACAACACCCGGGCCGCCGCGCTGGGGCTGGCGCCCGACCCGAGCTTCGAATCGGTGGTACGGGACTATGTGCGGGACCACGCCGACGCGGTGACCGTTGATGGGGTGGCCGCCGACGCGGTGACCGTTGATGGGGTGGCTGCCGATGCGGTGGCCGCCGCCGACGCCCCGCCCGTGGCGACGAGTCCCCGTCCGTAAACTGAAACCATGCTGTCCAAGTTGAGTGGTCCCGTACGGCTGGCGGACCGGGTAGCCGCGGTGCTGACCGACGAGATCGAGTCCGGGCGGCTGGCCGAGGGCGACAAGCTGCCGACCGAGGTCGAGCTGGTCAAGCAGCTCGGCGTCAGCCGCACGGTGGTACGCGAGGCCGTCTCCCGCCTGCGCAACGCCGGCCTGGTCGAACCGCGCCAGGGCCGCGGTGTCTTCGTCATGCCCCGGCGTACGCGGCCGCTCGACCTGGAGGCCGAGGCCGCCGACACCACGGCGAAGGTGCGGCAGATCGTGGAGCTGCGCCGGGCGATCGAGGGGGAGGCCGCCTCGCTGGCGGCCACCCGCGCCACCCCCGATGATCTCGCCCGGATGCGGCAGGCCCTGGACGGCATCGACGCCGCGGTCGCGGCCGGTGGTGACGGTGCGGACGAGGATCTCGCCTTCCACCGGTCCATCGCCGAGTCGACCGGGAACGCGGTGATGGTCTCGACACTGCGGTACCTCGGCGAGGTGCTGCGCAGCGGCATCCGCGTCACGCGTGCGAACGAGGCGCGGCGGGAGGACTTCTTCGAGGCGGTGCGGCAGGAGCACCACGCCATCCTGGCCGCCATCGAGGCCGGCGACGCCGACGCCGCGTGCACCGCCGCCCGCCGCCACCTGAAGCACGCCGCGGCGCGGCTCCAGGAGGCGGACGACGGCTTCTGGACGGAGACCGAGGACCTCGACGTGGACCTCGGGGCCACCAGGCCCACCACCTGACGAGGCCCACTGCCTGACGAGGCCCACTGTCCGACGCCGACGAGGACCGCTTCGGAGCGAGGCGGGAGCGTCCGCCATTGGCGAATTATTTACCTCCGTATGTATTTCCATTGGTGCTCGGCGCTGTGCGGGCGGGAATGATGTCGCGCTCGTCCTGCGGTGTCCGACATCCCCGGCAATAACCGGTAGGGCTGGCAATAGCAGGTCGGCCCGGCAATAGCGTGCGGCCCTTTCGGGATCTGGGTTGTCCTGGTGTCGCCCGGTCCGGTTGACTGGGGCGGTGCGGGTGGACGCATTCGCACAGCCGAGTGAGAGGGCAACGGGGTGAGCCTCAAATTCGATATTTCGCCGAGCGGTATGCATACGACCGGTCGGAAAACCACCGGGCAGGGCGACGACCTCGCCTCGGAGGTCCGGACGCTGCTCGATGCCCTCCATGACGCGGGATGCGCGAGCGACGCCGCGGTCGCCGGGGCCGTGACCAGGTTCTCCGGGGATGTCCAGCAGAAGACGGGCATCATGTCGGCCAGGGTGGGGAGCACGGTGGACGGTGCCGGCCGGGCGACCGGCATCTTCGTGGACGGTGACCACGAGATGAAATGCCATGCGAACAGGGGAAACGAACACGCGGATTCCCCGGGAAATGGTGGGTACGGGCGGGGCGGCGGTCGCTGAATGGCGGACACGCTGATCGATCCGGCGGAAATCCCGTCCCTGGACGACGTGCACTTCGGTGATGTGGAAGCGGCGGTCAAGAGGATGCGGACGGCCGCCGCCGGACTGGAACGCCGCGGCGGGGAAATCGACGGCTCGTGGGCCGCGGCCGTCGGCCTGAACTACCTCGCGCCGAACGGCGCGGTCCTCGCCGAGAAATTGGTCCCCGTGAAGCAGCAGGCGAGCAAGGTCTCCCAGGCCGCGCTGACCACCGCGGACGCCCTGCAGGCGTACGTCGATGCCGGTGCGCCGGTCAAGAAGGCGCTCAAGCAGCTGAAGCGCGATGCCGAGAGCCTGGTCGCGAAGGCGAGGCCACTGGGCGACGGCTGGCGGACGAAGCCGGACCTGGTCGAGGAGAACGACCGTATTGCCTCGGCCGTCCGCGTCAGGACCGCCACGTACGACGAGGCCTGCCGGACCGCGGCCGACAAGATCAACACAACGAATGACGGCCCCGGCACCCACTGGGCCGAGCGGGGGCGCCAGTATCTGGGATTCGGCGGCTACGGGACGACGGGGCTCGGGGCCGCCGTGTCGTGGATGGGCTACTACAAGTACGGGAAGTTCGCGCCCAGGGGATTTCTGCCGGGCGGCGGGTACGGCTATCTGCCGTGGAAGAACGAGCCGCTGTGGAAGAACACCTACCGGCGCATGCAGAGCACGAACTGGCAGGCCAAGCCGTATGCGGCCGCGAGCCGTAGCAAGTGGCTCACGGTCGGCAAGTGGGGCGGCCGGGCGAGCCTGGGGCTCACCGCCGTCACCTCGGGGATGAGCCAGTGGAGCCAGGACGCCCAGGATCCCCACATGTCGACCGGGAAGCGCGTCGCCCGTACCGGCGTCAAGGCCACCGGGACGACCGCCGGAGCCTGGGCGGGTGCGGAAGGAGGCGCCGCTGCCGGCGCCGCGGTCGGTGCCGCGTTCGGCGGGGTCGGCGCGCCGGTGGGTGCGGTGGTGGGCGGCCTCGTCGGTGCCGCTGCCGGTGCCGGGGTCGGCAGCAAGATCGCTGACGGGTTCAACAGCTTGATAGGAAAGTGATACGCAGTGGCACGGCAGCGCCCCCCTTCGGTCTTCTCGCCCCGCTCACCCGTCGTCGTGATGGCGATGACGTTCCTCGGCGGCTACCTGGAGACCGAGTTCGGGAAATCCTGGGGAATCAGCGGACTGATCTGGGCGGTCACGGGTGGCCTCGGGATCGCGTACGTGGCCTGGTGCTGGGGAGGGCGGACGCGGTCGGCCCGCGCGTGGGCGGTCATCGACCGCGGGCCCGCGCTCGCCCTGGTCGGCGTGCCCGCCTTCGCCTTTCCGTTCTTCGGGGCGGGGCTGTGCGTGTTCTTCGGGCTGCCGAAGGTGCTCATCATCCCCTTCGGGCTGGTCACGCTCTTCTGCCTCCTGATGATGTTCATCGGTGTGGCGGATCCGCCGAAGTGGTGGGGCCCCCGCTGGTTCCGGCAGGGCGAGCACAAGGAGGACTTCAAGGGGGCGGCGTCCCGGGGCGCGCTGGGGACCCTCGCTGACTCCTCTGCCGCGCGGACTCCCGTACTCAGTAGCCAGGAGGAATGCGGGAAGAGCTTCGGGGACGTGGCCGCGCCCGTGGTCCGGTGGAAGGGCGGCTGGGTGCATGACCCGGACACCGATGAACAGGACCATGGGCTGGCGCGCAAGGGAACGGTCGAGGGCACGCTCGCCTGGTACCCGCAGGGGCTGGGGTTCGCCGCCACCGAGCGCGAGGACGCGCTGCGCGGAAAGCCCACCGTGGTGACGATTCCCGCGGAGCGGCTCACGGGTGTGGAGGTGGCGCCCGCGCGGGCGGGCGCCGACGGTCGCCCGCGCCGCGGACGCTGGATGCGGTCGCCGTTCCCCAGGCTGGTCGTCCGCACGGCGAGCGACACCTACGTATTCGACGTGGCCAGGGGCAGAGCGCGCCAGGTCGCCGCCTTCATCAAGGAACGGGCAGGGCAGGCCGCATGACCGGGACCGCGGACCCCGCAGGCACCGGACCGCGGCCGTACGGCGACCCGGAGTTCCATCTTGCGCTTCCGGAGCACTGGGAGACGGTGGAGCCGCCGGGGCCGCCGGTCGCGCTGATCGCGGTCGAGCCGGGGGACGGCGAGACGTTCCGGGCCAACGTCGTCGTCACGGCCGAGGACATCACCGACGCGGGGCAGTGGCAACAGGCCGTCGGCCGGGCGCTGGCGGACCATCTCCAGGAGTACCTGCTGGTGGACGAACAGCCGGCGGGCGATGGTGTGCGACGGCTGTTCCACCACATCCTTCCCGAGGCCGGCGCCGTCACCGCGGAGCAGTGGTCCTGGACCGCGGGACACCGGGGGTTCACCGTGACCGCTTCGGCCGCCACCTTCGACTACGACGCCAAGGCGGACCTGTTCGCCGCGGTGGCCGACGGTTTCCGTCTTCAAGGAGCGGCCACATGAGGACCGCGCCCACGATGCTCTTCGACGGCGAGAGCGGGCGGCTGCGCCTGCCTCTGGAACTGTTCGGTGCGTTCTACGACTGGGCGGAAGGCGGGCGCGCCGACGGGGCGGGGCTGGAGGCGTTCGCGGACGCCGGGGTGCTGTCCGGCGGGCAGCCGCATCCGGCCGTCGAGCCGGTGGTAGCGGCGATCGCCGATCCGGTGTGCGTGCTCTCCGTACGCGGAGCCGCCGCGGACGGCAGCGGCGTGCACGGGGCCTGCTGGCTGGGTGCGGAGTCCGCGGCGCTGCTCCTCGACGCGCCGGACGACTCCGCGGAGCTGACCGGCGTCGCCCCGGTGGCGGTGCCGGCCGCGGTGGCCCGCGTCGTCGGGCTCGCGCCCCGGCCGGTGTCCGACGCGGCCGCGGTACCGGTGCCCACCGCCGAGGTCGAGGCGCTGTTCCAGGACGGGCCGCCGGCCGCCGGGTATCCCGCGGACGGGCCGCCGGGCGCCGGGTACCCCGCGCTGGAGGCGGTCGGTGTGTCGGCAGCGGACGGTGCGCGGTGGTGGGAGGTGGCGACGCGGTGGCCCGACGCGGCGGGCATCCCCTGCACGGGCACGCTCCGGGTCCTCGACTCCACCGCCGGACTGTGGGCCGTGGCCGGGGGAGACGCCGAGCGGACCACGTGGGAGCCGGTCTCGGCGAGTGCGGTGTGGCGACTGCTGCTGCGCTGTTTCCCCCGGTAGCGCTTCGTGTTCTAGGGTGCAACGCCGCGCCCTGGAGCGATCATCTTCCGGTCCACCGGCACGACTTACGACTTACCAGTACAACGCACAACGCACCACCACGTCCCATCCGTACGACTCACATCACTCACACTCACACTCACAACCACGGGGGTTCTCTCATGCGTTTGGCAGCCGTACTTCTCCTCATCGGCTCCTTGTTCGGGGCAACGGCCGTGACGGCCCAGGCGGCGCCGGCAGCCAACTCCGCCTCGTACGCCGTGCAGGCGCCGATGCTCGGCAGTGGCGGCAAGGGCAGCGGTGGCAGCAGCGGCGGCGTCAGCAAGAGCGGCTCCGGGACGTCGAAGAGCGGTGGGTTCTCCTCCGGCCGCAGCTACGGCGGCTCGTCGTCCTCCGGACACGGGAAGATGCCGTGGTGGCAGGCCATCCTGGTCCTGCTCCTCTTCGGGGGCCTCGCCGTCTGGGGTCTGGTCACGCTCGTGCGGAAGGTCCGCAAGGCCCTGGCCTGACCGGTGTCGGCCACTGTGCTCCCCGCTTCGTGGTAATTTCGCATACAGGTTGTATGCAATGCGACGGGAGCGGGGAGAGCCGGTGCAGTCGGGACGAGAGAAGGCGTACGCGTACCTCAAGGAGAGCGTGCTCACCGACCCGGAGATGCAGGACCGGTTCCTGTCCGAGCAGGAGATCGCGGACCGGATCGGGGTGTCGCGCACGCCGATCCGGGAGGCGCTGCTGTTGCTGGCCGCCGAGGACCTGGTGCGGCTGGTGCCCAAGCGGGGTGCGCACATCGCACCGCTGTCCGGCCGCGAGATCAGCGAGCTGATGGAGATGCGTGCGCTCATCGAGCGCTTCGCCGCGGAGCGGACCACCCGGGAGGGCACCGCTCCCGTGGCGGAGATGACCGCTGTGCTGGCCGAACAGCACGCACTGCGCGGTGCGGACTCGGCCCGCGAGTTCATCGCCGCCGACCACCGCTTCCACGCCACGCTGGTGGCGGCCGTCGGCAACACACTGATGAGCCGTCAGTACGACGCGCTGCGCAGCCGGCAGATCCGGGCCGGCGTGACCGCCCTCTACCGGGCGGGGAACCGGCAGGACGAGGTGCTCGCGGAACACCAGGAGATCCTCGACCACCTGTCGGCGGGCGACGGCGCGGCCGCCTGCGCGGCCATCGACAGCCACCTCCAGGCCACCCAGCGCATCCTGCTGGCCGCCTGAGCCCCTGCGCCGCGGCCACCGACCCCGGGGCCTCGCACCGGGCCCCAACAGCCGGCAGCTGAGTGCCGGTCAGGGCAGCCGGCGGTTGTCCAGGACCGCGACCGCGCGCCGGACCCGGTCGGCCTCCGCGGGGTCGACGTCGGCCGTGAGCAGCTCCGGCGCCGCGCCGAGCCGGGCCCGTACCGTGCCGTCCGGGCCGATGAGGGCGCTGTGGCCGATGCCCGTGGGGGCCTTGGTGGGCTGCTCCGGGTCGGCGTCGGGATCCGGTGCGGACTGCCCGACGGCGGCCACCCAGGACGTGGCGTCCAGGGCGCGGGCCCGCACCAGCAGCTCCCACTGCTCCCGCTTGCCGGGCCCGGCGCCCCACGAGGCGGGCAGTACGGAGAGCACGGCACCCGCGTCCGCATGGGCCCGGAACAGCTCGGGGAACCGCAGGTCGTAGCAGGTCGCCAGCCCGACGCGGACGCCGTCGACGTCGATGGTCACCACGCGCTCGCCCGCGGCCACCGTGTCCGACTCCCGGAAGCCGAACGCGTCGTAGAGGTGAATCTTGTCGTAGGACTCCTCGACGCCGGGGCCGGTGGCCAGCAGGGTGTTGGCGACCCGGCCGTCGGCGGCCGGGGTGAACATGCCCGCGATGACGGTCACGCCGGTCTCGTCCGCGACGGTGCGTACGCCGTCGGCCCACGGGCCGTCGAGGGGTTCGGCGACCGGGCCGAGGGGAACACCGAAGCGGCTCATGGCCGCCTCGGGCAGGACCGCGAGGCGGGCGCCCGCCTCGGCCGCGCGGCGCACGTGGTCCTGCACGGCCGCGAGGTTCTCCTTGGTATCGGTCGAACTGGTCATCTGGCACAGCGCGATACGCATGCGGCTCCTGGCTCCTCTTCCTTGTCCGTTGTCGCTCTTCATCGTCCTTGCCGGTCCGGCCGGCCGTGACCGGAGGGGCGGCCGGACCGCCTCAGTCGCCCCGGGCGGCCGTGGCCGCGTGGTCCCGTGCGCGGTGGGCCGTCTCCTCGACGTAGCGCTCGTCCTCGCCGTGGTCGGCGTCCCGGCCGAGCAGTACGCCGACGACGGTGAGTACGGCGGTGCACACGAGGTACAGGGCCAGCGGCAGCCACGTGCCGAAGGTACCCAGGAGCGCGGTGAACAGCAGGGGCGCCACCGCGCCGCCGATCACGCCCGCGAGGGTGTACGCCAGCGAGGAGCCGGTGTACCGCAGCCGCGGGGTGAACTGTTCGGCGACGAAGGCGGCCTGCGGACCGTACAGGAGCGAGTGGATCACCAGCGCACCGACCACGCCGAGCACCAGCAGCGCCCACGAACCGCCGTCGGTCATCAGGAAGAAGACGAACGGCCACACGCCGGCCGCCACCGTGCCGCACAGGTACATCCGGCGCCGGTTCCAGCGGTCGGAGAGGGCGCCGGCCAGCGGGATCAGCACGATCTGGAGCGCCGAGCCGATGAGTACGGCGGTCAGCGCGCTGCTGCGGGCCATGCCCAGCTTCTGGGTCGCGTAGGTGAGGACGAAGACGGTGAACATCGCGTACAGCACGTCCGGCGCGACCCGGCAGAGCACCGCGGCGATCAGTGCCCGGGGCTGGGTGGTGAACACTTCCTTGATCGGGGCCTGCGGCCGGTCGCCGCCGGCCTCCATGGCCTTGAAGACCGGCGTCTCCTCCAGCCGCACCCGGATCCACAGCCCGAAGAGCACCAGGGCTCCGGAGAGCAGGAAGGCGATGCGCCAGCCCCAGGAGAAGAACTGCTGCTCGGTGAGGAGGGCGCCGAGCGCCGCGAGCACGCCGTTGGCCATGAGGTTGCCGGCCGGCGGGCCGATCTGGGCGGCCGACGCCCAGAAGCCGCGGCTGCGGGTATCGCCGTATTCGCTGGTCAGGAGGACGGCCCCGCCCCACTCGCCGCCGACGCCGACGCCCTGCGCGAAGCGCAGCAGGACGAGGAGCACCGGCGCGGCCGGCCCGATGGTGGCCTGGGTGGGGATCAGTCCGATCAGGAACGTGGCGGCGCCGATCAGCACGAGGGTCGCCACGAGCACTTTCTTGCGGCCGATGACGTCCCCGAGCCGGCCGAAGACGAATCCGCCCAGCGGGCGCGACACGTACCCGACCGCGTACGTGGAGAAGGCGAGCAGGGCGCCGGTCAGCGGGTCCTCGGAGGGGAAGAAGAGCTTGCCGAAGACGAGCGCCGAGGCGGCCGAGTAGACCGCGAAGTCGTACCACTCCAGTGAGGTGCCGGTCAGGCTCGCGATGAAGGCGCGGATCAGCGCGCCGCGGTCCGGCCGCGTCGCGGTCACCCCCGTGTGGTCCCCGTCCGCGCCCGGGCGTTGTTCGTTGTCCATGGGGTCAAGGCCTCACGATCTCGGTTGCTGCACTGCTAGGCATACTTGCTGTATACAGGTCGTATGCGCAACCCCTCGGGGGCTGTTTTACCCCTGCGCAACCGTCTGTGATCTGGAGGACTCATGACCGTCCTGTCTTTCGAACTGCCCGACGGAAGCCGGCGCACCGTCGAGGTGACGCGGCTGCTCAACGCCGGATACGCCGGCCGCAGCCAGGAGGACGTCGCCGCGCACGTCGCGGAACTGGCCGAGCTCGGCGTCCCCGCGCCCTCGACCGTACCGGCGCTGTACCCCGTCTCGCCGTACCTCGGGCAGCAGACCGCGACCGTCGCGGTGCAGCACGCGCGCACCTCCGGGGAGGCCGAGTGGGCGCTGGTGGTCGACGCGACCGGCGACCTCCTCCTGACGGCGGCGTGCGACCACACCGACCGCGCGCTGGAGGCGCACGGCGTGGCCTGGAGCAAGAACGCGGGGCCCGACGTGCTCGCCGGCCGGGCGTGGCGGCTGGCGGACGTCGCGGACCGGCTGGACGCCCTGACCCTGCGTGCCTGGGTCACCCCGGTCGGCGGCGGGGACGAGCAGTTGCTGCAGGACGGCACCGCCGGGGAGCTGCTGCCGCCCGGGTACTGGGCCGACGTGCTGCGCGAGCGCGGGGAGCTGGCGCCCGGCACGGTGCTGATATCGGGGACGATCCCGATGCGCGAGGGCGTCGACCAGTTCGCCGGGCGCTGGCGGGTCGAGCTGGCCGACCCGGCGACCGGTGACGCCATCGAGCTGGCCTACGACGTGGTGCCGATGCCCGAGCCCATCGGCTGACCCGGCCGTCGCGGAACCGGCGGCCGCCGGGGGCTCGGGCACCCTCGCCCGGCTCAGACGTCCAGCAGTGGCAGGCCGGGCAACACCTTCTCCAGCGTGATGGGGAAGTCGCGTACGCGTACGCCGGTGGCATGGAAGACCGCGTTGGCGACCGCCGCGCCGGCCCCGCAGATGCCCAGCTCGCCGATGCCCTTCGCGCCCAGCGCGTTGGCCTTGTCGTCGTACCCGTCGAGGACGACGGCGTCGACGGCGGGGATGTCGGCGTGCACGGGCAACAGGTAGTGCGCGAGGTCCCGGTTGACGAAGGCGCCGCTGCGCGGGTCGACGACGGCCTCCTCTTCGAGGGCCGCGCCGGCGCCCCAGATCATGCCGCCGATCAGCTGCGAGCGGGCCGTCCTGGCATTGAGCACGCGGCCCACCGAGAACACGCCCAGCATCCGCCGCAGCCGGATCTCGGCGGTGTCGGCGTCGACGGCCACCTCGGCGAAGTGCGCGCCGTAGGTGTGGATCGAATAGGCCGTGTAGTGGGGGTCGTCGTTCATGGCGAGGGTCTCGCCCGTCGCCTCCATGCCGTCGGGGTGGTGGCGGGCGACGATGTCGCCCAGCGCCTCCGACGCGTCGCCGATGCGCACCCGGCCGTCGGCGAACACCGCTTTCTCCAACTCCAGTCCGCGCAGTGCGGAGCGGGTGTCGTCGCACACCGCGGCCAGCAGTTTCTCCCGCAGGGTCCGGCACGCGCCGTGCACCGCGGTGCTGGAGTTGGCGGCGCCCCACGAGCCGCCGGACCCCATGCTGGTCGGGAACTCCGAGCGTCCGAGTTCGACGCGTACCCGGTCGGGCGGCAGCCCGAGCCCGTCGGCCGCGACCTGCGTCAGGATCGTGTAGGTGCCCGTCCCGATATCGGTCATGTCCGACTGCACGGTGGCCGTGCCGTCCGCGGCCAGCCGGACCCGCACCGTCGTCGGCGACTGGAAGTGCCCGCGGATGGCGGCGGCCACGCCGTAGCCGACCAGCCATTGCCCGTCGCGCACGGTCGCCGGCCGGGCGGGGCGGCGCTCCCAGCCGAACCGGCGCGCGCCCTCCCGCAAACACTCGACCAGGTGCCGGTCGCTGTACGGGACGCCCCGCTCGGGATCGACGGTGGGTTCGTTGCGGATCCGCAGCTCGACCGGGTCCATCCCGAGCGCGTCGGCCAGCTCGTCCATCGCCGATTCCACCGCGAGCAGGCCCGGTGCGTCGCCCGGCGCGCGGACGTCCTCGCCCCGCGGCAGGTCCAGTGGCGTCAGCCGGTGGCTCGTCAGCCGGTGCGGCGCGGCGTAGAGACTGCGGGTGGTGGCGGCGGTCTGCTCGGCGTACTCCATGTCGGGGTTGGTGTGCATGGTGACGTCGTGGGCGAGCGCCACCAGCCGGCCGTCCCGCTCCGCGCCCAGCCTGACCCGCTGGTGCGAGGTGGGGCGCAGGCCGACGAGGTGGAAGACCTGCTGCCGGGTCAGTGCGACCTTGACCGGCCGGCGCAACGCGCGGGCGGCGAGCGCCGCGAGGATCGTCTCGGCATGGACGCCCAGCTTGGAACCGAACCCGCCGCCGACGTACGGGGAGACGATGTGGACCCGCGCCGGGTCGAGCCGGAGGGTGCGGGCGACCGAGGCCTGCGCCGCATCGACGATCTGGCAGCTGACATGGACCGTCAGGTCCTCGCCCCGCGGCACCGCCAGGCAGGCGTGCGGCTCCATCGGCATGGAGAACCCGTACGGCGTGGTGTAGCGCTGGTCGACCGTCACCGCCGCGGAGCGGAACCCGGCGTCGAAGTCGCCCACCGCGGTGTCGGTGGGAAGGCCGGCGTTGACCATCTTCGGGATGTACGTGTCGTCCTTCAGCGCGCCGAAGTCATAACGCCCGGGCCTGGCCGCGTACTCCATCTCGACGAGTCCTGCCGCTGCCCGTGCCTGCTCGAAGGTGGTGGCGACGACCAGCGCCACCGGCTCGCCGTAGTGGTGGATGTCGGGCCCTGTCAGCATCGGCTGGGCACGCCAGTACTCGTACGGAACGGACTCGTCGCGCGGGCCCTGCTCCGGTGCGTTGTGATGGGTCATCACCAGGCAGACGCCGGGGGCGCGCTCGGCGCTCCTGCTGTCGATGCGGGTGATGCGGCCCTTGCCGATCGTTGCGCCGACGATGAATCCGTAGAGCGGTGCGTCGTCCGGGCCGTGCTCGTACGCGTAGGTGGCCCGGCCGGTGACCTTCAGCGGGCCGTCGACGCGGCTCACGGCCCGCCCGATGATCCCTTGCCCGGACGTCCCCTGCCCAGACACCTTCTGCCCGGTCATCCCGCCTCCTCCGCCCGACGGGCCAGCTGCGCCAGGGTGCGGCACAGGGTGCGCTCGGCCAGCTCGATCTTGAAGTCGTTGTGTCCCCGCCCGACCGCGTCCCGCATCGCGGCCCCGGCGGCGGCCCGGTACGTGGTCATCGTGGCCGGCCGGCCGGTCAGCGCGGCCTCCGCCTCGACCGACCGCCACGGCTTGGCCGCCACACCGCCGAACGCCACCCGCGCCGCTCGGACGATGCCTTGTTTCACCGAGACCACAGCTGCCACCGACACGAGGGCGAACTCGTAGGACGCCCGGTCGCGCACCTTGCGGTAGAGCTGCCGGCCCGGCGGGGGCGGCGGCAGGAGGACGCTTGTGATCATCTCGCCCGGGTGCAGCACGGTTTCGATGTGCGGTGTGTCCCCGGGCAGCCGGTAGAGGTCGGTGATGTCGACGTGGCGTACCGAATGATCGGGGCCGAGCAGTGCGATCCGGGCCCCCAGCGCGGTCATCGCGACCGCCATGTCCGAGGGGTGGGTGGCGATGCAGGAATCGGTGGCGCCGAGGATCGCGTGTATCCGGTTGAACCCGCCGATCGCCGCGCAACCGGAGCCGGGAAGCCGTTTGTTGCAGCTCGCCGCGGTGTCGTAGAAGTACGGGCAGCGTGTGCGCTGCAGCAGATTGCCGCCGGTGGACGCCTTGTTGCGCAACTGGCCCGAGGCACCGGACACCAGTGCCTGTGACAGCGCCGGATAGCGGGTGCGTACGCGGGCATCGGCGGCCACATCGGAGTTGGCGGCCTGCGCGCCGATGCGCAGCCCGCCGTCCCGCAGATCCTCGATGTCCCGCAGCGGTAGCCGGCTGATGTCCACCAGATGACCGGGCTGCTCGATGCCGAGCTTCATCAGGTCCAGCAGATTGGTGCCACCGCTGATGAACTTCGCGCCGGTGCGGGACACCGCGGTCACGGCGCCCCGCGCGTCCTTCGCACGCTCGTAGGTGAAGGCCCTCATCCCGCGTCTCCTTCCGCCACGCTGCGCACGGCCGCGACGATGTTGGGGTAGGCCGCGCACCGGCAGATGTTGCCGCTCATCCGCTCGCGGATCTCCTCATCGGTCAGCGCGATGCGCGACGCGGCGGTGGTTGCGGGGGTGGTGGCCTCGGTGGCGTGGCTGGGCCAGTCCGCCGCCACTTCGGTGAGCATGCCGACGGCCGAACAGATCTGTCCGGGGGTGCAGTAGCCGCACTGGAAGCCGTCCCGCTCGATGAAGGCACGCTGCATGGGGTGCAGGTCATCAGGGGTGCCCAGGCCCTCGATCGTCACCACCTCGTCGCCCTCGTGCATGACGGCGAGGGTCAGACAGGAGTTGATGCGCCGACCGTTGACCAGCACCGTGCAGGCACCGCACTGCCCGTGGTCACACCCTTTCTTCGTGCCGCTGAGGCCCAGGTGTTCGCGCAACGCATCGAGCAGCGTGGTCCGTGGATCCACCGTCAGCCGCCGCACCCGGCCATTGACGGTCAACTCGACCGCCGAGAGCCGGTCCGCCGTCCCGTGCCGGGACCGTCCCGCGGTATGCGTAACGGAATCGCTCATCACAGCCCGCCTTCCTCAGGTGATGCGCGAGGGTCGGGTGCTTCCCCCGGCGTCCCGTCCCGTCGCCACTGCCGGGTAGGTGCTCCGCCGTGCCGAGCGTCTCGCAAAAAATGCCGCCCCGCGACGCTCTCTCCCGCCGTGGCTTTCCGAGGGGGCGCGGCTTCCCGATATGGCGTGATCCGTATTGGTCTCCTGGTGCTTGAGTGGCGTCTGCCGAGGGGCTGATTCGGCTGTGCGGTGCGAGAGTTGAGGGTGGGGCGGAATCGGGCAGCGGCGCACGTCAAACATGGCCCCGGGCAGATAGTCCGAATGCCGTCGGTCGCGCCGCTAAACCCGGTGCGGAGTGAGATCACTGCATCGTGGTAACTCGCCCAGGCTCCTGGGCGAGTGAGGCGTACCGGCCGTTACTGTTTCCAGGGATCTCGGCGGATTCTCAGATATTCGTTTACCAGATATATGTACTCGGATTTCTCATTCGCCGATTCGCACCACGCACGTCGATCGCCATGAAGGAGAGCTCGCCCGATGACCGTTGTTTCTCGATGCGTCGGGGTTCCGGGCCGTCCCGGTGCGGTGGCGGTGACGGAAGAACCGTTACGGCGAGGTGGGCATCGCGGCGTCGGCCGGACAGCGGGGGAGCGCGAGCCGGATCTGCCGGCGCGGCCGCGGGGACTCCGTGCACAGGCGGCCAATTCGTCCCTTTTCAGCACCCACTCCCGCGCCGCCATCCTGGTGCCCGGCGCGCCCGGCGTGCCGGCGAACGCGCGGAGGGCCCGCAGACGCGACTAGGCCCGTCCGGCGGTCGTCACACGCCCGGACCTCCCCGTGCAGCAGCACGCCGGGGTCCCGGGACAGCACACCCACCTCACCAAGGAGTCACGAATGCCCGATCCCGGGATCTTCCCGCTGCGGACCACTCCTTTGCAGTCGAGCCTGTTCCATGTCGCGGCCCGCTTCGGCGCTGCCGCCCGCACACCCCCCGCTGGTGCCGATGCTGATGCCGGTACGGATACAGATGTCGATGCCGCTACCGATGCCGCAACCGAAGCCGAGCCGGCTGCCCAGGACGCGGGGGAGGGTGCCGCCCCCGCGAGTCAGTCGAACCTCGCCCTGGAACGGATTCTGCGCGGCCCCAGTGGGCTGGGCACGGCCGGGCTGCATCTCGCCCCGCGCGAGGAGCCGCCGGCGGCCGAACCGGAGCCCGAGGTGCCGGCGGAAGGCACGCCCATTCCGGGCCTCTACCACCACCCCGTACCGGAGCCCGACCCGGCGCGTGTGGAGGAGGTCAGCCGCCGGATCAAGCAGTGGGCGGTGGAGGAGGCCGAGGTGTATCCCCCGGAGTGGGAGGACCAGTTCGACGGGTTCTCCGTCGGGCGCTACATGGTCGCCTGCCACCCGGACGCGCCCACCGTCGAGCACGTCATGGTCGCTACGCGGCTGATGGTCGCCGAGAACGCGGTCGACGACTGCTACTGCGAGGACCACGGCGGCTCACCCATCGGGCTCGGCAGCCGCCTCCTGCTGGCGCACACCGCTCTCGACCCGCTGTACACGACGGAGGAGTACGAGCCGGCGTGGCTAGCGTCGCTCGGGTCGGACGCGCCGCGCCGCGCCTACCGCTCCGCCATGGAGTACTTCCTCCGTACGGCCACTCCCTCCCAGGCCGACCGGTACCGGCACGACATGGCCCGGCTGCACCTGGGCTACCTCGCCGAGGCCGCCTGGGCCCAGACGGAGGAGATGCCGGAGGTCTGGGAGTACCTGGCGATGCGTCAGTTCAACAACTTCCGCCCCTGCCCGACCATCACCGACACGGTCGGTGGCTACGAACTGCCGGCGGACCTGCATGCCCAGCAGGCCATGCAGCGGGTCATCGCGCTCGCCGGCAATGCCACCACCATCGTCAACGACCTGTATTCCTACACCAAGGAACTGAAGGCCCCCGGCCTGCACTTGAACCTGCCCGTAGTGATCGCCGAACGCGAGGGCGTCTCGCACCGCGAGGCCTACCTGAAGGCGGTCGAGGTCCACAACGACCTCATGCACCGCTTCGAAGCCGAGGCCGCCGCCCTGGCCGAGGCCTGCCCCGTACCGACCGCACAGCGCTTCCTGCGGGGAGTGGCCGCCTGGGTCGACGGCAACCACTACTGGCACCAGACCAACACCTACCGGTACAGCCTGCCCGATTTCTGGTAAGGACGGATTCACCTGTGACCAGCACCGAGTTCACCACCCTCAACGGCACCTCCGCCTTCGTCCCCGCCCCGGCGTCGCCCTACCAGGGGGACATCGCCCGCTACTGGGACCAGGAGGCCAGGCCCGTGAACCTGCGTCTCGGCGACGTCGACGGGCTTTACCACCACCACTACGGCATCGGCGAGGTCGACCATGCGGCACTGGGGAATCGCGGCGACAGCGAGTACGAGAAGAGGCTGATCGCCGAACTGCACCGACTGGAGTCGGCGCAGGCCGAGGTCCTCCTGGACCACCTCGGCTCCGTCGGCCGCGACGACACGCTCGTGGACGCCGGCTGCGGCCGGGGCGGGTCGATGGTCATGGCGCACCAGCGCTTCGGATGCAAGGTCGAGGGCGTCACCCTGTCGGCCAAGCAGGCCGATTTTGCCAACCGGCGTGCCCATGAGCTCGGCATCGACGACCATGTCCACGCCCGCGTGTGCAACATGCTCGACACGCCCTTCGAGACGGGGATGGCCGCGGCCTCGTGGAACAACGAGTCGAGCATGTACGTCGACCTGCACGACCTCTTCGCCGAGCACTCCCGCGTGCTCGCGGTCGGCGGCCGTTATGTGACCATCACCGGCTGCTGGAACCCGCGTTACGGTCAGCCCTCGAAGTACGTCTCCCAGATCAACGCGCACTTCGAGTGCAACATCCACTCGCGCCGGGAGTACCTGCGGGCCATGGCCGACAACCGCCTCGTACCGCAGGCCGTCATCGACCTGACGCCGGCGACGCTGCCCTACTGGGAGCTGCGGGCCACGTCGTCCCTGGTCACCGGCATTGAAGAGGCCTTCATCAACTCGTACAAGGACGGGTCCTTCCAGTACGTGCTGATCGCGGCCGACCGCGTCTGACGCCGAACGCCCGGGCCGGCCGCAAGCGGCCGGCCCGGGCGTTGCCGTCGGGCGGGGTATTACCGGAGCGGATCAGGCCAGGTCGAACCGGTCCAGGTCCATGACCTTGCTCCACGCGGCGGCGAAGTCCTTGGCGAACTTCTCCTTCGCGTCGTCGCTCGCGTACACCTCGGCGACCGCGCGCAGCTCGGAGTTGGAGCCGAAGACCAGGTCGGCACGGGTGCCGGTCCACTTGACCGCACCGGTGGCGCGGTCGCGGCCCTCGAAGGCGGTCTGGTCGGCGGAGGTCGAGCTCCACGCGGTGCCCATGTCGAGCAGGTTGACGAAGAAGTCGTTCGTCAGCGTGCCCGGGGTCTCGGTGAGGACACCGGTCTTGGAACCGTCGTAGTTCGCACCGAGGACGCGGAGGCCACCGACCAGGACGGTCATCTCCGGGGCGCTCAGCGTGAGCAGGTTCGCGCGGTCGACGAGCAGGAACTCGGCCGGCAGCCGGCTGTCCTTGCCCAGGTAGTTGCGGAAGCCGTCGGCCACCGGCTCCAGCGCCGCGAAGGACTCCGCGTCGGTGTGCTCCTCGGTCGCGTCGACCCGGCCCGGGGCGAAGGGCACCTCGATGTCGATGCCGGCGTCCTTGGCGGCCTTCTCCACGGCCGCGCTGCCGCCGAGCACGATCAGGTCGGCCAGCGAGACCTTCCGGTCCGAGCCGCTGTTGAACTCCTGCTGGACGCTCTCAAGGGTGCGCAGCACCAGGGCGAGCTGGTCGGGGTTGTTGACCTCCCAGCCGCGCTGCGGCTGGAGACGGATGCGGGCGCCGTTGGCACCGCCGCGCTTGTCGCTGCCGCGGAACGTCGAGGCCGATGCCCACGCGGTGCTGACCAGCTGCGAGACGGTCAGGCCCGAGTCGAGGAGCTTGGCCTTGAGGGCCGCGATGTCACCGGCGTTGATGACCTCGCCCTCGCGCTCCGGCAGCGGGTCCTGCCACAGCAGGGTCTCCGCCGGGACCTCCGGGCCGAGGTACAGCGACTTCGGGCCCATGTCACGGTGCGTCAGCTTGTACCAGGCCCGGGCGAAGGCGTCCGCGAACTCCTCCGGGTTCTCCCAGTAGCGCCGGGAGATCTGCTCGTAGACCGGGTCGAAGCGGAGCGCCAGGTCGGCGGTGAGCATCGCCGGGGCGATCTTCTTCGAGGAGTCGTGGGCGTGCGGGATGGTGCCCTCGCCCGCGCCGTCCTTCGGCTTCCACTGGTGGGCGCCGGCCGGGCTCTTGGTCAGCTCCCACTCGTAGCCGAAGAGGTTCTCGAAGAAGCCCATGCTCCACTTGGTGGGCGTGCTGGTCCAGGTGACCTCCAGGCCGGAGGTGATGGCGTCCGCGCCCTTGCCGGTGCCGTAGGTGTTCCGCCAGCCCAGGCCCTGCTCCTCGAAGCCGGCGGCCTCCGGGTCGTCACCGACGCTCTCGGCCGGGCCCGCACCGTGGGTCTTGCCGAAGGTGTGACCGCCGGCGATCAGGGCGACGGTCTCCTCGTCGTTCATCGCCATGCGGCGGAACGTCTCGCGGATGTCGCGGGCGGAGGCCAGCGGGTCGGGGTTGCCGTTGGGGCCCTCGGGGTTGACGTAGATCAGACCCATCTGGACCGCGCCGAGGGGCTCCTCCAGCTCACGGTCGCCCGTGTAGCGCTCGTCGCCGAGCCAAGTGGTCTCCGGGCCCCAGTAGACGTCGTCCTCGGGCTCGTAGGCGTCCACGCGGCCGCCGGCGAAGCCGAAGGTCTTGGCGCCCATCGACTCCAGGGCGACGTTGCCGGTGAGGATCAGCAGGTCGGCCCAGGAGATGCTCTTGCCGTACTTCTTCTTGACGGGCCACAGCAGGCGGCGGGCCTTGTCGAGGTTGCCGTTGTCCGGCCAGCTGTTGAGGGGCGCGAAGCGCTGCTGGCCCGTGCCGGCGCCGCCGCGGCCGTCGCTGATCCGGTACGTGCCGGCGCTGTGCCAGGCCATTCGGATCATGAGCGGGCCGTAGTGGCCGAAGTCGGCCGGCCACCAGTCCTGCGAGGTGGTCAGCACCTCCTGGATGTCCTGCTTCACGGCCGCCAGGTCGAGGGACTGGAACGCCTCGGCGTAGTCGAAGCCGTCGTCCATGGGGTTGGCCACGGGCTGGTTCTTGGCAAGAATCTTCAGGTTCAGCCGCTCCGGCCACCACTGGCGGTTTCCACCGCCCTGGGTCGGGTGCGGGGCGCGCGCGTGCGCGACCGGGCAACCGCCAGCCTCACCCTCGGTTTTGGAGTCGGTGACGATTGCGTCGTGGTTCTCGGACATGCGGATCCTGATCCTTCCGGGCCAACGGGTCACGTTGTGGAGCTGTTGGGGTGGTGCGGGAGAGGGGTTGAAGCATCCAGGGCGCCGCCCCGTGGATCACCTGGGACAGGTCGACGGCGACGGTGTCCCACCGCGCGAAGAGCGGTGCGCACCGTACGACCAACCGACTTCTGCTGTTTTGTCGTCTCCTGTCCCTTGGCGGGTTCCGGAACTGATCCTACGATGGACAGAATCCAAGTCAATAAGTTGGCCAAACTCATACGCAGTAGAAGTACGTCGGCGTGCGTGGGGTGCGGTCCACGGGCTGGACGGCTGCGTCCATGGACACCGTGCACCATCGAGACCGACGGGGTGAACCGAATGAGTGACCTGCTGGAGCGACTGCTGGGGCGCGGCTGGCGGATGACGTCCCAGCGGCGCGTCGTCGCCGAGGTGCTCAGCGGGGACCACGTCCATCTCACGGCCGACGAGGTGCACGCCCGCGCCGTGCGGCGGCTCCCCGAGATCTCCCGCTCGACCGTCTACAACACCCTCGGCGAGCTGGTCGCCCTGGGGGAGATCGCGGAGGTCTCGACCGACGGCCGCGCCAAGCGGTACGACCCCAACGCGCACCGCTCGCACCAGCACCTGGTGTGCTCCGGCTGCGGCACCATCCGCGACGTCCACCCCGTCGGCGACCCCCTCGCCGGTCTGCCGCCCGAGCAGCGCTTCGGCTTCACGGTCGCCGCGGCCGAGATCACCTACCGGGGGCGCTGCCCGTCCTGTGTCTGACCGGGGGCTCGTGGACCCCGGCGTAGACCGGGAAGCTCCAGCTCCCCTCCCGCGCCACGCCGCCGACGTTCAGGAACCAGCCGCCGCGCGCGGAGCTGCGGCGGGCGATCCTGACCGGAGAACTGGAGTCCGGGCAGCGGCTGCACAAGGCCCACATCGAGCTGCACCGCACGATCTGGACGATATCGGACAACGTCATGCTCGGTCCGGATGTGGCCCATGGTCGAGGCGCACGTCAACCTGGTGATCTCCGTCGACGAGAGCGAGCGCGCCGACCCCGACCGGGTGCTGCGCGTCCACGAGAAGCTGGTCGAGGCGATCTTCGAAGGCGACGGCGATGCCATCGACGCCGAGGTCGAGGCGCACACCCAGCGCAGTGCCGATGAGCTCGCGGAGCTGCTGGCCGCCCGCCGACGCGGCGGGCGGGGGAACCGCCTGAGCGAGGCGCGGCCCGCCCGCTCGCACCTACCCCAGGTAGTCTCGACCTTTTGTTTGTCACTCAAGGTGTTCTTGGTGCAGGAGGGTATGCGTGCGAGTGTGGCGACGTTGTATGGACGCGGGCGAGGTGTGGGGGAGTGAAGCCCGCGCCGACTACCTGAAGGTCGCGCAGTTCATGCAGCGCAGGGAGCCGGCCGGGTACGCGGCGGTGCGGATGCTGACGCCCGCGCACTTCCAGCCCCACGTGCTGGCCGGTTACGCCTTCGCGTCGTTCACCGACGACCTCTGCGACCGGGGCACCGTGGCGGAGCGGACCCGGCGCTTCGACGCGTGGGCGGGGCAGATCCGGGCGGCGCTGGATTCCGGCACCTCCCGGCACCCGCTGCTGCGCGCGTTCCTTTACACGTCCGGCCTGCGCGATCTGCCCCGCCACTGGATCGAGTCCTACCTGGACGGCGCGCGCATCGACCTGGACTTCCCGGGCTTCAGGACGGAGGCCGACTACCAGGCGTACGTGGACCGGCTGACGTGGCCGTTCCTCATGATCACCACCGGGCTGGCGCAGCCGGGCGGCGGCACCCCGGAGTTCGCGCAGAGCTGCCGGCTGGTCGCCGACGCGGGCCAGCGCACCGACATCCTGACGGACCTGGCCGAGGACCTGCGGGACGGGCGCCTCTACCTGCCCCTGGACGCACTGGAGCAGCACGGCGTCACCCGCGCCGACCTCGACGCGGGGCGCGACGTCCCCGGCGTCCGGGCGCTCCTCACCGACGCCGCCGGCAAGGCGCACCACACCCTGCGCGAGGCGTCCCGGCTGCTGGACGAACTCCCCGAGGAGTACGGGCCGTTGATGCGGTTCGTCCTGGACCTGCATCACCAGCGGCTGGAGACGGTGGTGGCCATGGGCGCCACCGTCACCCGGCGGCCTGCCCGGGACAACCCGCTGACCTGCCTGCGCCTGCTGGCCAGGGCCCGCCGCCCGCACCACGGCCGGCGCCCCGCCCCGCAGGCCCGGAAGGAATGCGAGCGGAGCGGGGTATAGGAAGAGCCCTCCCGGCGGCCGGAGCGGATGCTCAGAGCCGGCCGTCGGTCATGGCCAGCAGCCGGTCGAGGACCGCGGCGTCCGCCCGTACGCCGTCGTGGGCGTGGGCGTTGGTGATCCAGGGGCGCAGACCGCGTACCAGGTCGGCGGTGGCCAGGGACTGCTCGCGGTCGACGAACATGTCGTCGAAGTAGACGGCGGCGGTGACCGGGACCTCGTTGTGGGCGAGCCGGTCCAGGTCGTACAGGGGCGGCCAGTCGGTGCGCTGGGCGAGGAGGTCAGCGGTCTCGCGCAGCGGTACGAGGGCGGGGTCCTCCGCGAACTGCCAGGGGTAGATCATCTCGCCGGTGAACCGGAGCGGACCGTGCGGGGCCTGGCCGTGCGCGTCCTGGCCGTCCGCGTCGAACTCCGGGAATTCCGCGCGGATCCGGTGCGCCGACCAGTCGGTGGGGCGGCCGCCCTGTGCGTAGATCGGCTCGTGGAGCACCGCGTAGAGGGGGCGCGGGGCGAAGGACACGACGGCGTCGATGCCGCGCAGGAAGGTGTCGGACAGCTCGGGTCCGCTCACGCCGTCGACGAAGGCGGATTCGAGGAGGTAGTGGAGGGTGTCGAAGCCGGACGACGTGCCGAAGGTGATGCCCATGGTCTGGAAGCGGCGGACACTGAGACGCTCGCCGGACGGCATCCGTACGTCGTGCGCTGCGAGGTGGGCGGCGACCGCGTCGGCGAGCGCCTGATCGCCGGGGTAGCGGGCGAAGTAGCGGTCGTTGTGGGCGAGCGTGCGCCGGTACGCGGCCCGGTACACGTCGTCCGCGTGGCCGGTCAGCATCGGCAGGCCGCCGGTGATGAGCGCCCGCTCCAGTCCCTCGGGCGCGAGGCTCAGGTACGTCAGCGCGCAGAAGCCGCCGAAGCTCTGGCCGAGGACGGTCCAGGGGCGGTCGCCGCACAGCATGCGGCGCAGTAGTTCGGCGTCGCGCACGATCGAGTCGGCACGGAAGTGCGCGAGGTACTCAGCGGCTGAGCCGGCGTCGTGGTGGACCGCGAGGGTGCGGCGGTCGGCGGGGGTGGAGCGGCCCGTGCCGCGCTGGTCCATGAGCACCACGCGGTAGTCCTTGAGGGCGCGGCGCAGCCAGGCGCCGGCCGCGTGGGGCCGCTCGGCGCGGCCGCCAGGCCCGCCCTGCAGCCACAACAGTCGGGGCAGGTCACGGTGTTCGTGTTCCGCGGCGACGACCTCGCGGGCGAAGAGGCTGATCGCCGGGCCGTCCGGGCGCGCGTGGTCGAGCGGTACGTCGATGGTGTGGTCGGTGCAGACCATGCCGTTGTGTCGGTAGGTGGCGGGCGCGGCGGTCGTCATGGGCGAGCTCCAGCGGGTTCGGCGGCGGGGGAGTTCAGGGCGTGTGCGTACGCCTCCGGGGGCGCCCGGCGCGGACGCCCCCGGAGGCCTGCGGGTGCAGGATCTTCAGTACCCCTCGACGCCCAGTTCGCGACAGATCTCGACCAGTTCGGGGTGGACGTAGACCCCGTCCTTCTCGATGGCCTCGCCGTCGAGGTAGAGGGACGGGCCGAGCACGGAGCCGTCGGTGTGGGCGGCGGCGACCCACGGCTCGCCGCCGATCCAGGCGCCCTTGGTGCCGATGCCCAGCTCCACGCAGCCGAAGACCCGCTCGTCCTCGACGATGCGGCCGGTCGGCGCGGGCACGCCCGGGTTGAAGCCGAGCGACCAGTGCGCGATCCGGAACATGTTCGGGTCGTTCCAGGACTCCATCCAGCGGCGGAAGACGTCCGCTTCCTGCCCGCCCTCGATCCGGGTGACGACGCCCTTCTCGACGGTGCAGCGGACCGGCGAGCGCAGCAGGCCGAGCTGGTCCGGCGGCCACAGCGCGCCGTCGAAGACGAGGACGCCGTCCTGGGTCGCCTCCAGCGGGTTCCAGGAGATCTGGCCGGAGAGCATGACCGTCTCGCCGGGCTTCTCGGCGGGCTTGCCGCGCAGGTTGATCGGCCGGTCGCCGTTCCGGCCGACCAGGTCCGTGCCGTTCGCCGAGGTGATGCGGACCTCGTCGGCCTGTTCCAGCAGGCGCACGAGCGCCTTGCCGAGCTTCATCACGCCCTCGAAGTCGGGGCGGCCCACCGTGGCCACCAGCATGTGCACGTCCATGGCGGTGAGGTTGGTGTACCGGCAGCCGTTCGCCATGGCGGTGCGGAAGGCGTCGGAGTGCATGACGTAGGAGACCGCGAACTCGATCCACACGTCGGCGTCCGCGATCGCGCCGGCGACCGGCCGCGGCGGCTCCATCGAGGAGCTGGGCAGGGTCTCGTACCAGACGACGACGGGGTGGGCGCCGGCGGCGGCGACGGCCTGCGCGGTCGCGTCGACCACCCGGCGGTCGCTGCTGGTGTCGCCGGTGAGGACGACGTGCTCGCCCGGCTTGACCAGCATGACCTGCTCGACGAGCTTGCGGGCGGCGAGGGCGAGTTCGAAGGCGAGATACTCACCGCGCGGTTCGAGGCGGCTGTACATCTCCATGAGGTTCTCCTTGTACGTACGTCGTGGTCGGTGCGGGGCGGGCGGAAGCGGTGGCGGGCGTGCCGTGGCGGGCACGGGCGTCCGGACGGTGGTGTGCAACCGGCGTCAGCCGGCCTTGAGGATCTGCGCGGAGTCGCCGAGCGAGCTGCCCGCGATGAGGCCGGCGCCGACGAGGTTCAGCTCCTCGTCGGCCCGCGGTCCGCGCAGCTTCCGGTACGCGACGCGCACGGCCAGCGCGGCGAGCACCAGCCAGCAGGCGTGCGGAGTGAGGATGAGCAGGCCGGTGGCGAGCATGACGCCCATCTGGCGGCGGGTGCCGCCGAGAAGCTGGACCAGCGCTCCGGGCACGGCCCACAGCAGCATCGTGCGGAGCACTCCCGGGTCGCCGAGTCCGTGCCGGACGGTGTCCGCGTAGACCTTGGCGACGGGCGGGACCAGGCCCTGCCGGAAGTACGACTGCCACAGCACGGCGACCACGACGAGGGCCGCGGCGAAGCCGATGAGGGCGGCGCGGAACTGCTCGCGGCGGCCCTCGCGCTCGTACGGGTCCCAGGGGCGGTGGTCCCGCCGCAGCAGCCACCCGGCCTTGAGGTCGTACCCCATGTCGGCGAAGGCGGGGCCGGTGGCCGACACATAGCCGACGAGCAGCGCGAGCGGTACGGACGGGATGCCGATGAGGAGCCCGAAGACCAGGAAGATCAGGGTGACGGCGAAGGACGGGAACCAGCCGGACTGCATGGCCGCCAGCCCGACGATCAGCTCGTGCACCAGCGCGGCGAACGCCGCGAAGAGCACCCAGCCGACGAGTCCGGCCGGGCTCATGTCGCCCAGGAGGCCGCCCACGACGGCGAGGACGACGGCACCGGCGACGAAGAGGGCGTAGCCGCGCAGCAGCGTCCGGCGCAGACCGGACTCGTCGACGGTGACGGCGGTCGTGGGATCGGCGGCTGATCCGGCGGGGGCGGCCGGACTGCTCGTGGCAGCATCGGGCTTCCCGGCCCCGCCGCGGCGGCGTACGAGCACGACGGCTGCCTGCCCGAGGGCCACCACTCCGGCGCCGACCATGACGCCGTGCGGTACGTAGCCCACGCCCAGGTCGGTGTGGAACAGCGCGGGGCTGAACTCGCGCAGTCCGAGGCCCACGCCGAACATCAGCAGCGCCCAGACGTTGCCCAGGAACGCGACGCCCGCGGCGGACAGCGGCAGGCTCAGCAGCGTGCCGCCGATGCCGACGAGCGTGCCCGCGCCGAGCACGAGCGCCCGCTTGCCGCCCCGGTCGCCCGCCTTGATCGTCTCGGCGGCCGCGGTGCCCGGCGGCCAGGCGGCGGTCGCGGGCAGCAGCCGCGACCCGAAGGAGCGGTACAGCACCCACGTGTCGATGAGCAGCCCGATGAACGCGCCGGCGAGCATCGGCCAGACCAGGTCCCGGCGCCCGAAGACGTACGGCACGGCGATGGACGTCAGCAGGGCGTTGGCCGAGGCGAAGGTGGCGGCGGAGATCGCGCTCTGGGCGAGGTTCTGCCGGTGGACGGAGCGCATACGGCGCAGCCCGGCCAGCGGGACGCGGCCGATCAGCATGGCGATCAGCGCGCCGACGACCGAGGTGTTGGCGGAGATGCCGAGCTTGGCGACGAGGTCGGCGCCGATCACGGCACCGACGACGGACAGCACGACGAGTACGGCGAGGACGAGCGGTTCGCGGACCCGTGGGTGGGCGGCCGGGCCGCCGGGGGACTCCGATGGGTCCGGGGCGGATTCGGCCGTGGCCGAGGCGTGGTGCGACATGGGACACCCCTTTTGCGGGCAGGGCGGAGCAGCGTGCCGGCGCACGCGAGTGGGCGGATGGGCGCGTGGGGGGGGAGGGGGAGCGGGGAGCGCGAGGGCGACGGCGTGCGTACGGGTCCGCTCGCCGGGCTCCGCGTCAGGGGCCGAAGGCGGCGGTGGCCTCGGCGGCGCCGGCGACGACCAGGTCGACGATGCGGTCGGTGGCGCGGGTGATGCGGTGGGCGGGGCCGATGACCGTCAGGGACGCGGCAACGGTGCCGGCCTGGAAGACGGGCGCGGCGATGGCCGCGACGGCCTCGTCGTACTGGCCGTGGCTGATGCTGTGGCCGGTCCTGCGGACCTCGGCGTAGCACTCCAGGAGTGCGTCGAAGTCGGTGATGGTGTTGTCGTTGAAGCGCTGGAGCGGGGTGGCTCCGAAGATCTGCCGGATCTCCGCCTCGGGGTAGTGGGCGAAGATCGCGTGTCCGGAGGCCCCGGCGTGGCCCGGTATGAGGGCGCCCACGATCGCGGTGTAGCGGATGGGGCCGGTGCCGTCCACGGCGGCGGCGCAGCGGTAGCCGCTGCCGTTCGGGACGTTCAGTACGACGCTCTCGCCGGTCTCCCGGAGCAGCTGCGCGAGGGTCGGGCGCACCAGTGACGGCAGGACGCCGCTGTGCTCACCGACCCGGGCCAGCCGGGACACCGAGGGCCCGAGACGGTAGCGGCGGGTGGCGGGGTCGCAGACGAGGAAGCCGCGGGCCATGAGGGTGGTGAGCAGCCGCTGTGCCACGGCCTTGTCCCAGCCGTGGTGGCGGGCGAGCTCGCTCACGCCCCACTCGGGGCGCCGTTCGGAGAAGGTGAGCAGCGCGACCAGAGCGCGGTCGGCGCTCTGCAGAATGCCGCCCGCCGCCGGAGTACTGCGAGGAGCCGTCTCCTCGGAGCCCGCATCGGCCATGTGTCCGCACCTCTCTTCCCGGGACCGGCTCTCTTGCCGCCGGTCGGTGCGCTCAGCGCAACGCCGTTGCGCTGAGCGGCGAGAACTATGAGCCCGCGGAGGAGAGGTGTCAAGGGGTGTGGAGGGGTGCCAAGGGGGATCCGCTTGTCACAGTGGTGCGCCCGGGGCGCGTCAGCCGTCGGCGGGCACCGCGGGGGTACGCGCCGCCAGCTCCTCCGGGGTGCGGGGGCCCGGTGCCGCGTCCGGCAGCAGCCCGTGGGCGCGGAGCAGCCCGGTCACCGCGACGCCCCACGGCAGCCGCAGCCCGGCGTCGTGGAGGAGGTCCGTGCGGGCCAGCGTCGCGGCGGTCGGGCCGGTGTGCACGCCCTGCGGGGTGAGCAGCGCGGCGTCGTCGGACCAGCGCAGCGCGAGGTCCACGTCGTGCGTCGCCATCACCACCGTGGTGCCGCCCGCACGCAGCCCGTCGAGGGTGACGAGCAGCCGTTCCTGGCCGTCCGGGTCCAGCCCGGCGGTCGGCTCGTCGAGGATCAGCACTCTCGGCCGCATGGCGACAGCGCCGGCGATCGCGGTCCGCTTGCGCTGCCCGTACGACAGCAGGTGGGTGGGGCGGTCGGCGAGCGCGGTGATGTCCAGCGCGGCCAGCGCCTCCTCGACGCGGGCCCGCACCTCCGCGTCGGTCAGGCCGAGGTTCAGCGGGCCGAAGGACACGTCCTGGGCGACCGAGGCGGCGAACAGCTGGTCGTCCGGATCCTGCACCACCAGCTGCACGGTGGTCCGCAGCCGGGTCAGCCCCTTGCGGTCGTACCGCACCGGCTCCCCGCCCACCGCCAGCTGCCCGGTGCGCGGCGCGAGCCCGCCGCTGAGCAGCCGCATCAGCGTCGTCTTGCCGCTGCCGTTGCGCCCCAGCAAGGCCAGCGCGCGCCCCTCGGGCACGTCGAAGTCGAGGTCGCGCAGGACGGTGGGCCCGTCCTCGTACGCGAAGGACGCGCCCCGCAGCGTGAGCAGGGCGGGGGAGTCGCTCATGACAGGGGCCTTTCCAGAACGAGGGTGAGGACGGCCAGCGCGACCAGCAGCGCCACGCTCGCGGCCGTGAAGCGCGCGGAGATCCGCGCCTCGGGCACCAGAACGCGCAGCGTGCCGTCGTACCCGCGCCCGGCGAGCCCGGTCTGGAGCCGCGCCGCCCGGTCGAAGGCGCGCACGAAGGCGGTGGCGGCAAGCCCGCCGAGCGAACGCCAGGCGGCCGCCCGCGTGGTGTGCCCCAGCCGCGCGGCCTGCGCCTCGCGGATCCGCCGTACGGAGTCGAGCAGCAGGAAGCTCATCCGGTACGTGACCAGCGCGACGTCCACGACGGGCGCCGGCACCCCGGCCCGCACCAGCCGCGGCAGCAGGTCCGACATCGGGGTGGTGAAGGCGAACAGCAGCACGCCGAGGGAGGCGGCCGAGGTACGCAGCAGCAGCTCAGCGGCCCGGACCGCGCCGCCCTCGGCCGGCGACACGAAGCCGTCCGCGCCGCCCACCTGTACGAGCAGCGGCAGCGCGCCGGTGACGCAGAAGCCCAGCGGCACCCGGTACGCGCGCCACAGCCGGCGGCCGGGCACGCCCGCCGGGCCGAGCAGCACCGCGAGCGCCGTCAGCAGGACGAGCGCGGCGCCCGGCCAGGGCGGCAGGGAGATCGCCAGGACGGTGAGCCCCAGCCCGAGCACGGCCTTGTCCACGGGGTGGCGGCGGCGCCAGCGACTGCTGTGCGCCGCCGCGTCGATCGGCAGCACGTGGGCTCAGGCCCCTTCGGCGGTCGATTTCCCGGCGCCGTCCGGCGCGTGCCCGTCGTCCTGACGTGCCCGCGCCCGCTCCTCGCCCTGCCGGCGGCCGCGGCGCAGCCCGAAGTAGTACGCGAGCACGCCGGCACCGAGGGCGGCCTGGAGGGCGAACAGCGCCGACTCGATCTCCCCGGACGGCGGTTCGTAGAGCGGGGAGAACCACGGCTCGTAGTCCGGCTCGATCTTGGTGATCGCGGTCTCCGCCTCTGAGTCGGAGCCCGTGAACGGTTCCTTCTTGTGGTCGCCGAGGCCGAGGGCCAGCGGCAGGACGGCGAGTGCGACCACGGCGAGCAGCAGCAGTGCGTTGATCTTCGTGTGGCGCTTCACCGGGCCGCCTCCGCGGTCGCGTCGGACTGCTTCCGCCCGCCGCTCAGGAGCACGCCCAGCCGGGTCAGTTCGCCCTTGCTGGACTGCACCAGAAGCCGCATCACGAGGACGGTCAGGAGCCCCTCGCTGATGGCGAGCGGGATCTGCGTGACGGCGAAGATGGAGCCGAACTTGCCCAGCGCGCCGAGGAAGCCGCTGCCCGGGTCGGGGAAGGCCAGCGCCAGCTGCACGCTGGTGACGCAGTAGGTGGACAGGTCGGCGACGAACGCGCCGAAGAACACGGTGACCATCAGCGGCACGCCGTACCGGCGCAGCAGCCGGTAGACGCCGTACCCCGCCCACGGCCCGACGATCGCCATCGAGAAGGCGTTGGCGCCGAGCGTGGTCAGGCCGCCGTGCGCCAGCAGCAGCGCCTGGAAGAGCAGCGTGATGGTGCCGAGCACCGCCATGATCGGCGGGCGGAACAGGATGGCGCCGAGGCCGGTACCCGTGGGATGCGAGCAACTTCCCGTCACCGACGGCAGTTTCAGCGCGGACAGGACGAACGTGAAGGCGCCCGAAGCACCGAGGAGCAGGGTGGACTCGGGGTGCTCCCTGACCTCACGGGTGAGTGACCGGACTCCGTGGACGACGAACGGCGCCGACGCGACGCCCCAGGCGACCGCGTGCGCCGGTGGCAGAAAACCCTCGGCAATGTGCATGGCTCAGCAGACCCTCTCCAGCACCTCGTGGATGGTTGACGTGCCGAGGCCGGTCTCCTGGCTGACGGGTAACACCGCCCGTGCTCCGCCTTCCCGGGTCACAAGGACCCAGTGGCTGCCCGCGAGGGCCGGAGCCGGACTTCCCGATCACAGTGGCGAGGGCCGCACCGGCATCACACCGGATTTCCCGTTACCAAGGCGTGGCGACAGTAGTGCCAGGCCGTCGGTGCTGGCAAGCACGGCCATGCCGCGCACCCGGCCGTGACCACGCCCACCGTCTCCAGGACTCCGTGGACGCCGACGCACAGGATGGCGACGCTGCTGACGACCAGCGCCACGGTCATCCACGGACTTGTACGGAAACGCCGCGGTACGCCGGTATGGCGGAGCCGCCAGACCTCGCCATCGGCCTGCCGGTGATCCGCACCTCCGTGGACCACGGCACCGCCTTCGACACCGCCGGTACCGGCAGGGCCGAGGCCGGTAGCATGATCGAGGCGCTGCGGCCGGCCGCCGAGACGGCCGCCGCCCGCTGAACCGACGAACCGGTAAGGACACCAGATGCCGCCCACCGCATCCCAGGCCCGGCTCACGGCCGACGGCCGCCTCGCCCGGACCTACGGCGGCGCGATGGCGGGCCGGACCCTGGTCACCCACCGCACGGCGCCCCGCGACCAGGTCACCCCCTTCACCGACCGCGGCATCCGCGTCGTCCAGGTGGAGCCCCTCGAAGAACCGGGCGGCGGAGCCCTTCAGTCGCAGGGAGGCGACGCGTCATGAGCAACGTCGAGGTCCTCGCCCCGCGTGACGTCCCGCTGGGCGGCCCCCGGTCGATGACCGTACGCCGCACGCTGCCGCAGCGGACCCGGACGACGATCGGCGCCTGGTGCTTCGCCGACCACTACGGTCCCGACGACGTCGGCGAGTCCGGCGGCATGCATGTCGCCCCGCATCCGCACACCGGGCTCCAGACGGTGAGCTGGCTTTTCAGCGGGGAGATCGAGCACCGAGACAGCCTGGGCAGCCACGCCTTCGTACGGCCCGGCGAGCTGAATCTCATGACGGGCGGGCACGGGATCAGCCACTCGGAGGTCTCCACCGCGCGCACCACCGTCCTGCACGGCGTGCAGCTGTGGGTGGCGCTGCCCGATGCGCACCGCGACGCCGAGCGGGACTTCCAGCACCACGTCCCCACACCCGTCCACGTCGGCGGGGCCGAGATCCGGGTGTTCCTGGGCACGCTCGCCGGCACCACCTCCCCGGTACGGACGTTCACCCCGCTGCTCGGCGCGGAGCTCACCCTCGCACCTCGCGCCACGGTCACCCTCGCCCTCGACCCGGCCTTCGAGCACGGCCTCCTCGTCGACCGCGGGGACATCCGCATGGCCGGCGCCCCGCTCCGCCCGTCCGAACTGGGCCACCTCCCCACCGGACACGACACCCTGACGCTGGTGAACGATTCGGACGACGCCGCCCGCGCGGTCCTGCTCGGCGGAGCCCCGTTCGAGGAGGAGATCGTCATGTGGTGGAACTTCATCGGCCGCAGCCACGACGACATCGTCCGGGCGCGGGAGGAGTGGGAGCGCGCCTCCGACCGTTTCGGAACCGTCGACGGCTACGACGGGAAGCGCCTCCCCGCCCCGGCCCTGCCCCACGCCACCCTCACCCCGCGCGCCAACCCGCCCCGCCACTGACAGCAAAGCGCCCCTGACGGCAATCGGCCCCGGCCCCGCTGGATGCCGGACCGGGGCCGACATGCTCAGCCGGTGAGGGTGCTACTCCGCCGGCCCCGCCGTCCTACGGCGGCGCATCCACCACACCAGGCTCCCGCCGGCGGCGAGCAGCATCCTGACCTGCCGTCCTGGCTGGAAGCCCGGTCCCGGGAGTTCGCCCGGTGGTGCCGGGGGACCGGAGCGCCGGAGGGCACCTGGGACTTCTCCCGGCCTCATCGACACCCCGCCGTAGCCGCCCCCCCCGGGCAAAGGGAGGCCGGGGAACCGGCCCCCTCGGACTGATCCTCACCCTGTTCTGGGAACTCGACGACGCCGACGAGCCGGTCGAAGCCCACCTCACCGACATCCTCACGGACTAGCCGGCTCACGAACCGGTCGGCATCCCCTCGATCCTCAAGTGGTCCAGACCTATTGACCCTAGGTCTGGACCAATCTACGGTGTGCCCACTCATCCGGTCATCCCGGCCATGACGACTCGGATCTCCGCGCGCCATGGCGAGAGAGGACACGACGTGATCGGTAAGGCTCTCCGTCTGCTGGGTGCCGGGCTGGCGCTGGTGTGTGCCGCACAGCTGCCGGCCGCCGCCGCACCCGCCGCGCCGCAGGCCGACACCTGCGCGGTGAAGTCCCGGCCCACGGGCAAGGTGCTCCAGGGCTACTGGGAAAACTGGGACGGCGCAACGAACGGCGTCCACCCGGGGCTCGGCTGGATCCCGATCACCGACTCCCGCATCGGTGCGCACGGCTACAACGTCATCAACGCGGCGTTCCCGGTGATCCGTTCGGACGGCACCGTCCTCTGGGAGGACGGCATGGACGCCACGGTGAAGGTCGCCACGCCCGCCGAGATGTGCCAGGCGAAGGCGAACGGCGCCACGCTCCTGATGTCCATCGGCGGTGCCACGGCCGGCATCGACCTCAACTCCACCGCCGTCGCCGACCGGTTCGTCGCGACCATCGTGCCGATCCTGAAGAAGTACAACTTCGACGGCATCGACATCGACATCGAGACCGGCCTCACCGGCAGTGGCAACATCAGCCGGCTCTCGGCCTCGCAGGCCAACCTCATCCGGATCATCGACGGCGTGCTCGCGCAGATGCCGTCGAACTTCGGCCTGACGATGGCCCCCGAGACCGCGTACGTCACCGGCGGCAGCGTGACGTACGGCTCGATCTGGGGCGCGTACCTGCCGGTCATCAAGAAGTATGCGGACAACGGCCGCCTGTGGTGGCTGAACATGCAGTACTACAACGGCAGCATGTACGGCTGCTCCGGCGACTCCTACTCCGCCGGCACCGTCGAGGGCTTCACCGCGCAGACGGACTGCCTCAACAAGGGCCTGGTCGTACAGGGCACCACCATCAAGGTGCCCTACGACAAGCAGGTACCGGGCCTGCCCGCCCAACCGGGCGCCGGCGGCGGATACCTGTCCACCGCCCAGGTCTCCCAGGCCTGGAAGCACTACAACAACAGCCTCAAGGGCCTGATGACCTGGTCCCTCAACTGGGACGGCTCCAAGGGCTGGACCTTCGGCGACAACGTCAGGACGCTGCAGGGCCGCTGACGTCCGGATGCGCCTCAGGGGCGGACGGGTGAAGAAGCCGCCCGCCCCTGAGGCGCCGCTCCCCGTTCAGCGAGTGCCGGTGCTCGCGAGTGCGAGGTCGCGGGCCTCGGCGCGGGTAGCCACCGCGGGGGCCGAGCCGGGGAGGGGGCGGCCTGCGGATTCCGTGGCGAACCAGCAGGCGACGGCGCCGATCGCGCCGGCGGCCATGAGGTAGTAGCCGGGCACGTTGATGTCTCCGGTGCCCTGGATCAGCAGGGCGTTGATGACGGCGGTGGTGCCGCCGAAGAGCGAGACGGAGATGTTGAAGGCGATCGACAGGCCGCCGTAGCGGATCTCGGTGGGGAAGAGCGCCGGCAGCGTGGACGGCACGGTGCTGTTGAAGCAGAGCAGCATCAGCGACATCAGCGTCAGGCCGAGGAAGACCGTCGTCAGGGTGTTCTGCTGGATCAGGAGCACGGAGGGCACGCCGAGCACGATCAGCATGCCGCAGCCGAAGTACAGCACCGGCTTGCGGCCGACGCGGTCGGAGAGCCGGCCGACGAAGGTGATGAGCAGCATGCCCAGCGCCAGGACGGCGATCTCCAGCAGCTGCGCCCAGGTGGCGCTGACCGCGGGGGCGAACTTGCCGATGTACTCCAGCATGTACGTGGTGAGCATGTAGTTGGTGACGTTGAAGACGAGCACCAGGCCCATGCAGATCAGCATCGGCCGCCAGTACCGGACGAAGATCTTGCGGATCTCCTTGAGGGTCTGGTTGCCCTCGCGGCCCTTCGTCTCCGCGACGACGGCCTGGAACGCGGGGGTGTCCTCCAGCTTCAGGCGGAGGTAGAGGCCGATGATGCCGATCGGCCCGGAGATCAGGAACGGGATGCGCCAGCCCCAGGAGAGCAGGTCCTCGTGGGACATCACGCCGGGCAACTGGATGACCAGGCCGGCCACGCCGCCGAGCAGGTAGCCGGTCAGCGTGCCGAACTCCAGCCAGCTGCCGAGGAAGCCGCGCTTCTTGTCGGGCGCGTACTCGGCGATGAAGGTCATCGCGCCGCCGTACTCGCCACCGGTGGAGAAGCCCTGGACGAGCCGGGCGAGCAGCATCAGCAGGGGAGCCGCCGGGCCCCAGGTCTCGTAGCCGGGTATGAAGGCGATGACGAAGGTGCCGATCGCCATCATGATGACGGTGAGGGACAGCACCTTGGTGCGTCCGATGCGGTCCCCGAGGGGGCCGAAGAACATGCCGCCGAGCGGACGGACCAGGAAGGCGACGGCGAACAGGCCGAGCGTGCCGATCGTGCCGACGGTCTCGCTCGCGCCGGTGAAGAACACCGCGGTGAGCACCGGCGTCAGGTTGGCGAAGACACCGAAGTCGAACCACTCGGTGATGTTTCCGACCGCCGCCGCGCTGATGGCCCGTCTGGTCACTTTGGGGTCGGTGACCGTGACCTCGTCGGCCGTCAGCGGTTTCCGGGTGACGGATTCGGTATCGGCATGTGCAGCCGGCACAGAGAACTCCCTCAAACATCGCTCCCGGCGGAGGCCGCCGGGAGCGCGATTCAGCGCGGCACGAGTGCCCCGAAGGGCTTCGGCGGGCGCTGCGTGCGATTCACAGCCTTGGTGGCTGAGGTGGCGCCGGAGCCGGCGTCCCGGTGGCTCTCGCCGGCGGAACGACGGCTCAGGCGGAAAGGTCGTGCTGAGTGGGCCTCACTTCGATGTAGACGATTTCCACCTTCCGGCCGGGCACGCGGGTGCGGGTCCGGCCGGCCGGAGTGCGGTCGACCTCGGCGACCGCGACGCTCGTCACCAGGACGAGCAGCGCGGCGAGCGAGGTCACCAGGAACGTGGCCGTGGTCAGGGAGAACGGGACGGCCGGCAGCCCGACGGCCACGGCCGGGAGGCCGGCGCCCAGGTAGAAGGAGAGGTAGAGGGCCCCGGTGAGGGCGCCGCGTGCCCGGTCGGGGGCCTTGGCGTCGACCGCCGCGGCCGCTCCGGCACAGGCCAGACCGTGCCCGGCGCCCGCCACCACGGCCGCGACCAGGGTGAGCGCGGTCGACCTGCCCGCGGTGAGCGACAGCAGGGAGAGGCTGACCAGGAGGGCCGCGAGACCGGCGAGCTGCGCCTGGCGCGTGCCGAGCCGCCCGACCAGGGGCTGGGTGAGTGCGGAGCAGACCAGTACGGCACCCAGGATCGAGCCGGTGACCGCCATGTTGTGGTGACCGGACCGGGCCGGCAGGGCCGGGATGATCGCGAGGAACAGACCGGCCGTCGTCCAGGCCAGGAAACCGACGGCCGAGGCCGTGGCGAACACTGCCCGCATGCCCCGGGGAATGCGGGGGAGGGCCGGCCGCCGGCGGCCTTCCGGCACGGCGACAGCGGTGGGCGCGAGGGCGGAGACCCGGTACGCGGCGAGCGCCAGCAGGACCAGGTGCAGCAGGAAGGGCAGGACGTACGGGGCCGGTGCGTACTGGGCGAGGAAGCCACCGACGGTGGCGCCGGACGCGGTGCCCGCCACGAAGGCGATGCCGGCGAGCACCGCCCCGCGCCCCGCGGTCCCCCCGCTGACGAGCGCGGCGGCCGCACCGGTGGTCGCCCCGACGGCCAGGCCCTGCGCGGCGCTCCCGGCGATGAGCCATGCCGGCCCCGGGCCGAAGGCGAAACAGGCCGAACCCAGAGCCGCGAGCGCGATGCCCGCACGCAGGACCGGCCGCGGCCCGAAGGCGTCCGAGACCGGGCCGAGCAGCAGCAGTGCGGGGGCGCTGACCAGCGCGAAGACGGCGTGGAGCAGCGTCATGGTCAGCTCGTCGGCGTGCAGGCCGACCTGGTAACCGGGGTGGAGCGAGCTGGGGAGACAGGCCCCGAACGTGAGCACGACCAGCACGTAGAGCCCCGTCGCCCGGCTGCGGCGGGTACGCGAGGGGGACGCGGCTGAGCGGGAGATCCGCCGGCGGCGTCCGAAAAGACTCGTGGACAACACGCACGCAGAGTGACATCTGCGACTCACGCGCACAATCGAATGGCTTTGGAGGCGACCGTGCAGAATATTTGCATGATTGATCCGAAGCTCAAGGTCCTGCAGATGGTCGACCGCTACGGAGGCGTCACGGCCGCCGCCGAGGTCATGGGCTACACACCGTCCGCGGTCTCCTACCAGCTGCGGCAGCTGGCCGAGCAGCTCGGCGTCAAACTGATCGAGCCCTCGGGGCGCGGTATCCAGCTCACGCCGGCGGCGCGTACGGTGCTGCGGCACACCGTCGTCATGCAGGCGCAGTGGGAGCAGGCGCGCAGCGAGCTGGCCGCGACGGCCGAGGAGCCGACGGGCAGCTTCACCCTCTGCGGCTTCTCCACGGCCGCGACCCACCTGCTGCCGCCCGCCGCCGCGGCGCTGCGGGACCGCTACGCGCGGCTGACCGTTCGCCTGGTGGAGGCGGAACCGGCGCGCTGCTTCGAACTGCTCCTTGCCGGGGAGGCCGACCTCGGCCTGGTGGTGGTCACGTCCGACTCGCCGCCGCTGAGCGACGATCGCTTCGACCAGCAGCCCCTGCTCGACGATCCGCTCGACCTGATCGTGCCGGCCGACCACCCGCTGGCGGGGCAGAAGAGGGTCACCCTGGCGGACGCGGCCCGCGAACCGTGGATCCTCGGCACTCCGGGCAGCACCTACCACCAGCTGGTCGTAGGCGTGTGCATGTCGGCGGGCTTCACTCCGCACTTCGCCCACCAGGCCGACGAGTGGGAGACGGGACAGGCGATGGTCGCCCAGGGGCTCGGTGTGATCCTGGTACCGCGCCTCGCACGCATCAACACCGGATGGCCCGTCGAGCGCGTCCCCCTGTGGGGAGAGCCCGCGCCTGCGCGACGGATCCTGGCGGCCACCCGCAACGGTGCCGCCCGCCACCCGGTCGTCGCGCAAGCGCTCGACCTCATCAAGACGACGTCCTCCGGCCTGTTCCCGCCCGGCAGGAGATAGCTCCGTACGGATCGCCTGTCTCAGCCGTACGGCCTGCCTGCCTCCGCCGGGCGGTGGTCGGGCGCGGTGGTGAATCGTCAGGCGTGGTCGACCAGTTGGGCATGGCCCTTCTGCCGTGCGCAGTGGGCGCAGCAGTAGAACTGGCCGTCCGACTGCAGGCCGTGGCCCAGGATCCGGCAGTTGCAGTTGTCGCAGACCGGGGCCATGCGCTGGGCCGCGCACTCCAGGCTGTCGAAGACGTGCACCGCTCCGGCGGCCCGCACTTCGAACGCCAACTCGTAGTCATTACCGCAGACTTCGCACTCCGCCATGGGGAATCCCTCCATCCGTCTCCGGCGACGGGCGGGGCAAGGGTCGCCGCACCCCCAAGTTCCCACCGGAACCGGAGCCGCGCCAGCACACAACGAGCCGGTGCTCCGGCCTCTGAGCGCGTTGTGTCCGTGCACGGGTGTCACCCTCGGCCGGTGGCGCTCACCCGTCGTCGCGCGGGAGGCCCGTCGACGCCCGCACCACGAGCTTCGGGTCGAGTACCGCCTCGCGCGGCGCCACCCCCTCGCCCTCCAGCCGCTCGACGGCGAACCGTACCGCGTGCTCGGCCAGCCGGGCCGGGTCCTGGCGGACGGTGGTCAGGCCCACGGGCATGAGGTGCGAGAGGTGGCTGTCGTCGTACCCCACCACCGACACATCGTCCGGTACGTCGAGCCCGGCCCGCGCGAACGCCATCATCAGGCCCAGCGCGCTCCGGTCGTTGCCCGCCAGTACGGCCGTGGGCAGCCGCTGTTCCGCGAGCATCAGCCGGGCCGCCGCTGCACCGGCCGCCTCGGTGTGCCGGCCCGGGATGACGCGGATGTCGTCGCCGAGGCCGTGGCGGCGCATCGCGGCACGGTAGGCGCGCCGCCGTTCCGCCGAGCCGGGGTCGCGTCCGCCGTCGACGTGGACGATCCTGCGGTGCCCGAGGCCGAGGAGGTGGTCCATGGCCTGGCGTACGCCCTTGGCCTCCGCGGTGTGCACGTTGTCGACGTGGGCGCTGGTGATGCGGCGGCCGACGGACACCGCGACCGTGTGCCGCCCCAGCTCGTCCAGGTACGTGGTGCCGGCCCCCGGCCCGAGCAGGATCAGCGCCTCGCAGCGGTGGCTGAGCAGCGCCTCCACGGCCTTGCGCGCGGAGCGGCCCGGCGCGTTGGTGGAGAGCAGGACGTCGTAGCCGCGCTTCTCGGCCTCGGGGTGCACTGCCTCGGCGAGGTCGGCGTCGAAGGGCTGGTGCAGGGTGAGCAGCACGCCGAGCGTGCGGCTGTGTCCACGGGCGAGGAGCCGGGCCGCGGTGTCCGGGCGGTAGCCCAGCTCGTCGGCGACGCGCAGGACGCGTTCCCGGGTCGCGGCGCTCGCCCCGGCTTCGCCGCGGAAGACGATCGAGACCAGTGCCCGCGACACCCCGGCGCGGGCGGCGACGTCGGCCATGGTGGGGCGCCGATTGCCGTGCGTTTCCACCTGCTGTCACCCTCCCGCGCGGGACGCCATGGAGGCAACTTCCTCGTAACAACCTATTGACATGACATTTGAACAACGCCATCGTTCTGGCCAACTGGAGCGCGCTAGTAGAGCGCGACAGCATCGTTCCTCCCACGCAAGGAGACGTCAATGAACGTCACGGACGCTTCCCCACGCGGCGTGCCACCCGCCTTCGGCGAGGACGCACCGCGGCCCGTGCGACGCCGCCTGCGTGTCATCACCGTCATCGCCACCTTCGGCGGGCTGCTCTTCGGCTACGACACCGGCGTCATCAACGGCGCCCTGCCGTACATGAAGGACGACCTCGGCCTCACACCCTTCATGGAGGGCCTGGTCACGAGCTCGCTGCTGCTCGGCGCCGCACTCGGCGCGGTCACCGGCGGCAAGCTCTCCGACGCCCGTGGCCGGCGCCGCAACATCCTCGTCCTCGCGGTGTTCTTCTTCTTCGGTGCGCTGGGCGCCACGCTCGCGCCCAGCACCGAGGTCATGATCCTGGCGCGCTTCGTCCTCGGCCTCGCGGTCGGCGGCGCCTCGGTGACCGTGCCCGTCTACCTTGCCGAGATCTCCCCGGCCGAGTGGCGCGGCGGGCTGGTCACCCGTAACGAACTGATGATCGTCACCGGCCAGTTGCTCGCGTTCACCTCCAACGCGGGTATCGCGCGCCTCGGCGGCGAGTCCGGCGGCGTCTGGCGCTGGATGCTCGTCCTCGCCACCGTGCCCGCGGTCGTCCTGTGGCTGGGCATGCTCGTGATGCCCGAGAGCCCCCGCTGGCTGGCCGCCCAGGGCCGGTTCAACGACGCGTTCGAGGTGCTGAAGCAGGTGCGGTCCCGGCAGCGGGCCGAGGCCGAGCTGAGCGAGGTCTCCGCGCTCGCCGTCAAGGACGAGCAGGAGAAGATCGGCGGGTGGCGGGACCTGCGGGCCACCCCGTGGATCCGCCGCCTGATGTGGGTGGGCTTCGGCATCGCCGTCGTCCAGCAGATCACCGGCGTCAACACGATCATGTACTACGGCACCCAGATCCTCACCGACGCCGGATTCGCCGCCGACAGCGCCCTGACCGCGAACATCGCCAACGGCGTGATCTCCGTACTGGCCACCTTCGTCGGCATCTGGCTGCTCGGCCGCGTCAACCGCCGCCCCATGCTGCTGGCCGGCCAGCTCGGCACCACCGTCGCGCTGCTGCTCATCGGCGTCTTCTCCATGACGCTGCCCGCCGGGGACGGCCGCGCCTTCGCCGTCCTCGCCATGACCGTCACCTTCCTCGGCTTCCAGCAGGGCGCGATCTCCCCGGTCACCTGGCTGATGCTCTCCGAGCTGTTCCCGATGCGGATGCGCGGCTTCGGCATGGGCGTCGCGGCGGTCGTCCTGTGGCTGACGAACTTCGCCATCGGCCTGGTCTTCCCCTCCCTGGTCTCCGGCCTCGGCGTCTCCGCGACGTTCTTCGTCTTCGTCGTGCTGGGCGTCCTCGCCATCGCCTTCGTCAAGCGCTACGTCCCCGAGACCAAGGGCCGCTCCCTGGAAACGCTGGAGACGGAACTGCGGGCGCGGTACTCGTAACCACCCCGGAAACCTCTGGCGAGGCGGCCGTCGCCGGTCGGCCGTGCAGAAAGCATTGATGGACGTCAACGGACGGGCTGTTGCACGATGTCGGGCAGTCTGTTGATCGGCACCGCCCCCGCACTGTCAGTCCGCGCCGCGCCCCGGGCACCGAGGTCTCGTCACTCGCCGGGAGCGGCCCCCGGGAAGGGACCGGCCGTTGACCTCCTCCACCTTACGTACCGTTCCGTCCACCGCCGACGTCGTGATCATCGGCGGTGGGGTGATGGGTGCCAGTACAGCGTTCCACCTCGCCGAGGCCGGGGTGCGCAACATCGTCGTCGTCGAACGCGGTGACCTGGGCTGCGGCAGCTCGGGAAAGCCGATCGGCGGGGTACGCGCCCAGTTCTCCGACCCGCTCAACATCGAACTGGGCCACCGCAGCCTCCACGCCTACCGGGACTTCCCGCGCCGGCCGGGCGCCGGCATCCGGCTCGACACCGTCGGCTACCTCTTCCTGCTCGACACCGCGCAGCAGGCGAAGGAGTTCGAGGCCGGGGTGGACATCCAGAACGGCCTCGGCGTACCGAGCCGCATGATCGGCCCCGACGAGGCGCAACGCCTGTGCCCCTACGTCAGCACCGACGGGCTGGTGGCCGCCGCCTACTCGCCCGCCGACGGCCACGCCCGCCCCGCACTGGTCGTACAGGGGTACGCGCGCGCCGCGGCGCGGGCCGGCGTCACCCTCGCCACGCACACCGCGGTCACCGGCCTCGACACGGCCGGCGACCGGGTGACCGTCGTGCACACGAACCGGGGCCGCATCGCCTGCGCCACGGTGATCTGCACGGCGGGCGCCTGGACGGCCCGGATCGGCGACATGATCGGCACCCGCCTCCCGGTACGACCCGTACGCCGCCAACTGTCGTTCACCGAGCCGCTCACCCCGCCCGCGCCCCGTATCCCGTTCACCATCGACTTCTCCTCCACCGCCTACTTCCACAACAGCGACGACGGGCTGCTGTTCGGGCTCGCCGACCCCGACGAGCCCGAGGGGTTCGACACCACCTGGACCCCGGAGTGGCTGGAGCTGTTCCGCGCCGCGGCACGCCGCCGCGCCCCCGCCCTCGCGGACATGCCGACGGACGGCGGGTGGGCCGGCCTGTACGAGGTCACACCGGACCACAACGCGCTCATCGGCCGCTCCGCCGAGTACGCCAACTTCCTCTACGCCGCCGGATTTTCCGGCCACGGCTTCCTCCAGGCACCCGCGGTCGGCGAGATCATGCGCGACCTGTACCTGGAGCGCGAGCCGTGCACCGACGTCGCCCCGCTCAGCGCCGACCGCTTCCGCCACGGCGCCGGGACCACCCGGCCCGAAGCCCACGTGGTGTGAACCCGATGCCCACGTGGCGCGAACCGATGACCCATGTGGTGTGAACCCGACTCCGACCGAAAGGCAGACCGGCAGACCATGTCAATGATCAGCCAGTGGCAGCTGCGCGCCGCGTTCGCGACGCGGCTGTCGGAGATGTACGGCCGGGAAGTACCCGCCTACACCACGCTCGTGGACGTCTCGCGCGAGGTCAACGAGGACGTCCTGCGCGCCCGCGGAGCCGACGCCGAACGGCTCGGCTCCATCGGCCGGGTGACCGCCGAACGGCACGGAGCCATCCGCGTCGGCACCCCGCGCGAGATGCAGCAGGTCGCCCGCGTCTTCGCCGCCCTGGGCATGCACCCGGTCGGCTTCTACGACCTGCGGGAGGCCGCCGCCAGCGCCGTACCCGTCGTCTCCACCGCCTTCCGCCCCGTCGACCGCGACGAACTGGCGCGCAACCCCTTCCGGGTGTTCACCTCCATGCTCACCCCGGCCGACCCGCGCTTCTTCGACGCCGACCTGCGCTCCCGCCTGGAGACCTTCCTCGCCGGCCGCGAACTGTTCCCCCCGGAGCTGCTCGCGCTGGCCGACCGCGCCACCCGTGAGCGGGAACTGCCCGCCGACGACGCCGAATGCTTCCTTCAGCTGGCCGTCCAGTCCTTCGAGTTGTCCGCCGAGCCGGTCGATGCGGCCTGGTACGAAACGCTGGAGCGGGTCTCGGCCGTCGCCGCGGACATCGGCGGCGTACGCAGCACCCACATCAACCACCTCACCCCGCGCGTCCTGGACATCGACGAGCTGTACCGGCGCATGACCGAGCGGGGCATCGAGATGATCGACGCCATCCAGGGGCCGCCGGCCTGGCACGGGCCCGACGTCCTGCTGCGGCAGACCTCCTTCCGCGCCCTCGCCGAGAAGCGCGCGATGCGCGCCCCCGACGGCACCGTGCGCACCGGCGCCCTGCGCGTACGCTTCGGCGAGGTCGAGGCCCGCGGCATCGCCCTCACCCGCGAGGGCCGGGCCCGCTACGACGAACTGCTCGGCCGCGTCGACCAGCAGGCCGCGCAGGGCACGGGCGAGTCCCGCGCCGACATCGCCCGTGCCGTGTGGGAACGCCACATGCCCGCCGGCGAGGAGCAGCTCGCCGCCGAAGGGCTGGGCTACTTCACCTACCACGTCGTCCCCGACCGCCCGCGGGACGGCAGCCGCCCGCCGTCGGGCCTCGGCGAGCTGGTGCGGCAGGGCTGGGTCCACGCGCGACCCATCGTCTACGAGGACTTCCTGCCTCGCTCCGCCGCCGGCATCTTCCAGTCCAACCTCACCGGCGAGGGCACCCGCAACACCACACAGGAAGCCACCGCCTACGACGCCGACCGGCTCTCCGGCGCCATCGAACGCGAGGTACTCGACCCGTTCACGCTCTACGCCCGGCAGCGCGACGACTCCCTCGCGCGGGTCGCCGGGGCACTGGGACTCGGCGATGTCCGGGGACTGGGCGACGACCGGGAATTCGGTGGCCTCCGCAGCTGATCCTCCACCCCGTAGGTAGCGCCATGACCCGCACCGCACTACTCACCGAGATGGCCTGTACGAGGCGCCGGCCACCGGCGGCATGACCGCTGCACACTGCGGCCAGGCGCCCGAGGTACGTGTGCTCAGGCTCGCCCGTGGCACGGTCACTCAGCACACCGAGGCGTTGCTCTCGCCGATCGTTCCGACGGTGGAGGACCCCTTCACCATGTGACGGGCAGTTCGTGCACGCCGTAGATGACGGCATCGTGTGTGAAGGGGAGTTGCTCCAGGTCGACGGCGGTGCGCAGGGTGGGGATGCGGCGGAAGAGGGTGGGGTAGAGGACCTGGAGCTCCATCCGGGCCAGGGGCTGGCCGACGCAGTGGTGGGTGCCGGCGCCGAAGGCCAGGTGGGGGCGGGCGTTGCGGGTGATGTCCAGGGTGTCGGGGTCGGGGAAGACCTGCGGGTCGCGGTTGGCGAGTTCGCTGAGGAGGATGACGCCCTCCCCGGCGCGGATGGTCCGCCCGGCGACCTCGATGTCCTCCAGCGCGGTCCGGCGCCGCCCGAGGTGGACGATGGAGAGGTAGCGCAGCAGTTCCTCCACCGCGGTGGCGACCACCTTGGGGTCGTCGGTGTCCCGGACGACGGCGAGCTGATCCGGGTGCTCCAGCAGCAGGAGCGTACCCAGCGTGATCATGTTGGCGGTGGTTTCGTGCCCGCCGAGGAGCAGCAGCACGCCCATCGTGGCCGCCTGGTGACGGGTGAGTTCGCCCGCCTCGATACGCGCGCCGAGCTGGGACAGCAGGTCGTCACCGGGTTCGGTGATCTTCTTGCCGACCAGGTCGTCGAGGTACTCGGCGAGATGGGTGTGGGCGGCGGTCCGGTCCTCGGCCGTGGCGACGGAGGAGACGATGGTCTTGCTGTTGCGCTGGAAGAACTCATGGTCCTCGTAGGGCACTCCGAGCAGTTCGGAGATGACCAGCGAGGGGAGCGGCAGCGCGAGCGACTGGACCAGGTCGGCGGGCTTGGGGCCCGCGAGCATGCTGTCGAGGAAGCCGTCCGTCATCCGCTCTACGGCGGGACGCAGCGCCTCGATCCGCTTGATGGTGAAGACTCCGCTGACCATGCGCCGCAGACGCGCGTGTTCCGGGTCGTCCATGCCGACGAAACTCATGTCCCGCTTCCCCTTGCCGGCCTTCTCGGGGTCGACGGGGCTGGGAAAGCCGGGGTTCGAGAAGTCGGCGCTGAGCCGGGGGTCGGAGAGCAGGGCCTTCTGCTCGGCGTGGCTGGTGACGACCCAGGGAGTGCTCTCGCCCCACGACCGGACCCGGCTCACCGGGCCGCGGTCCCGCAGGGCACGCATCTCCGCCGAGACGCCGAAGGGACAGGCGGCGGACCGGGGATCGGGAAAGTCGGGGAGGTGGGGGATGCCTGTTGGGGCGGTGTCCGGCGTGGGCGCGGTGCTGGTCATGGCTGTCCTCCGGTGGTCGGGCCGAACGCGTCCGGCGACCGCCGGCGCGCATCCGGGGCTGCTTGTGATTTACGCGTCCTCGCCGAGGTGGATGGCCGGTGCCGGGCACACGGTCTCCTCCGGCCTCTTGCCCCTGGTTACCGCTAGTTACTTCTGGTCGCTTCAGGCCGTACTGATCAACGGATTGCGTCCGCTGGGCAGTGAACACCCCGAGGCAGAGTTAAGTCAATCGAATGACTTAACTCTGCGGCGGGTAGACAGGCAAGCGGGCGGGCTGGCAACTGCTGGATCGACCGGCGGGGCATGGTCGGTCACGGCGCCTCGACCGCTGTCTTCGTCTCCTCCCCGCCGGGCCCGGACCACAGTGCGACCAGGTCGTCGGCCATGAAGTCCGCCTGGAAGAGGAGTTCCAGGTTTGCGGCGGACTCGGCGGCCTTCTCGGCGCTGCGCGGGAAGAGTGCTGCTTCGTACGCGGCGAGTGCCTTCTCGGTGTCGCCGGGGTGGGCGGCGATGGCCTGCGCGAGCTCGGCGCCGTCGAGCATGGCGAGGTTCGCGCCCTCGCCCGCGAACGGCGACATGAGGTGCGCGGCGTCGCCCAGCAGCGTGACGCCCGGGGTGCGCTCCCAGCGCTGCCCGGCCGGCAGTGCGTTGATCTTCCGCGGTACCAGTGGGCCGTCCGCTTCCGTCACCAGCGTCCGCAGGCTCGCGTCCCACCCTTCGAACTGCCGCAGCACCTCGGTCTTCGCGCCCTCGGGATCGGAGAAGTCGATCGAGTCGAGCCACTCCTCGCCGGTCCGTACGGCGACATAGATGTGCAGGCTGCCGTCGGACTCGCGGTGGCCGAGGAAGCCCTTGCCGCCGCCGAGCGCGAAGAGGGAGCCGCCGCCCACGACGGCCGCGCTGTCCGGGTGCCGGGCGTCCGCGTCGAGCAGGTCCACCTCGACGAAGGAGACGCCGGTGTACGACGGCCTCGCGTCGCTGAGCAGGGGGCGGATGCGCGACCAGGCGCCGTCCGCGCCGATCAGCAGGTCGGTGGTGGCGGTCGAGCCGTCGGCGAACGTCACCTCGTGCGCGCCGCCGCCCAGCGGTCGGGCGCCGGTGACCTTGTGCCCCCACCGAACGGTGCCCTCGGGCAGCGAGTCGAGCAGTAGGTCGCGCAGCCGGCCCCGGTCGACCTCCGGGCGCTCGCCCGTCCCGTCGTCGGCCTCGTCCCAGTGCAGGGTGCCGTGCTGGTCGAGCACCCGGGTGGCCTCGCCGCCGGGGTGTACGAGCGTACGGAAGTCGTCGAGCAGCCCGGCGGCGCGCAGGGCGGCCTGACCGCTCTCGGTGTGGATGTCGAGCATGCCGCCCTGGGTCCGGGAATGGCGGGATTCCTGCAGGTCATAGACGGTGGCGTCGATGCCGTTCAGGTGCAGGACGCGGGCCAGGACCAGCCCGCCGAGGCCGGCTCCGGCGATGGCGATGGGGGAGTGGGAAGCGCGGGAAGTCATGGCCGTACTCCTTCGGTGCGTGTGGTCGGCTACCTCTCCACGGTAGGCAAACATGTTCGTAACGAACAAGTTCGTAGCGAACGTGTTCGTCGTCACTCTTGGTGCTGGGTGAACATGTTCGCTAGCGTTCTCGCATGTCATCCGACCGCGCCCACCACCGCAGCCGCCGGGAACGCCCCGCCAAGCCCGCCCTCAGCCGCGCGGGGATCATCGACACGGCGGTCCGGCTGCTGCGGGCCGAGGGGCTGCAGCGCGTCACCATGCGGCGCCTGGCGCAGGAGCTCGACACCGGGCCCGCCTCGCTGTACGTGTACGTGGCCAACACGGCGGAGCTGCACGCGGCGGTCCTGGACGAGCTGCTGGGCGACGTGGATCTGGCCCCCGTCCGCGGTTCCGGCGACTGGCAGGAGCGCATCGAGGCGGTCCTCGTCTCGTACCTCCACGTGCTGTACGAGCACCCCGGCCTGGCCCGCACCGCGCTGGTCACCCGCCCTTCGGGGCCGCACTACCTCGGCCTACTGGACGCACTGCTCGCGCTGCTCAAGGAGGGTGGCGTCCCCGACGACCGGGCCGCGTGGGGAGTGGACGTACTTCTCCAGGTCGCCACCGCCAACGCCGCGGAGCACGCCACGCTCGACGAGTCGCCGCACGCCGAGACCGAGTGGAACGCGGTGGCCGAAGCGCTGCGGAACGCCTCACCGACCGACCACCCGAACGTCGCGGGGCGCGCCCCCCAACTCCTTTCCGGCGCCCCGGAACAGCGCCGCAACTGGGCCTTCCGCATGCTCCTCGCCGGTATCCAGTGCACCCCACTGCCGGAGGGCGTTTCGCAACCATCTGTCGAGTAGGTGGGCCCGGACGCGGGGGCGACTCGTAGGAGCCGCCCCCGCGTTGCTAGTTGTCCTGCTTCTTGATGTAGGCGACGGCCGTCATGCCGAGGCCGAAGGTGGCGGCGAAGGCGGCGGCTCCGGCCGCGACCGCTGAGACGGGAGGCGTCCCCAGCAGGCTCAGGAGCACGCCGGCCGTCAGTCCCGTGATGACGGACAGCAAGAAGACGATCACGACTTCGTACACGCGGTGATTGCACACCGGTACCTGGGCAGACAAACGCTGATCCTTCCGAGTTCTGTCAGAACATCGGCGTCCGGATCTCGCGGTGTTCGACGCACACGCCGGCCGGACGACCCATGCCTACGCATTGAGGTCGGAGCCGGAGCGCATCGCTCGTGCAGCGAGCACCCGGCCACCACGCGGTGAAACCCACGAGGCCTAAGTGCTGCATGTGCATCCTCTGCATCCCCCTGCTTGTCGTCCTCGCCCATCGGCGGCCCTTCGCCGGCGGCAGGAGCCAGGCGTCGCTCCGACGGTACCGCTTCTGGGGCGCAAGTGCCTATCAGTGACGGCGATTTGGTGAGCGCCCACCCTTTCCATCATGTACCCCCCGGGGGTATGTTACTGTCCGCTTCCCAGGTACCCCCTGGGGGTATATCGGAGAAGGGATAGTGGAATGTCGACCGTCAATCCGCGGCGCTGGTGGGCACTTGCCGTGCTGGCCGCCGCTCAGTTCATGGTCATCATGGACACGTCGATCATCGGGGTCGCGCTCCCCGAGATGCAGAAGGATCTGGGCTTCTCGCAGGGCGAGTTGCAGTGGGTCTTCAACGCGTACGTCATCGCCTTCGGCGGGCTGCTGCTCCTCGGCGGCCGGCTCTCCGACCTGCTCGGCGCGCGCAAGGTCTTCACCGCCGGGTGGGTCGTCCTCATCGCCGGTTCGATCGTCGCGGCGGCCGCTTCCACCGCGTGGGTGGAGGTCGTCGGGCGCGCGGTGCAGGGTGTCGGCGGCGCGCTCATCGCGCCCGCGGCCATGACGCTGCTGATGATGCTCTTCGGGCACAACCCGAAGGAGCTGGGCAAGGCCATGGCGCTGTACGGTGCCGCCGCCCCCGCGGGCGGTACGGCCGGTGTGTTCATGGGCGGTGTCTTCACCGAGTGGATGAGCTGGCCGTGGGTCTTCATCATCTACGTGCCGATCGGCGTCGCCACGCTCGCCGCCACGAAGCTGCTGCCCGCCGTCGAGTCGCGCCGCGGTTCGGTGGACGTGCTGGGTGCCGTGGCCGTGACGGCCGGTCTCGCGCTCGCGGTGTACGCGGTGGTCCGGGCGCCGGAGGTCGGCTGGGGCGCCACGGAGACCGTGCTGGAGCTGGTCGGTGCGGCCGCGCTGCTGGTGCTCTTCTTCGTGATCCAGAAGGCGATCCGGCAGCCGCTCATGCCGCTCGGCATCTGGCGCGTCCCGCGCCTGGGCTCGGCGAACCTCGGCATGACGCTGCTCGGCGCCGCCTGGATCCCGATGTGGTACTTCCTCAACCTCTACCTCCAGCAGGTCCTGGGATACGGCGCGTTCGCGTCCGGCGCGGCACTGCTGCCGATGACCGTGCTGCTCATGCTCTTCATGACCGTCATCACGGCGAAGCTGATGGCGAAGGTCGGCGCGAAGGCCCTGATCGGCGGCGGTCTGCTGGTCCTCGCGCTGGGCCTGGTGTGGCTGTCGGCCGTCGAGCCGACCGGCACGTTCCTGGTCGATGTGCTGCCGGCCTCGCTGGTGTCCGCGCTGGGCATGTCGCTCGCGTACATTCCGGCGATGATGACGGCCATGTCCGGCGCCCCGCAGGAGCAGGCGGGCCTGGCCTCCGGCATCGTCAACACCACGTATCAGGTGGGTTCCGCGCTGGGCCTGGCCGCGCTGACCGCGCTCGCCACCTCGCAGGGCGCCGGTGCGCTGGGCAACCTCCCCGCGCTGACCGACGGCTTCAGTGCCGCGTTCCTCGGTGCCGCCGCCGTCGCCGCGGTCGGCGGGCTCATCACGCTGCTCGTGATGCGCAGCGAGAAGGCCGCGGCCGCTGCTGCCGCCGGGCAGGCGCAGGCCACCCCGGCGTCCCGGGGCGAGCAGGTCGGCGTCTGACCGATGGGCTGCCCGGCAGCCGTACGGCCGCCACCGGGCCGGTGGCGGCCTCGCACGCACCAAGGGCCGCTCGATGTCTCGCACCATCGGACATCGGGCGGCCTCCGCCATGTATGCGTGCGCCCGGGGGCCGCACATGTCCGTGCGTGTAGGTACACAAGCGTGAAAAGAGAAGGAGTTGGCTCATGACAGATGGTGATGGAGCGGTACCTCGTATACGGGGCGGGGGTATGGCCCGGCGCGATTTGGATCTCCGTACCCGGTCCGTGCATGTTCATCATGAGTTCTCGAGCGGGGTGAGCCGGCCGCTCAGTGTGCCGCTCGTGCAGTCGTCCGCCTTCGCCTTCGATTCGGCCGATGCGCTGGCCGAGGCGATGGCGGGGCCGGACGGGCAGTACGTCTACAGCCGGCGCGGCAATCCCACCGTGCGGGCGCTGGAGCGTACCGTCGCCGACCTCGAAGGGGGTGCGGCGGCGATCGCCTTCGCTTCCGGCATGGGGGCCATCAGCGGTGTGCTGTTGGCGTTGCTCGTGCCCGGGGATCACGTCATCGCGCAACGGTGCCTGTACGGCGGGACGTACGCGGTGCTGTCGGACCTGGCGGCCAGGTACGGCATCGACGTCGACTACGTGTCCGGGGACGACGCGGCCGAGTTCGCGCGCCTGGTCCGGCCGCGGACGCGGCTGCTGTTCCTGGAGACCATCGCCAACCCGACCGGACGCGTGCCCGACCTCGGCGGGCTGCTCGCCGCCGCGCGCGGGCACGGTGTGGTCGGCGTCGTGGACAATTCGCTCGCCTCGCCCGTGCTGTGCCGCCCGATCGAGCACGGTGCGGACGTCGTGGTGCACTCCTCGACGAAGTACCTCGCCGGGCACTCCGACGTACTGGGCGGCGTGGCCGTCTTCGCCGAGGACGGGCTCCGGCGGCAGGTGTGGCCGCGTACGGTCGAACTCGGCGCCGCGCCCGACCCGTTCGCGGCCTGGCTGACCCTGCGGGGGCTGCCGACGCTGCCGCTGCGGATGCGGCAGCACTGCGCCAATGCCGAACTGCTCGCGGGCCGGCTGGCGGAGCATCCCGAGGTCGCCGCGGTCCACTGGCCCTGGCTGGCCGGTCACCCCTCGTACGGCATGGCCCGCAAGGTGCTCGCGGGTGGCGGCGGGATGGTCTCGTTCGAGCTGGCCGGAGGGCGGGCGGCGGGGCGCGCGTTCATCGAGCGGGTGCGGCTCGCCCGGCTGGCGCTGTCGCTCGGCGGTGTGGAGACCCTCGTGGCCCACCCGGCCTCCACCTCTCACCGGGAGCTGGATGCGGAGGCGCTGTCGGCGGCCGGTATCGGCGCCGGAACAGTGCGGATGTCGGTGGGGGTGGAGCATGCGGAGGATCTGTGGGCGGATGTCGAGCAGGCGTTGCGGGGCCTGAACGAGCCCGCGGAGCAGCGCAGTTGAGAAAGTCCGCGCTAGATTTGGATTGACAAAATAAATGGCTGATTCGTAGATTGGGGATAGCTCAGAGAAGCACTCTTCGGCTCAAGGGGGAGGCGCGCCATGCGCTACTTCGAGGACTTCCGCGCCGGTGACATCCACGAACTCGGCACCGTCACCGTCACCGAGGAGGAGGTGCTGGAGTTCGCCCGGCGGTTCGACCCGCAGCCGTTCCACACCGATCCCGGGCTCGCGAAGCGGTCGCCTTTCGGCGGGCTGATCGCCAGCGGCTTTCACACCTCGGCGCTGTTCATGCGGCGCTACGTCGACGGGCTGCTCGCCTACAGCGCCTGTGCCGGCTCGCCCGGTATCGACGAGATCCGCTACCACCGGCCGGTCCGGCCCGGCGACACACTGACCGCCCGCATCGAGGTGCTCGGCTCGCGCCCCTCTCTGGGCAACCCCGCCACCGGCATCGTGCAGCCCCGCTGCGAGCTGGTGGCCGCTGACGGGACGGTCGTGTTCAGCATGATCCTGCACAGCATCTTCCGGCGGCGCCCCGCCGACTCCTCCGCCCGTACCCCCGTGTCGATGTCCGCGGCGGAGGACCCGGTCGGCTGCGCACGGATCAGCTGAGCACGGCCGTCCTCCCACACCGTCCCAAGTGAAGGGGGCCTTCATGGAGGCCGTATCCCGCACAGCCCAGTGGACCGCCGCAGCGCGGGCCCTGGAGACCGAACGCGAGGACCGGCTGTTCGCCGACCCGTACGCCCGCACCGTCGCCGACGAGATCGGCTTCGAGCTGCTGGAACGCTACGCGGGCGCCGGAACCGTACCGTTCCTCGCCATCCGCACCACCTACCTCGACCGCGCCATCGGCCGTGCGGTCACCGACAAGGGCATCCAGCAGGTCGTCTTCCTGGCCGCCGGCATGGACACCCGCTTCTACCGGCTGGCGTGGCCGGCCGGCGTCACCGTCTACGAGCTGGACCGGCCGGCCCTGCTGGACGCCAAGGCCGTGATGCTGGCCGAGGAGCCAGCGCCGGCCGGGCGCGAGCGCCGTACCGTGTCCGTCGACCTCACCCAGGACTGGACCGGCCCGCTGAAGGAAGCCGGCTGGCGGTCGGAGCTGCCCACGCTCTGGGTCGTGGAGGGGCTGCTGTTCTTCCTGCCGGAGGCCGCGGTGCGCACCCTCATCACCACCCTGGCCGGGCAGAGCGCCCCCGGGTCGGTTCTCCTCGGCGATGTGATCAGCCGGGCCGCGCTGCAGAACCCGCTGTCCCGGCCCTTCCTCAGGGCGCTCGAAGAGGACGGCAACCCCTGGCTGTTCGGTACGGAGGAGCCCGAGCGGCTGCTCGCCGAGTGCGGCTGGGCGGTACGCGAGGTCAAGCAGCCGGGCGAGGACGGCGCCGACTTCGGCCGCTGGCCCTACTCCGTAACGCCGCGCGAGGTGCCCCGCGTCCCGCGGTCCTTCCTGTTCACCTGCGACCTGCCGACCGGCGAGGAGAACCCCTCATGACCACGGTGACGACCACCCCGGTCGCCCCGGCCGCCACCGCTGCCGACACGGCCACCGACTTCCATCAGCGCGTCATCGGGGACGCGGCAGCCGCCGTACGCGGACTGACCGTCTCCCTCGGCCGGCGGCTCGGCCTGTACCGCGCGCTCGCCGAGCACGGGCCGCTCACCCCCGCCCAGCTGGCCGAGCGCACGGGCATCAGCGAGCGGTACGCGGTGGAGTGGCTGCACGCCCAGCTCAGCGCGGAGTACGTCGAGCGGCGGCAGGACGCCACCGGGACCGAAGCCGGCACCGTAACAGGGAGCGGCAGCGATACGTACGCGCTGCCCGCCGCGCACGCGGCCGTGCTGGCCGATCCCGATGCCGTGACCTACGCGGCCGGCTTCTTCACCGCACTCAAGGCGCTGTACGCCACCGAGGACCTGCTCGTCGAGGCCTACCGCACCGGCGACGGCGTGGGCTGGGCCGAACACGACCCGGCCCTCGACACCGGTATGGGCAGCTTCTTCGAGCCGACGTACCAGCACCGCCTCCTCTCCGAGTGGGTGCCGTCGCTGCACGATGTGCCCGAGAAGCTCGCTGCCGGCGGCACGGTCGCGGACGTCGGCTGCGGCGTCGGGCACACCACCCTGCTGCTCGCCGAGGCGTTTCCGCACGCCACGGTCCACGGCTTCGACTACTCCGAAGAGGCCATCACCATCGCCCGGCAGCTCGCCGAGGACGCCGGTCTCTCCGACCGGGTGGTCTTCGACGTGGCCTCCGCCGACGACTACCCGGGCACCGGCTACGACCTCGTCACCTTCTTCAACTGCCTGCACGACATGGGGGACCCGGTCGCCGCGGCGCAGCACGTCCGCAAGTCCCTCGACGCGGACGGCACCTGGATGCTCGTCGAGTCGAACGTCTCACCCGACGACGTCGACGCCGGCACCCCCGCAGCCCGCATGTTCATGGCGCTGTCCGCGGTGATGTGCCTGCCGGTCGCCGTCGCCCAGCGCGGCCCGCACGCGCTCGGCAACCACTCCGGCGAACAGGCCTTCCGGGCCATCGCCACCGAGGCCGGCTTCGGCCGCTGGCGGCGCGCCACCGAGACACCCGTCAACGCGGTGTACGAGGTCAGGCCCTGACGGGCACGGTACGAACCGAGGAGAACACCATGGCCGGCTCCGCCCTGCCCACCACCGACCGTTTCCTGGAAGTCCTCGCCAGACTGAGCGAGAAGTCGGTCGAGGACTACTACAACCCCTACCAGCAGTTCGACTGGCCCGAGCGGCTCGACGAGGACCGCATGTGGATGAGCCCCGAGCTGCTCACCCCGTACGGCACCCGGCACTTCGACGAACTGGACGAGGACACCCTCCGCCGGCTCTCGAAATGGGAGTCGGTGAACTTCTACAGCCTGAACGTGCACGGCATCCGCGAGCTGCTCATCGAGGTCGTCGGCCGGATCCACATGCCGGGCTTCGAGGTGCCGTCGGACTTCTTCCACCACTTCATCGGCGAGGAGAACGAACACATGTGGTTCTTCGCCGAGTTCTGCCGCCGCTACGGCGGCAAGATCTACGGTTCGACCGCTCTGCGCGCCGACTCCGCGTGGGAGCCGGAGGCCGAGAACTTCCTGGTCTTCGCCCGCATCCTGTTCTTCGAGGAGCTGGTCGACCACTACAACTCCCGGATGGCGCAGGACGCGTCGCTGTGCGACACCATCCGCCACGTCAACCGCATCCACCACCAGGACGAGTCCCGCCACATCGCCTTCGGCCGGGAGCTGGTATCGCTGCTGCACACCCGGATGCGGGAGACCCTCGGTACGGAACGGCTCGCCGAGGTCGAGGTCTACCTCAAGCGCTACGTCGTCTTCAGCGTCAACTCCCTCTACAACCCGCACGTCTACCGCGACGCCGGCATCGCGGACCCGCTGGGTCTCCGCAACGCTCTCATCGCCGACGAGGCCCGCCGGGAGCACGAGCGCAAGGCCATCCGCAAGCCGCTCGCCTTCTTCCTCAGGACCGGCATCTTCTCGGACGACACACTGCCGGCGATCTGACCCACTGGGTTCGCGTAACTCCCGTACCAGCCCACCCATCAGTACGTCTTCCCACGTCGTCCTACGTCTTCCTACCCACCACTGCGAGGTGGACCGTGACCACAGCACCACCTGCTCAGCCCCAGTCCCAGCACAAGGAACAGTCTCCGACCCGGGACCAGTCCCTGGCCCAGCCGCAGAGCGGGCTGCCGACGCTCGGGCCGGAGGGCACCGCCCTGCTCCGGCTTCTCGACGACACCTTCGAGAGCTGGGGCGTGGCGGCCGGCGCCCGGCCGATGACCATGCCGCCGCTGCTGCCCGCAGCCGATCTGGCGCGGCTCGACTACTACGACAACTTCCCGCAGCAGGCCGTCGTCGCGGCCCCGCTCGACCTGGCGCGCCGCGACACCTCGCCCTTCTGTGCGGACACCGGCTGTTTCCCCTGTCAGGCGCTCCAGCCGGCCGAACTCGGCCTGCCCTCCGCCTCCTGCTACGCGGTCTTCCTGGACCAGCAGGGCCGGCAGGTGTCCGACGACTCGCTCGTCACCATCGTCGGCTGGTGCTTCCGGCAGGAGCAGTACTACGAAGGGCTCCGCCGCCAACTCGCCTTCCGTATGCGGGAGATCGTCGCTCTCGGCAGCCGCGACCACGCCGAGGCGCACCTGGCCGCCTTCACCGACCGCATCACTGCCTTCGCCGAGGCGCTCGACCTGCCCCTGCGCAGGGAGGCGGCCTGCGACCCCTTCTACGACAAGGGCAACACCAAGGCACTGCTGCAGCGCCTCTCGCCCGTCAAGCACGAGTTCCTGTACGAGGACCTGGCGATCGCCTCGGTCAACACGCACCGCAACTTCTTCGGGGACCGCTGCGACATCTCCCTGGCCGGCGACGGCGGCCCGGCCTTCACCAGCTGCGTGGCCTTCGGCCTGGAACGCTGGCTGTCCGCGCTCACCAGGCGGCACGGCAGCTGGGCGGCGGCGACCGAGGCGGTGCGCCGCGCGAACGCCGCCGCTCCCGGCGCCGCCCTGTCCGGCGGGCCGGTGACCTGAGGTGCCGGCCCGCCCCACCGCCCCACCGGCGGGCGGCCTGGGCTGGGCGAATCTCGGCATGGACATCGTGTCCGTCACCCGCGTCCGCAGACTCCTCATGGAGTACGGCGAGGAGTTCTTCGGCCGGATGCTGGACACCGGTGAACTGGACGACTGCCGTACGTCCAGCGGCCTCGACCTCCTCGGCCTGTGCGGCCGGATCGCCGCCAAGGAGGCCGCGTTCAAGACGCTGCGCGTCCGTCACGTACTGCTGCCCTGGCGGGACATCGTGGTGCGGCGCGCGGACGGCGGGTGGCCGCTCGTCCAGCTCCGGCGCAAGGCAGCCGAGTACGCCGCACAGGCCGGCATCACCGAGATCACCGTCAGCATCAGCCACGACGTGGACTACGCGGTGGCCGTGGCAGCGCCGATCCTCGGCGACCCGGCGGCGGACCCCGCACGGGACCGCCCCCACCGCTCTTCCGTACACCCCTCTTCCGCACCATCGGCACCGTAAGGAGCACCCCATGAACGACGGACTGCAGCAGGTCAAGGACTGGATCCTCAAGCGTCACCCGGAGCGCGAGGACATCCCCGGCGACCTGGACCTCATCGAGAACCGCCTGATCGACTCGCTCTCCTTCGTGGAGTTCGTCTTCCTGCTGGAGCAGCAGTGCGGCAGGTCCATCGAGATGGAGACGCTGGAGGTCGACGCCATCCGCACACTCGACGCCATTGAGGCGAACTTCTTCGGTGCGGAGGTGGGCTGACGTGAGCAGACGGCTCTTCACCTCGGAATCCGTCACCGAGGGACACCCCGACAAGATCGCCGACCGGATCAGCGACACCGTCCTGGACGCCCTGCTCGCCCAGGACCCGCGGGCCCGCGTCGCGGTGGAAACACTGATCACCACCGGCCAGGTGCACATCGCGGGCGAGGTCACCACGACCGCGTACGCGCCCATCGCCCAGCTCGTGCGCGACGCCGTGCTCGACATCGGGTACGACTCGTCGGCCAAGGGCTTCGACGGCGCCTCGTGCGGCGTCTCGGTCTCTCTCGGCGCCCAGTCACCTGACATCGCCCGCGGCGTCGACACCACGGACGAGAGCGGTGACGGGGCCGGCGACGAGGACGGTGACGAGCTGGGCCGGCAGGGCGCCGGCGACCAGGGGCTGATGTTCGGGTACGCCTGCGACGAGACCCCCGAGCTGATGCCCCTGCCGATCCATCTCGCGCACCGGCTCTCCCAGCGCCTCACCGACGTCCGCAAGGACGGCACCGTTCCCTACCTGCGCCCGGACGGCAAGACCCAGGTCACCATCGAGTACCGGGGCAGCCGCCCGGTGCGCCTGGACACCGTGGTCGTCTCGTCGCAGCACGCGGGCGACATCGACCTGGACTCCCTGCTGGCACCCGACATCCGCGAGCACGTGGTCGACCACGTTCTCGGCCGGCTCGCCGACGACGGCATCAAGCTGGAGACCGACGAGTACCGGCTGCTGGTCAACCCCACGGGGCGGTTCGAGATCGGCGGCCCGATGGGCGATGCGGGCCTCACCGGCCGCAAGATCATCATCGATACGTACGGGGGCATGGCCCGGCACGGCGGCGGCGCGTTCTCCGGCAAGGACCCGTCCAAGGTGGACCGCTCCGCCGCGTACGCCATGCGCTGGGTCGCGAAGAACGTGGTGGCCGCCGGCCTGGCCACCCGCTGCGAAGTGCAGGTCGCGTACGCGATCGGGAAGGCCGAGCCGGTCGGTCTCTTCGTCGAGACCTTCGGCACCGCGGTCGTCTCGCAGGCCCGCATCGAGGAGGCCATCGGGCAGGTATTCGACCTCCGCCCCGCGGCGATCATCCGCGACCTGGACCTGCTCCGTCCGATCTACGCGCAGACCGCCGCGTACGGGCACTTCGGCCGCGAACTCCCCGGCTTCACCTGGGAGCGCACCGACCGCGTGGCGGCCCTGCGCGCGGCCGCCGGCGCCTGACGAGCGGAGGAGGAGCCGACATGCGGATCGCGGTCACGGGATCCATCGCCACCGACCATCTGATGACCTTCCCCGGCAACTTCACCGACCAGCTCCTGGCCGACCGGCTGGACCGGGTCTCCCTCTCCTTCCTCGCGGACCGGCTCGACATCCGCAAGGGAGGAGTGGCGGCCAACATCTCCTTCGGCCTCGGCCTGCTCGGGCTGCGCCCGGTGCTGGTGGGCGCGGTCGGCGCCGACTTCGAGCCGTACCGGGTATGGCTCAAGCAGCACGGCGTGGACACGGATTCGGTACGGGTCAGCGAGGAGCTGCACACGGCCCGGTTCGTGTGCACCACGGACCGGATGCAGAACCAGATCGCGACCTTCTACGCCGGGGCGATGACCGAGGCACGCCACATCGACCTGGGGGCGGTCCTGGCACGGGTGGGGCGCCTCGGCCTGGTCATGATCTCGCCGGACGACCCGGAGGCGATGGTGCGGCACACCCGTGCCTGCCGCGCCCTCGGCATCCCGTTCGCGGCCGACCCGTCCCAGCAGCTCGCCCGGTTGACGCGGGCGGACGCGCTGGAGTTGGTGGACGGTGCGCGCTGGCTGTTCACCAACGAGTACGAGTCGGCCCTCCTGGCGGAGCGCACCGGCCTGACCGAGGCGGAGATCCTGCGCCGCGTCGGCTGCTGGATCACCACGCACGGTGCATCCGGCGCCCGCATCCGGCGGGACGGCCGGCCCCCGCTGGCCGTCCCGGCGGTGGAGGTGGCCGGCGTCGTCGACCCGACCGGGGTGGGCGACGCCTTCCGGGCCGGCTTCCTCGCCGGCATGGCGTGGGGCGTCCCGGAGAAGTGCGCGGCCCAGCTGGGCTGCGCGGTCGCCGCGACCGCACTGGACTACGTCGGCACGCAGGAGTACCGCCTCTACCGCGACGCCCTCGTCGCACGCGTCCGCGGCACGTACGGCGTGGGCTGCGTCGCCCACCTGGTCGCCCACCTGAAGGAGCTGACATGACGGCCGGACGGGGGGTGACGCTCCGCCGGGCCCTCGCCTCGCGCGTCGTGGTCGCCGACGGAGCGATGGGCACGATGCTCCAGGCCCACGACCCCGGCCTGGACGACTACGAGGGCCACGAGGGCTGCAACGAGATCCTCAACCTCACCCGACCCGACATCGTGCGTTCGGTCCACGAGGAGTACTTCGCGGTGGGCGTCGACTGCGTGGGGACCAACACCTTCGGCGCGAACCACGCGGCGCTGGCGGAGTATGACATCCCCGAGCGGGTCTTCGAGCTGTCCGAGTCCGGCGCGCGCATCGCCCGCGAGGCCGCGGACACCTTCACCGCACGGGACGGGCGGACCCGCTGGGTCCTGGGCTCGATCGGCCCGGGTACCAAACTCCCCACGCTCGGCCACGCCCGGTACGGAACGCTCCGGGACGCGTACGAACAGAACGCGGCCGGGCTCCTCCGGGGCGGCGCGGACGCGCTGCTGGTGGAGACCGCCCAGGACCTGCTGCAGACCAAGGCCGCGGTACTGGGAGCCCGGCGGGCCCTGGAGTCGGCAGGCAGCGACCTGCCGCTGGTCGTCTCGGTGACGGTGGAGACGACCGGGACGATGCTGCTGGGGTCGGAGATCGGTGCGGCGCTGACGGCGCTGGAGCCGCTGGGCATCGACATGATCGGCCTGAACTGCGCGACCGGTCCGGCCGAGATGAGCGAGCACCTGCGCTATTTGGCCCGTCACTCCCGTGTGCCGATCTCCTGCATGCCCAACGCGGGCCTGCCGGTCCTGGGCAAGGACGGCGCGCACTACCCCCTGACGGCGGGCGAGCTGGCCGACGCCCAGGAGACCTTCGTCGCCGAGTACGGCCTGTCCCTGGTCGGCGGCTGCTGCGGCACCACCCCCGAGCACCTGCGCCAGGTCGTGGAGCGGGTCCGCGGCACCGCCCCGACCGAGCGCCGCCCGCGCCCCGAGCCCGGCGCCGCCTCGCTGTACCAGACCGTCCCGTTCCGGCAGGACACCTCGTACCTGGCGATCGGTGAGCGGACCAACGCCAACGGTTCGAAGAAGTTCCGCGAGGCCATGCTGGACGCCCGCTGGGACGACTGCGTGGAGATGGCCCGGGACCAGATCCGCGAGGGCGCGCACATGCTGGACCTGTGCGTGGACTACGTCGGCCGGGACGGCGTGGCGGACATGACCGAGCTGGCCGGCCGCTTCGCCACCGCCTCCACCCTTCCCATCGTCCTGGACTCCACCGAGGTCCCGGTCATCCAGGCGGGCCTGGAGAAGCTCGGCGGCCGCGCGGTGATCAACTCCGTCAACTACGAGGACGGCGACGG